>CBCSTG010000008.1:0-117916 GCA_965143025.1 uncultured Bacteroidales bacterium
CGGTGCTTTGGCCGCTATCACCCTATTCTCGCCCGTGGCGTGGCTCAACGTCGTGCTCATCTGCTTCGCGGCCTTTGCCCTTTTCGCCGTATCGCCGCCCATGCAGCTGCTACTCATACGTTTCAGTCCCGGCAACCAGTTGATGGGCGGAGCCATGATACAGATAGCCTTCAACCTCGGCAACGCCGTCGGCGCTTACTGCGGAGGCCTCCCCATCGAGGCCGGCTGGGGCGTCAGATTCTCGGCCACCGTCGGCGCCGTCTTCGCCGTAGCCGGCATAGTCATGATGGCTGCCTTCATGCGCCGCTACGACCACCCTAATATGTAGGGACTTGCCTTTGGCAAGTATGATTTGGCCGCTATAACTTGACGCCGCTCCACCCCTCCCATATAGACAAACCAAGGGGCGCATCATCCGACGCGCCCCCTTTACACACATTTATCAAGTCCCTATGTTTAAGGGATAAGATTATGAGCTTTAAATACTTTGCGAATCTTGTCTAACGCGAAGGTCACCTGATCTTTGGTGTGTGTAGCCATGAGGCTGAAACGAATCAGAGTGTCCTGCGGAGCTACGGCCGGCGAAACGACGGGGTTGACGAAGATGCCCTCGTTGAGCAGGTCGCGTGTGATGGCAAAGGTCTTGAAGTTATCGCGGATATAGAGAGGGATAATTGGCGTAGATGTATGACCAATCTCACAGCCCATATTGCGGAAGCCCTCGAGAGCATATTTGGTTATCTCCCACAGATGTTCCTGACGCTCGGGCTCGACGACCATGATTTCGAGAGCCTTGAGGGCGGCAGCCGTCGAGGCCGGCGTAATGCTGGCAGTGAAGATATATGAGCGTGAATGGTGACGCAGGAAATTGGTGATTTCCTTGTCGGTAGCAATGAAACCGCCAAGCGATGCAAACGACTTGGAGAATGTACCCATAATCAAGTCGACATCCTTTGTAACGCCGAAGTGATTACAGGTGCCGCGGCCGCCTTCGCCGAAGACACCGATGCCGTGAGCCTCGTCGACCATCACTGAGGCATCATATTTCTTTGCCAACTCGACGATTTTGGGCAGATTGGCCACATCGCCCTCCATAGAGAACACACCGTCGGTCACAATCAGTTTGACTTTGTCGGGAGCACATTTCTGAAGCTGCTTCTCGAGCGACTCCATGTCGTTGTGCTTGTATTTAAGCTGCTGAGAGAACGACAGACGGCGTCCTTCGATGATTGAGGCGTGGTCCTGTTCGTCCCAAAGTATATAGTCCTCGCGACCTGTCAACGTCGATACGACACCGAGATTGACACCGAAGCCGGTCGAATAAATCATCACATCTTCCTTGCCGATATATTCGGCGATAGCGCGCTCCAACTGTTTGTGGAGGTCAAGCGTGCCGTTAAGGAAGGGCGAGCCGGCACAGCCCGTGCCGTATTTTCGTGTAGCCTCTATGGCCGCCTCTTTGATACGGGGGTCATTTACAAGACCCGAATAACAGTTTGAGCCGAACATGAGCACCTTTTTGCCATTGATGAGCACCTCGGTGTCCTGCTCTGAGGCTATTTCTCTGAAATAGGGATAAATGCCGGCAGCTTTAGCTTCTTGAGGAGTCGTGTACTTTGCAAGTTTAGCCTGTAATAGCTTCATTTTTATATGTAAGATTGGTCTGTGTATTTACTAAATGACAGGCTTAACTGCCATTCAGACCGCAAATTTAGAAAATTATTCAATAATAATTTCCTTATTGCCCAAATTTCTTATGCCTCGCTTACATTTTTTCACATTAGCCGTGGCGTCCGCTCCGAGGGGCTTCGCGAGAAGTAATCGCAATTAAACAGCCGGAGCCGCGCCCGAAAGCGCAGCTCCGCAGCATATGTTTATGTCGGGCTTGGGTCAGAGACCGCGACCGTGGCAATTCTTGTACTTCTTGCCCGAGCCGCAGGGGCACGGGTCATTACGGCCGATTTTGGGTGCGGCCTTGACAGGCATCACGCGCTGAGGCTCACCCTGACGGGCCGACGCAACACGGCGCTGCTCCTCCTCGCCGGGCAGACCCGGACGCGAGGTGCGGTAATTGTCATAGCGGCGCGGCATCTCGGGAGCGGCCTGCTTGACCTCGGGCTGACGGGACTGCGGCTTGGGCTCCTCACCCTCGGCAGCCGGAGCCTCCTCGCGCGGCGGACGCACGGGTATCTGCGCGCGCATAAGAGCCGTCATAGCCTTAACATTAAGCTGATTGAGCATGCCCTCAAACAAGTGGAACGACTCGACCTTATAGATTACCAGCGGGTCTTTCTGCTCGTAAGACGCATTCTGCACTGACTGGCGCAGCTGGTCAAGCTCGCGCAGATGTTCCTTCCAGAGCTCGTCGATGGTTACGAGCAGCAGACCTTTCTGCCACTCCTTGACTATAGAGCGGCACTCTGTGTCAAACGCCTCCTGCAAGTCGACACGCAGGTTGAACACTCGCTTGCCGTCGGTGATGGGCACGATAATCTTGCCGCGGTAGTCAGAGTTCTCCAAGAGATTTGAGATGACCGGCATCGCAATCTCGCGTATGCGGTCGTTGCGACGCGTCATGGCCTCCATGGCGGCGTCGCGCACACGCTCTATGCGGTCCTCGCGGTCGAGACTGCGCCACTCGTCCTCGGTGAACGGAGCTTCGATTGTGAGCACCTTGTATAACTCGAGGCACAGGTCTGCATAATCCTGCGGCTGGTCATAAGTGGTGACAATATTCTCCACGCAGTCATAAAGCATGTTGGCGATATCGATGCCGATGCGCTCGCCGAGGAGGGCGTGATGACGACGGTTATAAATATATGTACGCTGCTTGTTCATCACGTCGTCATACTCGAGCAGACGCTTGCGTATGCCGAAGTTATTTTCTTCGACACGTTTCTGAGCCTTCTCGATGGCATTGGTAACCATCTTGTGCTCGATGGGTTCACCCTCCTGCAGACCGAAACGGTCGAGCCACTTCATCATCGAGTCAGTGGCAAAGAGTCGCATCAGCTGGTCCTCAAACGATACGAAGAAGATTGACGAACCCGGGTCGCCCTGACGGCCGGCACGACCGCGCAACTGACGGTCGACGCGGCGTGACTCGTGGCGCTCGGTGCCGATGATTGCCAGACCGCCGGCCTCTTTGACCTCGGGGGTCAGTTTGATGTCGGTACCGCGGCCCGCCATGTTGGTGGCGATGGTCACGACGCCCTTCTGACCGGCCTGAGCCACAACCTGTGCCTCGCGCTGGTGCAGCTTGGCGTTGAGCACCTGACATTCTATCTTGCGCATGTCGAGCATGCGTTTTAGCAGCTCCGATATCTCGACCGATGTCGTGCCCACGAGCACCGGGCGTCCGGCATCGCGCATCTTGACGATTTCGTCGATTACGGCGGCATATTTCTCTTTCTTGGTCTTGTAGACACGGTCGTTCATGTCTATACGTGCCACCGGGCGGTTGGTCGGGATGGTCACCACATCAAGTTTGTAGATATCCCAGAGCTCGCCGGCCTCTGTCTCGGCCGTACCGGTCATACCCGCAAGCTTGTGATACATGCGGAAGTAATTCTGCAGCGTGATGGTGGCGAAAGTCTGGGTTGCGGCCTCGACCTTGACACCCTCCTTGGCCTCGATGGCCTGATGCAGACCGTCACTGTAACGGCGTCCCTCCATGATACGGCCTGTCTGCTCGTCGACAATCTTGATTTTGTTGTCGTCGATGACATACTCTATATCTTTCTCAAAGAGCGTATAGGCCTTGAGCAACTGTGTGACGGTGTGCACGCGCTCGGCCTTGACGGCATAGTTCTGCATCAGCTCGTCCTTACGTGCCTGACGCTCGGCCGGATCGGCGATAGACTCGACCTCAGACAGCTGCGAGGCGATGTCGGGCAGCACGAAGAAGTCGGGGTCATCGGTCTTGCCGGTCAGCTCGTCGATACCCTTGTCTGTCAGCTCGACCGAGCGGTTTTTCTCGTCGATGACAAAGTAGAGCGGATTGGTGACCGTCGGCATCTCGCGGTTGTTGTCCTGCATGTAGTAAGCTTCGGTGTCAAGCAGCGTACTCTTCATGCCCTCTTGGCTGAGGAACTTGATGAGAGCGCCGTTTTTGGGCAGACCCTTGTAGGCGCGGAAAAGCAGCAGCGCACCCTCTTTCTTGACGTCCTTGTCGTCAGAGGCGAGCTTTGCCTTGGCCTCAGTGAGAATCGACGTGACGAGACGGCGCTGGGCCTCGACGACTTTCTGCACGTTCTGCTTGTATTCGTCGAAATACTGGTCGTCGCCCTTGGGCACCGGTCCCGAAATGATAAGAGGCGTACGGGCATCATCGATGAGCACGGAGTCGACCTCGTCGACGATGGCATAGTAGTGCTTGCGCTGCACCATGTCCTGAGGCGCCATGGCCATATTGTCGCGCAGGTAGTCGAAACCGAACTCATTGTTTGTGCCGAACGTAATGTCGCACTCGTATGCGGCGCGGCGCTCGGGCGTATTGGGTTGGTGTTTGTCTATGCAGTCGACCGTAGAGCCGTGGAACATGTAGAGCGGACCCATCCACTCCGAGTCACGCTTTGACAGGTAATCGTTGACGGTCACCACATGCACGCCGCGCTTTGACAGCGAACGCAGGAAGACGGGGAGCGTGGCCACGAGGGTCTTGCCCTCGCCGGTAGCCATCTCGGCGATTTTGCCCTGATGGAGCACGATACCACCGATGAGCTGCACGTCATAGTGCACCATGTCCCATGTGATTTCATTGCCACCGGCAACCCAGTGATTTTTCCAGATAGCCTTGTCGCCCTCGATGCTGACGAAGTCGCGTCCCTGACCTGCAAGCTCGCGGTCGAGGTCGGTGGCTGTGACCTCTATGGTCTCGTTGTGAGCAAAACGGGCGGCTGTCTCGCGCATTACGGCGAAAACTTCGGGCAGATGCTCGTTGAGTTTGTTCTCGATGATGTCGAGTATATCTTTCTCGTGTTTGTCAATCTTGTCCCAGACGGGCTGACGCTCGTCGAACGGCAGGGTCTCGACCGTCGAGCGCAGCTCCTCGATGGCGTTGCGGTCAGGGGCGACGGCCGCGTCGATATCGGCACGCACGGCGTCTATGCGGCCTCGGAGCTCGTCGTTGCTCAGCGGCTCAAGCTCGGGACCGATAGCCTTGATTTTGTCGACAATGGGGCGTATGGCCTTGAGGTCGCGCTGCGACTTGTTGCCGAATAATTTGCTTAATACATTTACAAATGACATAGTCTATGATAGTTTTATTTTTTGCATGAAATAGGAAATTGTCACGGGTGCATGCGTCCTGCAGTCGGTTGACATAGCCGCCACACAGACGCATAAACATCACCGGCCTCGTGTCTCAGTCGAGCTCGAGTGCCGGGAGCGATGCACCGTTAGGCGAACGTATGCGCAGCAGGCGCGCAACTGTCGGAGCGATGACGCGCACATCGACAGGCGTGTGTATTTTCTGAGGCTTTACATCCGGCGCAAGTATAAATGCCGGAGCTGTGGAGGCAGCGATGCGGTGCACTCGGCTCACACGCTTGGGGTTAGCCTCGCTGTGGTAGTCGTCGACGACTTCCCAGCCGGGCAGCACGCTCATCACGAGGTCGCCGGCGGTCGAGAGGCTGATATTGCGTTTGAGGGCCTCGGAGTTGGGTCCGGCGTCGCCCTCGAAAATCTGGTCTATCGTATAAACGTCCTTGATGCCGCTCATGCGGGCGAGAAAGGATGCCGCGGCCGTACGCACTGTCTTGGGGTCAAGGTTTTTCTGCTTGATAAGGGCGTCATTGAGGAAGAAACGGCCTTTGTGATAGCCGCTGACCCATTCGCCGTCGCCATAGACGGCCATAAGGTACATATTGAGCAGGGAGCCCGCCTTGCGAGTCGAGAACTCTCCGTAAGGGATGTTCCACTGTTCGTCGTCGCGTCGCGAGGTCGAGCCGGGAGGTGTCGCGGCGAGGAATATCACCGCATTGCCGCCTGCGGTCGAGCGGTCGACTGTATTGAAAAGCTTCTCCAACTCGCGGTCCAAGCGCAGATAGCTGTCCATGAGCTCAAAGCGCGTGTCGGGATTTTTGGAGTAGCCGTAGGGTCTGAGTGTATAGGCCACGTTGACCATGTCGACGCCGTCGTGTGTACCTAACTTAAGATTGTCGATGATGTCGGTAGCGACAGATGTTACCTCGGCATTGACAGGAGCGGCGTTCTTGAATATTTCATATCGCTGCGCTCCGCGCGGAAAGACGTAACGGAATGGATAGTGCTTGAGATGGTCGGGCAGATTGGGATAATCGGCCGGCTTCATCACGGGCGTCCAGCTCAGCGTGTCGAGACGCGATGCAAGCGGCGTCAGGCGGTTACGGCCTGTGACGACGGCGGGTACGTCCTTATAGAACGTCGTCGTGGCCCAGTTGCCGTTGGCATCCGAAATCCACATGGCGCAGTTGGCCGCATGGCCTCCGAGCGCAATGGCAACCTGCGGGTCGGGTGCGACGGCATAGACCTGTGTGACACCGCCGCCGGCTATGCGCACTTCGTCAGCGAGAGTGGATGTCATCAGATTGCGAGGCGAGTAGGTCTCGTTGGTGAAATTACCGATGCTTGTATTATCTAACAATACCGGGGTGCTGCGACGCCCGGCTACATCATATGTAAAAGACTCGGAAATGCCGTTGACTGACGGCGATGCGCCGGTCATCAGCATGGCAGTGGCGGCCGTGGCGTCAAGAGGTGTGCCGTAGTCTGTGTTGGCTATCATCACACCGTCGCGCAACAGACGGCGGAAACCGCCCTCGCCGAAATAGTCGCGAAGCAGGTCGATATAGTCGCGCTCGAGTCCGTCAACCATGATGCCGACGACAAGCTGCGGACGCGACTTTGACTCGGCGGCAGGCATAGTCATGCCGACCATCGAGGCGAGCAGCACAAGCATCAGACGTGATGAAACAGACTTATTAGTCAGCGACATTTTTACTTCTTATTCTTTTCCCTGATAATCAGATAGATATAGTTAGCAGAACGAATGAGGTCACAGAGCGCCAGAGGCACAAAGGCAGCATTGCCCGACTGATGTGTCATCGGCCAGATGACTGCGAGACACACTATTGCCACAAAGTTAACAATTTGATACGACAATACGACTGTCTTGCACTTTTTTAACCAAATAAAAATCGTCGGGATTAGACACAGCGGATTGAGCCAGAGGTAGAGCCAGTTGGGCGACGTGGCCTCGTGGACTGACACAAAAATCAGGAATGTCAGCAGCAGACCGGTCAGACCGAAGACGCCGAACAGCACAGCGTCAAGCCAGCGTGTCACGCGTCCGCGTCGTATATCCCTGACTGTCATCACGATGACGAATATCAGCAGGAAAACCGAAACGGCCATAGGCGTCAGCGGCCAAGGCGTCGGGTGTTCTATAGCCGCATCGTCGCCCGTGTTGTTGAGCACGGCGACAGACTTGACCAAAGTTTTACCGCCGCACGTGGCTCCCGAGAGCTGAGCGTCAAGCACCACAGGCGCGAAAGCTTTCATGCGGTTGTCAATCGGGCGGTCTATGCCTGAGCCGAGCGCGAGGTCGATACCGAACTGGTACCACGGATAGTTGCGGTGGTAGCGGCGCATGATGTCGCGGAATGTGCCTAACCGGGCCACATCAGCCGTAGGCTCGCCGAGAATGATGCTGTCACCGAGCGCGCGTTCCACGATGCACAGCGGGCGCGTCGCACAGTTGTCGAGAACGTAATTGTAACGATATGTACGGTTTTCTTCACGCAGATTCTCACCGATAAGAGCCACAAGGCGGCGCTTGGCCTCGGGCGTCATATCCAAGCGATGCTCGACAATGCGGCGTCCATCGCGCAGATAATGCGACATCATATACTGCCACGGCATGGCCGTCACCCAGTAGTCGGTCTCACCTTTTACAAAGCGATATACGAAATTGGGTTGGTCGAAGTCATAAGTGCCGTAACTGATTGCAAAATCGCCCTCGGGCATGGTCACGCGCAGGGCCGAGTGACCCTCAAGCTCATAAATCTCAGAGCCGGGGTAGAAATTGACAAAACTTACCGTCGTATCTCCGGCTATCATCGGAGGTACAGCCTCAGCCGGACGCAATGAAGGCTGCGCCTGCATGACTGTGGCCGCGAGCACGGCTATGAAAAACAGATACAGCTGTTTAATCATTGTATATCAATCAGTTTGTGAGTCTGCAATGATAAGCGCCAGCGCGGATGCGCGAGGATATAGGCCACGGTTTCGGCTATGTTCAGGCCCGAGCAGGGCTGCAGATAATGGCGAGTCGCCGGCAGCAGCGCGGCCACAGCCTCGACGTCCTGTCCCTGATAGACGATTTTGAGCTCGTCGATGCGGTCTATGCCCCACGGGGCGTCTTTGGGCGAGCAGGTCACCCAGTCCACCTCGGGCGGCACTGGAAGCGACCCGTTGGTCTCAATCTGCACGAAAAAGCCGGCCAACTTGAGTTTGCGCAGCAAGTCGCTGTCTAACTGCAGTGTAGGCTCGCCGCCGGTGATAACAAGATGGCGTGAGGCGTAGGCACTGACAGCGGCGACTATCTCGTCGGCGTCCATGTCGCGGCCGCTCTGATGGGCCGTGTCACAAAAGTCACAGTGACGGTTGCAGCCGCTGAAACGCAGAAACACGACCGCCGTGCCCGTGAAATAGCCCTCGCCCTGCAGCGAGTAAAATATCTCGTTTACTTTATATGTCCTTTTCATAAGAGGCAGTGTTACCCTCACTTTCCTGTATGTCAACGCGATAACAGTTTTCGACCATATCGCAGATCCAACGCGCCAAGTTCTCGGCCGTCGGGTTGAAGTCGACCACGTCGTTGAGACAGCGGTGGTCGAGGCGGTCCAAGACCTGACGCTTGATGTCGGTGAAGTCGGTGACCATACCGTTGGCGTTCAACTCCTTGGCGCGACAGTGGACGGTTACTATCCAGTTGTGGCCGTGGAGCGTCGTGCATTTGCTCTCATAGTCAAGTGTCAGACGGTGTGCCGCCGATATTTCGAGTCGTTTGGTGACGTAATACATTTGTATATGTTTGTATAAGCTTGTATATGTTTCTATGCGTTTGTATCGTTCGCGGCGTTGAGTTCCTCGGGATATTCGGCGACAGGAATATCGTTTTTGGCCGCGAGATCAAGCAGATAGCGCAACGCCGCCTCTCGTGTGTCCTCTATTTCACAGTCCTTGATGGCCTGTTTGAGATTCGACGAAAAGAAACCGACGGTCGGACACTGCCCGATGCCAAAGATACGCATAATTTCGTTACCGTCGACGGGATTGCGGCGCGCACGTTCGGCATCCTTGACTCTGATTTCGGAGAATTTCTGCTCGACGATGTCAAAGTTGTCGAGGAAGCGCTGTTTTTTCTCCTCGTTTTTGCTTGTGATGTCGGCGCGGGCGAGTGTCATCAGGTCGTCGAGGTCTTCCTCGGCATAATTCATCAGACGGCGCACAGCGCTGTCTGTCACCTCGTCCTCGACAAGCGCTATCGGACGCATGTGCAGGTCGACAAGCTTGCGGACATAACGCATCTCGGCCCCGAGAGGCATGCGCAAACGCTTGAAGATGCGAGGTATCATCTTCGAGCCGATCAGGTTGTGATTGTGGAACGTCCAGCCCGTCGACTCGTCGTAGCGCTTGGTGACAGGCTTGGCTATGTCATGGAACAGTGCAGCCCAGCGCAACCATTCGTTGTCAGAAACAGCAGCCACATTGTCTAACACCCCGAGCGTGTGATAGAAATTATCCTTGTGACCGCGGCCGTTGACTATCTCCACCCCTCGCAAAGCAGCAAGTTCGGGCAGGATTATCTTGAGCAACCCGGTGCGCAGCAGCAAGTCCCAGCCTATCGACGGACGCGGCGCGCGCATGATTTTTGACAGCTCGTCTTTGATGCGCTCGGCCGTGATTATCTCGATGCGGGCGGCATTGCGGCGTATGGCCTCGAAAGTCTCGGGATAAATCTCAAAATCAAGCTGCGTGGCGAAGCGGATGGCACGCAGCATGCGTAGCGGGTCGTCACTGAAGGTGATGTCGGGGTCAAGCGGAGTGCGTATGATGCGCCGCTCGATGTCGCCCATGCCGTCATAGAAGTCGATGAGTTCGCCGAAGTCGGAGGCATTGACCGAGATGGCCATGGCATTGATGGTGAAATCGCGGCGCGCTATGTCGTCCTCCAATGTGCCGTCCTCGACGATAGGGTTGCGCGACTCGCGGCGATATGACTCGCGGCGCGCCCCGACAAACTCCAACTCTAAGTCACCGCGATGTATCTGCGCCGTGCCGTAGTTACGGTAGACGGCCACATGTGTACCCTTACCCAACTCGCGGCCGACGGCCTCTGCAAGCTCGATACCGGGCCCGACAGTGACAAAGTCTATATCCTTGGAGTGTCGCTCTATGATAAGGTCGCGCACATAGCCTCCCACGACGTAGCACGGGCGCCCCATCGCGTCGGCCACAGAGCCGACGGTCTTAAATATTTTACTTGAAATCTTCTCCTTAAGATTCATTACGTTCAGTCAAAATAAACAATCTCCTCGGGCGCTGTCGTCAGTTGAGTCATCGGAGCGCCGGCATTGACGACATAGGTGTTCTCAATGCCCACGGCGCCCACGCCGGGAATTACAAACTTAGGCTCGACTGCAATTACATTGCCGGCCGCAAGCACCGCGCGCGAACGCGGAGCGAGCACGGGCAGCTCGTTGATTTCGATGCCCACGCCGTGACCGACGAAGCCGGCGTGCTGGCGGTGGCCCATGAAATTATTTTCCAATCCGGCCTCGCGCGCCATCGACACGGCTAATTCATAGAGAGCGCGTGCCTCCGTGCCCTCGCGGCCTTTGTCGGCAATAGCGCGGCAGATGTCAATCGACAGTTTGTGGGCGCGCACGGCCTCGGCAGGCAGCTCCTCCAAGGCGTAGCAACGTGTCATGTCAGTCATGTAGCCGGTAAAATCACCGTTGAGGTCGACCATTACGCTCTCTCCGGGCTTGATGAGTGTGCCGTCGGCGCCCACAGGTAGCGACGGGTCCATGCCGCGGCCGCCCATAGCGAAATCATATGGCGACGGCGAGTCAGCGTTCTCACCCACGAGCACATTGCCCATGAAAAGCTCCATGTCATTTCCGCTGACGCGGAACTGACCTAAGCAGCCCTCCAAGCGCGCGGTGCGCTCTATCTCGACCTGCAGCTCGATGTCTCGCATGCCCTCCTGATAGAAATGAGGAATGCGGCTGTAGACGCGGGTCTGTTTGACGCCCGACAGACGCAGTTTGTCAATCTCCTCGGCTGTCTTGACCGAGCGTGCGCTCTGCATCACGGCCGTCATGTTGGCCGGCGTGACATGCTCGCCGAAGACCTTGGCCATGCGGCAGACGTCATTGTATGACTCCACGCAGGTCTCGAGGCCGATGACGGCTCCGCGGAGCGCCTTGACGTCGACCGTCTGCGGCAGCTCCTCGATTTTATGGATGAAGACTACGCCCTCGCCCGTCAGATGATTGGGGCGACGCACGAAGTAGACCGGTGCCGCTGTCTCGTCGGAAGTGAGGTATATATAACCGCGGAAGACACGGCCGGTGAGATAATATATGTTGGCGTTGGTGCTGATTAAAGCGGCGTCTATGCCTGCGGCGCGCATGGCGGCGCGGACGCGCCCGAGACGGCGCGACTGCTCTGCGGCGCTCAGCAAGAGCAATTGTTCGTTAGTTTGCTTGCTCATGGTTTGTATATTTTAGAGGGAAGATCTGCAAAGGTGTCGAGCACGATGTCAGGACGCTCTATCCGGCCGAAGCCGTATGAGGCCCATGCGATGGGCACACCCGCACGGCGGCAGGCATCAGCGTCTGACTGTGTGTCGCCGACATAGAGCGGCAGTTTCAGGCCATAACGGTCGACAAGACGGCGTATGTTGACATCCTTGCCGCAGCCGGTCTCGCCGTGACTCAAAGAGTCGGTGAAGCAGTCGGTCAGTCCGGCCCACTCCATGAAATTGTGCAGGCCGTTGGGCGAACAGTTGCTGACCATAAACAGCCGGTAATCGCGCGACAGCGCTTCGATGGTCTCTTTGACTCCGGGAAACAGCCGACCGCCCAATTGCGGCATCAGCCTGTCCTCGTTGGCGTCAATACGGCGCAGGAAGTCGGCCTTGTCCTCGACATCAGGCACGATGACTTCGACTATGCGCTCAAGCGGCTGTCCCATCAAACCGACAAGCTCGTCGCGTGTCACCGGGCCCCGACTCAGGCCGGTCTCGCTGATGGTGTAGTCCCATACATGGCAATAGCTGTCAACGGCATCCCACAGGGTGCCGTCCATATCGAATATCAGGCTGTCACATGCATGTCTGCTCATATGTTGACTGTGTCAGTTATGTTCCGGTATAAAAACAATTCCGATTTGCTCGATGTTCGGCAGTGACTCTACTCTCATTATATGTCTGACCGTGATGCGTGACGAGTCACGCAATTCGATGCCGCGCATGACCGTGTCGGCACACTGATAGCTCAGTCCGAGGCCGCGTCCGTGCCAATTGCCGTAGATGTCGGCCAGCTCGACGTTAAAGGTGTCGGCAGCGATGGAGTCGGCGCTGTCCGTGTCGATTTCGAGCCATATATTACTGTATGCGTAAGCATCTGAGTGGCGCACGACTACGGCGAGGTCGCCGCGCTGCACGCTGTCGGCAAGCGCTGTCTCATAGACAAGCGTGTCGCCGTAGCTCCAGCCCGAAGCATCTATATTACGGTACTCGCTGTAATCTGTCCTGCGGCTGCACGAGGCGACTGCAAGGATCGCGGCCATAAACACAAACGCTGTAATATAGGCCTTATAGGGCTTATAGGCCCCATATGTCCTATAACCTTTGCCCCCTGACTTATTCATTGCCATCAGACTTATTGCCCTCGGCATTGTCACGGCGGTTGCGGTCTTCCTGCCGGGACTGCGGACGCTGACGCCGGCGGTCGCCGCCCTGCTGACGGTCTCTTGGCTGCTGCTCGCCCTCGGCACCCGGCTTGGACGCACGCGCGGGTTTATTTTTCTTGCGTTTTTTCTTCTTGTCGAAACGCGCCACATCGTCCTGACCAAGTATGTCACCGAAGTCTTTCTTCTCGACAGGTTTTGCATCGCTGTCACGCTGCAGGGTCAGCGGTTTCTGACCCGACTTGTTGAGAGCGATGACCTCAAAGGCGCGTTCGGCGTCAATAGTCACGAGGTTTGCGGCAATCGACTTATCGGTCGAGTATGTGATTTCGCGTTTGAAAATATCGGTTTTGAAGTGATAATATGTATTGTCGGCTGTTTCCAAACGGGCGTCGCGAGGCGGCATGCGCTTGGAACTCTCGACGTAGGTGTCGACCTCGAAGTTGAGGCAGCATTTGAGCTTGGCGCACTGGCCCGCGAGCTTCTGAGGGTTAAGCGAGATATCCTGATAGCGGGCGGCGCTCGTAGCCACCGATACAAAGTTGGTCATCCAGCTCGAGCAGCACAGCGGGCGGCCGCACGGGCCGATACCGCCGATGCGGCCGGCCTCCTGACGCGCGCCGATTTGCTTCATCTCGATGCGCACCTTGAATGTCTCGGCGAGCACCTTGATGAGTTGACGGAAGTCGACACGCTCGTCGGCTATATAATAGAATATGGCCTTGTTGCCGTCGCCCTGATACTCGACGTCGCCTATTTTCATGTTGAGATTGAGGCTCTCGGCTATCTTACGGGCTCGTATCATGGTGTCGTGCTCGCGGGCGCGTGCTTCCTCAAATTTCTCGAGATCTGACGGCTTGGCCTTGCGGAATACGCGTTTGACCTCAGCGTCGGGCTTGATGCGCGCCTTGCGCATGCGCAGCTCAACCAAAGCGCCGGTCATGATGACCTCGCCGATATCATGGCCCGGAGAGGCCTCTACGGCCACGATGTCGCCGATTTCTAAAGGCAGATTGGTGGAGTTTTTGTAAAATCCCTTACGGGTATTTTTGAACTGCACCTCGACCATGTCGCTGTCGGCGAAACCGCCGGGGATATCCTCGAGCCAGTTGCAGGCATGAAATTTGCCGCGAGGCTCTCCCGAGCCGCAGCAACACCTGCGGCCCGACTCCTGCCGGGGCTGTTCGGCAGTATCGCGGTTTTCTTCTTTATCGTTCATAGGCTCGGACGATAATTATTTTGCAAAGCTGACAGCGCGTGTCTCGCGTATGACCGTAATCTTGACCTGACCCGGATAAGTCATCTCGTCCTGTATGCGACGCGCGATTTCAGACGAGAGTTTTTCGGTCTCCGTGTCGTCAATCTTGTCGGCTCCGACAATCACGCGCAGCTCGCGGCCGGCCTGAATGGCATAAGTCTTGAGCACACCGGGATATGAGAGCGCAAGCTGCTCAAGGTCTTTCAGACGCTTGATATAAGCCTCTACAATCTCACGGCGTGCGCCGGGACGTGCGCCGGAGATGGCGTCGCAGACCTGTACGATGGGGGCGAGCAGCGATGTCTGCTCCACCTCGTCGTGGTGAGCGCCGATGGCATTGCATATTTCGGGTTTCTCCTTATATTTTTCGGCGAGTTTCATACCGAGAAGTGCATGCGGCAGCTCGGGCTCCTCGTCGGGCACCTTGCCTATATCGTGGAGCAGGCCTGCGCGGCGTGCTTTCTTGGGGTTGAGGCCGAGTTCCGATGCCATGATGGCACAGAGATTGGCAGTCTCACGCGAGTGCTGGAGCAGATTCTGACCGTAGCTCGAGCGGTATTTCATCTTGCCCACCATGCGGATGAGGTCAGGGTGCAGACCGTGGATGCCGAGGTCGATGGCCGTGCGTTTGCCGGTTTCGATAATCTCCTCCTCAATCTGCTTGCGCACCTTGGCCACGACCTCCTCGATGCGGGCGGGGTGGATACGGCCGTCGGCCACAAGCTGGTGCAGCGCCAAGCGGGCTATCTCGCGGCGCACCGGATCAAAGCCCGACAGCACGATGGCCTCGGGGGTATCGTCGACGATAATCTCGATGCCGGTAGCAGCCTCCAACGCACGGATGTTGCGACCCTCGCGGCCAATGATGCGGCCCTTGATTTCGTCAGAGTCGATGTGGAAGACCGTTACAGAGTTCTCGATGGCGGTCTCTGTGGCTACACGCTGTATCGACTGCACAACGATGCGTTTGGCCTCTTTGTTGGCCGTCATCTTGGCGTCGTCCATAATGTCGTTGATATATGAAGCGGCGGCTGTCTTGGCCTCGTCTTTGAGCGACTCGATGAGTTTCTCCTTGGCTTCGGCCGACGACAGTCCGGAGATGTGCTCCAACTGTTCCTGAGCCGTGCGGTGGAGCTTGTCAAGCTCAGCCTGACGCGACTCGCATACAGCCATCTGCGCCTCAACGTTCTGTTTGAGATTCTCGATTTCGTTACGGGCGCGGGCATTCTCGCTCTGCTGCTGGTTGAGTTGCAGCTCGCGCTGCTTGATTTTAGCCTCGGCCGACTGCATTTTAGACATGCGCTGATTGGCCTGCTTCTCGGCCTCTGTCGTAATCTGCAGAGCTTCTTCCCTACCCTCCAAGACTTTATTGCGTTTGAGGTCCTCGGCTTCACGCTCTGCGTCGGCAATGATGCCCTTGGCTCGTGTCTTGGCCATCGACCGCTGCATCATCAGAGTCACCGCTACGGCTATCGCGGCTGTGACCACTGCTACGGCCACTACTATCAATATTATATTTAAATCCATGATATTTAGTTTATTATAAATTTAAGTTTATATCTTTGGTTTGTTATCTCGAATCACTCATAAATAAAAAAACACTCCCGACAGTTATCCCGCGTACGGCAACCGGCGACAGGCTCTCTGATAAAGTCTCAGACGCCCGGTGACGGTCGGCCTTACGCGCTGATAAACGCGAGGGTGCGGTAAATAAACTTTTGCGCCTCCTCTGAGGCTTTCACGTCCGGATGCAAACACTTACGTGCCGCAAACCGATTTTAGAGTGCTCAATCCTCTCCGAGCAACAGCTCGTCGAGCTCTTTTTCAAAATCATCAATCATACGCACTTGGCTCTCGAGCTGGTCTGTCTTGCGGTAATAAAGCTCTGCAAAAGCAAGGGCCACGCGTGCAAGCACCTCCTGCGACGATTTATTTTTATGCACCTGACGCCATTCGCCCCACAGTTTGTTGATGTGGTATTCGGCCTTGCGATAGATTATCTCCTCGTTACGGTCGATTTCGAAATGAATCGGCTCGACGTCGGCTATTTTAATTGTTACTCTAAGACTGTCTTTCATCTACATCTCATTCCTTTAGGTCGAGGATGCAGCGGTCTATATCCCGCACCAAACCTGAAATCAATGACCGGGCTTTCTCTACCTGCGTTCTGTCAGGACAGATTATCGAGGCGACGCGCAGATACTCGTTGTCAAGCGTCAGCTGCTCTATTTTAAGCTGTGCATCGGCAAGACTGCTCTCAAGCTCTGCTATACGCTGCTCGGCGGCAGTCTTCTGCTGCTCGAGACGCCGGCATCTCGTGACGACCAGATCGGCTTTGGCTGCCACACGCTTGAGTTGCTGTTTGAGATCGACGGCCATAGTATTCCAAATTTTCACAAATGTAATGCTTTTTTTTGAAATAAAGCATTCACGCGCCCGTTTTTCGTCGTTTTTTCTCAGCCGAAGACGGGAAATTTATGTGCAGACGGCCGTCACGCCAACTGAAAAGCGGTCTCGCGGCACATGCCCACGGCAGCCACCGGCGCACGGCATAGACGGCTGCAGGGAGCAGAACGATGGTAATCGCGCCCGCCATATGTTTGTCCAGATTAAAACCGTAGACCATGGCATAAAGTATAATATAGTGCGTGACAAGTATGACCAACGAATACTCGCCGGCAAGTCTGAGAGGCAGAAATCCGTCTAAAAGACATGACAAACCCCAGATGGCAGCTATGCCGCAGACAGCCGCAGCGGTTATCGGCAGCCACGGACCTTGAGCCTCCATATAATGCCAGCGCATCACCGGCGGGTCTACAAGCGCAATCACAATCACGGCAGCGACAAATATGGCAAGACCGGCGCGGCGGCTCACCTTCATGCGTCCGAGCGCCGACATACTCGTCACGAGCACACCGCCCCACATATACATCAGCATCCCGCAGACCTCGCGCACCGTCACCATATCCAGAGCCATCTTAGGCAGATACGACATATTGCCGATGCGCGGAGACAGCATCATCGCCGCCCACGACAGAGCGCAGAGAATCATCATCACACCTATCCGCTGCACAAGTGTCGGGCAGACGCGCGCAACAAGCCATGCCAAAACCGTGCTGATAAAAAGTGCCCGCAGAAAATACAACGGGACATTGGGCCCGTAGACGAGCCAGCCGGCGTAAGCATGAACATCAGCAAGCCGAACGAAATTATGACGCACACATACATCTATTATAATACCTCCGACAATCGCGAATACCAACCACGGCAGAAGCAGACGGTTAAAACGGTCAGTGAGCATGTCGGGCAGCTTGCGCCCAACAGGCAGAAACAGTCCCGTGACAAAGAAAAACATAGGCATATGAAAGCTCTTGCATGCCCTCGTAAACAGACCGTCGACCTCTCCGGGCAACAAATCAGAGTGCTGCAACACCACGATAATGCTGCACAGTCCTTTCATTATATCGATAAATCCTATACGCGTCTTCTTTTCCGTCACCTGAACTTTAGAATAATATTTATATTTACTATTCTTTCTCTAAAAGTATAGCTACTTCTTCTTTTAACTTAGGGATATCGTTTATTACAATTCCCCAGATGGTATATGGTTGCAACGAATCATAGGCATGAACTATATAATTTCTGGTGCCTTTTATATGCTTAGCATTTGTAATAGCTATTTCAGGGTCAATGGATAAGATCTTTGACATAGCTTCGCCGATTATTCCTACCTGACGCTCCAATGCGCTTCTAAACATATGATCGTCAAGAAACACTTGATACTGCCGCGGTCTTTGAGTCAGGAACAGTTCAATTTCGGCAATTGCGAGCATTATATCTTCAAGATATTTTTTAATTTTTCTATCCATATATAAGTCGTTTTGTTTCATTAAGCTCCTCTCTGAAATATTTATTTTTGATAAACTCCTCATCAACCAAATCTATCCTCCGGCCCATCAGTTTTTCAAGCTCCATATAGAAATTCATGAAATTCTCACCGGCTATCAAAGGGTCCGAATCATGATTGAATATAGCCGAGAAATCCACGTCACTGTTTTCATTAAACCGTGAAGTAAGTATCGATCCAAAAACATATAAAGCCTTAACCTTATACTTTCTGCATAAGGCAAATATACTGCTCAAGTTATCAGTAATCAGATGCATGGGAAAATTTCTTATGACGATAATAAAAGGCTGTGAAAGATCAATCATTTAAGACAGAACTTCACAGCCTTTCTTTTTAAGTCGCGTATATTTTCGAATGGAGTTCTATAGGCTCAGTCAGAGCTTGCTGACGATGTCGCGGGTGTCGCGGGCTATCATCAGTTCCTCGTCGGTCGGCACGACGACCACCTTGACCTTAGATGTCGGTGTCGAGATGACGGTCTCGGTGCCGTGGGTGCGTGCATTTAGCTCGCGATCAATTTCGACACCCATAAAGGCAAGCGGTGCGCAGACGTTCTCGCGGACACCGACCTGATTCTCGCCGACACCGCCGGTGAAGACAATGATGTCGACACCGCCCATCTCGGCCGCATAAGCGCCGACATACTTGAGTATGCGCTGCTCATACATGTCGAGGGCGAGTTTCGCACGCTCGTCGCCGGCATTGACAGCAGCCTCGATTTCGCGCATATCACTCGATATGCCGGTCACTCCGAGCACGCCGCTCTCTTTGTTGATAATCTTCTGTAGCTGCTCGGCGCTGAGATTATGTTTGGTCATAATATATGTAAGCGCTCCGGGATCGATGTCGCCCACACGTGTACCCATCATCAGACCCTCGGTCGGCGTCAGACCCATCGATGTATCAATGCTGCGGCCGAACTCTACGGCTGTAATCGAGCCGCCGTTGCCGACATGACATGTGATGATGCGCTGCGTCTTGATGTCGACACCGAGTATCTCGCATACACGCTGCGAAACATAACGGTGGCTCGTGCCATGGAATCCGTAACGGCGCACACCGTCTTCCTTATAAAACTTATACGGGATGGCATACATAAATGATTTGGCCGGCATCGTCTGGTGGAAAGCCGTGTCAAACACGCCCACCTGCGGCACACCCGGCATAAGAGCCTCGATAGCCTCAATGCCCACCATATTGGCGGGGTTGTGGAGCGGAGCGATGTCATAACATTCGCGGACCTTTGCCTTGACAGCGTCATCAATAAGCACGCTGGCGCTGAACTTTTCGCCGCCATGCACGACGCGATGGCCGACAGCCTCAATCTCGGCGTAATTCTTGATACATCCCTCCATCGGGTCGGTGAGCATCTTGAGGATGGCCTCGATTGAGCCTTTGTGGTCGGTCTTGCCAAGTTCGACAATAGCCTTAGAGCCGTCTTTGCGTTTATACTTGAGGAAACCGTCAGGCAGTCCGATTTTCTCGACTCCGCCCTCGGCGAGAGACTTCTCCGTCTCAGTGTCGATGAGTTTATATTTAACCGAGCTGCTACCCGAGTTCAAAACTAAAATCTTCATAATCAAACTGTGTTTTATGCTTTAAGTTATTTGCTGTTTGACTCTTTAAGACCGATGGCCTGACAGCAGGTCATGATAATAGTCTTGTATATGTCTTCGGGGAAACATCCGCGCGAAAGGTCGTTGACCGGAGCGGCAAGACCCTGCAGAACAGGACCGACAGCCTCGACACCGCCGAGACGCTGCACAAGCTTGTAAGCGATGTTGCCGACCTCTAACGAGGGGAAGACGATGACATTTGCACGACCGCTGAGCTGGCTGTTGGGAGCCTTGGTCTGAGCTACTGACGGCACGATGGCGGCATCGGCCTGAAGCTCTCCGTCGAGGATAAGGTCAGGAGCCATCTCATGGGCGATTTTCGTAGCCTCGATGACTTTGTCGACACGCTCATGTTTGGCTGAGCCTTTGGTCGAGAACGACAGGATGGCCACACGGGGCTCGATGCCGGCGATGTCGCGGGCGGTCTGTGCGGCTGAGACTGCTATCTGCGCCAGCTCCTGTGCATTGGGGTCAGGGACGACGGCACAGTCAGCAAAAACGAGCACGCCGTCGGTGCCGTAAGGCAGACCCTTTGGCAGCAGCATGATGAAAGCACCCGAGACAACCTCAATGCCCGGCTGAGTTTTGATTACCTGAAAAGCCGCACGCAGCACATTGCCGGTGGTATTCATGGCTCCGGCGACCTGTCCGTCGGCATCACCGGCCTTGACCATGAGACAGCCGAGATAGAGAGGATTGGCAGTCGTCAGACGCGCCTCCTCCATAGAGATGCCTTTTTTGCGGCGCAATTCATAAAACAGAGGAGAGTAGCGGTCAATGACACTCTCGTCCTTGGGGTCGACGATTGTGGCGTCTGCGATATGATAGAGTTTGAGCTCAGCAGCCATCTTTTTGATGTCATCCGGGTCACCGATAAGTGTTATGTCGGCGATTCCGTCGGCGATAATACGGTCTGCGGCCGTCAGTGTGCGGGGCTCTGTTCCCTCCGGGAGCACTATGCGCTGACGGTTGCTCTTGGCTTTGGCTTTAAGTTTTTCAAATAATTCCATGATTCTGATAGATAATGTTAGTAAGGTCTTTCTGTTTGCAAAAGTAATATTTTCCGAGCAAGAACTATGCAGCGTTTTAATTGTTTTTAGAGTATAAACTTAACAACAAACGCTTAATTTCATCGATTATGTCAAAGAAAAGTAATAACCGTACAAGTCTTTGGGTTGCTATCGGAGCTATTTTTCTGATAATTTTGCTTATTGTGTGGCTCACGTTCGCCGACTTGACCGGCAACACGGATGTGGCCGCATTTATCACTCCATACATTAGTTAACACCATTACATTAATACAACGATGAATCCGCTTTATCTCAACTGCTGGGCTTGGACCTCATGGCTGTTTATCGGCCTGCTGGCAGGTCTGTTGTGCGGCTACTTCCTGCCGGGACGCCGCTTGGTGTTGCTCGATGTGCTTATTGGCCTTGTCGGAGCGGTGGCAGGCGGATGGGGCTCGGCTCTCGCCATCGGCGACTCGTCGCCACAGACTTTTGCCATAGCCGCTCTTGTGTCACTTTTTGTCTCAGGCGCGTTGCTGTGGATATACAATCAGCTACTTATCAGACTCGACGGCAACAAAAAATAACGGACTAATTGCAAAATAACGTTGTATTTAGCCCGTCCTTGACCTAAAAGTGGGCCTCTCCTGCCGAGAGGCGGCACAAAACAACACATCCCGCACGGCTTTGCGGCCGAACGGGATGTATTTTTTGCTCTGATTGCAGCTGTCAAATTACTTTGCAACTACGCGGCGCTCTTTGATACGAGCTTTTTTGCCGGTGAGTTTACGGAGGTAGTAGAGCTTGGCGCGACGTACTTTACCGAACTTGTTGACAGTGATAGAGTCGATAAACGGTGACTCGATGGGGAAGATACGCTCCACACCGATGTTTTCGCTCATCTTACGTACGGTAAAACGTTTTTTTGCACCCTCGCCTGAGATGCGGATAACTACACCGCGATACTGCTGGATACGCTCTTTGTTACCTTCTTTGATTCGGTAAGCGACAGTGATTGTATCGCCGGGACCGAATTCGGGATGCTGTTTGCCGGTTGCGAAAGCCTCTTCGGCAACTTTAATTAAATCCATTGTAGTTCTTTGACTTAAAATGTTAACATTAGTCGCAATATACGCAGGCTGCACGTCCTGCCAGAGATTACGAAATCGACCGCAAAGGTAACACTTTAATCTCTAACTTCCAAACAGGCTGTAATTTTTCTTATGTCAATTCTTATGTTTTCGATGCACAATAGAATAATGTTGCAATCAGTAGATTTGTATATTTCCGTTCTTATCGCTAATTTCGCCTTAATTAACAATAAAATCTTAATCAGCCTTATGTTAAGAACTTTTATAGCGTCCGCGGCCATTATTGTCTCACTGACAGCCGTCGCAGCCAAGGGCGAACGCATCACACTTTGGCCCGACGGCGCACCCAACAGCAATCACCATGTGCTCTCGGCCGAAGAGATGAAAGGACGCAACGCGCTCAACGACCCGGCCATGACCCTATATCTCGCCGCAGAGTCGGCGGGAAAGACCGTCATAGTCTGTCCCGGAGGCGGTTACGGGCATCTCGCCGTAGGACACGAGGGGCACGACATGGTCGACTGGTTCAACCGTCAGGGCGTCAACCTCGCCGTACTGCAGTATCGCCTGCCATTTGAGTGCGATGATGTGCCGCTGAGCGACGTGCAGCAAGCCTTCCGCATACTCCGTGACCGTCTGCCGGGCGATAAAATCGGCGTCATGGGTTTCTCGGCCGGAGGCCATCTCGCATCGACCGCTGCCACTCACTACACCGACAGCCTCACGCGACCCGACTTCCAGATACTTATCTACCCTGTCATCACGATGGACGGCCCGTATGTCAACGACGGAACGAAAATAAACCTTATCGGACGCAACCCTTCGCCCGAAAAGATAGACCTATACAGTAACGAGCGTCATGTCACTGCCAACACCCCTCAGGCTTTCCTCGCCCACTGTGCTGACGACAAGGCCGTTAGAGTCAACGATTCGCTCGACTATGCGGCGCAACTCGCAGCTGCCGGCGTCGACGTCACGCTTTTGGTATATCCGCGCGGAGGCCATGGATGGGGTTTCCGCGACAGTTTCAAATACAAACCGATGTGGACGGCCGAACTCGAAAACTGGCTCCGCAATATCTGATATTCAAACCATTACACCATAATGAAAACAATACTTAAAGCCGCCGCCATAGCCATCGCAGCAGGCTTATTCTCAAACTCAGCCTTCGCTCAGGCATCAAAAGGCGACTGGGCTAATTTCAAACGTTATGAGGCCGAAAACGCGGCCGTCAGAGAATCTCCCGTCGCCGTGTTTATGGGCAACTCCATCACCGACCACTGGCGCGGGATGCACCCCGAGTTTTTCACCTCCAATAATTTCATCGGGCGCGGCATCTCCGGACAGGTCTCGTCGCAGATGCTCTGCCGCTTCCGTCCCGACGTCTTGGACCTGCGCCCCAAAGTGGTTGTAATTCTTGCCGGCACAAACGATCTGGCCTGCAACAATGGCGTAATTAAAGAATGTAACATCGTCGGCAACATCGCCTCTATGGTAGACCTCGCCCGTGCTCACGGCATCGTGCCTATTGTCTGCTCGGTGCCGCCGGCCGACCGTTTCCCGTGGCGTATGGAGGTCACCGACGTGACGGCCAAAATCAAATCACTCAACAAGGCGCTCAAAGCCTATGCCAACGCCAACAAGGTGATTTATGTCGACTACTGGCCCGTCTTGGCCACGGCCGAAGGCGCCATCGACCCGTCGCTGAGCGATGACGCCCTCCACCCCAATACCAAGGGCTATGACGCGATGGAGCCCGTCATACTTAAGGCCGAAAAACAAGCTCTCAAGAAGTAGCGACCGGACGGCCTGAGAATGTGTTGTCACACATCTTGGCGTAGGCACGCAGATACTTTCTGAGCGACGACACCATCTCCTGAGTCTCCTGCAGCAGATTGAGATAGACATACAGCACGCCCATAGTCGCACTGTCGCTTTCATGCAGGCTGCGGTAGAGTTTGTGAGTCGTGTCAGATATGCTGTCCTTCGCTTCGTCACAGTGGCGGCGTATGGTCTTGACGGTCTCGATCGCTCCCGAATCCACAAGGTCGATTGTGTCATTATAAAGTACGGCAATCATCGTGCGCATCTCCTCATATCCTGCGTAATATTGTTTTGGCAGCGGACGGAAGTTGTTTTCAATATGTTCTTTACATATCTCATTGATACGCCGCAGGTTATAGAGTATCGACATACAGCAGTTATTACTTAAATGAAACCACGCACTTTTTTCGAAAACAGTCTCACGGTTGACCTGACGCAGACACAAAGTCTCCTTGCGACGTGCGTTCTTCAGCAATTTCTTACGCGCGGCAAGCGATGACTCGGCACGCGACAGTGTGCGCAGGTCATCTTTGGCGAAGGCCTCGGTCACAGCGCTGTAACAATCGCCGGCATAACGCAGAAACTCCTTTTGTTGTTCACCGATATAGATATGCAGCAGGGGCCATGTGGCGCTTTTGTCCTCGGCCGAGAGAATACTGTTGTAGAGCGCGTCACCCTGCTCGTCGTGTTTGTCGGCGCGAAATCGCCGGTTGCTGCGTATGAGCAGATAAATCGTCAGCGCTCCTAAAAGGAAGATGACAATATGCCCTCCGAGATGCATGGCCAGCACTATCAGTCCGGCTCCGATAAAGGCCACACCGGCCGTAAGAAACCATCCTCCGATAACCGAGATGACACCCGTGATGCGGAAAACGGCGCTCTCGCGACTCCACGCACGGTCAGCGAGCGATGTGCCCATTGCTACCATAAAAGTCACAAATGTCGTAGACAGCGGCAGTTTGAGCGATGTGCCGAAGGCTATGAGCGCACCGGCCAGCACAAGGTTGACCGAGCCTCGTATGAGGTCAAATGACGCGCCCTGCTCCATGATGGTCTCGTCAACATTAAAGCGGCGGTTAAACCATCGGCGCACCCGCGGCGGCGTCACACGGCGCACCCACGAAATCACCGACAGAGTCCATCTCACCAAACGGCGTGCAATGGCTGACGAGCCGAACATTTCGTCACCGGCCGACTGCGATCCTAAGCCGATTTCGGTCTTGGTCACATTGCGTGCTTTCTTTGACGTGGCGAGCGACACGACCATTATCAGTCCGGCGCCTATGAGAAAATACAGGGGAGTGTTGGCCGGCCCGTTGAGCGAGTCCATCATATAGCCGCGGTAGTCACCTGCTCCATTGGCCACATAATCCTGATATGACGACAGGCCCGACAGCGGCACGCCGATAAAGTTTACGAGGTCGTTGCCGGCAAAAGCCATCGCGAGAGCGAATGTACCTGACAGCACCACTACCTTGAATACATTGACGCCTATCATATGCAACAACTGCATGACGACAGTCGAGACTACAAAGCACGACCCTATTATCACAGCCGTATGCGCGTCTATCCATACCTTGACGTCAGCAGTCATAAATGACATATCCTTTAAGCCCTTCAGCAGCAGAAAGTAAACAATGGCCGTCAGACACACGCCGCCGAAGATACCGATGCGCCAGCGCAGACGGCTCTTGTAATTGAACGTAAAAATCAGACGTGCGATAAACTGCACTACCGTGCCGAAGACAAAGGCTATTGCCACCGAGAGGAAGATGCCTATGATGACTGACAGCGCTTTCTCAGTATTGAGGAGATCGTTGAATCCGAGATCAGTTCCCCCCGCCATCTTGATGAGCGACACGACAAAGGTGGCACCCAAAAGCTCGAAAACCATCGAGACGGTCGTCGACGTAGGCATGCCCAGCGTATTGAATATATCCAAGAGGATAATGTCCGTCACCATGACCGCCATGAAAATACATATCAGATCATAGAACGAGAAATGCTCGGGGCGGAATATGCCGTGTCGGGCTATATCCATCATGCCGTTGCTCATGGCCGCTCCGATAAACACGCCTATCGACGCGATGATTACCACTCGCTTGAATGATGCGGCTTTGGTGCCGAGCGCCGAGTTAAGAAAATTGACCGCGTCGTTGCTAACTCCGACCGAAAGGTCAAACACCGCGAGGGTGAAAAGAAAGATGATTACACACAGAAAAAGTATTTCCATAAACTAACCTATACTGTTTTTATAACACAAAGGTCAGCAGGAATTGTTTCATAAATATTGCATAATTATTAAGCAAATGTTATCTGCGGTCAGATTTGGGCAGCGTGAAATCAAACACGAGCCCCCCGCTGCGGCGGCACATAACGCTGATGCGTCCGCCGTGGAATAGTACGGCATTCTTTACTATCGCAAGCCCGAGGCCCGTCCCTCCGGCCTGTCGCGAACGCCCCTTGTCGACACGGTAGAAACGCTCAAAAAGCCGCGGCAGATGCTCCTCGGTCACTCCCATGCCGTTATCGGCAACCGTAATGCCGATAAAGTCACCGCCGTCATCGACAGCTATCACCTCAACCTCGCTGCCGCCCGAATAACTGATGGCATTGGCGATAAGATTGCGGAATATCGAGTCTATGAATGGTGCATTGCCCTCTATTTCTATATCCTCATCAACACTGACATTAATCGAAATGCCTTTGTCGGCCGCAGCCGCTTTAAGTTCGTCACACACACCTTCGACAGTCTCTTTGAGATTGAGCGGCTCAAGAGCTATATTTGACGCGCCGTCTTCGAGACGCGTTATCTGCGATACATCGTCAAGCAGACGGCGCAGACGCTCGCAACTGTCAGCGCAACGTCTGATGAAGTCGTTGCGGCGCTCCTCGCTGAGCGAGGGATGTGTGGTCAGTGTTTCCAAGCAGACCTGCATTGCTGCAACAGGTGTTTTGAGCTCATGGTTGATATTGTTGGTCAGACGGCGTTTCATTTCGATTTTCTCCTGCTCCTCGCGCATCGCCGCCTTGTGCTCGCGGTCTCGGTCGGCCATAGCCTGCTGCAGCCGCGCATACAGTCTGACAATATGATTTGAAATTTCGCCGAGTTCGTCGCGGGGAAAAGTGTCCGTATCGTAAATCCGCTCGCCCCGCTCGGCCTTGCTCGCAAAACTGTTGAGACGGCTGATTAGCTGACCGACACGGCGTGTCGCAAAATATCCGAGAATACACATGGCGACGGTTATGCCCACCATAAACCACAGAAATCCGATATCGGCCGCAAGCAGACGGTTGAGATTGACATCATAAGGCACAGCCGTGCGCACCGTGTACTCGCCGTTGCTCCGGGCCGAATAAAAATAATTGATACCCGTGCTCGCACTATGACGCCGTATTGTATACGCCGACCCGTTTTTGACCGCATCGGCAATCTCGCGGCGGTCGAGATGGTTGACATCGGGCAGTCGGTCAAGCGAGTTGTCAAACACGACGCGTCCGTCGCTGTCAATGATGCTCACACGCAGTTCGTCGAAACCTTCGGCTCCGAAAACACGCGGCACAGCCACTTCGCCCGTCGCTGTCAGGTCGTCAAGCAAAGACTCGTTGATATGCTGAAGACGCAGATTGATTTCCTCGGCCTTGAAATCTTTCTCGCGCAGATATTGGAATACGGCGAAACAGCTGACTAACACAACCGAGTAGACGACCAGCCCGGCAAAAAGCCGGCGATGATAACTGAGTTTAATCGATGAAGCCATAGCCGTAACCCGAGCGTGTAACGATATGACGGCCATAAATGCCGAGTTTCTGGCGCAGACGCGTGATGTTGACATCGACCACACGGTCGACCACAACCACTTCCTCGGGCCATATGTCACGCAGCAGTTCCTCGCGCGAGAACACGCGGCCGCGGTTACGCAGAAGCAATGAGAGAATCTCGAACTCCTTGCGAGGCAGACGCACCTCCACGCCGTCGACCGTACATGTCTTGCGCGACGGCACAACAGTCAGGCCGCCGCATTTGAGCTCCCTATCGGCAGTGCTGCGCGACGAGCCACGCACGCGACGCAGCACAGCGCGGACCCGCGCCAACACATTGACCACCGAGTAAGGCTTGGTTATATAATCATCGGCTCCTAAATCGAGACCTCCGGCCATCTCGGCGTCATCGCCGCGGGCAGTCAGAAAGATAATCGGGATGCCGGCCGTAGCCTCGCGTTTTTTGAGTATCGACGCGAGTTGCAGACCGCTTATATCGCCCATCATTATATCAAGCAAAATAAGGTCATAGACCGTCAGGTCAAGCGTCAGTGCCTCCTCGGCGCTCAGAGCGATGTCAGTGTTGTAACCCGCCTCGTCAAGATTAAAGCGCAGTGCCTCACAGAGCGTTTCCTCATCATCGACCACAAGTATGCGTCCTTTGCTGTCGTTATCTGTCATATAATGCTCACATTTATACCGCAAAGATAACTAAAAGCCGCCGTCTCCCCCGCCCTCCCGACAAAGTTTAATAAAAACGTAACACTAACCTACTCGGCGCCGGACAGTACACACGTAAGTCATAAACATCTTTACAGGAGTTGCAGCCCGTATCTGTATTTTAATATCCTTTAATCACCGGCAACATTGTTTTTCAGCCATTGTGTCCTGCGAATATCCGGCAAGTGTCTGACTGTAAAATCCTCAAATATAGCCTTGAATCCGCTGCCGTCGGGACAGGCTGCGAACATGCCGACCTTTACAGGATGGTTGTCCTCTATCCATGCGTTGCGCATCATTTGATAATTCTTGTCGTCGAATGAATAGAATATCTCAACTGCATCGAGTCGTCGTACGGCCTTTATCCATATGTATTCTACCGGACGGTCGAGGGCTATCACACTCCAGTCGGAAGTCTTGTGCGTAACTACCGTGCTCAGATTATACTTGCCGTCTACAAACTCTATGCCTGTCTTGATATAGTTTTCATGGTCAAGGCGTATCATCATACCGGCTTGATCGAATCTTACTTTATAGTCACCGGATATTTTCACCTTCGCCTCAAATTCACCGCCATATTCGGCGTAGTAGAATGGTGCGTCATCGACCGTGAAACCGTAATGGGATATACGCCAGTAATCGCTGTTGGGCGTAACATACATTGACAGCTTATTTCCGTCTATCTGCCAGTTGTCAGGTTCATTAAACCAGTTCATTTTTTCGAGAGTCTGAGCATGCATGGATAATACCGACAGAATCAACATTAACACCGGAAAAATTTTCTTTTTCATGTTCAGTTATTTATTGTTTTTATTACTTTACAAGGGTTTCCTACTGCAAGAGAATATGGAGGGATGTCTCTGACTACCACACTGCCGGCTCCGATAACGCAGTTATCGCCGATTGTGACTCCGGGCAATACCGAAACTCCCGCTCCTATCCACACGTTGTCGCCAACCGTAATCGGACAGGCGTATTCCAGCCCTTTGTTACGCTCGTTGGCATCTATCGGATGCCCTGCCGTATAAAATCCGCAATTAGGAGCGACAAACACATTGTCACCAAATGTCACCGGCGCTTCATCAAGGATTACAAGATTGAAATTGGCATAGAAATTCCTTCCAACACGTATATTATATCCATAATCACAATGAAATGGCTGCTCAATTAGCAATCCCTCTCGGGTCTCACCGAGGATTTTACGCAACAATGCCTCGCGAGCTTCAGTCTCGGCGGGACGCAATTCGTTATAATCACGGCATAACTCCTTGCACTTTAATCGCTCGGCGATTAAAGTCGGGTCATTATTGGCATTGTATATCATGCCGAGTAGCATTTTATCCTTTTCCGTCATACTTGTTTATAACCATCTATTTGATTAACTTCGCAAAGTTAATAAGCTAAAAGATAATGGACAATGGTCAGAAATAACCATCTTGCAGAGAATAGAAAGGCTCTTGACAAATTGCTCCTGACTGACAGACAGTCCGGGCGATGTATCTCATTATCGGAAATACTGTCTCATATGCGTTTTTTAGCAACTATCGAGAATGTTTTGATAGTGGTCAGCGATATGAGTGACTGTAAAAGTCATATAATTTAAGTTTCGCAAGTTCAACTTGCGAAACTTAAATTAATAAAATCCATGAGGGAACATGAGGGAACAACATAAAAAATATTTGCTCATTCCATTTTTTTTATATTAACTTTGTCGCTGAAGCAGGGGTGCTCCCGTCGGAGCTGAGATTATACCCTGTGAACCTGACGCGGATAATGCCGACGAAGGGAGCTTCAATTTATGCCACATCTCGTTCTTTCGTGGCTTTTGTCACTCTCTATATGAATTGGTTAATTTAGTTGTCCGCCTTTGGTGGACTTTTTTGTTTATTCATTATGGAGACTCCTCTTAAGACTATTCTAACCATTGCCGGCAGCGACTGCATGGCCGGCGCCGGAATTCAGGCAGACATCAAGGCTGCGGCTGCCTGTGGCGTATATGCCATGACAGCCGTAACCGCCGTCACCGCTCAGAACTCCTCCGGTATAAAGGCCGTGCATCCCGTCGACTCCGACCTTCTCATCGCTCAACTCGACGCTGTCTTCAACGATGTCCGTCCCGACGCTATCAAGATCGGAATGGTCGGTTCCCCGGAAAACGCTGCTGCTATCGCCGGTTTCATCCGACGCAACGCACTGGAAATACCTATGGTGATCGACCCCGTTGCCACAGCTACAGCCGGTGGCGACCTGTCGTCGAATCTCTCCGAACTCAGGGAAATCTACCTCGACCAACTCTTCCCCCTCGCCACATGTGTCACTCCCAACATCCCCGAGGCCCTCTCCTTCCTCCCGGCAATGTCGGAATCATTTCCTCTCTGCCCTGACTCTTTCGGAAGAATCGCAGAATCACTCCTCAATCTCTTCAACAGCTCTGGTATTATCCTCAAGGGTGGACATGCCGACGATACATCCCTCACCGACACTCTCGCCTACCATCCCTCTGATGACACCACTGAGATCCTGCAACTGAGCCACAAGCGAATCGACTCCATAAACCTCCACGGCACAGGTTGCGTCTTCTCCTCAATCCTCGCAGCCGCTCTCACTCGTCGCTCTTCCCTCCCCGTCGTTTTCCGTCAGGCTTCCGATTCTCTCAACCGCATAATCGCAGCCAGCGCCACACATCGTCTCGGCAAATCCACCTATGGCCCTCTCACCCCCCTCGGTGTTGGCTGGCCTCACTGATAGTTAAATCAAATCGATAGAATTCATGAACATAATCCTCAACAACACGAAAACCGAAGTGCCGGAGGGCATCTCCACGATTGCGGCTCTCGCCGATTGGAAAGGCGTCAAGCCACAAGGCTCTGCCATAGCCCGAAACGGCTCCGTCATCAGAAAGACGGATTGGGCCTCTACCCCGCTCCACGAGTCCGACACCATTACCGTAATATCCGCTGCCTTCGGCGGCTGAAGCAATGACGCCCTATTCCGGATTCCTGACAATCGCCATCACATCCCCCGATTTCGTCGAGGGTGAAGCCGCGCGCATCTCCGAAATACTACGGAACGGAGAGGCCGACATCGTCCATATCAGAAAACCCGGCTGGGAGGAGGTTCGCACTGAGCTACTCATCCGTGAGATTCCCGCAGATCTCTATCCTCGCCTGAAGCTTCACGACCACTTCCAGCTCCTCTCCCGGTTCCCCCTCGCAGGTGTCCACCTCAATTCCCGCAACCCCGAAGCTCCTGCCAATGCCGCAAGCGTCAGCATCTCTTTCCATTCGATTGAACAACTTGACGCCGCCACGCATTACGATTATGTAACACTCTCCCCCGTTTTCGACTCCATATCGAAAACCGGCTATCGCTCCGCTTTCTCCCTTAAGGAGATCGCGCCGGTTATTAAGGGCAAGAGAGTGGTGGCCCTCGGAAGAGTAACACCCGACAGAATCCCACTGCTCCGCGATGCCGGTTTTTTCGGCGCAGCTATGCTCGGATACTTCTGGAAATGACTTCTCCTTTATTGATTCAAAAAACAAAAAACCTTAAATTGAATAGATATGCTTCAGTTCATTACCAATACTGACTGTAAGATGCCCGTGGCCGATCAGATCTTCGCTGTCATCGAAGGCGGTTGCCGTTGGGTCCAGATCCGGATGAAAGACGCTACCGACGAGGAAATCGGTAAAGTAGTCGAGGCCGTGAAACCCACTTGCGAGCAGAAGGGGGTGTTCCTCCTTCTCGACGACCGTGTCGAACTCGCCAAACAGCTCAACGTCGGTGGTGTCCACCTCGGCAAAGAGGATATGCCACCCTCTAAGGCAAGAATGATTCTCGGTCCTGCTGCCGTGATTGGTGTCACCGCCAACACTATCGCGGATGTCCTCGCTGTAAGCCAGCTCGACATCGACTATTTCGGCTTCGGCCCTTTCCGTGAGACCACCACTAAGAAGAAACTCGCCCCGGTGCTCGGCCTTGAGGGTATGCGCCGACTCTGCTTCGAGGCAGAGGAGAACAAGATCAACATCCCGAGGGTTGCCGTTGGAGGCATCCTCCCAGACGACGTGCTTCCCCTCATTGAGGCTGGCGTGAACGGTATCGCCGTCAGCGGTGCGATCGCTGCCGCGCTCGACCCGGTGAAGGCTACAGAGCGTTTCATCTCCCTCCTCCCCAAGACCGAGGATGATTGATTTAATCATCCTGCATTTCTCTAAGACAACAGTAACTACTTTTAATATATATGAACGACATACTGAAAATCGGCGACCGCGAATTTACCTCGCGCCTCTTTGTAGGCACTGGTAAGTTCCAGTCGTCTGATGTTATGCTGGAGGCTATCAAGGCCTCGCAGTCGCAGATGATCACGGTGGCTATGAAGCGCGTCAACATGATGAACGAGGCTACCGACGACATGCTCACCCACATAAACCGTGAGCACGTACAGCTCCTCCCCAATACTTCCGGTGTCCGCAACGCCAAGGAAGCTGTCGTGGCTGCCCGTATGAGCCGCGAGATCTTCGATACCCCTTTCATCAAACTCGAGATCCATCCCGATCCACGTTATCTCATGCCTGATCCGGTGGAGACTCTAAAGGCTACTGAAATCCTCGCAGCCGAAGGTTTCACTGTCCTCCCCTATATCCAGGCCGACCCTGTCCTCTGCAAGCTTCTTGAGGAGGCCGGCGCCGCTGCAGTGATGCCTCTGGCCGCTCCTATCGGCACTAACAAGGGACTCGTCACGCGCGACCTTCTTGAGATCATCATCGAGCAGTCAACACTCCCCGTTGTGGTTGACGCCGGTCTCGGAGCTCCCTCTCATGCCGCCGAGGCTATGGAGATGGGCGCTGACGCTGTCCTCGTCAACACTGCTATTGCCGTGGCCGGAGACCCTGTCGCTATGGCCGACGCTTTCCGCCTCGCTGTAATCGCCGGGCGTAAGGCTTACCTCGCCGGTCTCGGTGCTGTCAGCAAACACGCTGTCGCGACATCTCCCCTCACCTCTTTCCTCGACTGATTCCCTCCCCTATCATTTTCAACATCTACGAGACATGGAAATAGAAAACATCAACGTTTCCTCCTATCCCAATTCCGTCAAGAAATATGTCGACGGCAAACTCCACCCCATCCGCGTGGCGATGCGTGAGATTCACCAGTATCCAACAGTCACCATCGAGAATGGCAAACGGATCGAGCATCCAAATGAACCCGTCACTGTCTACGACACCAGCGGTCCCTACACCGACCCCGATGTGAAGATCGACATCAACCGAGGACTTCCCCGCACTCGCGAAAAATGGGTGGAGGATCGAAACGATACCGTCGTCCTCGACGACATAACCAGCGAATACGGCCGTTTGCGCCGCGCCGACTCTTCACTCGATCCTATACGCTTCCCGGTTCAGAACAGACCGCGTCGCGCTAAAGAGGGCATGAGAGTTACTCAACTCCACTACGCACGCAAAGGCATAATCACTCCTGAGATGGAATATGCCGCTATCCGCGAGAATCTCGACAATGAAGCTCGCGGCATCAAGAGCTATATCACTCCGGAATTCGTGCGCGATGAAATCGCTGCCGGACGTGCCATCATAGCAGCCAACATCAACCACCCCGAAGCTGAGCCAATGGTTATCGGCAAGGCTTTCGCCGTTAAGCTCAACACCAACATCGGTAATTCAGCCCTCTCTTCCGGTATCGAAGAGGAGGTAGCAAAGGCTGTCTGGAGCTGCTACTGGGGTGGCGACACACTGATGGACCTCTCCACCGGCGACAACATCCATGAGACCCGCGAATGGATCATTCGAAACTGTCCCGTTCCGATGGGTACAGTGCCTATCTATCAGGCTCTCGAAAAAGTCAACGGTAAAGTGAAAGATCTTACATGGGAAATCTATCGAGACACACTCATCGAGCAGTGTGAGCAGGGTGTAGATTATTTCACTATCCACGCCGGCGTACTTCGTGAACATGCCAGGCTTGTGGCTGAGCGTCTCACAGGTTGTGTGTCTCGCGGAGGCTCAATCATGACTCAGTGGTGTGTCGAACACGACAAGGAGAGTTTCCTCTATACTCACTTCGACGAGATATGCGAAATCCTCAACAAGTATGACGTAGCCGTCTCCCTCGGCGACGGTATGCGTCCGGGCTCTACCTTCGATGCCAACGACCGAGCCCAGTTCCTCGAGCTTGAGGTGCTCGGCGAACTAACAGGTAAGGCTTGGAGCCACGACGTCCAGGTAATCATCGAAGGCCCGGGACACGTCCCCATGCATAAGATTCCCGCAAACATGGAGAAGCAGGCTACCGTCTGCCATGAGGCTCCATTCTACACACTCGGACCTCTGACCACCGATATCGCTCCGGGCTACGACCATATTACTTCCGCCATCGGGGCTGCAATCATCTCAAGACTTGGCACAGCTATGATCTGCTATGTCACTCCTAAGGAGCACCTATCGCTGCCCAACCTCAACGATGTCCGCGAAGGCGTGATAGCTTATAAGATCGCTGCACATGCCGCCGACCTCGCCAAAGGTTTCCCGGGTGCATCCATACGCGACAATGCCCTCAGCAAGGCTCGTTATGAGTTCAGATGGAAAGACCAGTTCAATCTCTCGCTCGATCCGGAAAAGGCCAAACGCTATTATGTGGAGGCTCGCAGGAATTCTCCTGATGCCGACGACCGTTTCTGCACGATGTGCGGCCCCAATTTCTGCGCGATGCGTATCTCACAGAACATTGCCGACGCTTGCGAAACTAAAGTAATTTAATAAAGTGGATATCTCCTGACGGCTACACACAACCTTGAGCTTCGTGTGTCGTGACATATCGGCCTTTTTAATTGCATCATTAACGTGTCTGAGGGCTAAGAGTTTTATCGGGCGATTTTAGAATTTTTTCGGAGATTTTCGCTAACTTTGTGGTGAAAGCCTTAAAAACCATTCATTACAGATGAGCGACGAAAACGAGATAACTGAGCCCGAAGACGAGTTTAATGACAACAACGAGAATAACAAGGCGCCGGAGGTACTGAAACCTTATACGGCGCCGGCCGACGTGGTGCGCCACCAGTTGCGCGGCATGTATCAGAGCTGGTTCCTCGAATATGCATCCTACGTCATCCTCGAACGCGCCGTCCCCCACATCGACGACGGCCTGAAACCGGTGCAGCGACGCATCCTGCACTCGATGAAGAAGCTCGACGACGGCAGTTTCAACAAGGTCGCCAACATCGTCGGCAACACGATGCAGTATCACCCTCACGGCGACGCATCAATCAACGACGCACTCGTGCAGCTCGGCCAGAAAGACCTGCTCGTCGAGACTCAGGGCAACTGGGGCAACATCCTGACCGGAGCATCGGCTGCCGCCGGCCGTTACATCGAAGCCCGTCTGTCGCAATTTGCCTTGGAGACGCTTTACAACCCCAAGGTGACCGAGTGGACACCGAGCTATGACGGCCGCAGCCTCGAGCCGGTCACGTTGCCGTCAAAATTCCCGCTGCTGCTCGCTCAGGGCGCCGAGGGCATCGCCGTAGGCCTCTCGTCTAAAATTCTGCCTCACAATTTCAACGAAATAATCGACGCCGCCATCAGCTATCTCCACGGCGAGGATTTCGTGCTGCTGCCCGACTTCATCACCGGCGGCATGGCAGACGTCAGCCGCTATAACGACGGACGCCGCGGCGGCACGCTCAAAGTCAGAGCCAAAATCGAGAAAATCGACAACCGCACTCTCGCCATCACCGAAATACCCTTCGGCAAGACAACGGGCGACGTAATCGACTCGATACTCAAGGCTTTCGAAAAAGGTAAAATCAAAATACGCAAAGTCGATGACAACACCGCCCAGACGGCACGCATCATTGTCTATCTCATACCCGGCACCTCGTCTGACAAGGCCATCGACGCGCTCTACGCCTTCACCGACTGCGAGGTCAGCATCTCGCCAAACTGCTGCGTCATCTCCGAGCGCAAGCCACACTTCCTCGGCGTCAGCGACGTGCTTCGCCACTCGGTCGACCTGACAAAGCACATCCTCGAGACAGAGCTGCGCATAAAGCTCGGCGAACTCGCCGAACAGAAACTCTTCGCCTCGCTCGAAAAAATCTTCATTGCCGAGGGCATATACAAAGACCGCGAATATGAGGAGGCAGTCGACATGGACGCCGCCATCGCCCACATCGACAGCCGTTTCGACCCCTACAAGCCAGACCTGCTGCGCGAGCTGACACGCGACGACATCGTTCGCCTGACCGAAATCCAAATGAAACGTATCTTCCGTTTCAGCGCCGACGAGGCCGACCGCCGCATCGAGGCCTTGGACAAACAGATTGCCGAAATAAACGACAATCTCGAACATATCGTCGAATATACTATCGCATGGTACCAGCGTCTCAAAGACAAATACGGCGCCGCTTATCCGCGCCGCACGGTCATCCGCGGCTTTGACAACATTCAGGCTGCCATGGTGGCCGAAGCTAACGAGAAGCTTTACATCAACCGCGAGGAAGGCTTTATCGGTACCGGACTCAAAAAGGACGAGTTCGTCTGCAACTGTTCGTCATTAGACGACATCATAATCTTCTACAAAGACGGTCGATATAAGGTCGTAAAAGTGCAGGAAAAGCTCTTCGTCGACAAAAACGTGCTCCATGTCAATGTGTTCAAGCGCAACGACGAGCGCACAATCTACAACGTCATTTACCGCAACGGTGCACCCGGAGCGCCATACTACATGAAACGCTTCGCCGTCACCGGCGTCACACGCGACAAGGTCTACAATCTGACCAAAGGCGAGCCCGGCTCACGTGTCGTGTGGTTTTCGGCCAATCCCAACGGCGAGGCCGAGGTTGTCAAGGTAACCCTCAAGCCCAAACAGCGCCTCAAGACGCTGCAGTTTGACATCGACTTCGCCAACCTCGCCATCAAGGGCAAGCAGTCGATGGGCAATCTCGTGACCAAAAACGAGGTGCACCGTTTCTCGCTCAAAGAGCACGGCGCGTCGACTCTCGGCGGCCGCGAGGTATGGTTTGACCGCGACGTTATGCGCCTCAACTACGAGGGCCGCGGCGAATATCTCGGCGAGTTCTCGGGCAACGATCAGGTGCTCGTAATCTTGGACAACGGCGAGTATTACACCACAGGCTTCGACGCCACAAACCACTACGAAGACAATGTGCTCCGCTTGGAGAAATTTCGTCCCAAGACGGTCTGGACGGCTATACTCAACGATGCCGACCAAGGCTATCCCTACATCAAGCGCTTCTGTTTCGAGTCGTCGCAGCGCAAACAGCGCTATCTCGGTGAGAACGAGGCGTCGACGCTGATTGTGCTGAGTGACAAGCCCGGAGCTATGTTCCGCGTCACCTTTGCCGCTCCCGACGACTTCCGCGACCCGCTGACAGTCGACGCCGAGGAGTTTATCGCCGTCAAATCATTCAAAGCCAAGGGCAAACGTCTGACAACCTTTGCCATCGACGCCATCGAGGAGCTTGAGCCCAAGGAGGTCGTCGAGACAGACGACGATGACACCGACGCACCGACGGCCGACATCGATGACATCGGAGACGAAATCGACGCCGAAGAGCCCGAAAAATCTGACGACGAGGTGCGCGACGAAATCACCGGTCAGCAACGCATATTCTAAATCCGCAGCGATGAAACTCAAACTATTGGCATCCGTCCTGACAGTCTGTCTGTCAATGACGGCACACGGTACCGAGAACTCCGACTCCGTGCGTCCGTTGCGTCCCGTCGCCGCAGCTTACACCATAGAAATAGGCTCGGCCCATCTCGCCGACACATATCTGACGCCGCTCAAATACACCGGGCAGCACTTCGCCCTCGCATATGAGCGGCTGCAGGCAATGCGCCATAACCCTGACCGCAACATTATGCAGTTGCGCGGCTCGCTCGGCCTTAATCACTGTGAGAATCCGGCCCGCAACGCCACTATGTGGGACCTCGCCCTCGACTTGTCGTGGAGCATGATGTGGCGATATGATATCGAGGCAGTCAGCGGCCTGCGTCTCGCATGGGGCGGCAACACCGGACTGCGCGCCGGAGCGATGTATCTCGCGCGCAACGGCAACACCCCCGTCGCCGCCAAGGGTGCTTGGACTATCGGCCTGACCGGTATGGCAACCTACAACCTGAGCCTCGGGCGTCTGCCCGTCACACTGCGCTATCAGCCGACACTGCCGCTGACCGGCGTCTTCTTCTCTCCCGATTACGGCGAACTCTACTACGAGATATATCTCGGCAACCGCAACGGACTCGTGCACGCCGCATGGCCCGGTAACTATTTCCGTCTCGACAATCTGCTGACGGCAGACCTGCGCTTCGGCGACACGGCCCTGCGCATCGGCTATCACGGCGATATTTTCTCAAGCAAGGTCAACAACATCGTCACGCATCGTTTCACCCACACGCTAAGCATCGGCGTCAGCGGCGAGTGGCTCTCGCTAGGACGCAACGGCCGCATCGACCGCCGTGCACGCATAATCTCTGCTCTTTACTGATGACACGCAAATTTCTGACATATATTTCGGCCGCGATTGTGACAGCGCTTGCTCTCTCCGGCTGCCATAAGATGGAAGACTGGGACAACGACCGCGAGGGTAATTTCGACGCCCTGTGGACAGTCGTCGACCAACATTACTGTTTCTTTGACGAGAAAGGTGTCGACTGGGACGAGGTCTACACACGCTACCGCCCGTTGGTCAAGACCAAGATGGGCACACGCGAGTTTTTCGATCTCTGCGCGCAGATGCTCGACGAACTGCGCGACGGCCATGTCAACCTGAGCTCGTCGTTCGAGACCTCATATTACCGCCGCTGGTGGTCTGACTATCCTCAGAATTACGACGAACGCCTCGTCGAACAGTATTACTTCGGTTTCGACTACAAAACTGTCGGCACTATCGACTACGACGTCTTGGACGAAGGCATCGGATACATGCGCTATCCGTCGTTCAGCGCTCCGGTCGGCGAAGGCGCCTTGGACGCTATTCTTGCCTACTTCAACCCCTGCCGCGGCCTCATTATCGACATCCGTGACAACGGCGGCGGCTCGATGACCAATGTCGAGAGACTTGTAGCGCGTTTCATTGACAGCCGCATCCTCGCCGGCTACATCAGCCACAAGACCGGCCCGGGTCATAACGATTTCTCAGAGCCATACGCCTATTATTACGACCCTGCCGAGACCGGGCGTGTGCGCTGGACCAAGCCTGTGGTCGTACTGACCAACCGCTCGACATTCAGCGCCGCAAATAATTTCGTGTCTATCATGAAACTGCTTCCGCAGGTCAAAATCGTTGGCGCCACCACAGGCGGCGGCTCCGGCATGCCCTACTCGTCGGAGATACCCTGCGGCTGGGGCGTCAGAATGTCGGCCTGCCCCGTTTTAGACGCCGAGGGACACCCGACCGAAAACGGCATCGAGCCCTCTGCGGGCTGCGCTGTCGACCTCGACCCGACTGCGGCCCTCCAAGGCCGAGACACTATGCTCGACTTCGCCATCACCCTGCTGCTCAGAGAGTAATCACAGACATATGGAAAAACGGTTTAACTATCACAGACCATATGTCAATAATAGTTAAACCGTCCATCACTTGTGGAAAGATGAGTGCTATTCCTCGCGTCTGATGCGTGCTATCTCATCTTTATAGCCTTTTATAACCGCTTTGCGGCGTGCAATCTCGGCCTTGGTTCCCTTTATTTTGTCGGCATTATGTGACGGATTCTGCTTAAACAATTCAAGATTATTATAATATGTAACAAGATTTCCCTCAGCATCCTTGATTCTTGACTGAAGACGGGCTATCTTTTCGGCCTTGCGACGTTTAGCTTCTTCTTTTCTACGTTTTTCCTCTGCTTTCCGTTCACGCTCAGCCGACACCGACGAATTGCATCTGCCTGAAGTTTCTGTCCGGTATTCATCATCGTCGTCGTCATCATCGTTGTCATATCGTGCCTGCCGTTCGCTTTCGGCGGCAGTTCTTCGTTCTGCCTCACGGCGAAGGTTTTTCTCCTGCTCTTTTCCCACGAGGTAAACTGTATGCCAAATTACATTCAGTGTAGAGTCTACATCCACCCATTTGTCGACAAAAGCCTTCTCGTCTCCATACGGTATGGCTGCCTTGAGTCTGAGACTTCCCTTATCGGTAATCTTGGCGGTAACAATGCCTCTGCACGAATCATTATTGTTTACAAAATCGACTACTTGTCTGATATCCACACAATCAGCTATTTCAGTACTTCCTGAATCAATCATTATCTCATCGTCAGAAATCATATACCACACAAACCATCTGAAAGATTGGTCCTGAGCTTTGGAATAGTCTGCGCGCACATCGCCGTCAGAGTCAACCTCATATTCTCTCACTCCGTTCTTTTTGAGTAAATCCACGAGCACATCTGTGGTCATTCTCAACTTGCGGTTTACATAGTCATGTCCTGCCGCACGGCAGAAATCAGCCGTATGCTTGCCGAGGAGAGTGACAGCCTGCATTGTCTTATAACTTACGGCTGCCAAATCGCTGTTTTTATCCACAACGATGCGATAGTTGAATCTTACGACACCGTCGTCTGACACATCGGCGCTGACACCGGCGCCCAAAGACATTGAGTCAAGCGCTCGCCGTGACTTACCGTTGTCACATGGCGAATGCATCGCCATCTGCACAGTCAGTCTTTCCGGACCGAGCATCAGCCAGACAGTACGCCTGATATTAAACTTGTCATCAGCCGGAAAAGACGCTCTTACATCCCCGTCTGAATCGGCCGTGGCGTCATCGCTGATGATTTTCCCCACTTTCAACAGTTCTTCAGCTTTAAAACCGGTTGCCTCAGGTGTGCTCTGTTTGGGTGTCATCGTCTGACCGGGCTTTGTCATCGTCTGACCGGGCTTTGCCATCTGCTGTTTAAGACCGGTCAGGGAATTTGTCAGAGAATTTGTCAGAGAATTTGTCAGAGAATTTGTTCCTAACATGGAGGCACCCTCCGAACGAATTTCATCTACAATCGAACGAACGTTTTTGAAACTGCTCGTAAGTTCATTAATCGTGTCCCCAAAAGAATCACTTACGGCATCTTTCACCGCACTCGAAACATTTTTCTTAAGTTTATCAAATAGTCCCATAATTATTATATATTGTTATTTGCATAATATGCTTAAAGACCGGCCGCGACAACGGCCGAGCGAAATCTAAGCATTGCAAACGGGACGCAACAATATATATGTATTCGATGCCGTATGAAGGCATACGGGAAGAAGAGCCGTTCCATCACTTTCAGCCTGTCTGAGCCGAATTGCCAAGATGATGTAATCTCCCCGACAGTTGTTCCATAACAACTGCCTTGCGCTGCAAATTTACAAACGTCACGGATAAATTCCAATCCGACTCACGTTTTTTTCCTACATTTTCTTTAAATCACCCCGAAATACAAATATATAGCCTTCTTGACAGACAGAAACGACTTATTATATCTTGTCGTTCATCAGACGCCCTTCTAAGGCGCGGCGGTGTGATGCGGCGGCGCGGGAGCAGAGGTAGGCGTCGATTATCGCGACATGGCGCATGTTGTGCATGTCGGTGCCGAGAAAGTCGACGAGGCCTTTCTCTATCAGATACTCGCTCATCTTGCGCTGTTCCTTGCCGTAAGCCTCGGCGAGACTCAGCACATTGACCTGAAAGAGCAGTCCGGCGTCATGCAGCTGCTGATAGCGCTCGGGCCGGCGGTAATAATAGCTGTATCGCTCGGGGTGAGCGAGTATGGGGCGCAGTCCCTTGACCTGCAGGTCAAACACAATCTTGTCAAGCAATCCCGGCTCTGAGCTGAACGGATTCTCTATCATCACATAGTCACCCGGCAGTTTCATGGCCTGCGGCGAGTCAATCTGCGCGAGCGAGAAATCGTCGATGCGATACTCGGCATGGTTGGCAAGCTCGACATCCACGCCCTTTTCAGCCAAAGCTTTACGCAAATCTTCGCGCGGGCCGGCGATGGTCTCGGGCGTGTTCTCAAACACACCGAGCGTCACATGAGGACTTGCAAAAACCCGCTTTATACCCCAGCGCGACTGGGCACTGACAAGGTCGACAGAGGTCGTCGTGTCGGGTGAGCCGTCGTCGACTCCGGGTAAGACATGACAATGTATATCGGTCGAAAAACACAGACGTCTCTCGTCGGGCGATGATTTCTTTTTAAAAAAACTGAACATAATCTATGAGTCCGTAAACAGGGTTTAGACAAACGTTGCTGAAAGTATATAGTCGTGGGAAACACAACAAATTTAATATAAAAACAAATCATCAGCCGCTTTTGTGAATAAATTTTTCATAATATTCAAAAAATTGTGGAAAAATTTCTTTAATAATCGAATTATTGCATAAATTTGCATCCTGACACAATTATACACGAATCTGATTTTTTCACTTAAGATAAGACCTGACTTTATGGAAAGCAAAAAACTCAAAATCCGTGACCTGACACTGCGTGACGGACAGCAATCATTGTTTGCGACTCGCCTGAGCCAAGCCGAGATTGACAAACTCCTGCCTTACTACGAGAATGCAGGATTCTACATCATGGAAGTCTGGGGCGGTGCAGTTCCTGACTCCGTAATGCGTTATCTCGACGAGTCTCCGTGGGACCGCCTGCGTTCGGTGTCAAAAGTAATGAAAGGCAAATCTCTCCTTTCCGCACTGTCACGCGGACGCAACCTATTCGGCTACGTGCCCTACCCCGACTACGTCCTCGAAGGTTTCTATAAAGAGGCTATTGCAAACGGCCTCAACGTGATGCGTATCTTCGACGCCCTCAACGATATTGACAACGTCAAGGAATCAATCCGCCTAATCAACGAGCTCGGCGGCATCGCCGACGGCGCTGTCTGCTACACAGTAGACCCCAAGACCGACCCCGCCGACATCAAACGCCCCGGTTTCTTCGGCCGCCTGATGGGCAAAAAGGCCGTTGAGCCCGAGAAAATCTTCACCGACGAGTATTTTGTCGAGAAGGCAAAAGCAATGGAGGCTCTCGGCGCCAAGATAATCACCCTCAAGGACATGGCCGGTCTGGTCAATCCCTCGCGTGCCGCATCTATCATCAGCAAGCTCAAAGCCGCAGTCAAGGTACCTGTCGATTTCCACACCCACTGCACCCCGGGCTACGGTCTGGCATCGTGCGTTATGGCAATCCTCAACGGCGTCGACATCCTCGACACCAACATCTGGTGGTTTGGCGGAGGCTCGGCAGCTCCCGCCATCGAGCTCGTCTATCTGTTCACTCAGCGTCTCGGCATCGAGATTGATGTAGACATGAAAGCCGTCGGCGAAATCCGCACACGTCTGCTTGGCGCACGTCAGTCGCTCAAAGACTTTGACCTCGGCAAGCTTCCGCGCGAATTCGACCCGCTCACTGACAAACTGCCTGCCGACGTCGAGGCACAGCTCGACCGTGCAGTCGCAGCCGCCAAAGCCGGCGACGAGGAGACTCTGCTCGAAGCCTGCCACGCCATCGAGGAATACTTCGGTTTCCCCAAGCCCAACGAGCTTGTAAAGAACGCCGAGGTGCCCGGCGGCATGTACTCTAACATGGTCGCACAGCTCAAAGCTCTCCACGCCGACGACCTCTTGGACGACGCAATGCGCCTCATCCCCATGGTGCGCCGCGACGCCGGTCTCGTGCCTCTCGTGACCCCGACCAGCCAGATTGTAGGCTCTCAGGCCGTGTCTGTCGCTATGGACCGCCGCAAAGGTAACCCCGACTACACAACCAAGTCTAATCAGTTCATCTCATTAGTCAAAGGCGAGTACGGCCACACACCCGTAGCTGTCAAAGCCGAGTTCCGCGAGAAAATCACCGGCAGCCCCGAGGAGAAGCCCTACGATACTGCATCTTACAAACGCCCCGAGAATCCTGTTATCGAAGAACTCGGCGGTGTCAAACTCGCCTCTAACCGCGAGGAAGAGCTGCTGATGGAGCTCCTGCCCAACGTAGCCAACGGTTTCCTCCGTCGCCGCCGCACCGAGGAGTTCGAGGCCAAGCAGGCCAAAGAGAAACCCGCCGAAGCCAAAGCCGAAGAGAAAGTCGACGACGCTCCCATCACCGGCGAGACACTCACCGCACCCATGGGCGGCCGTATCATCGAGGTTAATGTCAAGCCCGGCGACAAAGTCAAGAAAGGCGACATCCTCCTTGTCTACGAGGCAATGAAGATGGAGAACGACGTGCAGGCCACAGCCGATCACACCGTCAAACGTATCTTTGTCAAACCTGACGAGGTCGTAGGCACTGACGCCATACTGATAGAGTTTGAATAAAATACTTGTTTAAACCATAAACCGACCGGCGGAGAGCCGCGTAACCCATCAAAGGGCCGCGAGCTCTCCGCCTTTTTTATACATTCTATAAAACACGATACGATTACCATAAAACACACAGTATTTTTTGTAATTTTATCGCTGCTTGAATTGAATACAGCTCAATACACAATGGCATCAACTATTACAACTGACACAAGTGGTCGTCGCGGCTATACCGTCCGCAAAATCGACAACTTCATCGTGCTAACGCTTGACAACGGGGTCGAATTAGGGTATTCGCCCGAATCAGGTATCGGCATAATAGAAAAAGACGGTCTGCCGTTCAAGGATTTCGGCCGCAACGGCCGTCTTCTGCCCTATGCAGACTGGCGCCTGACACCTGAGGAGCGCGCTGCCGACCTCGCCTCACGCCTCTCCGTCGAGGACATAGCCGGACTGATGCTTTACAGCCCGCAGAACCGTATACCAATGGTCAACGACACCTACGGAGGCCGGAAATACGCCGATAGCGGAGCCAATCCATGGGATATCAGCGACATGCAGCGCAAATTTATCACCGAAGACCGCGTGCGCCACGTGCTCGTATCGGCAGTGTCAAGTCCGGCGGACGCCGCACGATGGAGCAACCGCATGCAGGCTATGGCTGAGGCTATCGGCTATGGCATCCCCGCCAACAATTCGAGCGACCCGCGTCTCTGGCGCTCGGGCGACCCCGAGTTTGCCGCCGGCTGCGGCGGCAACACCTCGCTGTGGAGCAATATGCTCGGCCTCGCCGCGACTTTCGACCCTGACATTGTCTATGAGTTCGGCCGTATAGCCGCACGTGAATACCGTCTGCAGGGTATCTCCACAGCCCTTTCGCCGCAGGCTGACCTCGGCACCGACCCGCGCTGGTACCGCTACGCGAGCACCTTCGGTAACGACCCTCAGCTCGTCGCTGACCTCACACGCGCCTACAGCGACGGCTTCCAGTCGCCCGACGGTGAGGGCTGGAGCTGTCGCAGCGTCAATACCATGGCCAAGCACTGGCCGGGCGGAGGCTCGGGCGAAGGCGGCCGCGACGCCCACTACGGCAACGGCAAATATGCCGTCTATCCGGGCGGCTGCTTCGAGCAGCACAAATACCCGTTTACCCACGGAGCCTTCGACCTGCGCCACGGCACACGCTCGGCATCGGCTGTGATGCCTTACTACACCATATCATACGGTCAGGGCGACGAGACTGTCGGCAACTCATACGACCGTCGCATCATCACCGATATGCTGCGCGGCGAGGCCGGCTATGACGGAGTGGTCTGCACCGACTGGCTCATTACCCACGACGAGCAGCACCCCGGCATACACTCGGGCAAGCCGTGGGGAGTGGAGAATCTGACTGAGGCCGAGCGCCATTACAAGGCACTGATGGCCGGCGTAGACCAGTTCGGCGGCAACGACCGCATCGCTCCCGTGCTCGAGGCCTACCGCATGGGCGTCGCCGAGCACGGCGAGGATTGGATGCGCCGCCGCATGGAGCAGTCGGCCCGTCGTCTGCTGCTCAACATGTTCCGCGTCGGGCTCTTCGACAATCCCTATATCGACCCCGACGTAACACGCGCCGAGGTCGGCAACCCCGAGTTCACCGCCGCAGGCTATCGCCAACAACTCCGCAGCATCATAATGCTCAAAAATCACGACCGGTGTCTGCCGCTGCGCCGCGAGGCCAAGATATATGTGCCTGACCGTGTAATACCCGGTGGTCCCAACTATTGGCGCACCATGCTCTCCGAGCGCCGCTATGACCCGGCATCCGGAGATGCCGCAAGCCGTTATTTCAAGCGCGTCAGTGACCCCGTCGACGCCGACGTGGCCGTAGTGTTTATCGAATCGCCTCACAGCCTGTGGATGGGCTATGACATGGCCGACCGCGAGGCCGGCGGCAACGGTTACATTCCTATCAGCCTGCAATATGAAGACTACACAGCCGTCGATGCGCGCGAGACGAGCATAGCCGGAGGCGACCCTTACGAGCCGTCGGACAATCGCTCATACCGAGGCAAAACGGCACGCACCATCAACCGCACCGACTTAGAGACCTTACGCCGCGTCAGACGTCAGATGCCCGGAAAGCCGCTTATCGCCGTGGTCAATGTCGTCAACCCGATGGTCATGGCCGAGGTCGAGCCGCTCTGCGACGCCATCCTTGTGACCTTTGACGTCGATCCACGCGCCGTCTTCGACATCATCGCCGGCACAGAGCGCCCGTCAGGCCTGCTGCCCTTCGAGATGCCGCGAGACATGGCTGCCGTCGAGCGCCACTGCGAAGACCGTCCGCACGACATCGAGCCTTACACCGATGCTGACGAGAACGTCTACACATTCGGCTTTGGCTTAGACTTCTCAGGCCCCATCTCCGACTCCCGCACCCGCCGCTACGCAGGGAAATAAATATGGAGGGCGATTTGAAAGCACCGGAGGCGCGGATTTTCTACAACCGCCTCAACAGTAGGGACATGCCAGAGTGAGCGCAGCGAGCGACGGCATGTATAATTCGCGAATTATAGCGGCCAAATAATACTTGCCAAAGGCAAGTCCCTACATTGTAGTGGCAATCAATACGTTACACCTTGATATCACATACGGAGCTTCCCTGCAGCGCGACTGCGCCAGCTCCGCGACTTGTCGCGCTGTTTTCTATACACGCCTTTATCCCACAGCTGCGCACTTCGTGCTTCGCAGTGGGTTGTAGAGGACTCGCGCGTCCCGCGCTTCACACCGAGGCAGCCTCCAACCGCCGCAGACATAAAACCGAACACCCATTCCCAATCCCAAAATTCAAAATTATATACAAAACGCCTGCCTCGTGTGGGTGACACAGAGGCAGGCGTCTGATATTTCTTTAAATCTTTATCCTCGCGAGGGATATGGATTTACTTTTTGTTGCGGTTGCCGTAACGGCTCATGAACTTGTCTACGCGGCCGGCGGTATCGACGAGTTTCTGCTTGCCGGTGAAGAAGGGGTGAGACGAGCTGGTGATTTCAAGTTTAACCAGAGGATAAGTCTTGCCGTCGATTTCGATAGTCTCTTTAGATGCTACGGTCGAGCGAGTGATAAATACCTCGTCATTAGACATATCTTTGAAGGCAACTTCGCGATATGAGGCGGGATGAATGTCTTTTTTCATTTCTATAGTTATTTGCTTGTTGATCAACTTAATTCTTCGCTGGTAAGGCGAGAAAATCGTAATGGCTTGCAAATTTAGCCATAATTATCAATCCTACAAAACTTTCTGATGAAAATTATTACAACAAATTTTCAAAGCGCGGCTTTGCGGGCTGAATTGTGCGGTCAACCTTGGCAAGAGCTATAGAGAGCCTCATTCTTGCGGGGCGACGTCGAGATGACGTAGCACCATCAGCTCTTTACCGGCTCCGTTAAGGAGTATCACATGGCCGGCATCACCCTCGATGGCAGAGGCGGTCTCTTCTAAAGCGAGAAGTATGGCTCCTTCCTGCTCATATTTGGGACAAGCCATGCGCGTGGTGGCCATACGGCTAAAATCAATGGCGTTTGACTTGGCCGGATTAATAAACAGTTCGCCGTTAAAGTAGTTGCAACCGGTGTTGCCGTGCACCTTGAGTTCGGCGATGTCGATGAAGATGGTCGCCTCCTCGTCGTTTATTTCTTTACCACCGACAGATACTATCTGCCAGTTGCCGTTTAGAAACTCCATGTTGTGTTTACGTGCTGAGAATATTTCGCCACCCTTGGCATTGAAAAATTTAAGATAGGTCTCATGGCCGAGACGCTCTATTTTGATATCTGCCGTTTTAGTCTCATCCAAAGCCGAAGAAATCAGGACGTCATAACCCATATCGGCACAATACTTCATAGTCGACAACGAATTTGAGAACTCCAATCGGCCGTCAGCATTTATTCTCCAGCCTCCGTTGAGCACATTGCAACCGTTAGAGCAATAAAACCGGTTGTCGCGCTTGTCAAACATTATGTAAGGCACCTCATCAAGCGCCGGCAGAGGCTTGCCGTCGACTGATACTATCTGCCACTCTCCGGCAAGTTGGTCGGCAAGCGCCGCTGTCTTGTCGGCGGCGTGTTTCTTGGATGTGGCGGACTCATGCCGGTTGTCGGCGGCAGTCTGCGGCTGTTTCTTGGCCGGGGTCTTGGCTGTCGTTTTGTTGGTGGATGTCTTGTTATCGACCACCGTAGCCTCCGAGCCTTTGACGGTGACTGTTTTGCTTTCTCTCTGCGGATTGAATACGGCACACCCTGACATCATAACTGCCAGAATTGCGGCCGAGCCTATATAAATAAGATGTTTCATCACTATATATTAATTAGCATTACTAATCAGATTAACGCGCCATGACCATATTTTGTTGTATCAAACAGATTCGATGGCATCAATCGCGTGACACTATGGCCCTGTAAAACACGGAGGCCGCCACAGCTTAGTGGCAGCCTCCGGCTGTAATCTTTAAGTAGCAGCGCTTGTCGGCGTCTTACTTGCGGATACCGAGCTCTTTTTGAGCGATGATGGCACGGTAACGGTTGATGTCTTTCTTAACGAGATAGTCGAGAAGACGACGACGCTTACCTACCAGCATCTTAAGAGCGCGCTCAGTTGTATGATCTTTGTGGTTTGACTTCAGATGCTGAGTCAGGTGAGCAATACGGACAGAGAATAATGCAATCTGGGCTTCAGGCGAGCCAGTGTCAGTCTTGCCCTTACCGTACTTCTCAAAGATCTCTACTTTTTCTTCAGAACTTAAGTGCATTCTTGAGGATGTTTGGGTTGATTAATAAAATATTGATTAGCGGGTGCAAAGTTAACAAAATTTTTTAAAGTCTGAAAATTTCGCACCTTTTTTGTCATCTGTATGAAATTATCAGTCGAGACCCGAACGATCTTTGACAGGGTTACGGAAGACGAGTTTGTGGTCGACGTATTCCTGAGCGGCAATCAGAGTCGGCTTGGGAAGTTTCTCGTAGTAACGTGAAATCTCAATCTGCTCGCGGTTTTCTGAAATTTCCTCGAGGTTATCGTTGAGCGAAGCAAACTCCTGAAGCTTTTTCTCAAGGTCGTGTTTCATCTCGCCGGCAATCTGATTTGCACGTTTGGCGATAATGCATACTGTTTCATAGACGTTGCCGGTGTCTTCGGAGAGCTCAATCATGTCACGTGTGACGGTGTTGAGAGGGGCATTGCTTTTCTTGTAGTCCATGATGATATGTTTGTTTGATTTTAATATTATTCGTGATTTGGCTATATCGTGTATCAGCCGCGCTATGGGCTGCTGATTAATCTTTTACGTATTTCGAGGCGATTTTGAAGATATTGTCTGCCTCGCCGCGGTTGGGACTGTCGGGATAATTGTTAATGAATGAGTAATACTCGTCAATCACCTCACGGAATCGGTCGGCCTTGCGCTCGTCGACACTCAGGTCAGCCTCCTGATAACGGGCTTTGAGTATCAGAAGCTCGAGGTCTTCTTTATATTTTGAGTAAGGATAGTCTTTGATGGCGTTGCGGGCCACTATGACGGCGCTCTCATAGTTGTTGCCCATATAGGTGCCGAGGTTGTAGTAGAGCTGGGCGTTCTGGAGCTGCTTGAGAGTCAGCTTGTCCTGTAGCTCGAAGATTGCGCTCTGGGCTATCGAGACTTTGTCGCTGCGCGGATAGTAGTCGAGGAAGGCCTGCAGCTCCTCGATGGCCTTGATTGTGCCTGACTGGTCGAGCTGCGCCTCGGGGCTGTCGAGATAGTAGCCGTAGCCACAGTAGAAACGAGCCGGCTCGGCATATTTGCCCTTAGGATATCGGCTGTAATACGTACGGAAATAGGAGCCCGATGTCTCGTAATCCTTATTTTCATAATGGCTCATGGCGAGGAGATAGAGCGACTCCTCGGCACGGTCACGGCCCTTGAAAACGGTGATGCAGTCCTCAAGAATAGTGGCGGCCTGCACATAGCGTTTCTCCTCGAAGGCTCGCTTGGCATAGTCAAATTTATAGTCGTAGTCAGTGCTCTTCTGCACACGCTGATACTCTCCGCAAGAGCCGAGAGCAAGGGCAAGCGCAGATAACAGAACAGTATATTTCAGGAATCGGAACATGTCGGATTAGAACTTTACAATGTGCAAAGTTACAATTTTTCGCCGAGTTGTCTAAACCATTGAACGACTTTTTGATGCCGCCACGGATTATTTAACGTTTCTTGGCGAAAAGAGCACGGGCCGCTATAGAAATTATTTCCATGAGTAGAACGCCGTCAGGTCTGCGCAGTCATAGGTAATATGCCCGCGCTGCTATGCGGCTACGACCGCTAACGCGGACGAAAATCACGACTGGAAACGTTTTGAACGCTATTTTACTCTCGGAGCGCTGTAGGCGCATCAGAGCTGCAGCGTAGCACCATATGTGATATCAAGGTTAAGGTATTGATTGCCACCACTATGTAGGGACTTGCCTTTGGCAAGTATTATTTGGCCGCTTGCGATTTGCCCCATATACATGCCGTCACTCGCATAGCTCGCTTTGGCATGTCCCTACTGTTCAGACGGTTGTAGACAATCCGCACCTCCGGTGCTTTGAGCGGTTTATTCTCTACGAGGAAAATGCGGAGCGATATCATATGCCACCCCACATACGCTATCGCTTAATGTGGGGTTGAAAGCGGCCTGCGGTCGCGTCACCATCTCTCCGAGATGTTTTTCTCTCTGAAAATCATATGCTTGCGCCGCTAACGCGGACGAAAATCACGACTGAAAACGTTTTGAACGCTATTTTACTCTCGTAGCGCTGTAGGCGCATCAGAGCTGCAGCGGAGCGCCGTATGTGATATTAAAGTATAACGTATTGATTGCCATCACAATGTAGAGACTTGCCTTTGGCAAGTATTATTTGGCCGCTTGCGATTTGCCCCATATACATGCCGTCACTCGCATAGCTCGCTTTGGCATGTCCCTACTGTTCAGACGGTTGTAGACAATCCGCACCTCCGGTGCTTTGAGCGGTTTATTCTCTACGAGGAAAATGCGGAGCGATATCATATGCCACCCCACATACGCTATCGCTTAATGTGGGGTTGAAAGCGGCCTCCGGCCGCGTCACCATCTCTCCGAGATGTTTTTCTCCTTGAAACTCATATGGTTGCGCCGTTAACGCGGACGAAAATCACGACTGGAAACGTTTTTAACGCGATTTTACTCTCGTAGCGCTGTAGGCGCATCAGCGCGCTCCAGCGCAGCGCCGTATGTGATATTAAAGTATAATGTATTGATTGCCACCACTATGTAGGGACTTGCCTTTGGCAAGTATTATTTGGCCGCTTGCGATTTGCCCCATATACATGCCGTCACTCGCATAGCTCGCTTTGGCATGTCCCTACTGTTCAGACGGTTGTAGACAATTCGCACCTCCGGTGCTTTGAGCGGTTTATTCTCTTCGAGAAAAATGCACGATTCTTCACGTGCCACCCCAGATACGCTATCGCTTAATGTGGGGTTGAAAGCGGCCTGCGGCCGCGTCACCATCTCTCCGAGATGTTTTTCTCCTCCGAACAATCCGCCAACTCCGCAGACGGTTGTAAAAAATCGCACCGCAGGCGCTATTCTCATGGAAACCCATGAGTTATTAGACGATGCCGGAAGGAGGCATGCCGCGAAAGAGTCCATTTATCTTGGCGCAGAAATTGCCATCGATATTAAAGATGTAGTCAAAACTGTTAGTCATATCAAATTATTTTTTTTATTTTTGCATTGAATTACACACTTAACATTATGGTCAATATATTAGCGCACATAATAGGTTGGATTTTCGTCGCTGCCTTGGTACTCGGTATCTTGGGGCTTGTCCTCTATGTGATTGACCTTTTCCGTTTCACTCTCTCAAAGAAAAGTGCAGGTCCACTTCCATGGTGGGTGTTCTGGCGCCCTTAAGTTTCCCTTTCCCGAGCATCACTGCTATTAGTTTCGCACATTTGAGCCATCGCTTTGAACTATATCGCCTGACCATAAAGCATACTCCATCGATATTTCATCCGCATTACATATAGGTTTATTCCCGTCAGGAGTGCACGTTGCGAATAAAATAGCACGGAATTTTTTTGTTGTGCTTTCCGTTTTTTGACTATTTTTGCCACAAAGTCATACTATGATGAAAAATCTTATATTCACTCTGTTTTGCGCTCTGTCGACGCTGTCAGTTTGCGCCGAGAGCGAGGTCTACATCTTCCAGAGCCTCCAGACCAACACTGACAATACAATATACGTGGACGGCAAAGAGGTCTGCAAACTCAACGGTCCTAAGAAAAAGGAACAGACATTTCAAAGCTGCGTCGTGCCCATTGTCACCAATCACAATGCATACCGCAAACTCGTAATCCCGTCTGACGAACGTCTCACCTTAACATTAGAAATGAAGTATACTTTGCCCATGACGGGCGAAGTCACCACTTACAAAGGCGAGGTGTCGCTCGACGCCGAGGATGGCGAAGTGTACTACTATGAAGTCGTCGCCAACACAATGAACGATATGCGCCTTGCACCGGTCGAAATGAAAGAGGTGCAGAAGCGTCTGAAGAACAAGAAGAAGTGGCAAGAGCTTGAAACGATTACCATCGAAGAATGAATGTACTATGAGAGCCCTGCTTACACTGCTGGTACTGACCTTCAGCATAACCTCATCGGCGGTCGAAGGGATGACCGAACGCATATGCGTCAAAGCGATCGAATATATAGTCAACGCCAATTTAGACAACGGTAAGCTGCGCGGCAACGTGCAGATGCTCAAGGGACGGGAGGATGGCGTGGCGCTATGTCGTTACAGCGACGGCTCGGTCTACTTCGGCGACCTCGCTGACGGCAAGCCCGACGGACAGGGAGTGATGATATATCCTATCGGGGTGGAATCGCCTTTGGAGCCGGAGTATCGTATTTGCGCGGGGCGGTGGCGAGCCGGACAGCCGGCGGGACGCATACGCTGCTACGACGGCATGGGCCGACTGCTTTTTAAGGGCCGCATCGACCCCGAGACAGGCGCGTCGGAGCCTGATGTGACAGACGATGACGCAGACATGATGTTCGGGTGCATGGATCTCAACGAAGGCGCTACATATGCAGGCGAATACAACGGAGCCGGGATGAACGGCCTCGGGTTGATGTTTCTGCCCGGAAATACCTTTTTCATCTCAAAATTCAAGGATGGGGAACGACGCGGGAGCGGCACATATATTTACCCCGACCACAACTGGCTTACAGAGTCGTGCCGAAACGGCGAGACGACATATGTCAGCTCGTCAGTGGAGTACTCACAGCTTGTCGATCATGTGCGCGGAGTGACCTCACAGTGGACTTTTGACTGGAAAGATTTCGCTCGCGGACTTATGACGCAGCTTAACGATTTTCACCAAATGCTGTCGCAAGGCAACGGCAGTGACGAAGGTGAGACGGCCGGCACTGCATCAGATACGTCAGTGGGATCTTCAATGTCATCAGACAACCATAGCGCAAAGAAAAACAGCAATCTCTCGCCATCCGAGCAACGCAATCTTAACAGCGACCGAAACGTTTACGCCAATTACGACGGCCAGTTAGCAGCAATTTTCGCCGGTAACCGCGAGGCCTCGTGCAGCCATATACGCGACATTCAGTCAAAAATGCGTGCCCTGCGCAAAAAGTGGGAGTCACGCGGCCAAAACTTCCCTCACTTCGCCAACGAAGACGCCAAGTGTGGAGGCGACTGAGCGAGCAGTGCGCAGCTGAGGGATAAAGCGCAACAAAGTAAAGTGCGCGACAATTAGAGCCCTCAGGTGCGTCAGCGCTGCAGCGCAGCGCCGTATGTGATATTAAAGTATAACCTATTGATTGCCACCACAATGTAGGGACTTGCCTTTGGCAAGTATTATTTGGCCGCTTGCGATTTGCGCCATATACATGCCGTCACTCGCATAGCTCGCTTTGGCATGTCCCTACTGTTCAGACGGTTGTAAAAAATCGCGCCGCAGGCGCTTTACAAATGATTTTCAACGTGTTGCGCGGACGCACGGTCGTGCGTCCCTACATTGTTGTGGTCAAAAGATACGGCTCATCATGCTACTCACACACAAAAAGCGCCGCTCGGGTGAGTGGCGCTTTTTGAGGTATGGAGGCAAGTGTAGGCCTGTGATATTATCGATTCTCCTTAAAATGAGGAGTCCATAGAGGATTTACTGCTGATGGGCGGGGCGCAGGAGGTCGTTGACGGTCTTGACGGGGTTGAATGTCGAGGCGGGAACTTCGACGAAGATTGTCGACCAGTCGCTCATGGCTCCGTTCCACAGGCCGGGGAGCTCGAGAGCCTTAAGTTCGCGTCCGGCAAATGATTTAGACGAGATAAAACCGGTGTCAGGGTCTACGTAGTCAGGCAGGTTGTAGCGGCTGCCGTCAGTGCGTTTGAGATAGCAGACGAGGTCGACGGGATTGAAGTGAGTGGCGCTCTTCATCATGGCCATGGCCTCGGGCGACGCCGGATTAATCTGAGTTGACTCAAGTATCTGGGGCGAGGCAGAGCCGTCGGGATTATAGGCGATGAACGGGCCGCCGCCAGGCTCGCCCTCGTTGCGCACCATGCCGCAGACACGCAGCGGACGGTCGAGTTTGGAGGCGATGAAGTTGGCGAGTTCGGCACCGCGAAGTGTCGACAGGCGCGCGTCGTGGATGTTGAGTGTGCCGCGCATGAATGCAACAAACGATGCGAGATGAGCGTCAGTGTACTCGCCCGAGCGGATGCACTCTAAGGCTGCCGAGATAAAGTCGTGGGCGAGGATGAGCACACCGCCGATAATCTGTTTATAGCGCACGGTCGACTCACGGCGGCTGTCGGGCACGACGTTGTCAATGTTTTTGATGAAAACGACGGCCGAGTCGATATCGTTAAGATTTTCAATCAGGGCGCCGTGACCGCCGGGACGGAATACGAGATGACCGTCGGTGTCGCGGAAGAGCTCGTTGTCGACAGTAGCTGCAACTGTGTCGGTCGAGGGTTTCTGCTCTGACATCGTGATGTCATATTTGAGGCCGGTGCGTGCCTCGACTTCGGGAAGTACGGCTTTGATTTTTTCCTCAAAGAGTTTGTGATGGTCGGCCGAAACGGTGAAGTGAAGACGCACCTTGCCGTCGGTAGCGGCGGTCTGAGCTCCTTCGGCGAGTTGCTCTTCGAGTGATGTGCGAGTTGAGCCGGGGTAACGGTGGAAAGTCAGGAGGGCCTTGGGGAGCTTGCCGTAGTTCATGCCCTCGGGGGCGATTATGGCGCGAATGAGTTCTTTCTGACGACCTTCGGCCACAAGCTCGCTGACGCTCTTGCTGTAAAGTTTGGCGCAAGCTGCCTCAAGCTCGGCAAGGAAGGGCACCTCGGAAATACGTGCGATGAGGTCGGCAACGGGGCTGCCGGCGGGAGCGATGTCGTCGTTGCCGTCGACGAAGCTGTAGAGTGCCTTGAACATACGCGATGCGGCGCCCGAGGCGGGAACAAACTTGATGACTTCGCCGCCGTCGGCGAGATAGTGCTGCCAGCGCTCGATGGCAGCGTCTTCAGTCTTCTCGTCAAGCACGGTTATGCCTTCGCCCGGCCGGCCCGAGCCTACAAGTTTGAGAAACGGGAAGCCCGTGCGAAAACGTTCGAGCTGCGCCTCGACGGTCTCGGGCGAGATGCCTTTTGCCGCCATCTGAGAGAGGTCTTTTTCGTTCAACATGGTTTTTAGGTATTAAGTTAGGTATTAAAGATTATTAGCGTGAAATGCGTTTGATAAGATTATAGGCGCCCACTATGCCGAGCTCGCCGGCTTTGCTTAGGTCGGCTATGCCGGCAGCCTGATTGCCGAGCTTTAGATAGACATATCCGCGGTTGAAATAAGCCTCGCCCATATCGGCTTTTAGCTCGATTGCACGGGTAAACGCCGCGATGGCCGATGTGAAGTCCTGTTCCTCGATGAGCACGCATCCCTTGTTAAACCACACGGGAGCGGTGCGCGGAGAAATTTCAAGAGCTTTGTCGTAAGCGGCTGCTACGTCGGCGAGAGCCTGCCGGCGCAAAGCGAGTCTTGTCGACGCGTCTGTCTTGCCGTCATCGCCCTGCAGCTCCATCAGCTTATAACGATGCCAGTTAGCCTGAGCCTTAAGAATATATGCCGGCGAAAAGTCGGGCGTCATGGCAATCGCGCGCTCGATGTCGCGGAGGGCGGCGTCGTAATCACGCACAGTTATGAAGTCCATGGCACGGCCGATATAATCGACGGAGCGCGGCGTGTGGGTGGCAAGATATGAATTGTAATATTCGATAGACTTGAAATGGTTTGAATAAATATCTTCGTCGAGCACGGGCACGGCGTTGGTGACGACGATGACAAACTTGAGCATACGCGTCGAGTTGAGGTCGTCGATTTCCTTGATGTAATATGTACCGGGCTTAAGTTCGGTGGGCGAGTTGTAGAACGAAAGCTCCATCAGCGGCTCGGTCTCGATGGCAAGATTGCGGTCCTGCACATGACCGCGGATAGCGCTGTTGTTATACTCCTCTTTTATCTCGGCATTGTCATCGACCGTCAGCAGTGACGCAAAACGCTTGGAGACGAGTTCGGGCGGCACATCACCCTCCTCGCGTGCCTTGCGGGCCGCCTCGATGGCCTCAGCCTGCTCAGACTGAGAGCCCTCGCGAGCGGTCTTGGCGAGAGCGGTCGAGCGGTCGAAATCACGCTGAGCTCCGGCGAGATTGCCGAGATGACGGTTAAACTCACCGCGCAGGTAATAAGCCGCGGGGAAGTCGGGGAAGGCCTCGATGACACGCTCTATATCGTTGCGGCCGGCTTTGTAGTCGGCTTTTTTATAGTAAATCACGGCACGGTTGTAAAGCGCGCGGTAATCGTCGGGATTAAGCTGCAAGACCTTGGAGAAATCCTCGAGCGCACGGTCATTGGCGCTGACCTCAGAGTTTAACAGGCCGCGGTTGAACAATGCGACGGCGTTGAGCGGCTCGAGTTTTAGAGCATAGTCATAATCAGCCATAGCGCCGAAATAGTCGTCGCGGTTATAACGCAGGAAGGCGCGGTTGATATACAGACCTGCGAAACGCGGCTGCAAACGAATGGCCTCGTTCATATCGTTGAGCGCCGACTCATAATCGCGATTGGAGTTAATGGCGATGTCGGCACGCATTATGTAGGCGTTGAGCGAGTTGCGATTTAGCTCGAGAGCCTTTGCGATGTCCTCCGAGGCGCCGATAGTGTCGGCAGTCGCCAGACGCAGACGGGCACGGCCGAGATAGCCGTTCTCAAACGACGGATAGTAACGCAGAATCTGAGCGAACGTAGAGTCGGCTCCGGCATAGTCTTTAATCTCAGACTGTGCGAGGGCCATGTTGAACATTAGCTGACGGTTGCGCGGAATCAGTTCGAGAGCCTTGCGATAGTCGGCGACAGCCTCACGGTTATGCCCGAGGTTTTGTCGGGCCACGCCTCGCGCCTCCCAAGCATCGGTCAGAAAGGGATTAATTTCAATGGCTTTAGAAGCATCGGCCTCAGCGCCGGCATAATCCTCGAGATTGAGTTTGGCAATAGCTCTCAGAAAATAGGGCCGCGCAAGATATGGCTTGGCGTTTATGGCCTGATTGAAATATTGTATCGAGAGCATATAGTCCTCAAAATAGAGGGCGTTCTGTCCGACAATCATCACCTGATCGGTGTTGACCTGTGCGACAGTTAGAGCCGGCCGGGTAGCAACGGCAAGCAATATGACAAATAGTTTTTTGAGAAGACCCGGCATCTGTGGGGAATATGTGATTTTTTGGCTATACGGTTTATTTGACAAAGATACAAATTAGTCGATAGCAATGCCAAATTTATTTGAGCTTTGCCGAGCTTTTGCGTTTTTTTAAGCAAATCGGCCCGAACTCGGGCCGAAAAAAGGGGCTGACAGCCCGAACTCGGGCTGTCACAATGGGGATTACTCGCGGGGCTTGGAGGGACGGCGGCGGTAGTAGCGGCGCTTTTTCTTGGGCTTGGCCTCGGTGTTTTGGGGCGTCTTGGCCTCGGCAGAAGGAGTAGACGGGGCGTTTTGGGGCGCTTTAGATTCGGGTGCCGAAGAGGTTTTGGGTGCGTCCTTTTGCTCTGCGCCGCGGCGACGGTCGTTGCGACGACGGCCCGACGACGAGTGGCGGCGGTCATTGCGGCGGTTGCGGCCATCGCGTGAACGCGGACGGTACTCGGGGGTGTCGCCGAGTTCGTCGGGCAGCTGCTCCTTGCGCACCTCGCGGCCGATAAAATCCTCGATGAACTTGAATTTAGACTGCTCACGCTCGCTGACCAGCGTGACGGCACGACCGTCGGACCCGGCGCGGGCTGTGCGGCCGATGCGGTGTACATAGTCCTCGGCCTCACGCGGGACGTCATAGTTGACGACCATGCTGATATCGTCGATGTCGATGCCGCGGGCCACAATGTCGGTGGCTACGAGAATGTCGATGCGTCCGGCCTTGAACTCGTGCATCACCTTCTCGCGCTCGGGCTGCTCGAGGTCAGAGTGCATCTCGCCCGTGCGCCAGCCGGCGCGTCGGAGCTCACGCGAAAGGTCCTTGACCTTGAGTTTTGAGGCGGCAAAGACGATGACCCGCTTTGAGTGATAGGTGTGGAATAGATATTTGAGCACGTCTGACTTCTGGCCCTCATGGCATATGACAGCCGACTGGTCTATCTTCTCTGAGGGCTTTGAGACGGCGATTTTGACTTCGAGAGGGTCATTGAGGATGTTTGACGCAAGCTGCTGAATCTTAGGTGGCATCGTGGCCGAGAAAAGCAGTGTCTGACGCTCTTTGGGGAGTTGACGGGCTATCTGCATGATGTCGTCGGAGAAGCCCATGTCGAGCATGCGGTCAGCCTCGTCAAGCACAAAGAACGATGTGCGCGAGAGGTCGACGTAGCCCATCTTCATGTGGGCGAGAAGGCGTCCGGGGGTGGCGATGACGATGTCGGCGCCCATTTTGAGGCTGCGCTGCTGACGCGCGAACTCCTTGCCGTCGTTGCCGCCGTGGATTGCCGCAGAGCTGACCGATACGAAATATGAGAAACCTTCCAACTGGCGGTCAATCTGCTGGGCTAGCTCGTGAGTGGGGACCATGATGACGCAGTTGATGGCGTCCTCGGGATAACCGCCGTCGTTAATAAGGCTGATAATCGGCAACAGGTATGCGGCAGTCTTGCCGGTGCCGGTCTGTGCGACCGCTATAATGTCACGTCCGTCGAGCACCGGGCCAATGGCCTGCTCCTGTATAGGCGTACACTCTTCAAAGTGCATGGCGTCGAGTGCGTCGAGCACGTCATAGCCTAAGTCAAACTCGTCAAATCTCATCTGCTGAAAGTCATAATGTAAAATTACCGTGGAGAGAGGAGGTTAGGAGTTTCAGAATACAAAATTAGTAAAAACATGCAAATCAGCCACGCGGATATGGCCAAAAAGGTTGTAACGTTATAACCTTTTTGGCGTTTTTCGGAGATTTTTATCATCGGTGGGGAGCAAACCCGCAGGGGCGACGACTTGTTATAATCATAAAATCAAGTTCTCATGTCAGACAAGCATCGCATCGTTGTCATCGGCGGCGGCTTCGGAGGTCTCAACTTTGCCAAGAAAATCGACAAAAAGACTTTCGATGTGACGGTCGTCGACTGTAATAACTATCATAGTTTTCCGCCACTTTTCTATCAAGTCGCCTCGGGCGGTTTGGAGCCGGCAAGCATCTCGTTTCCGCTGCGATCGGAGTTTCACAGCCGGCGTCTGCGTGGCGTCAGGTTTGTGATGGGCCGTGTCTCGGCTATCGACACAACGGCCCGAAAGGTCATAACCGATTATGATGAAATCAGCTATGACACCTTAGTTATCGCAGCCGGCACGACAAACAACTTCTTCGGCATCGAGGGATTGGAAGAGCGTGTGCTGACACTAAAATCGACGTCAGAGGCCATACGCGCCCGCAACGAGATACTGCTGAGGTTAGAGCACGCCACGATGGAGAGCGACCCGGCACGGCGCCGCTCGCTGCTGACATTCGCCGTCGTAGGCGGCGGTCCGACAGGCGTGGAGATAGCCGGCGCATTAGGCGAGATGAAACGCTATGTCATCGCCCGCGATTATCCGACGTTAGACGTAAGCGAGGTGCGTGTCATCTTGGTCGAAGGTACTGACCGACTGCTGCGCACGATGAGCCTCAAATCGTCGGCCGACGCTTACGCCGACCTCATCAAATTAGGTGTCGACGTGAGGCTGTCGACGGCCATGAAATCATATGACGGCGAGACGCTGAACTTCAGCTACGGATCGTCAATCGAGGCCAAGACGCTGATTTGGACCGCCGGCATCAGCGCTGTCCCGTTTAAGTTTATCGGCACGGATGTCAAGCCCGGCCCGGGCGGTCGCCTCGTCACCGACGCTTTCAATCTCGTTGACGGCACGGACAATATCTACGCCATCGGCGATATAGCCCTGCACACCGACGAGCGCTATCCTCGCGGCTGCCCGCAGTTGGCACAAGTGGCGATACAGCAGGGCGCGACGTTAGCCCGCAATCTCAACCGACCTGACGACAGAAAGCCGTTTGAATATAACGACAAAGGATCTATGGCCACGATAGGCCGCAACCGCGCGGTGGTAGACATGAAGCACGTGCACTTCCGCGGGTGGTTTGCGTGGATGGTATGGATGGGCGTGCACCTTATGAGTCTCCTCGGCATGCGTAAGAAAGCTATCGTGCTGCTCAACTGGACGTGGAGCTACTTCAGCTTCTCGTCAGCGCTGCGCCTGATTTTACGTCCGAGCTGTCAGCCCGAGGGCGAGGACGGATGCTGTGAATAAGGATATAAAGCTTGTAAGCCATGGATAAAAAAGGATGTGTAAGAACGATTTACGAGACCGGCTTCAGAGACGCCCGCGAATGGACCGACTGGTATTTTGACCGTGTCTATAACGACGAAGACACTCTGACGGCTATAAATCAGGACGGAGAGACCGTGGCGGCGCTGATGCTGACACAATATCGTTTTGACATGCTGCGTACGCCTCTGACCTGCTCTTACATATCGGGCGCGACGACTTTGCGACGACATCGCGGACAAGGCCATATGAGCGCCCTTATGCGCGAGGCTCTATCAATGTCGCAGCAACGCGGCGACGCACTGTGCTGTCTTATACCGGCCGCAGACCGTCTGTATGGCTTTTACAACCGTTTTGACTTCGAGACAGTCTTTTTTGTCGACGAGTTGCGATATACGTCTGTCCATAAATTCGACGACAACGGACATTTCAGCGAGAGCGCGCCCGACTATGAGACATTTGAGCGCTTGGAGGGCCTGCATCCCACAGGGGTGCGTCATTCGCGCCGCGATTTCGACAACATTCTAACTGACAACCGCTTGGACGGCGGTATTGTGACCTCGGTCAGCGACGGAGAGGGAGCCGCAGCAATGGCTTTTGCCACTGTGAGCGCCGACTGTGTGACTGTCAGAGCGTTGCTCGCCGACAACGAAGAGGCGGCCGAGGTCGTGTTGGCAGCCGTCAAGCGCCGGAGCGGCGAAAAACGCTTTATTGTGTGGGCTCGCCCCGGTGAGCGCCGCGCCGCCCTACGCGCACGCGCCATGGCGCGCATAATTGATGTCGAGAAATTGCTCGGCGCGGTCGCAGCCTCCGACCGCCGTCTTGACTGCGTCATCCGCGTCCATGACCGGCTGCTGGCAGCCAACAACGGTGTGTTTATAATCCGTGAGGGCCACGTCGAGAAAGCCGACAGCACCATGCGGCGCCTGAGTTTGGACATCAGTATCGGCACATTGACAAAACTGCTCTTCACCAGTCGCTCAATCGGCGAAATATTTTCTCTGCCTACCACCCGCCCCTCCATAAGTCTGATGCTCGACTGAGTGTGGCGATTATGCAAACATTTTGACTTAACACGTCAAAACTTGCCGATATCGGCAAAAATTGACTATATTTGCGAATAAAATCAATCAAAACTTGCCGATAAAATATCTTTATATCGACTACTGAGAAGGCAGATGACAGCTCGGTGGATTAGTGAATATAAATCAAAATTTCCCTCAACCTATCATACAATAAACAATATTATCGATTTTAAGATACTATATGTAATGTTGGCAGGACGGAGATGCTCGACTGAAAAGGCGCAATACGAGGGCAGCGTTAAGGTCTTTAAGGACTCTAATGACACTACGGACTTTAAGGTCTCTAAGGTCGTTAAGGAGAGGGGCTGTCGGGGCTAATTTCTAATTCATAATTACTTATTAAGCATTATTTATCAAGCGGAAGGGGCGGGGTCGAAAAAAATGATTAACTTTGCGGCCGAAATCTTCACTGACATTCTGAGCCAATGACTTCCACTTACAAAGAGCTTTACGGCCTTATAGGCCTGCGTCTCGGGCACTCCTTTTCGCAGGACTTTTTCAACCGCAAGTTTGAAGCCGAAAATATCGATGCGCGTTATGTCAACTTTGAGATTGACAACATCGATGCCTTTAAATCTGTCGTATCCGATCATCCAAACCTTAAAGGTCTTAACGTTACTATACCCTACAAACAGCAGGTGATGCATCTGCTTGATGAAATCGACCCCAAAGCTGCAGAAATCGGAGCGGTCAACGTAATCAAAATCATCAAAGAAGGCCGCAAAACGACTCTCAAAGGATACAACTCAGACTTCGTCGGATTCAGAGACTCTATAGAGCCTATGCTCGGCGACAATCACCGTCGCGCCCTCATCCTCGGCACGGGCGGTGCATCGCGCGCCATCGACTTCGCTCTGCGTGAGCTCGGCATATCGACAACCTTTGTCTCGCGCAGCAGCCGTCCAGGCATCCTTGGTTATGACGAACTGACACCCGAGGTAATGGCCTCCAACACCATCATCGTCAACACTACGCCGTTAGGCATGTACCCCGACACGGAGCGCTGTCCGGATATACCCTACGAACTCCTGACGCCGGAACACATCTGCTATGACCTTATTTATAATCCCGATATCACCATGTTCATGCGGCAAAGCTCGCGATACGGCGCCGTTGTAAAAAACGGTCTTGAGATGCTTCTGCTGCAGGCATTCGAATCATGGCAGATATGGCACAGCTAACAAACAGACAGACAAACCAACCAATCATTCACAATTTTTCTATAAATAAATGACGGCTAAACTTATTTACATAATCATTATCGCACTGATTGTCGCCCCGCTCGATAAAATCGGAATTCCTCAGATAAACGCTCCGATCGCCCTGCTTGCCGGCCTGATTTTCGCGTTTACGTTAAAGAATCCCTACCCCAAATTCAATAAAAAGACTTCAAAATATCTGTTACAGGTCGCGGTCGTCTGTCTCGGTTTCAACATGAATCTTCAGGAATCTTTGAAATCGGGCTCTGAAGGCATGATGTTTACAGTTGTTTCGGTTGTAGGAGTCATGGCCATGGGCATACTTTTCGGCATGTGGCTCAAGCTCAACCGCAAGACCGCCTATCTTATATCGTCTGGCACCGCCATATGCGGAGGCAGCGCGATTGCAGCCGTAGGCCCGGTGCTCAAGGCTAACGAGAACGAAATGGCCGTGTCTCTCGGCGTTATCTTTATTCTCAACGCAATCGCCCTGTTTATCTTCCCGCCGATTGGTCACATGCTGGAAATGAGCCAGCAACAGTTCGGCACATGGGCCGCGATTGCCATACATGACACATCGTCTGTTGTCGGTGCCGGCGAAATCTACGGCGAGACAGCGTTGCAGATGGCCACACTTATCAAACTGACCCGCGCGCTGTGGATAATACCGTTAGCACTCGTAACCATGTTTATCTTCCGCGAGAAAGGCTCGAAGATTTCCATACCTTGGTTTATCTTTATCTTCATTCTCGCCATGGTCGCAAACACGTATCTGCCGCTGCCCACATGGCTCGTAGACACCTGCGTGTGGATTGCACGCCGCGGCATGGTGGTGACACTCTTCATGATAGGCGCGTCGCTGTCGCTCGCGACAGTCCGTCAGGTTGGTATCCGCCCGCTGCTTTTAGCCGTGGCTCTGTGGGTGGTCATCAGCCTCAGTTCACTCTTTGTAGTGCTCGAAACAATCCAATAATATAACATCAGCCCCAAGCTCCACAACTTCAAATCGCAGCTCCCGGCACTGCCCGTTGCAGTCGGTCTTATGGCCGGGATTATGCTCTATCGCTTCTGTGAATCAGCGGCAATAGCGGCAGCCATAATTGCGGTCGTAGTGATGCTGTGGCTGACAAAGCGGCGCTACGCGGCGTTTGTCGCACTCAGCGCCGCGTTGGGATGGTCGCTGATGGCGCTGAACCGCCCTGCCGAGCCGCCCGAGTCACTTATGGGGCGTCGGTCGGTCTGCAAGGGCCGCGTCGAGGCGGTCACGCCCTACCCTTCGTCGCTTAAACTCACGGTCACAATCGACAGTTTCAGACCGTCGCCGTCAACGGCTGAAGTTTTGTTCCACGCAGTCGGGAAACCGTTCGCGGCATCGCTGCTCATACCCTCCACCGAGCGTGATTACGAAGTCGGTGACCACATCCTCTTCAGAGGCACACTTGAGGCTGCCGACAACCGCACGGACATCCCTTACGAAACCGATTACAACTCCGGAGCCTATGTTGCCGGCGTCACCGCAACTGCATATGTCGCGCCTGACGAGATAACCGTCACGGGCCACAGCCCCGGCATCATAACATGGGCCGACCGCATGCGCGGCAGTCTGACAGACATTATCTACTCGTCACCGATTTCAAGCCCGACAGCATGGTTTCTTAACGCCACTCTCCTCGGCGACGACAGCTATCTTGAGCCTGAGGTGCGCGAGGAGTTCCGCGCATCGGGGACGGCACATTATTTGGCACTGAGCGGCTTTCATGTCGGCATAATAGCCATGATAGCGGGGTTTCTGCTATTCCCGCTGAAGGCATGGCGGCGCGCCGGGCGCCTGCGTCATCTCGCCGTCATCGGGCTGATATGGTTTTATGCACTGATTACCGGATTGACACCATCGGTCGTGAGAGCCGCGACCTTAATCAGTGTCTTCCTGCTGGCTCGTGTGCTGCAAAGACAGTCAAACCCGTTCAACTCGCTCGCAGTAGCCGCGATACTTATTCTTGCGGTCTCGCCGAGGGCTCTGTTTTCGGTCGGATTCGGCATGTCGTTCGGCGCCGTTGCCGCCATACTGCTATTCGCAAGAGCACTCAACCCGTTCACACCCCGACGGCGTGTCGCGTACGTGCTGACGGAATATGTCGCCGTAACCGTTGCCGCAACGCTTGGCACCGGACTTTTCGCCGCGGTCTGCTTTCATCGTTTTCCGCTGCTGTTTCTGCCGGCAAACCTGTTCGCCGCACTGCTACTGCCCCTGACCATGGGATTGGGACTTTTGCTTATGGCGCTGACAGCCATGGGCTTGAACGCATGGTGGTTAGGCTCGGCCATAGATTGGCTCTACGGGTTGAGCCACAGCTTCTTGGGTTACGTGGGAGGGCTGCCGTTCGCTGAAATCAAGGGCATTTTTATGCCGTGGCCGGCCATCGTGGCGGCGGTAGCGTCATTGTGTTTTCTCGCGTGTGCACTAAACCTGCGCAAGCGCTTTTACACTCTGATGACTCTCGCGCTGCTCGCCGTGACGGCATGTCTGTGGATTTTATTTGCCGAACGGATTCCGCGGGCCGAACTGTTTGTCACACGCGCATCGGCGCGCACAGACATTGTGGCCCGCAACGGGCGCAACTGCTATCTGATAACTACAGCGCGCGAAAATGACCGCGACTATGTCAGACGGCAGCTGACACGACGTTACGACGACTATCTCGCTTCACGCGGCTGCGACTCATTAATTTTATGTGACGGGGATTTTACAGACGGCACTGTCGCTTTAAGCGGACCATATATCATCTTCGGCGACAAAACCGTGCTTAGAGCCGACGGAGACATAGACGCCCGTGCACGCGAGGGTATCAAGACTGATTATATGATTTTCGGGCGCCACAGCAACCGCGCGGCTATCGAATCAATCGCAGACATACGACCCGACAGCGTCATTGTCACGCCGGGGCTGCATCCCAAGCGTCTTGCAAGGTTAAAAATGCTCTGCGACAGCACCAAGACAGGCCTGCGGCGTTTAGACGACAGACCGTTATTCCTGAAAATAGAATAGTATACAATTGTATGGAATAGTATACAATTGAATAGATTAGTATAGTATTGTATCAGGGCATAAGGGCCGCTTCACAATTTGTCGTAGCCGAGGGTGAAATAGGGCTTGGCATACTGGCGCTCGTCGATGACGCGGCCATCCCAGACAATAATGTCGACATCAAGAGGCATGATGCCTGTGGCCTTTGAGTCGGGCAAACGACCGGCTTTGATTTCCAACTCCTTGCAACGCCTGAGCATATCGTCAAGTGACAGGCGGCAGCGGCAGCGCATGACGAGATTAAAGAACGGCGCGTCTTTGTGATTATCGGCCTCCGTCTCGTAAATCCCTGTCGACTTGATGACATCGCACACATCTGACAACCGGTCAAGAGCGCTGTCAATATTAAATCTACGGCAGTCGACGTTGCTGCCGAGGCAGATAACAGCTTCTGATGATGTAGCGCTCATTTCAACGGTCGGCATCTTTTAACGAAAGCGACAGGCGACGACGCTCGAGGTCTACGGCGATGACCTTCACCCGTACAATCTGATTGATTTTAACAATTTCGGACGGCGATGACACACGGCGGTCGGCCATCTGTGAGACATGGACCAGACCGCTCTCTTTTATGCCGACATCTACAAAGGCTCCGAAGGCCGTGATATTGCCGACTATGCCTTCGAGAGTCATGCCTTCGGTAATATCTTCAAGCTCGCGTATCGACGGGTCGAATTTGACAGTCGCGACGTCAGTGCGCGGGTCATGGCCGGGCTTTAGCAACTCGCCGATGATGTCGTCAAGCGTGGCGCGTCCGGTCTTGTCAGTCTCGTAGCGGGCGACGTCGAGAGACTTCAGGAGGCCGGTGTTGCCGACGAGTTCCTCGACGGTGACGCCGAGGTCAGCAGCCATGTGACGCACCACGTGGTAGCTCTCGGGATGAACGCCGGTGTTGTCAAGCTTGGACGAGCCGTCGGGGATGCGCAGGAAGCCGGCCGCCTGAGCGAAGGCTTTGGCCCCCATGCGCGGCACATCCATTATGCTTTTCTTGGAGTCGAAATCACCGTGCTCTGCGCGGTAATTGACGATATTTGCCGCCAACTGGGGCCCGATACCCGAGACATAGGCGAGCAACTGACGTGAGGCAGTGTTGATGTTGACGCCGACGGTGTTGACGCAGCTCATCACGGTGAAGTCGAGGCTGTCTTTAAGGGCGCTCTGATTGACATCGTGCTGATACTGGCCGACGCCGATTGACTTGGGGTCGATTTTGACAAGCTCGGCCAAGAGGTCGATGAGACGGCGGCCGATGGAGACGGCGCCGCGCACGGTGACGTCATGGTCGGGGAACTCCTCGCGGGCCACGTCAGAGGCCGAGTAGACCGATGCGCCGTTCTCACTGACCGTGAAAATCTCGACGGGACGCGGATATACAATGGCGCGGAGCACATTCTCGGTGTCGCGCGAGGCCGTGCCGTTGCCGAGAGCTATTGCATCAATCTCAAACTGACGCACGAGGCGCTGCAGGGTGCGGGTCGTGCCGAGAATATCGCTCTGAGGGGCAGTCGGATAAATCACGCCGTGATAGAGCAGGTTGCCCTGCGCGTCTAAGCAGACAATCTTGCAACCGGTGCGATATCCCGGGTCGACGGCGAGCACGCGGCGATGATGGAGCGGCGGAGCGAGCAACAGCTGACGGGCGTTGTCGGCAAACATAGCGATAGCCTCGCGGTCGGCACGCTCCTTGGTCTCGGCGGCGACCTCGTTTTCGATAGACGGGCGCATCAGGCGGCGATAGCTGTCAGCGACAGCAGCGCAGACCACGTCGGCAACAGCCTTTGACATCGACTCTTTGACAAACAGGCGGCAGAGAGCAGCGATTACAGCGTCGTCGTCAATCTCGAGAGCCACGCGCAGCAGCCCGGCTTTCTCGCCGCGGCGTATGGCGAGGTAATTATGGGAGGCTATGTGGCCGAGATTCTGACGAAATTTGAAATATGTGCGGTAGTTGCGGGCCTCGTTATCTTTGCCTTTGACCAATGTAGAAGTTATGACAGCATTGCGGCGAAAACGGCCGCGCACCATCTGACGGGCGTGGCGATGCTCGCTGACCCACTCGGCTATGATGTCTGAGGCACCGGCTATGGCGGCGTCGCAGTCAGCTACCTTGTCGCCGACAAAACGTCGGGCGGCCGCCACGGGGTCAGGCGACGAGCCGCTCATAATCATCTTGGCCAAAGGCTCGAGGCCAAGCTCGCGGGCGACGGTCGCACGAGTGCGACGCTTGGGCTTGAAGGGCAGATATATATCCTCAATCTCGGCCGCGTCCCAGCAGTCGGCTATGCGTGCGGCGAGCTCCGGCGTCATCGAGCCGGCCTCTGTGATGACGCCGGTGATGTAAGCCTTGCGTTTGTCGAGCTCGCGCAGGCTCTCGGCGAGTGTCTCAATGCTGCGGACAGCGACTTCGTCGAGGCCGCCTGTGGCCTCCTTGCGATAGCGGCTGATAAACGGCACCGTCGCTCCGTCGTCAAGCAATCCGAGAGTAGCGGCGACACTGTGCTCCGTGAGACCGAGTCGGCCGGCGATGAGTTTGGTAAAATCAGTCACCTTAAATCACTTTTTAGATTTGAGCTCAATGAGGGTAATCTCAGGTGTGGCGCCGATGCGCGCCGGGATAGCCACTTCACCGGCTCCGATGTTTACATACAGACGCCGGCCTTCACCGTCATCATATATTCCACCCCACGTCGGATAGCGCCATGCCGCCGGCGAAAGGCCGAACAGGCTTATCTGCATGGCGTGTGTATGGCCTGAAAGCGTAAGAGCTATGTTTTTGTCAGGGGCACCGGCGATGTCGTCGACCCAATGGGCCGGATTGTGACTCAAAAGTATTTTGACTGCGGGGTCAGCAAGCGCAGAATATGCCGCGTCAAGGTCTCCGTAAGTATGGAAAGGCGGGTCACCGACATTTTCGACACCGATTACGACAATCGAATCTGCCGCAACGCCGCGACGCAGCACGACATGGTCATTGTTGAGCATGCGCCAGCCCATATCAGCCTGCATATCCTTAAGTGACTGCAAATTGGCTGCTTTGGCCGCATCAGAGGACCATTTATAATAGTCGCCATAATCATGGTTGCCGAGTATCGAAAGAACGCCGTCAGGAGCTTCGAGACCTGAGAGCGCCTTGACAAAGGGACGCAGCTCGTCGCTGTAGCGGTTGACGATGTCTCCGGTAAATACAATCAAATCAGGATGCAGCGAGTTGACCCGGCTGACCAAATCCCTGACAAAACTATCGTCGTCGCCATATGTGCCGACATGCAGGTCTGAAATCTGCGCGATGCGGTATCCGTCGAAAGATTTCGGCAATCCGTCGACCGTCAGTTCGACATCATTCACGTCTATATTGTAACGGTTGATGAGCGCGCCCCACCACATAAGGCCGAATATAATGACTCCGACACCCGCACCTGCGGCCGAAAGCCAGCTGAATGACCTGTGTCCGAAAAGGCGAGGAATGCGTGCAAGCAGGTCAAAAAATACAAAAACCGCTTTGGGGATATATATCGAGAAATAGACGTAGAGCCACCACATCAGCCACTCGAATGACACTTCGCCGAGCTGTTTTTTAGGATATAAAATCACCACGACAATGCCGACCGTAAAGACAGCCGAGAGTGCTATATGGATTTTAGGGGCAATGCGCCGCCACGGGCTCCGACGGCGGCCGCCATCTTTCGCAGGGCGGAGTCTTCGCCATATATAAAAGTCAATCAGCAGATTGACTATAAGCACAATCAAAAAAGGTACAAGCGGGAGTCGCATATATAGTAGGGGCCGTAAGGGTGTGTAAGTGGTATGATAAACGGGCAACCGGCCGAAAGCGGTCAGATATCGCGGCAGTCCTGTGCAGCCAACTGATTTTTAAGCGGATTGGCATACATGGTCAGCATCATCGAGCGCATAAACAGACGTTCGTCGTCAGTCACGTCGCTGACATCGACCTTGTCAAGCTGGGCATTGATATATGCGTCAAAACGGGCAACGTCGTCAGAGCTGTAGCACGACGCGAAACGGTCAGTGCCGTTCAGCTCGTCAAACGCTATGTAATTGCACGGGAAGATGCGGTAGCCGCAATGTATCGCACGGTCAATCAGTCCGCAAGTCTCTCTGACGATGTCGGTGCGGTCAGTGGCTGTCGACTTCTCGAGCTCGGCATTGATGCAGCGTCCGATGCGGAAGTGCACACGGCCCTTGTAATGAAGCAGGCCGGTCTCCATGCTGAAGAGGTCGTCTCGCTGCGATTTCTTGAACTGCGGGTCACGCCGACGAAGCAGGAACTCGCGGGCCTTGAGGTAGTCGTTGGGGTCGTACTCGTATGAAATCGAGACCGGCATCAGATTAATCTGCTCGAGATTGGTCTTGAGATCGTCGCCTGTGCCGCCGAGGCCGAGCATCTTGACGAGGCTCTCCTGAGTCAAGTCGTTAGAGTCTTTGGCGCGACCCTCACGCTGAGCAATCCAGACCGACTCATGCAGAGTGTTGATGGTGAAGTGTATGTAAGCCGACAGTTGGCGCGCGGCCTCAAGAGCCTTGACCATCTTCACGTCGCGTTTGACGATGAAACTGCGGTTGACCTTAACCAAATCAGATATCCACTCGTAGATGAGCAGGTTGTTGCCGATGGCAATCTGAGTGAGTGGGAGACCCGAGCGGATAAAGCACAGATTAAGGAACGAAGCGTCAAGCACGATGTCGCGGTGATTGCTGATAAATGTATAGCTGCGACCGGGCTCACAGTTTTCGACACCGTCTATCGAGAGACCGTCGGTCGTCGATGCGGCAAGCATCTCGAGAAAACGGCCCATCACATGCTCCTGAAAGTCCTGTTGGTTGCGCACATGACGCAGGCGGTCGACAAACTCGTCATAGTCTACGTCAGGCATAACATAACGCACGGCATGCTCGAAACCGGGCTCTTTGACCAAACGGTCTATGGCTGCCGTGAAATCCTCGCCGCGATAAGGAGCTATATCTGAAAATTGCTCGGGTATATTTATTATATTGTCTTTTTCTGACATGTTTTATGCTGTGTTTGGATTGCCAAAAATAGCAAAATATCTTTAAACTGGCTAATTTGGCCCCATAGTTTAAGGTCATTTAAGACTATGCGGCACAAAGTCAGCGTGACTGTGCAATGCTGTATGCTCTCCAGCGCTCAATCAATGCCGACATGTCGTCGGGTATTTCGGCCGTAAAGAACATCTCTTCGCCGGTGCGCGGATGGACGAAGCCGAGAGTACGCGCATGCAGGGCCTGACGCGGACAGACGGCGAAGCAGTTTTCGACAAACTGATTGTATTTGGCCGAGGGGATGCCGCGGAGCACACGGTCGCCGCCATAGCGTGCATCGTTAAACAGCGGATGGCCGATGTGACGCATGTGGACACGTATCTGATGAGTACGGCCGGTTTCTAAAACGCATTTTACAAGCGAGACATGGCTGAAAGTCTCGAGCGTCGTGTAGTGTGTCACGGCGTGTTTGCCGGCCGAGCCGTCGGGATAGACGGCCATCTGCAGGCGGTCACGTGTCGAGCGGCCGATGTTACCCTCGATGCGTCCCTGCGGCGGGTCGGGGATGCCCCATACGAGGGCCCGGTACTCGCGCTTGGTGGTCTTGTTGAAGAACTGGCGGCCGAGGTGTGTCTTTGCATCGGGAGTTTTGGCCACGACGAGCAGGCCGGAAGTGTCCTTGTCGATACGGTGCACGAGGCCCATGCGGGGGTCGTTGACATCGTAGTCGGGATTGTCGCGGAAATGCCATGCGAGGGCGTTGACGAGTGTGCCGTTATAGTTGCCATGGCCGGGATGGACGACAAGCCCTGCCGGCTTATTTACCACGAGCAGGTCGGCGTCCTCATAGACGATATCCAAGGTAATATCCTCGGCCGTAATCTCAAACTCATAGCGCGGACGGTCCATGACAACCTGCACGACGTCAAGGGGCTTGACGCGATAGTTGCTTTTGACAGCACGGCCGTTGACGAGTATGCAGCCGGCTTCGGCGGCCTGCTGCACACGGTTTCGCGACGACTTTTCGAGACGGGCGGTCAGAAATTTGTCGACACGCAGCAAAGCCTGTCCTTTGTCTGCTACGAAACGGAAATGTTCGTAAAGGCCGTTTCCGTCATCGGTGTCTTCATCTGCATCTGTCTCATCACAGACAGCTTCAGCGGACAGGTCTGTGGCTTCCTCACTAAAGGTGTCAGAGCCGGCAAACGCTTGTTCATTAACACTAATGACCGATTTCTGCATTATTCCTCAAAATTTATATCATCTATGGCCGAGTCTATAGCCACATCAAGCGAATCGGAAGCAAACTCGTCGGCGGAGGGTCCGGTGCCGACCTCGAGAGTGACAGATGCCGTCACCGGGATTACAGAGCCTACACTCAGGCGATGACCGTCATAGGTAGCCCCCTCGACCAAATCAGAGTATTGAGAAGGCACATCGACAAGTCTTATAGATGTTATGCCGAGCGCCTCAAGATAGCTGACTGCCTGACGTGATGACACACCGGTGACGGGCATCGAGAGCGTCACCATCTTGGGAGAGAAAGCTGTGACCGTGACATATACCTGACGGCCGCTTTTTACGACAGCTCCCGCATGGGGAAACGACTCAATCACTGTGCCGGGAGCGACATTGCGGTCATAAATCGAGTCTGAAATCTCGATTTTGAGGTCGCAGTCGGCAAGCAGCTCGGCCGCGCGGTCATAGCTCAGACCTTTGACCTGAGGCACCGTGGAGTCGTCGCCGTGACGTGTCCACACATCCAGACACAGCATTGCAAACCACAGCAAGACGATGCCTGTCAGGATAATAAAGATGATATTTGAGATGATGGGATGTTTTACGTAAAATTTTTTCAGGCCGTTTAAAAATCCGTTCATGGTCTGTTGTGTTTAGTTTTCAAATATTGAGCCCACAGACAGGCTCGTTTGAGCGTTGCAAAGTTAAGTTGTTTTGAGATAAATAACAACGCCGGATACATCGCTTTTACAAAATAATTACGCACGCTCGGCAGTAATGGTCGGGATGTTAAGAAATTAGAAAAACCCGACCGGCCGCTAAACCTTTGCGGCGGCGTGCCGTCTTAATAAACGTCCGGCAGGCAAAAAAACAGTGCCCGCCCCGAGTCTGACTCAATCAATAAAAACATATTAAAAATAACCCGAATCAACCCAATCAAGACAATGAAGAAATTATTTGTAATAGCAATCGCCGCCCTCTGCGCATGCTCGTCAGCCGTATTCGCTCAGAAACCCGCCGATAACACCTCCACCAACGGCTGTCCTTTAAATAAGGAATGTAAACGCGGCGACAAAGCCAAATGCAACAAGGCTGACCGCAAAGCGTTCAACCCCTTCGAGGGCATCACTCTGACAGCAGACCAGCAGACTAAATTAGACGCTCTCAAAGCCGAGTGCAAGGCTCAGCGCGAAGCATGCAAAGGCCGCGCCAACTGCCCGCAGCAGACCAATTGCGACAAAAACTGCAAACCCGGCGAGAACTGCGCCAAAACCGAGTGCCCCTACGCCGGTGACAATAAAGACGTCACCAACCGTGAGCAGCAGAGACGCGACTGTCTCAACAAGGTTAAAGCCATCCTCACTCCCGAGCAGTATGAGGTTTTTCTTGAGAATATTGCCGTAAGCCGTCCCGCAGGACATCACGGCGACAAGGGCAAAATGGCACGCAACGGCCGCAAAGGCCACGGCATGCGCCACGGCGACAATGGCAAAGCCATTTCAGCCAAGACTGCCAAAGCATCAAAGAACTGATAAAAATTCAAATCATTAACCAAGGCCGCACCCTCAATCGGGGCGCGGCCTTTTTTAATGGGATAGCCCAAAAGCACGCGACGCGCGAGCGCCGTAGGTACGTCCGCGCTCCAGCGCAGTATGTGAGCCTATGACAAGCAGGCGAATGTTAGGGGCGCAATATTTTGCGCCCGCCATGAAACATCGTAATGACTGAAGCTATGTAATGCTTGACTACGAGGGCGCAAAGTATTGCGCCCCTACTTTGACGGTCGCTCCGGCATGTCTCTGCATTTCAGTGGGTCATGCGCTCGCGCAGCTCAATAGCAGTCTGAGATGTCTGGCTCGGGAGCGTATGGATTGGTAAGCTGCTCAAGGATTCGGCGTTGGAATTCGGCCTTTCGCTCGTCAGCGCTTTGCTGAGGATAGTGTCTAATGTTTGTGTTTGTGCCATAGTCGGTTAGATTGATTTGTCGGTTTATATCGGGATATTCGTCCTGCCAGCGGCAGTTGTTGAGCCACGTCGATAGGTTGGCGAAGTTCGGCGCGAAGACCCGTGCGCCGCGCGAGCGTGCTTCGGCGAGTGCGCGGTGATACTCCAAAAGCCGTTCGAGCGCCGGGCGCAACTGCGGGATGATTTCGCGCCAGTTTTGCGGAAATTTTCGCTTGAGGTTGGCTAATTCCACCTCTAAAGAGCGCTTAGAGCCCGGATAAGCCTTCCGGAAAAGCTCAAACTCCTTCGCCAGCTCAAACTCACAACCCTTTTTTTGTTTATTTTTTTTATCTACGGAAGTAGATTCATTCTCATTCTCATTCCCATTCTCATTCTCAGTAGCAATTGTATAGTCTTGTTTATCTTCTATAGTATTGTATAGTCCATTAGCAATTGTATTGTCCTCTTTCTTTGCTTTCTGCCAACGGTTTAGCATAGCCTGACGACGTTTCTCACAAGTAGCGTCATACTTTTCGGCATTACGGTCGATGTCCTTTTTGATAAAATTGAAAGCGAGCTTGACGTCGCTGTCCAATTCGGGCACACAGCGCGTGTTGGCATAGCTGATAACAGCCTCGTAGACCTGACAGCGCTTCTCGGCGGCCAATCCCTCGAGAGCCTCGGCCCACTCGACATAGAATACGAAAGACGTTCGGGTTTTCATAGTAAAATATTGTAGCATTAAAAACTATACAAAAGTATAGTCTACTATGCCCCGAAACGCTCACATTCCGTCAGCCATGCAAATTAACACTGATTTTTAACAAATGTGTAGTGATATGCCTTTGGCATGTATAACATGGCCGCCCGGGATTGCGCCCGATACATGCCGTCGCTCCCTGCCGGTCGCTTTGACATGTCCCTACTTTTCAATGGGTTACGTGCTGCACTGGCGCCCGCAATGTAGGGACATGCCTTTGGCATGTATTGTGTGGGCGCCCGGGAAAAGCGCGGGACGCGCGAGTTCTCTACACCCCCCCGCGCGGAGCACGCAGTGCGAAGCCGGGGATTAGGGCGTAGCATAAAACAGCGCGACAAGCTGCGGGAGCAAGCGTAGTCGCGCCTATGGCGACAGCCACGTTGCGACTGCCTTGGCTAACGCCTCACCGTGACAGCGCGGACTCCGTCGCTTGTCACGGACTTATAGTAGCGGTTTGGTGTCCCACGGCTACGCGCCTCGCGGCGCTCGCGGTGGGTTGTAGAAAATTCGCGCCGCAGGCGCTATGGAGGGCCCGGGTCAGTCTTCGCAGTAATGACGGAGGACGCGGCGGTAGGAGTTGAAAATCTTGCTCTTGGAGACGAAGCCCACATAGGTGCCGTCAGGCTCGACTACGGGGAGATTCCACGCTCCGCAGTCATCAAAGGTTTTCATTACTTTGTCCATATTCTCACCGATGACTATCTTGGCGGGCGGCACAGCCATAAATTTGCTGACATACATCTTGCGATAAAGGTCGGGACGGAACATGATGTTGCGTATGTCGTCAAGCAGCACTACACCCATCAGGCGCCCTGACGCATCCAGCACGGGAAAAAGATTGCGGCTCGACTTGGCGATGACATCGACCATGTCTTTGAGCGACATGTCAGGCGAGACGGGCAGAAAGTCTTTCTCGATAACGTTGTCAATCTTCAGGAGGGTCAGCACGGCCTTGTCTTTCTGGTGTGTCAGCAATTCGCCGCGCTTGGCTAAACGCATTGTGTAGATACTGTATGGCTCGAAGAATTTAATCGTACCATAGGATATCGTCGAGACGATGAGCAGCGGAAGGAACAGGTCGTAGCCCCCCGTCAGCTCAGCCGTGAGGAAGATTGCCATCAGCGGGGCATGCATGACGCCGCTCATAACACCGGCCATGCCGATGAGAGCAAAATTTTTGGTCGACAACGGTATGTCAAAGCCAATTAGATTAATGATATAGGCAAACAGAAAACCGGCCATACAACCGACATAAAGCGACGGGGCAAATGTGCCGCCTACTCCGCCGGCGCCGTTGGTGGCCGAAGTGGCGAAAGCCTTTGTCGCTATAATAAGCGAGATAAAGAGCACGAGAAACCATATCGAATTACGGTCGCCGTAGAATATCGAGCCGTTGACTATCGACGATGTGTCGCCGCTGAGCAGTCCGGTTATCGAGCCGTAGCCCTCGCCATATAGAGGCGGGAAGACGAAGACGAGACCCGAGAGGATGACGCAGCCGATGGCAGTGCGTATCCATACATTCTTGAAACGTCCGAAAAATGTCTCCATCATGTTCATCACACGGGTAAAGTAGAGCGACACGAGTCCGCAGAAGAGTCCGAGAATGATAACAAAGGGAATCTTGGCCATGTAGAAATCATCGCTCTGAACAAAGAAGAACTCAAACTCATAGCCCGTATACATATATGCTATCGTGGCGCTTGTAATCGAAGCAATCAGCAGAGGCATGACCGAGACGGCCGTCAGATCGAGCATCAGCACCTCGAGCGTGAAAAGCATGCCGGCGATGGGAGCCTTGAAGATGCCGGCGATGCCGGCTGCGGCTCCGCAGCCCACGAGTATCATCAGTGTGCGCGGCGACATGCGGAATAACTGGCCTATATTGGAGCCTATCGCGGCGCCTGTGTAGACAATCGGGCCCTCGGCTCCGACCGATCCGCCGAAGCCGATGGTGACTGACGAGGCGACAATGGATGTGTAGATATTGTGTCGTTTCAAGCGGCTCTTGTTCTGCGAGATGGCATAGAGGACGCGGGTGACACCGTGGCTTATGTTGTCCTTGACTACATATCTGACATAAAGCGCCGAGATTATCACACCTATGGCCGGAAAAATGATATATACATAGTTACCGGCGCTGACATCAATCTGTGATGTCAGAACAGATGATATGAAATGAATAAGAAGTTTCAGCAACAATGCCGCCAGTCCGCCGAAAATACCGACTAAAAAAGCTACAAAGAGTATGAATGTACGCTCTTTGACATGTCGCTCGCGCCACATCAGAAACTTAAAGAAAGCTTCTTGGACACGGCTCATGTGACGTTGTTCGGCTGATGTTGTATGTGACATATTTTATTAAATAATCTTCGATTAACAGTTTGCCGTCCGGCTCACACTCCTTTACCGGTGAGGACTGTGCGGACTGTATAAAAAAGTATCTTGATGTCAAACGCCGGCGAGACGTTCTCAAGATATATCAAATCATATTTGACGCGCTCGACCATCTGGTCGACATCACAGGCATAGCCGTATTTGACGAGGCCGAACGATGTGATGCCGGGACGGAGTTTATGTATCATGCAGACATACGGAGCCCGCTCGGCGAGCTTTGTCAGATAATATTCTCGCTCCGGACGCGGACCCACGAGCGACATCTCGCCGACAAACACATTCCAGAACTGCGGTATCTCATCGAGACGGTATTTGCGCAGAAAGCGCCCGACGCGTGTGACACGAGGGTCAACCGCAGATGACAATGCCGGGCCGTCAGGCTCCGAATCGACAATCATCGTGCGGAATTTAATAATCCTGAACGGGTGACGGTGGCGCCCTATACGTTCCTGCCTGTAGAGCACCGGGCCCTTTGAGTCAATTCTCACGGCAAGCGCGATAGCTCCGAAGACAGGCGCGAGTATGACCATCGAGACGGCAGCCACGGTTATGTCGACCAAACGTTTTATATTAGATGTCGCAGGCGAGAGATTGGTGGTCGAGATGTCGACAAGAGGCTCGCCGACAACACTTGTCACACGCGGCCGCGAAGTCAGCAGATGATAGAGGTCGGGGCTGATAAAGAGCTTGCGGTCAAAGGTATAGAGCCTGTTTATAGAGTCGAGCACCACACTGATGCTGTCATCGCCGTCAGGCACAAGGACAAAGGCCTTGACGTCAAGTCTGTCGGCAAAGTCAGCGATATTGTCGGCGGCATAAATGTTAAGCCCGTCATATGCAACGCGCTCACGACTGCCATTGCCATGCAAATCGACATAACCGACCACTTTGTAGCCCATCGCGGCATTTGTCTCGGACAGACGCCGTCCGTAGCTGACAGCTCGCGGCGACGTACCGACAATCAAGACATTATATGGCAACCCTCCGCGCGCGATGCGACGTCTGACTGCCGCTCCTATGGCATATCTCATTACAAAGGTCGGCAAGAAAAATGCGACCCACAGCACGGCCATAAGTTCATAGTTAAGGATACGTCCGCCAAGCCCGTCATTGATAACGGCCACGAAATAGACCATCAAAGCGCCGAACAACGCTCCTATTGCCGAACTACTGAAATCAAGGAATCTTGATTTATATACCGGCTCATTATAAAAGCCGCTGAGAACGTAAAACAAGACCATCATCAGCGGAAAAACAATATAGCCCTTGACGACATTAGCATCTGTCGACCAACGGATGAACAGGTCAAAATCGCCGCCCTTGAGCAAAAGTACGCGCGCAATGTTGAATATCAGCAGCCCGGCGACAGCCATCAGCCAGTCGCTGATAATATACACAATGCGTTGACGCGTCTCTATCTTCATATTATCAAATTAAGTCGATAAGACCTTACGACATCCGGGCTGATTACTTCCGCAAGATTACGAATTCCCCGCCCTTTGAAATTTTGATTACCGACGATGCTTTTGCAGGCAGAGAATCACGACATGACATGCATACGTAATCGACACCCGATATTATTTCAGGCGAAATTTCCGCAAAGCAACGTGCGGCAGGCTCGCCGCTGATATTTGCCGAGGTCGACACAAGCGGGCGGCGGAAAGCACGGCAAAGCTCATGCACAAAGCCTTCGGGAACGACCCTAACGCCTATGCTGCCGTCAGCAGCAAGCAGCTCCGGGGCGACCCCGACACCACGGTCATACACTATGGTCAGCGGGTCAACGGCGACATCAACAAGCTGGTAGGCCACCTCGGGGACTTCATCGACCACTCTCTCAAGCGCAGCAACGGAGTCAACCAAGGTAATAAGAGCCTTGGAGTCGTCACGCCGCTTCAGTTCAAAAACACGCCTGACGGCCTCACCGTCTGTCGCGTCACACCCGATGCCCCACACAGTGTCGGTAGGATACAAAATCAAGCCGCCACGTCTGAGAGTGTCGACGGCTGCCTTGATATCAGATTGCCATGATTGGTTCATATCAGTGCAAAGTTACAAAAATTTCTATAATAACAATCACGCGACAAACACGGGCACTATTACAAATATATGTTAAAATAATAGTTGCTGATTAAACCATCACACCCATATCAGGTCAATAAATCAAAACAATATAGCTTTTTCATAACACAACTCATACTTAGCCAAGTAATGAACTGACTTTTGATTAGATAGAGGTGCTCCGACTCGCGAAGAATCGGAGCACTTCTTTTATAATAGCTATTATAGCCAAATCAGCCATTTGAGCTATCATATTGTTAAAAAGACGGTTTAAGTGATGTGCAGCTGCAATTTTTTCACCTAAAATCCCGTAATAAGTGATTTTTGTCGTATCTTTGCCCGATAAAGCATCAAAAGGTCTTTTCCCGCTAATTAGAAATTACACATCACAAGATAATTTGTCATAATAATAGAATATGAAAAAACTGTTTTTTGCAGCCATCAGTCTCGCGCTCGTCTCACAGGCGGCTATGGCCAACAAATTTGATACACGCGGCATCATTGTCGCAAACCAATATAAGGAATTTGTAAAATCGCCCGACCGTCTGCTTCTGCCGGCCGACAAACTGCCGTTCTCGACTGACATCGTCACACGCTCGGCCGCCACAGCCACAGCTTTAGTCATCCCCGAGGACGGCTACACGGCTGAAGACATCGCCGCCACAGGTCTCAGCATCATCGGCGAGGCCGGCGGTGTGGTATTGGTCAACGGCACGATGGACGACATCATAGCCCTCGCCGAGACTGACATCGTCAAAGTCGTGTCATTCGGCGACGAGGCTCAGCCAATGATGACTTACGCGCGCGCATTCACCGGCGTCGACGACATCCACAACGGCGCAGCCGGACTTCCCGCCGCCTACAAGGGCGCAGGCGTCATCACCGGCATCTTCGACCAAGGCTTCCAGCCCAACCACTACAACTTCAAGGACGCCGACGGCCGTCTGCGCATCAAACGCTTCTGGCACTTCACCGCCCAGAACGGCGCATACACAGAGCTCAAGACTGACGCCGAAATCCTCGCCTTGGAGACAGACAACACGAGCAGCTCGCACGGCACACATACTCTCGGCTGCATGGCCGGCTCGTGCAACCTCAAGACCCGCCAGATGGGCAACTATGACCAGCGCACAGGCACCTTCGACATGGCCAACATGATGCTGCAGAAACCCATCCCCTACTATGGCTGTGCGCCCGAGTCAGAGATTGTCATAAGCGCCGGCTCACTCCATGACGCCAACATGACCAAAGGCATCGAACTGATACAGAAATATGCCGAGGCCGAAGGCAAACCGGCTGTCGTCAATCTCTCAATCGGCTCTATTGTCGGTCCGCGCGACGGCTCTGACGCTTTCTGTAAATTTGTCGACGGCATCGCCGCCAAAATCCCTGTCTTCGTTGCCGCCGGCAACGACGGCGACAAGCCTGTCTCAATCTCGGGCAAAAACATCAAGACTTTTGTCCTCCCCGGCAACCCCAATGCATCATTCAGCGGCATACTTGACATCTGGAGTACCACCGGCCGCCCCGTCAAAGTCACTCCCTTTGTCTATAACATCAAGACAGGCGAAACCACTTTCTCAAAGACATACACATCAGCAGCAAACGAAACATACGCCACGCCCGACGTCAGAGGCGAATATCTCAAAGACGACAATTTCAACAAAGCTTTCATGTCGTCATATATGATTGTCGCATCTAAGGTATCAACCACCAACTCGCGCTACAACATGCGCATAGACTACAGTCTGCAGTACAACTCGGCCACCAATGATGACCACGACCTCCTATTCGCCGTCATGGTCGATGCCGGCACAGCCGAAGTCGACTTCGTCAACTACAGCCGCAACGCCGTTCTCTCATCAAACGGGCTCGACGGCTGGAGCACCCCGACATCTGACATGTCAATCAGCTCAATGGCCTGCGGCAAGAACGTAATCGTCGTCGGCGCATGGAACACCCGCAACGCATGGACTAAAGAGACGCAGGGCGTAATAGCCTATGTAAACCCCGAGGAGAACGGTCTCGGCCTCGATGCCATCGCAGGCTACTCAAGCCACGGCACACTGCGCGACGGCCGCTCGCTGCCCCACTTCTGCTCGCCCGGCACCGGTGTCATCTCGTCAGTCTCGACACCCGGCGAGAAGTCGCTCGACACCAGCACATACCCCATCGCCACTCTCACCAAAGGCTCTGTCAAGAGCATGTGGGGTCTGATGCAGGGCACATCTATGGCTACGCCCGTCGCTGCCGGCGGCGCTGCCCTCTGGCTGCAGGCCGACCCGACACTGACACCCGCCGAAATCCGTCAGATCGCCATCGAGACCTGCAAGCATGACGACTACACCGCAGCCGAGCCCCTGCGCTTCGGAGCCGGCAAATTTGACGCCCTGCAGGGTCTCAAAAGAGTGCTCGGTCTGTCGGCGGTCAACGACATCAGCGTCGAGCAGGGCGCCAAAGTGCTCGTGACACCCACCGGCGAGCGCAGCTGGTCAGTATATTCTCCCGGCGCCGAGTCTGTCAACGTCACCCTCTACTCTCTGTCAGGCATCGCCGCGCTAAACGCCACTGCCGCCGGCGAGGAAGCCGCCGTAGACGCATCATCGCTGCAGCCCGGCATCTATGTAATGAGCATCAACGGCTCTGACAACCGCCGCGTAGTCATCCGCTGACGCCACGCAACCGCATTGACTCCGCAATGAAAAACATTGTCACACGCTCTCTGTCGGGCATCGTATATGTCGCTGCCATAGTCGGGGCCCTGCTCGCCGGACCATATTGGTTCGGCGGCCTGATGGCGGTCTTCACCATCGTGGCCATGCTCGAGCTTCAGCACCTCGTCGGCATGGGCAATAACCCGACGGTCATCAGCACGCTGATACGCATCCTTGACATCACGGCCGCGCTGTCGCTCTGTCTTACGGCCTATGGAGGCGAGCTTGCCCAAATCTTCTTCGCCGTGCTTATCCTGACCGCCTACATGATAATCCGCATAGTGCTTGCGCTATATGACCGCCGTCATGACGCCTTCCGCCACATGGCCATGTCAGTTCTGTCAGTGCTCTACATAGGCCTCGCAATAGACGCGCTCAACTTTTTAGCGTTCAACCCCCTATTGCAAGGCGTTGCAGGGTGGCAGCTCGTGCTGACCGTCTTCATCATGATATGGCTCAATGACACGGGCGCGTTCTGCGTCGGCTCGCTCATCGGCCGTCACCGCCTCTTCGAGCGCCTGTCGCCAAAGAAATCGTGGGAAGGATTCTGGGGCGGATTTGTGTTCTGCCTCGTGGCCGGAGCCGCTGCCGAATGGGTCTTCGGCGGTCCGTCACTCATCATGTGGATAGGCCTCGGAGCCGTTGTCAGCATCTTCGCCACATGGGGTGACCTTTTCGAGTCTCTCATCAAGCGAACACTCGGAGTCAAGGACTCAGGCCACATAATCCCCGGACACGGAGGCATCCTCGACCGTATCGATTCGCTGCTGCTCGTCGCCCCGGCCGTGACTCTCTATATTTTCTTTCTGCCATTCTGATACAAATCCAAAAGAACTTAAGATAAACTAAGACACGCAACAAAGCGGCATAATTTTTTGTATAACTCAAAGCAAAAACATATCTTTGCCTCAGACGTCTATCAAAACGACAACGAAACTTAACTCTAACTAACTTAAACTAACATGGAAAATCAAGACCTCCTGATCAAACAGGTGACCGAAAAAGCCAAAACATGGTTGAGCGACGGCTATGACGCCGAAACTCAGGCCGAAGTGCGCCGCATGCTCGAGGCAGACGACAAGACCGAACTCATCGAGTCATTCTATAAAGACCTCGAGTTTGGCACCGGCGGTCTGCGCGGCATTATGGGCGCCGGCTCAAACCGCATGAATATATATACCGTAGGCTCTGCCACACAGGGCCTTGCCAACTATCTCAAAGAGGCCTTCAAAGACCTCCCGGAGATTAAGGTCGTCGTAGGCCACGATGTACGCAACAACTCGCGCAAATTCGCCGAAATCGTCGCCAACATCTTCTCGGCCAACGGCATCAAAGTATATCTCTTTGACTCGTTCCGTCCGACTCCCGAGCTCTCGTTTGCCATCCGTCAGTTAGGCTGCCAGAGCGGCGTCAACATCACCGCCTCTCACAACCCCAAAATCTACAACGGCTACAAGGCATACTGGAGCGACGGCGCTCAGATTATCGCGCCGCATGATGTCAACATCATCGACCACGTCAACCGCATCAAGAGCGTAAAAGAAATCAAGTTTGACGGCGACCCCTCGCGCATCGAGATTATCGGCGACAAGATGGACAACGACTTCCTTACAGCCATCCAGACCCTGTCGCTCGACCCAGAGGTCATCAAACGTCACGCCGACCTCAAAATCGTCTACACCCCTATCCACGGCACAGGCGTCAAACTCGTTCCCGAGTCGCTGCGCCGCTGGGGTTTCACCAACATAATCCACGTCCCCGAGCAGGACATCCCCTCGGGCGAGTTCCCCACAGTCGACTCCCCCAACCCCGAGAATCCGTCGGCCATGGCCATGGCTATCGCCAAAGCCAAGGAAGTCGGCGCCGATCTCGTCGTTGCATCTGACCCAGACGCAGACCGCATCGGCTGTGTAATTCGCGACAACGACGGCGAGTATCAGCTCATCAACGGCAACCAGATTGTAATGATACTTCTCAACTACATCATGCGCCGCAACCGCGAGATGGGCCGTCTCAAAGGCAACGAATATGTCGTCAAGACCATTGTGACCACCGAGACCATCAAGTCTATCGCCGACAACTACAATATAAAGATGTATGACTGCTACACCGGTTTCAAATGGATTGCATCTGTAATCCGTGAGAGCGAGGGCACGATGCGCTATCTCGGCGGCGGCGAAGAGAGCTACGGCTTCCTCGCCGAAGACTTCTGCCGCGACAAAGACTCCGTATCGGCAATCTCTCTTATGGCTGAAATCTGTGCTTGGGCCAAGGACCGCGGCATGGACTTCAACGAAATGCTGCAGGATATATATGTCAGCAACGGTTTCTCACACGAGGAAGGCGTGTCGGTCGTCCGCGAAGGCAAGAAAGGTGCCGACGAAATCGTGCAGATGATGAAAGACTTCCGCGCCAACCCGCCCAAATCACTCGGCGGCAGCCAGGTCGTCACCGTCAAAGACTATGCAGACCTCAACGAGACAGACCTCACCACAGGCAAAGTCACCAAGATGGATTTCCCGACAACGAGCAATGTGCTGCAATTCTTCACAGCCGACCACTCGAAAGTCTCAATCCGTCCTTCGGGCACCGAGCCTAAAATCAAATTCTACATGGAGGTCCACGACAAGCTCGCCGGCAAAGACGACTACGCACGCGCCAACGCCGACGCAGCAACCAAAATCGCCGCAATCAAAAAAGACCTCGGCATCTGATTGCAGCGCAATTAAGCCGAAGTCTTACAACTCTTTAACAAAATGTGCAGCCGCCCGCGACCGTCGGGTGGCTGCACAATAATTTAAGCCGTCAAGTCTCACGCAATGCAAGTAATCTACGAAGACAACCACATCATCGTCGTCAACAAAGAGCCCGGCGAAATCGTGCAGGGTGACAAAACCGGCGACACGCCCCTCTCAGAGACAGTCAAGCAGTGGATAAAAGAGACGCATGCCAAACCCGGCAATGTGTTTCTCGGTGTCGTACACCGTCTCGACCGACCCGTCGGCGGCCTCGTGGTCTTCGCCAAGACATCAAAAGCTCTGACGCGACTCAACGAAATGTTTCGCAACGGCGATGTGCACAAGACCTATTGGGCACTCAGCCGCAACCTGCCGCCGCAAGAGTCTGACACTCTGACACATTACATCACCACAGTCGAGCGCAACAACCGCTCATATACCTCAGACAAGCCCAAACCGGGCGCAAAAGAGGCGCGACTTTCATATCGTCTGCTTGCCCGTGGAGAACGATTTAATCTACTTGAAATCAATCTGATGACAGGCCGCAAGCATCAGATACGCGTGCAGATGAGTGCAATCGGATGCCCCATCCGCGGTGACCTTAAATACGGCGACAAACGTAGTAATCCCGACGGCTCCATCTCGCTTATAGCTCGCCATATCAGCTTTATACACCCCGTTTCGGGCAAAGAAATTGACCTCACGGCTCCGGTGCCTGACGAACGTCTGTGGCGCGAACTCGAGCAGGCGGCCGCCGACAATCAAAACACAGCTCAACAATGACAAAAGAAGACCTCAGAATCGTTTTTTTCGGCACACCCGAGTTTGCCCTCGAGAGTTTAGACACACTCGTCAAGGCCGGTTATAATATAGCCGCCGTAGTCACCGCTCCTGATAAAGCAGCGGGCCGCGGTCATAAGATGCTTCAGTCGGCCGTCAAGCAATACGCCGTCGCCCATGACCTGCCGCTGCTCCAGCCGGTGTCGCTCAAAGCCCCCGAGTTTGTCGAGGAGTTGCGTGCCATCGGGGCAAATCTTTTTATAGTCATCGCTTTCAGAATGCTGCCCGAGGTCGTGTGGACCATGCCCGAGCTCGGCACATTCAATCTCCACGCCTCGCTGCTGCCGCGCTACCGCGGAGCCGCGCCCATCAACTGGGCCGTCATCAACGGCGACAAAGAGACCGGCGTGACTACCTTCTTCCTCAAACACGAGATTGACACCGGCGACATAATCTCGCAGGAGGCCATCACCATCGGAGACGACGAGTGTGCCGGCTCGGTCCATGACCGCCTGATGCAGCTCGGCGCACGCCTGACACTCAAGACTGTCGACGACATCGTGGCCGGCACGGTCACACCCTTGCCTCAGGATGCCATAGCCGGCCGTGAAGTCTCGGCCGCCCCAAAGATTTTTAAAGACACATGCCGTGTCGACTGGTCAGCGAAAGCAACAGACGTGCACAATCTTGTGCGCGGTCTCTCGCCCTACCCTGCCGCATGGACCACACTGACCGACGACGAAAAGGACGGCGCGACTGATGTCAAAATCATACGCACTGCCGTCAGCCGCCGCGACGGTGCAAACAGCGAGCCGGGACGCATAGTCACCGACGGACGGACCATGACCGTAGACTGCGGCAATGGCAGCATCGAAATTTTAGAGTTGCAGCCGGCCGGTAAAAAACGTATGACAGCCGCCGAATGGCTGCGAGGAGTGCATCTCGGCAAACCACGCATGCAGTGAACCGCAAGGCATGAGCGGCAAGCCTCGCCGACCGGCGTCACGGCGGCGACAGCGACGTTATGTTAATTATGTCAAAATCAAACGGAGTTGGCAGCCAAGTTTCGTTGTTTTTAGTTATCTTTACACGGTTTTCAAACCGAATGTCGACGGGCGAACCTAAGACACTCCTGCGTTGTTAGAAATTAAACAGCCTGCCGCATGGGAGACTGACACATAACAACGCATATTAAAAGTTATCATTATGTATAACACAGAAGACGAAGACAACAGCACCGGCATGCGCCACGAGCGCTATCACATCCCGGAGAGCAAGACACGACGCACCATTCAGACCATTATGGGCATCGTCATGGTGATTATTTACGTCGGCATGGGCATACTATTGCTCATCAACTTTTTCGGATGGGAGGGCGACTGGGCTTGGACCCGCTATCTCGTCGGCGTCATCCTGATTATATACGGATTCTGGCGCGCATACCGCCAGTATGCCGGAATAGACTCACGCATTTAGGCCCGGCTCACCCCCCCCAAGGCTCATCAAGCAAGACAACTTCACGTAATGTCCTTTATAGACCGCAAAATGAAACATAACATATTGTGCCTTATGGCGGCAGCCGCTCTGACTGTCACCATGAGCGGCTGTCTCAAATACGAGAAAAAAGCCAACTCATCGACCACCGGCACTATGACCATGGTCTGCGACAACACGTTTCAGAACATCATCGAGCAGGAAATCGACGTCTTCGAGTATCAGTATCCCGAGGCTCACGTACTCGTCAGGTATCTCCCGCAGACTATCTGCATCGACTCGCTGATGAGCCTCAACACACGCACGGCCGTCATAGCCCGCGAGCTCACCAAAAACGAGCGCAACTATCTCAAAGGCAAACGACGCACTGTCAAAGAAAGCAAAATCGCCGTTGACGCCGTGGCCCTCATAGTCAACAAGGACAATCCCTGCTCAATGCTGACGACCAAAGAAGTCGGCGATATACTGTCAGGCGAGTCAAAATACTGGAACGACCTCGAGCCAAGCGAATTAGGCGAGATACAGGTCATTTTTGACGACAAGTCGTCGAGCCTCGTACAGTTTATGCGCGACTCGCTGCTCAACGGCGCCGAACTCGGGCCCAACGTTTACGCCCAAGGCTCGATACCGGCTGTGGTCGAGACCGTCAGCAAGAAAGTCAATGCCATCGGCGTGCTCGGTGTCACATGGATTACCACCGACATGAAGACAGCCGAAATCTCCAAGGACGAGATGGCGCAGAAAATGCTCTCTGACGAGCCCATACAAGGCACCACGCTCGACGAGGATGTCAAGGTGCTCAAACTCCGCCGCCCCGACGAAGTGACAGCCTACAAGCCATACCAGCAGAACATCTTTGACGGCACATATCCGCTATACCGCCCGATATATATGGTTACGACCGGTGTATCAGGCAGCCTCAGCAGCGGATTCTACAGTTTCGTCACGGGCGATATAGGTCAAAAGATAATCATGAAGACCGGTATTCTGCCGGCCCGCACAAAAATACAGGTCGTCGAACTTGCGCAGCCTTGAACGACGTCCGGCAATGGATAAGTAAAACATCAAACAATCGCTATACACACTAACACGACATGAGAATCAAGTTAATCTGCTCGCTGCTTGCCGCAGCGGCCACTCTCTCGGCCGTGGCTCAGAGCCAAGGCTACAAAGACGGCATCGAATTCTACAAAGCCGGTCAGTATGACAACGCCAAAACAATCCTCGAGCGTACACTCAATGACGCTCAGACCGACAAGTCCCTGTCATACTATTACTTAGGTCAGGTTGCTTTGGCCAAAGGCGACAAAGCCGCAGCCAAAACAAACTTCACAAACGGCGTATCGGCAAATGCCGAATGTCCCTACAACTATGTCGGACTTGGCGCCATCGACCTGCTTGACGGCAATGCCAAAGCTGCCGAAGACCAATTTAAGGACGCTCAGAAATTAGCAAAAAAAGACTCGGAGGTCAGCGTAAACATCGCACGCGCATACTATAATGCCGACCCTGTCAAATATGCCAAGGAAATTGACAAGGCCATGGCAAAGGCTCGCAAGGACTCTAAGAACCAAGAGCCGGCAATCTACATCCTCGAAGGCGACATGCTCGCTGACGCCAAGGAGTATGGCAATGCAGCAGCTAAATACGAGATGGCAATCACATTCGACAAAAACAACCCCGAGGGCTACGTCAAATATGCCAACTCTTATTTCAATGTAAACCCCAACTTTGCCATCAGCAAATTAGAGGAATTCTACAAACTCGCTCCGACATCGGCTCTCGCCCAGCGCGAGCTCGCCGAGAAATATTATCAGGGCAACCACTGGAACAAGGCAGCCGACCTCTACGGCGACTACATCAAGAACCCCAACCACTTCCCCGAAGACAAAGCCCGCTACTCGGTGCTCCTCTACTGGGGTAAAAAATACGAAGACTCCAAGAGAGTCGCTCAGGAGATTCTCGCACAGGACCCGTCGACTTTCCTGATGCAGCGCATGATGTTCCTCAACGACGCAGCTCTTGAGAACAATGAGGCCGCAGCCGCCGAGGCTAAATCATTCTTCGAGAAAAATCCCAACGGCTACTTCACGACCAACGACTACACCACCTATGCCGACGTGCTCAGCAAATTGGGCAACGACTCGCTCGCAGCCGTGCAGTATGAGACAGCCGTCAGCAAAGACCCCGACAACGCCGAACTCATCAGCGAACTCAGCTCGTTCTACACCAAAGCAAAGAACTATCCCAAAGCCGCTGACACATATGCCCTCTATCTGAGCAAGCTCGAAGACCCGTCGACCAACGACCTCTTCGGCGCCGCACGCCGCTACCTCAACGCAGCCGCCACAGCAGCCCCTGAAGACAGCGTTGCACGTCATGACGCAGCAGAGAAAGGTCTCAAATACATCAACGATGCTATCGCCGGTGCTGTGCCCAACCCCGTGCTCTATCAGTTCAAGGCCCGTCTTAACATCGCCGACAACAACAATCACCCCAATCAGGAGGCCATCGACGCTTACAATGAGATGATTACACTGCTCGATCAGGATCCGGCAAACAAAGACCCCAAAAACGCCGACAACAAGCTCAATCTCTATAAAGAAGCTTATCAGTTCACCTACCTCTATAACGGCAACGTCCTCAAAGACAAAGAGAAGACAGCCGAGGTAGCTGACAAACTCAAAGCCATCAACGACCTCATCAACGGCACAGCTCCCGCCGAGGCCAACTGATAAAAAACCATTACGCAGCAAGCCTGCTGTCAAAGCCTGACGACAGGGACGTTATGCGAGCCATAGCGTCCCTGTCTCGCTTATCTAAACAATATCCACACACTGCAATCATGAGCAACCAGCCCCTCGCGGAGCGCATGCGGCCGCATACTCTCGACCAATATATAGGTCAAAAACACCTTGTCGGCGAAGGCTCGATAATACGCCGGATGATTGACTCCGGACGCGTCTCGTCATTTATACTCTGGGGCCCTCCGGGCGTCGGCAAAACTACTCTGGCACGCATCATCGCCAACACGACGAAATCATCGTTTCACACGCTTTCGGCCGTCACATCAGGCGTTAAAGACGTGCGTGAGGTCATCGACCGCTGTCGCAAGGAGAGCGGCGGCATGTTTTCGGCAGGCAGACCGATATTGTTCATCGACGAAATACACCGTTTCAGCAAGTCTCAACAAGACAGCCTATTAGGTGCAGTTGAAGACGGCACAGTGACGCTTATCGGCGCCACGACGGAGAATCCGTCATTCGAAGTCATAAGGCCGCTGCTGTCGCGTGCGCAGGTCTATGTGCTCAAGCCTCTTGACGAGAACGACCTCGGCGAGCTGCTGCGTCAGACCCTCGAGCGCGACGAGGTGATAAGCCGCCGCGACGTACGTGTCGAAGAGACAGCGGCGCTGTTCCGCTACGCCGGCGGAGACGCACGCAAGCTGCTTAATATCATAGACCTGTTAGAGCAGTCGACAGCCCACGGCGAGCCCATCGTCATAAATGACCGCACGGTCACCGAGCGCCTGCAGCAGAATCCGCAGGCCTATGACAAGAACGGTGAAATGCACTATGACATCATCTCGGCCTTTATAAAAAGTGTGCGGGGCAGCGACCCCGATGCCGCTGTCTACTGGCTCGCCCGCATGATTGCCGGAGGTGAAGACCCCGAGTTTATCGCACGACGCCTTGTCATCCTCGCAGCCGAAGACATCGGTCTGGCCAACCCTAACGCCCTGCTGTTAGCCAACGCCACATTCGACGCCATAATGAAAATCGGCATGCCAGAGGGCCGTATTCCACTTGCCGAGTGCACCATATATCTTGCGACTTCAGCCAAAAGCAACTCGGCATATATGGCCATCAACAATGCCCTCGCCGAGACTTCGGCCTCGGGCGACCTGCCGGTGCCGCTTCACATACGCAACGCTCCGACATCACTGATGAAAGAGTTGGGCTACGGCACTAACTATAAATATGCCCATGATTATCCCGGCAACTTCGTGCGCCAGCAGTTCTTGCCTGATAAACTGCAGGGACACCGCTTCTGGCATCCCTGCGACAATCAGTCCGAAAATGTTCTTGCGCGCCGGCAATATGATCGCTGGCAGGCACCTGACGGCGACAGCGACAAATAAGAGTTTCAGTCTATCTTGGCGACAGACTGTCCGCGACTGACGCTATAGCCTATCAGCGAGTTGACTGCCGAGCAGATAAGCGCGATACCGGTAATGAGCACGACCACCGTATTGATGTTGCGCAGATTTGTGCACAGAATCACGATACCCGCCACAATCATCAGCGCCGGTACGATATAAAGGAATACCGGCAGCAGCAATGGTTTGCTGAGCCAAGCGAGAGATACAATCTGGTATACGCCTACGGCTATAAGTGTAGCGGCGAAGACATAAACAAATATCCCGGCAAAAGCTGTAGGGAAAATACACATCATCAATCCTATCAGCAGAGCGCCGATTGACACAATCAAAGTCCCCGGCTTAGCCTTGGTCTTGTCAGACAGCGATGTGCAGAGGATGTAAACAGACGGTATGATAAACATCAGGCCGATTATTACAGCCATCCAAGACAGCAGATCTATACGGTTATGAAGCGCTATCATTATAACGCCGGCCACAAGCACTATGACTGACGTAAAAAGATTTGAATTTGTACGGTACATAAATAAACGGTTTATACATATATAATGTAAACCGACGTACGGCCCTATTGTTCTGTCGTGCTATGGATTTGTCAAGCGGGGAGCTTAAAGCAGATTCTTGGACTTTGTGGCTACGAAATCTTTGAGATAAGACGGCACAGAGTATGCCAAGTCGAGGAAATCGCGACGAGTAAAGGCCCTCTCGGCCAGAGCTATCATGTCGACGGCGACAGGCTCGACACCCTCGACAATTCTAACATTGGCCTTGTCGGTAAATAGTGGCGCGGCTTTTGCCGACCCGTCACCGAACATAAGCACCGGGCGCCCGGACGCAATAATCTCACTGTAGCTGTCACCGTCGAGTATCAGCGGCTGCGGCGTCATGAGCTCGTTGAGCCCGAAGTCATAAGCGGCTGTATAAACCTCCATGCGGCGTGCGTCAATCATCGGCACGAAAATCGTCTCCGGATCGATGTCAAGCACCGAGAACATCACGCGCGTGGCAAGCAACTCGAGGGTCGACACGCCGATCAGCGGCACATCAAGAGCATACGCAAGGCCCTTTGCCTCGCTAAGTCCGATGCGCAGACCCGTGTAACTGCCCGGGCCGAGACTGACTGCGACCGCATCAAGTTTGAGCTCTTTATCAGCCAGAAAATCAAGGCATGCCTTTATAAAGCCGCTGAGCAGCGTCGCATGATTACGTCCCGCAAAATCTTCGTGATGGTCTAAAATCATACCTTCGGCTGTCAAGGCGGTCGAGCAGACCGAGGCCGATGTCTCTATGTCGAGTATTACTGCCATGTCAGAATAAAAGTCGTTTTTAACAGCCGCAAAGTTACAATATTTTTTATTTGCTATCTTGTAAAACCGTGGAGTTTTCATAACTTTGCGTCAAGACAACCTAAACACTGCCGATTCTATATATGCTTTTATCAATGACCGGTTTCGGAAAGGCTGTGGTCGAAACCGCTGACAAAAAAATCACAGTAGAAATCAAATCTTTAAACTCCAAACAGTTAGATTTAAGCGTCAGACTTCCCGGAGCATATCGTGACAAGGAGCTTGAGCTGCGCAACATCGCCGCACGCCGCATCGAGCGCGGCAAAGCCGACATGGCGGTCTCTGTCGAGAGCCTCGGGTCTGACCTGCACGCCACACTCAACACTCCGGTCATAAAAGCCTATCACAGTCAGATTGTCGAAGCCGCCCGAGAGCTCGGCGTGGAGCCGCCCGCCGACTGGTTTGCCGTAATTCTGCGTCTGCCCGACGTCTTTCGTGCCGACAACGACGAGACCGTCTGTGCCGACGAGGCCGAGGCTCTTTTCAAAGCCACATCCGAGGCCGTCGAACGCCTTATGGAATATCGCAGCGTCGAAGGCAAGAAGTTAGAGACATTCTTTATGACACGTATAGGCCGCATCGCCGAACTGCTCAAATCAATAGACCCTTTCGAGCGTGAGCGAGTCGAGAAAATCAGACTGCGCATCGAAGACGGTCTGCGCAAACTGCCGGGCGTCGAGGTCGACAAAGGCCGTCTCGAGCAGGAGATGATATTCTACATCGAAAAATTGGATGTCAACGAGGAGAAACAGCGCCTCGCCCAGCATCTCGCCTACTTCGAGGAGACTCTTATGCTCCCGACTCCGGGACAAGGCAAGAAATTAGGCTTTATCGCTCAGGAGATGGGACGCGAAATCAATACATTAGGCTCCAAGAGCAATCATGCCGACATGCAGCGCATAGTCGTCAAAATGAAAGACGAGCTCGAACAAATCAAGGAGCAGGTGCTCAACGTCATGTAAACAGTTAAAAACCTTAACCTATAACCAAATATACTACACCTATGTCTGACAACAACTCAAAAAAAGGCAAAGTCATCGTGGTTTCGGCGCCCTCGGGCTGCGGAAAATCGACGATTATCAACTCCATCCTCGATGCCGGTGAGCTGCCGCTGAGATTCTCGGTTTCGGCAACAAACCGCCGGCCGCGCCCGGGCGAAGTCGACGGTGTGCATTACCATTTTCTTACCACCGAACAGTTTCGCGACGCCATAGCCGACAAAGCTTTTGTCGAGTGGGAAGAGGTCTATCCCGGACGTTTCTACGGCACACTTCGTTCTGAAATCGAGCGCATCATCGACCGTGGAGGCAATGTGCTTTTAGACATCGACGTCAAAGGCGGACTGAATGTAAAAGATCTTTACGGCGACCGCGCCATGACTGTTTTCTTTTTGCCTCCGAGCATCGACGAATTGCGCCGACGCCTCGTATCACGAGGCACGGATGCCCCCGATGTTGTCGACGAAAGAGTAAACAAGGCCGAATATGAAATCTCGTTCGCTCCGCGCTTTGACCACCGCATCGTCAACGATGACCTTGACAGTGCGATTGAAAAAACAGCCGAACTCATATCTGGCTTTATAAAATCCTGAGCAAAAATTATGGATGGCACGAAGAAAGAACTGGTAGGCGTGCTCGGCGGCTCATTCAATCCCGTCCACATGGGCCACATGATGCTTGCCTCTTATCTGACCCAATGGGGCTATGTCGACAAAGTGTGGATGATGCTTTCGCCGCTCAACCCGCTTAAAGAAAGCCGCACTATGCTGCCTGACCTCAAACGCATGGCTATGATCAATCTGGCCACGCACAACGCCACTGACATAGACTCGTGTGACATCGAGCTGTCTATGCCGCGTCCGTCATACACCATCGACACGCTCGATTTACTGAGCAAACGTCATCCGACAAAAAAATTCAAACTTATTATCGGAAGCGATAACTGGCGCATATTCGACCGTTGGCGCGAGCATCAGCGCATACTTGACGAGTATGGCGTAATCGTCTATCCCCGCTCGGGTTACCCGATTGACTCGGTCTATGTCGACGGCATGGAGGTGGTTGACGCTCCGATGGTAAACATATCGAGCACATTCATACGCGACGCTATAGCCCGAGGCAAGGACATGAACTTCTTTCTGCCCCCCGGCGTATTTAAATACATACGCGATAATCGTTTCTATATGCCCGACAACGGAAAAAAATAAGTTTACGCACCTATGTCTCAATCAAATATCAAGCCAAACGCTCTGGCCTTCATCGGCCTCAGCAATGAATATTGCGTCGCGGTCGAAAATGCCCGCGAAAGCGAGCGCGACGACTTCGTGGCCTCGATGACCCGTCTGTTGCCGCGCATCTATATATCGGCATCAGACCTCGACGCCGACAATCAGGCCGACTCATATATCGACGAAGCACTTGACGAAGACTACTACGACTCCGTGCGCCGCAACATCGAGACTCTGCTCGGCGAGGACGATTCTTATCTCGAGGTATTCGAGGAAGACATGAAATACTCCGACACGCCCATCGCGGCCAGCATAGCCGAGAGCCTCGCCGACATCTTCCAAGTACTCTATAATTTTCTCGAGACCGTGCGCGACGCGCCCGAAGACCTCATCAATGATGCAGTCACAGTCATCGCCGAGGATTTCCGCCACTACTGGAGCCGCACGCTCTGCAACGTGCTCCGCGCCCTTAACGCCGTCCGTTACCAACACGACTAACAACCACATCTAAATACCTACCGCCATGGCCAAGCCACAAGCTCTCGTCCATCTCGACCGACTGATGTCGTTTATGGACAGTTCAGTAGTCAACTTCTATGCCGTCGACACGATCTGCCGGGAATTAGACCGAGCCGATTTTGTCAGACTCGATCAGGCCGACCGCTGGCAGCTCGAGCCCGGCGGCCGTTACTATGTCGTCAAAAACGGCTCGGCGGTCTTCGCCTTTGTCGCCGGCAGCGGCGACCCGGCGCTCGGCTTCAAAATCATTTCGGCCCACAGCGACTCTCCGGGTTTCCGCATCAAGCCTCACGCCGAGATAAAAGCGCCCGGCAATGTCGTCAAACTCAACACCGAGGTCTACGGAGGCCCGATACTTTACACATGGTTTGACCGTCCGCTGTCTGTGGCCGGACGCGTAATTCTGCGCGGCTACGACCCGTTGCATCCCGAGAGCCGACTCGTGCGTTTCGACCGTCCGCTGCTCACCATACCCCATCTCGCCATACACTTCAACCGCGCCGTCAACGAGGGCAATCCCTTGTCGAAACAAAAAGACATGCTGCCGGTGCTCGCGCAGTATGTCGACGACGCATGGCGCGACAATTACCTGCTCGAACTTGTTGCCGATGAGCTCGGCGTCGGCTGTGACGAAATACTCGACTTTGACCTCTCGCTCTATGACACGACGCCGGCATGTCTTGTCGGAGCCAATGACGAGTTCCTGACATCGGGCCGTCTTGACGACCTGAGCATGGCTTTCAGCGCCATGACAGCATTGCTTGAGTCTGACGACACGGCCATGACACGCGTTATGGCCATCTTCGACAACGAGGAGACCGGCTCCGGCACAAAACAGGGCGCCGCGTCGCCCGAGCTTGACTATCTGCTGCGCCGCATCAACACAGCGCTTGGCGGCGCTGACGAGGATTACTACCGCGCCGTCGCCAACTCGTTTATGGTCTCGGCCGACAACGCCCACGCCATTCATCCCAACTATCCCGAGAAACAGGACCCGACAAACCATCCGCGTCTCGGCGGCGGCCCTGTCATCAAGATAAACGCCAACTGCAAGTATATGACCGACGCAGACTCGGCAGCGACATTCCGCACCATCTGCGAGGACGCCGGCGTGCCCTACCAGTATTTTGTCAACCACAGCGATGTCGCCGGCGGCTCGACGCTCGGCAACATCCTGACATCGCAGATACCGCTGCGCGGAGTCGACATGGGAGCCGCCCTGTGGGCCATGCATTCTGTGCGCGAGACCGGCTCGCCAATCGACCACGAGGATATCATCGCCGCCTTTACACAGTTCTACAACTGTTGAGCCGGCTCAGCGACAACTGTTAATAAACGCTAAACAACGGCCGCGGTTTGTCACAGACCGCGGCCGTTGCCGTCCTATTATCAGAAACCCCGAAAAAGATGACACCCCAAGAGTTCAAATCCATCCTCATAGAGAGCCGACGCCGCATGTATGCGGTTGCTGTAGCCATCCTCGGTGACAGCGACGATGCGGCCGACGCAGTGCAGGATGCTTACGTCAGACTCTGGTCGCGCCGCGACTCTTTAGACGGAGTGGCATCGCCCGAGGGCTACTGCATGGTCGTGACCAAGCATGTCTGCTTAGACCGTCTGCGGGCCTCGCGCCTGACAGAGAGGCTCGACAACCTGCCCGCGGCCGAGAGCCTCAGCGCCGAGCCTGACGACATGACCGGACGCGAGTCGGTGGACATAGCCACACGCATCATCGCCTCGCTGCCCGAGCCCTACCGGCGGTTTATCCGCCTTAGCGCCATCAACGGTCTGTCAAACAGCGACATCGCCTCGCTGACAGGCTATACCGAGGGTAACGTCCGTCAGATACTCTCGCGAGCACGAAAACGCATCAAAGAACTTTATCAGCAAATCGACAAATGACACATATTAATGCCATAAACCAAATCCGCCGGCTTATCGCCCGATATTATGACGGCAGCTGCAGCCCCGACGAGGAGTTAGAGTTGGAAGAATACTTTTGCCTGACACCTGACAGCGAGCTGCCTGACGACCTCCGCACTGACGCCGCGATGTTCAGGGCCTTGGCCATGGCAGCCGGCAGCGATGGCATTGAGCTGCCCACGGGCTTGAACGAGCGCTTGGACGCCGTCACCACCGACGCTCCGGTCCGTCGTAAACCGGTCATCATCAGATATCTGTCTATCGCGGCTGCAGCGGCAGTAGTCATTGCCATAGGCATCGGTCTGCTGACCCTTTCGCACCCTGCCGAACAGCCCAATGATGAGCAAATGATTGCGGTAAACGGCTCGACCACCGTAGCCGTCGCGCCTGACACGCTGGCCGAGGCTCCGGTCGACAGTGCCGCCGTATTTGTCGAGGCCGTCACCGATGAGACCGACACATACCGCATCATCGATGATCCCGAGGAGGCCGCACGCATCACCTCAGAGGCGCTTAGCTTGGTCCGCGACAAAATGGCTGTGGCCAATGGACGCATCAAACATGCCGACAATAAAATCAACAAAATATCTACAACCCTAAACAATATTATCAAAAATGAAAAGATTTAGCCTGATACTTATTACAGCCATCATCGTCATGCTGTCAGCGTGCTCATGCTCGGCACAAGCAAAGATATTCAAAGAAGCGGCCTCGATAGAAGGCGTGACTTCGGTCTACATCTCGCCTTTCATGCTCAAGATGGCAGGCTCGATGACCGACGACCTCGGCAACGGACTCGACGACGCGGTCAAGGAAATCAAAGGCCTCGAAATAATCTCGTGCGAAAAAGCGTCATCCGTTCCGCGAGTCAAGGCTATCTGCGAACCGATACTTGCCAAGATGGGCCTCGAAGTCGTCACAGAAGTCACCGAGGATGACGAAAAAGTGACCATCTATGCCAAAATTATCCCCGACACGACCGATGCCGAGATTATCGTAGTCGAGACCTCCGAGCCCGGCGAATACAACCTCATCTACATCAAAGGCCGCATCGACCTCACCCAAATTGACAAGTAACCACACCGCAAGCCACAGAATAAAAAGGGACGATAAAAAATCGTCCCTTTTTATTTAACCGTCAAAATATATGGAGTGGCGATTTGCAATCACCCAATGGTAACGAATTGATAATCAACGGTCGATTACAAATCGACCCTCCATAGCGTCCACGGCGCTTATTGGGGGCCACGTTATACGTGCCAAAGGCACGTCCCTACATTGCGGGCATCACTGCGGCACGTAACCCATTGAAACGTAGGGATATGTCAAAGCGACAGACTGTCGCGTCGGCATGTATAATACGCAATCATGGCGTCCATGGAATCTCGTCCGCGTTAGCGGTCGGAGCCGTGTAGCGGCGCGAGCATGTGAGGCCACGGTATATGGAGGGGCGATTTGCAATCACCCAATGTTAACACATTGATAATCAACGGTCGATTACAAATCAACCCTCCATAGCGCCCACGGCGCTCACCTCACACAATTCTGCATTAGACAACCGTAATGACTTACAAATACAAGCCAAAAATCGCCACCCCTTAACTTTTAAGTTAATTAATTTGTTGTATTGGAAATGAGTTATTAACTTTGTAAAGTTAATTCATAAGTTAAGTATGACACAGAAATATTCCATAGAATTAATAGAGGAACATGATGCAGTAAATTTCTATAGTGTTCGTCTTGATGAGGAAGAGCTCTCGGAACTTGAAAAGTTCTTTGAAAAATTTCCCGAGGGCTGCAATTATGACGAGGACATTGATACAATAATCGCATGGCTCGATAGAATAGGCGAAAGCGGAGCATTAGAAAGGTATTTCCGTTATGAAGGAAGATACGGTGATGGAGTGAGCGCGATACCTATTGAAACAAGTAATCTGCGTCTGTATTGCATCCGCCTTTCTGACAAAATATTAATCTTTGGTAACGGAGGAATCAAAGATAAAGCAACTTGGCAGGAAAGCGAGACATTGTCTGATTATGTAGAGATGCTCGTCGATACAAGCCGCTTTATTTCATCCCGCCTATCAAACGGCACATTATATATTGTAGATAAAGAGATTATAGGAAATCTAAACTTTACTCGCGATGAAAAGAAGTAGTATTATAGAGGCTCGGCGTGCTAAAGTTTCGCCCGAAGTCAGACGGCGTGTCGACCTGTCTTTTCTTATTGTCGACAGGATTCACAACATATTGGAAGAAAAAGGCCTCAAGCAGAAGGACCTCGCAAATTTGCTCGGCAAAAATGAGTCGGAAATCAGCAAATGGATGAGAGGCACCCATAATTTTACAATCGAGACTATCTCTTCAATCGAAAGTGCATTAGGTGCACCGATTCTTCAGGTCGCCTGTGTTTGAACGCTCGGCCGGTACTTTCGGCTCGTGGAATAATTAAAATGACGGCCGTCCGGCACTTTTCTTGCGGTTTTTTGAAAATATTTTTGCGGGCGGGGAAATATTGTATTTGAAAATTTTGTAACTTTGCGTGCAATAAAAATCAATCATAAATACATTTATGTCTTTTATTGCAGATAGAGTAGCTATGGACGGTCTCACATTTGACGACGTCCTGCTCATACCGGCCTACTCAGAGGTTCTCCCCCGTGATGTAAAACTCCGCACCCGTTTTTCGCGCAACATCGTGCTTAACGTGCCGCTTGTGTCGGCAGCCATGGACACGGTGACCGAGTCGGGTCTCGCTATCGCTATCGCCCGCGAAGGCGGTATCGGTGTAATCCACAAAAACATGCCTATCGCCGAACAGGCCCGTCAGGTCCACGCCGTCAAGCGCGCCGAGAACGGCATGATCTATGACCCCGTGACCATCCGTCGCGGCTCGACAGTCAGAGACGCGCTCGCCATGATGGAGGAATATCACATCGGCGGCATCCCCGTAGTCGACGAAGAAGGTCTGCTCGTGGGCATCGTCACCAACCGCGACCTGCGCTTTGAACGCGACCTCAACCGCATCGTCGACGAGGTGATGACCTCGGAGGGTCTCGTGACCACCAACCAGTCGACCAACTTGGAGGAAGCAGCCGATATACTCCAGCGCCACAAAATCGAGAAACTGCCCGTCGTCGACGACAAAGGTCATTTAGTTGGCCTCGTCACATATAAAGACATTACAAAAGCCAAAGACAAGCCCAACGCCTGCAAGGACGCCCTCGGCCGTCTGCGCGTGGCTGCCGGCATAGGCGTCACCAACGACTCGATGGAGCGCGCCGACGCTCTCGTGGCAGCCGGCGTCGACGCCATCGTCATCGACACGGCCCACGGCCACACCAAGGGCGTGGTCTCGGTGCTCCGCGCCGTCAAGGCCAAATATCCGCAGATTGACGTTGTCGTCGGCAACATCGCCACAGGCGAGGCCGCACGATATCTCGCCGAAAACGGCGCCGACGGCGTCAAAGTGGGCATAGGTCCGGGCTCAATCTGCACGACACGCATCATCGCCGGTGTCGGTGTGCCCCAGCTCTCGGCTGTCTACGACGTGGCCAAAGCACTTGCCGGTACAGACGTGCCTCTGATTGCCGACGGCGGCATACGCTACAGCGGCGACATCGTCAAGGCTCTTGCCGCAGGCGCTCACTCTGTGATGCTCGGCGGTCTGCTTGCCGGCGTCGAGGAGTCGCCCGGCGACACCATCATCTTCAACGGCCGTAAATACAAATCATACCGCGGCATGGGCTCTTTAGAGGCCATGGAGAAAGGCTCTAAAGACCGTTACTTCCAAGCCGGCGAGACCGACAGCAAGAAACTCGTGCCCGAAGGCATCGCCGCACGTGTTCCCTACAAGGGTTCGCTTTATGAGACTGTCTATCAGATGCTCGGCGGCCTGCGTGCCGGCATGGGCTACTGCGGCGCTCCCGACATCGAGTCGCTCCACAAGGCACGTTTCACACGTATCACAAATGCCGGTGTGGCCGAGAGCCATCCCCACGACGTAGCCATCACAAGCGAGGCCCCCAACTACAGCGCCTCGTCGAGATAAGGCTGATTTAGCTTAAATATCCGCCGTAAGACAAACGCCGGACAGCGTAACACAATATAAGGCGCTGTCCGGCGTTAATTATCAGGATAGTCACCTGCTGACGTCTCCGTTTATTAAAAACCTCAGGCTCCACAGCCCCGACGCAAAGTAAATCACGATGAAAAAACTTATTCTGACGGCTTCGGCCATCATTATCGCATGCAGCATAGCCGCTATCGCAAAATCGGCAAAAGACCCCGTGGTCATGACCGTCAACGGCCGCGACATCCGTCTGAGCGAATTTGAATATCTTTACAACAAAAATAATTCGCAGCAGAGCGCGCGACAGTCGGTCGACGACTATGTAGACCTCTTTATCGACTACAAACTCAAAGTCGCAGACGCCGAAGCTGCGGGCATCGACACAACGGCAGCCTTCCTGACCGAGTTCAACGGCTTCCGCGACGAACTCGCCGAGCCGTATATCGCAGACAGCGCCCTGCGTGACTCGCTCTACAGCGAGGCCTACCACCACATGCTGCGTCAGGTCAAGGTCAGCCACATCATGGTGCCCGGCGGCGACAATCCGGCCGCGCGCAAGGCGTCGGCTGCACGCTTAGACTCGATACGCGAGGCCATTGTCAGCGGCAAGACCACCTTTGCCGAGGCCGCTATGGCCAACTCCATCGACAAACCGTCTGCCATGCGCGGCGGTCTGATGGGCTGGCTCGCGCCCTCACGATTCCCGTGGGCGTTCGAGAAAGCCGCCTACGACACTCCTGTCGGCTCAGTCTCGCCCGTAATCGACTCGGGTTACGGCCTCCACATCATCCTCGTCAACGATTCGCGTCCGGCCCGGGGAGAAGTCGAGGCTTCGCATATCCTCAAGCTCACACGCGGACTCAGCCCCGAGGCTGCCGCCGTCAAGAAGGCTCAGATTGACTCAATCTACACACTCGTGGCCGGAGGCGCCGACTTCGCCGACATGGCGACACGCGAATCTGAAGACCCCGGCTCGGCCGCACGCGGAGGTGCCCTCGGGTGGTTTGGCGCCGGCGTAATGGTCAACGAGTTTGACAGCGTGGCCTTCGCATTGGCCGACAACGAGATTTCAAAACCCTTTGCAACGACATTCGGTTACCACATCATCAAGCGCGGCGGCCACCGCGCCCCGGCAAGCTATGAAGAGAGCTTAGAGGCCATAAAGCAGGCTATCAGCCGCGACGAGCGTGACCAAATGCCGCGCCGCGCCGGCTTGGCCAAATTAGGCCGTCGCTACGGCGCATCAGTTGACAGCGCGGCCATCGCCGCCCTCTGCCTGTCTATGGGCGCACAACCCGACAGCACTGTGCTCGACAAATTAGCATCTGACAAGGCCGTCATAGCCAAAACCGCCGACGGCCGCTCGCTGACCGCCGCAGACATTGTCCCCGCGCTCAGAGCCTATAAGTTTAACTCGTCAGCACAACTATCCGATATGCTGACAGCCGAGACGGCAAAGGCCGTTGAGAAATCTGTCATCGAACGCGCCCGTATCGACCTTTTAGAAAATGAGCCGGCCTACCGTAACCTTGTCAACGAATACCGCGACGGCATCCTTCTCTTTGATATCTCAAACCGCAAAGTATGGGACCGCGCGGCTAAAGACAAAGAGGGCCTTGAAGAATATTTCAGCCGGCACCGCAATAAATACACTTGGGACACACCGCGTTACAAAGCCTTCCTATTCTTCACGCCCAACGACAGTGTGCTCGCCGAAGCATTTGCCTATGCCGAGACAATACCGTCAGACAACCCGACAACGTTTGTGGCCGATATGCGTAAAAAATTCGGCCGCGACCTCAAAATCGAACGCGTAATAGCCGCCGAGGGCGAAAACCCCATTACTGACTATCTCGGTTTCGGCGCCTCAAAGCCCGCTCCGTCAAGCACGCGTCTGTCAACCTACGGCGCCTTCAAAGGACGCAAAATCAACGCTCCCGAGGAAGCGTCAGACATGCGCGGCACCGTCGTCAACGACTATCAGGATGAGTTGCTCAATCAATGGCTCAGCGAATTACGCAAAAAATATCCTGTCAAAGTCAATCAGAAAGTCCTTAAAAAATTCGCAGGCAAATAATGACCGTTAGGGCTTACAGACCTATTCTTGCGACACTCACGGCCATAGTCACGGCCGGTGTCGTAATGTCGTGTGCCGATAAGACCGACACTGACAGCCGCAATATTCTGGCCTCGGTCGACTCATCAGTCCTCACACGCGCCGACCTTGCCCGCGAAATGCCGTCAGGCCTCAGCAAAGACGACAGCACGCGCTATGCGTCAGCATATATCCGCGACTGGGTCGACAAACACCTTCTTGCCGACATAGCGTCGGGCGAAATAGACATGAGCCGCATCGACCGCCTCGTCGAAGACTACCGCAACCGGCTGATAGCCCTCGAGTACCGCCGTCTGATGTTTGAGACACATGTGCCGACAGTTTTTCCCGAAGACACTCTGCGCAACTACTACGTCAGACACAACCGCGAATTTGTGCTCGAACGCCCCATGCTTCAGGGTATATATCTCAAAGTGCCTGACGACGCGCCCAATCTCGCGCTAATCAAACGACTGTATCGGTCAAGCCGTCAGGAAGACATCGACCGCCTCGAAAAAGAGGTGCTCTCGTCGGCCGTCCACTATGACTATTTCCGCGACAAATGGGTCGACTGGGAGCAGATAGAGTCACGCATCCCCTATGATTTCAGCGGCAAGCCCGAAGATTTTCTGCGCGGACGCACATACTTCGAGACCGAGGCCGGCGGATTTGTCTACCTGTTAGAAATACGCGACATGCTGCCGACCGGCGCCACGATGCCGTTTGACAACGCCCGTATTCTTATAGCCGAACGCCTGACCAATATCCGTCGTGCGGAGTATGACGGCATACTCATCAACGACCTTTACCGCAATGCACTCGAGAAAGGACGTCTGAAAATATATGTCAGCCTCGAGCGCTGAGCACACGCCGCATCGATTTTTCATCGATTTTTTCACATTCATTCACTCGACGGGCAGCGGTGTGCCCTTTTGTAATTCGACTATAATTGTTATCTTTGCCCATTGAATCAAATCAAAAAGCCAACCGTAAGTTCATCATAATGAAAATCAAACGCATTCTGCCTTCGCTGGTCCTCGTGGCAGCAGGCATGCAGGCCATGGCCCAGAACAACGTCGCAGAGGAAGTGGCATGGGTCATAGGCGACGAGCCAATCTATAAATCAGAAATCGAACAGACCTATCAGGAGATGCAGCAAGACCGTGTGCCCGTCAAGGGCGATCCTTATTGCTCTATCCCCGAGCAGCTTGCCATAGACCGTCTTTTTCTCCATCAGGCTGAACTCGACACCGTCGAAGTTCAGGAAGCTCTTGTTCAGCAACAGGTTGACGCCCAGATGAACATGCTTATCGCCAACCTCGGCTCGCGAGAGAAAGTCGAACAGTATTTCCGTAAACCGTTCTCCGAACTGCGCGATTACTGGGCGAAGAATATGCGCGACCGTTACCGCATCCAGCAGGTGCGCAACTCGTTGTCTAAAGACCTTAAAATCACGCCGTCGGATGTCAGACGCTACTATGACCGCCTACCGGCTGACAGTATTCCTTCGGTGCCGATGCAGGTCGAGGTGCAGATTATAACCCTGCATCCGCTTATTCCCCGTGAGGAAATAGACAATGTCAAGGCTCGTCTGCGTGACTACGCCGACCGTATCAACCGCGGCGAAAGCGAATTTTCGACTCTTGCCATCCTCTACTCCGAGGACGGCAGCTCAATGCGCGGCGGTGAAACCGGATTTATCGGCCGCGCCCAGCTTGCACCCGAGTATGCGGCCGTGGCCTTCAACCTCAACGACCCCAAGAAAGTATCTAAAATCGTAGAGACAGAGTACGGCTACCATATCATCCAGCTCATCGAAAAGCGCGGCGACCGCATCAATACCCGTCATATTCTTCTCAAGCCCAAAGTGGCCGACAAGGACCTGACCGACGCCCTCACACGCCTTGACTCGCTGCGCACAGAGATTGTTGACCAGAAAAAATATACCTTCGAGGAAGCCGCACGCTTTGTATCGCAGGATAAAGATACGCGCTACAGCCGCGGCGTTATGTCAAACTCAGAGACCGGATCGACACGTTTCGAGATGTCGCAGCTGCCGCAGGAAGTGGCTCGTGTCGTGGCAGGCATGCAGCCCGGCGAGATTTCGAAGGCCTTTGTGATGAAAGATCCCAAGCGTGACCGCGACATCGTGGCCATCGTCAAGCTCACAGAGCGCATCGAGCCACACACCGCCAACCTCGCCGACGACTTCCAGCTCATCAAGAACATGTATGAGAACTCGGCCCGCGAAGAAATTGTCAATAAATGGCTCGACAAGAAAATCCGAGAAACCTATGTCCGTATCGAGGACGGATGGCGCGGATGTGAATTTGAGCATCAGGGCTGGATTAAAACCAAATAAAGCATAGTGTCTCAGGCATACGGCCCTGATTACCGATTATACATGCCATCGGCATGTCCCTACACTACCCTATCGCCCAATGTGTCAGAACGTCAGACATAAACTCGCCGTCATAGCCACTGTAGCCGCTTTGGCCACACCGTTGCTCATGCCGTCACATGCCCTGACTTCGCCTCAGAAAAATCAGCCTGTCTTCACTCCGCAGATTCCGACGGCCAACCGAGCCGGAGGCAACCGCGTCTTTCTCGAGCGCGCCGACGAACTGCGCAAGAGCGACAATGACTCGTTTATGGTCGTGGTCGGTAAAGTCGAGTTTACCAAAGGACCGATGCTGATGTTCTGCGACAGCGCCCACTACTACCCCGCGACCGAGTCGATGAACGCCTACGGCAATGTGCGCATGGAGCAGGGCGACACACTCTTTGTCTATGCCGACGAGCTCGATTATGACGGGCGCCCCGGTGTAGAGACTGCCACTCTCTATGCCGATCCCGGCAAAAAAGTACGGCTCATCAACCGCGACGTCATGCTGCAGACCGACATTTTCATATACGACCTGCATCTTGACCTCGGTTACTATAACGTCGGAGGTGAGCTCACCGACAAGTCAAACCGTCTGACATCGCTTGAAGGCGAGTATGTGCCGTCGACCAAGGAGGCCAACTTCTACACAAATGTCCATCTCAACTCGCGCTCACAGACCGACACGCTCGACATATACACCGACACACTCTACTACAACACGGCGACACATATCGCCGAGCTATACTCACCATCATCAGTCATCAACGCCCGCGGCACAGTCTACACTCGCCGCGGCGTCTACGACACCGACTCAAATATCTGCACGCTCTACGACCGTTCGACTGTCGTAACATCTCAGAATCAAACTCTTACAGCCGACACGATTTATTACAACCGTTTTGCCGGCTACGGCGAGGCTTTCGGCAACATGGAACTCACCGACTCGGCCCACAGCGCCACGGTCTATGGCGACTATGGTTACTACAACGAGTTGGCAGACAGCTCTTTTGTCACGGGGCATGCTCAGATAAAAGAATATTCACAAGGCGACACGCTCTATCTGCACGGCCGATACATCAAGACTTTTATCGAACTTGACACAACCACCGTGACTGTCGACAGTATCATCAATCCCGGCGATTCCATAGCCAAACCTGTAACCGCCGAACGCATTGACACGTGTCATATCGCCGTCATCTACCCGCGCGTGAGATTCTTCCGCTCTGACATGCAGGGCATCTGCGACTCGATGAGATTCACACAGCGTGACTCGACGCTGAGGATGTTTGTCAGCCCTATAGTGTGGAGCGAAGACCGTCAGATTTTCGGCAACATAATCGAACTGCACATGAACGACTCCACCGTCGACCGCGCCCACCTGCCCGAGTTCGGTTTTACGGCCCAGCATATCGAGGATGTCTACTACAACCAGATTTCCGGTAAAGAGATGACAGCCTACTTTGTCGACAACGAAATGCGCCACTTGGACATCAACGGCAACGTCGAGATAATCATGTACCCGGAGGAATCAGACTCGACAATCAACAAGATTGTCACGGCCGAAAGTTCGTTTTTAGCCGCCGATTTCAAAGGCCGAACGGCCGAACGCGTAAAGATGTGGCCGCAGACTACCGGCACGGCGACACCGCTGTTTATGGCTCGCCGCTCGAGCTTCTTTCTCCCGAAATTCAAATGGTATGAGGGAGTGCGTCCCACCTCGCCCGACGATATTTTTATCGTGCCTGACGAGATGGAGGAGCTGATGCTCAACGCCGAACGTCCCGCACCGCCGTCTCCCAAGAAGAAAGCCGCACCGGCCGAGGCAGTCGACGACCCCGTGGCCGATGAGATTGTCGAGGAGGAATTGCGCGCCGACGAAGCCACAGCCGAAGCTGACGAAAGCAAATAATCTATAACTACATAAATATCACAATGGAAGTAATCTGCGATGAACAATTCGGAGGCGAGCGTCCGCTGTTTGGCAGCCACGATCTCGAACTCAAAAACGTAACAATACATCCGGGCGAATCTGCCCTGAAGAACTGCCGCAATATCGTGGCGACAGACTGCCGTTTCGAGGGCAAATATCCGTTCTGGCACGTCAACCGTTTCCGTATCGAACGCTGCCTCTTCACCGAGGGTGCACGCGCCGCTCTGTGGTACTCGTCAAACCTGACGATGCGCGACACACGCATCGAGGCTCCTAAAATGTTCCGCGAGATGGACGGCATCGACCTCGAACGCGTCACTATCCCCGATGCGGCCGAGACACTCTGGCACTGTGAGAACATCAAGCTGCGCGACGTTGAGGTCGCACATGCCGACTACCTCTTCATGCACTGCAGCGACATCGATATCGACCGCTACAAACAGCAGGGCAACTACTCGTTTCAGTACTGCCGTGACGTGACCATCCGCAACGCCGAAATAGACTCAAAAGACGCGTTCTGGAACACCGAGAACGTCACCGTCATAGACAGCCGCCTGACCGGCGAATACTTGGGATGGCACAGCCGCCGTCTACACCTCGTGCGCTGCCACATCTCCGGCACACAGCCTCTGTGCTACTGCCGCGACCTCGTTTTGGAAGACTGCACATTCGACACCGACGCAGACCTCGCCTTTGAGGACTCCGACGTCAGAGCTGTCATACTCTCGCCTGTCACAAGCATCAAAAACCCCATATCGGGTCGCATCGAGGCTCCGACTGTCGGCGAAGTAATCATCGACGGATTCCGCAAAGCCCCGGCCGACTGCGAGATAGTCGCGACTCAGAAATGACACGGCGCTTTGATTTCGACGCCATAGTGCCACGTCGTGGCAGCGGCAGTTATAAATGGGACGCACACGATGACCCCGATGACACCATCGAGATGTGGGTCGCCGACATGGATTTCCGCACGGCTCCTGCCGTCATCGACGCCCTGCGACGCAGAGTCGAGCACGGCGTCTTCGGCTACACACAGGTGCCCGACGCTTATTATGAGGCGTTGGACCGCTGGTTTGATCGCCGTCACGGATTTCATGTACGCCGCGCCGACGTCATCTATGTGCCCGGAGTCGTGCCGGCCATATCGGCCATCATCAAGGCCCTGTGCCGCGAGGGCGACGGCGTAATCGTGCAGACTCCGGCCTACAACTGCTTTTACTCATCGATACGAAACAACGGCTGCCGACTTGCCGCCAATCCGCTGCTGCGCCGCGACACACCTGACGGCCGCATCACCTTTGAAATCGACTTCGAGGGATTGGAAGCTCTCGCAGCCGACCCTTCAAACACCCTGCTGTTGCTCTGTAATCCCCACAACCCGACCGGGCGCGTCTGGACAGACGACGAGTTGCGCCGCGTCAGCGACATCTGCCGACGCCACGGCGTGACAATAGTCAGCGACGAGATACACTGCGAACTTACCGCTCCCGGCACATCATACCGGCCGATGACGCTCGTCGACCCTGATGCCATAATCTGCTGCTCGCCAAGCAAAGCGTTCAACACAGCCGGACTGCAGATTGCCAACATCATCGACCCCGTAGCCGAGCGCCGAGCTCTCATAGACCGAGCGGTCAACATCAACGAAGTCTGCGACGTCAATCCTTTCGGCGTTGCCGGTCTGATTGCGGCCTACGACGAAGGCGAGGCGTGGTTAGACGCGCTGCGTGACTATCTTGCCGAAAACTACCGCCTGCTATCTCGCGTCATCGGCGAGCAATTACCTGAGATAAAATTTACGAAACTTGAGGCCACATATCTTGTTTGGGCCGACATCGCCGCCACGGGCTTAGACGGCGACTCGCTCGAGGAGTTGCTGGTCGACAAGGCACGTGTCCGTGTCAACAGCGGGTCGGTATACGGCGATCCGTCGTACATACGCATCAACATCGCCTGCCCTCGCGCAGTGCTCGCCGAAGCTCTCGAGCGCATCACTCCGGCGCTGAGGCGACTTATCGACAGAGCAGACTGACACCACGCTGACATGGCCTTGATAAAGAAAATCCAAAACGGCGAGCCGATGACTTTCGGCGAACAGCTGTCGCTGACGGCGCGGCTCTCGCTGCCTGCCATACTGGCACAGCTGTCGAGCATCATGATGCAATATATCGACGCATCGATGGTCGGCCGTCTGGGCGCTGACCAGTCGGCGTCAGTCGGTCTTATGTCGTCAAGTCTTTGGATGTTCTGGGGCATCTGCTCGATGGTGACGATGGGTTTCTCGGTGCAGGTCGCCCACCGCATCGGAGCCAAAGAGTTTGACGAAGCACGGTCGGTGCTTCGTCAAGGCATAACCTCATGCCTGATATTCAGTCTGCTTGCCACGGCTGTCGGACTGTCAATCTCACCTGCACTGCCACACTGGTTGGGAGGCGACGACGCCATCTGCGGCGACGCGACACTCTACTTCGCTGTCTTCATCGGCGCCCTGCCGATGCTGACCATGAACTATCTCGCAGGCGGCATGCTGCGCTGCGCCGGCAACATGAAGGTGCCGAGCCTGCTCAATGTGCTGATGTGTGTCTTGGACGTGGTCTTCAACTTCTTTCTCATCTTCCCGACGCGCGAGATCAGTATCGGAGACATTAGTCTGACAATGCCGGGAGCCGGTCTCGGTGTGCTCGGCGCCGCCTTGGGAACAGTCGCGGCCGAAATAATCACCGCCGGACTGATGATGTGGTTTCTGACACGGCACGAGCCCGAATTGGACATCGCACGCCGACCGCACGGCAGTTTCAGGCCGCGCCGGGCCGTACTCTCTAAAGCAGTCAAAATCTCCGTGCCGATGACTCTCGAGCATGCCATCTTCTGTGGTGCGCAGATTACCATTACAATCATAGTCGCTCCCCTTGGGGTCGTGGCCATAGCTGCCAACGCTTTCGCTGTGACGGCCGAGAGCCTCTGCTATATGCCGGGCTTCGGCATCGGCGACGCCGCCACTACACTTGTCGGACAGAGCTACGGCGCCGGCCGCATAGACCTTGTCAAACGATTCTGCCATATCACCGTGGCCTTGGGCATGATAGTTATGACCGTGATGGCCGCTGTCATGTATCTCGCCGCGCCCGTGATGATGGAAATAATGACGCCCGTCGAGGCCATACGCGAGTTAGGCACCGAGGTCCTGCGCATCGAGGCGTGGGCCGAGCCGATGTACGCGGCATCAATCGTGGCTTACGGCGCCTTTGTCGGCGTCGGTGACACCCTGATACCTGCAATCATGAATTTCGGGAGCATCTGGCTTGTGCGCATACCCGTCGCGGCTTTCCTTGCGCCGACAGCCGGACTGCGCGGCGTGTGGATTGCGATGTGCTGCGAACTGACATTCCGCGGCCTGATTTTCCTGTGGCGCATGTGGGGCGGATGGTGGTACCGCAACGCGTCACTGCGCAAAAAAGAGAACGCCGCCGAATTTGCAGCGCAGCCTCAGACCGACCTCGAGTAATTCAGCTATAAATGCCGAGAGCCGCTGCACGGCTCATTATGTCGACAAGTAGCGGACCGGGCGTGGCCGGGTCGACGTCGATGCCGTTGAGTTTGATGACCGGGCTCTGTATGGCGCCGCTCTGAGCTATACTCTTGAGAAAACTGTAGACGTCGGCGAGTCCGGCACCCCCAGGCTCTGCCTCGACAGCGTTGCCGTAGGCATGATAAAGCAGCGAGGCGAGAAACGACAGGATGTAGCCGCGATGTTCCTCACTCTGCTCCATCTCGGGCGTGGGAGAGCGCTCAATAGCATCTATAAAACTCTGTATGGCAGCATAGTAGAGCATCACGCGCGTGAGCGGGTCGACGGCATTGCCGCAGCGATAGATTTCGACACTCAGCAGCGTCGCGGCAGCGCACGAGAAAGCCTCTGCAACAAAACCGCCGCGCCTGAGCGCCTCAATCTGCATGCGTGACAGGCGCCCGAAGACCGCAGCCTCAGCCTTCAGGCCGTCAGCATCACGGGCTTCAAAGAGTTGTTTAATGCGGCTGTCGCTATGACTCAGCGCATCGGCCGTAAAACGTATGGCCGTCTCGACATCGCCCTCTAAAAGCAGTCTGACATACTCGGCCTCGACTTCTGTGATAGTGTTAAACTGTGACATGATGCAAAATTAGTATTTTCTTGAATAATTTCCCGTTTTTAGCTTGCCCGACATAATGTCACACGATATTGCCGCATACATTAGGACTAAAACCTTGATTTTGCTCCAAATTAGGCACGTTAATATTTGCAAAAGAGCAGTGTATTTCGTAATTTCGCCCCAAACAACACCTGTTTTAAACGGAATTTTTAACAAAACCACAAATATCTAATCTCTATGTCAAGTCTTAAAAAGACAGTCGTTCGCTCGGTAGCAGCGATATCGACAGCGACGGCCTTATGCGCATGCTCAGGCGTAAATGCCCCCGTCGACTCTGAGTCCATCACTCATCTGCCCGATTTCGCAGCTCTGAACTTCGCTCCCGAATCTTCTGATTTGCGTCAGGACTCAATCGACCTCTATGTCGACTATTCAACCTGTGTGGCCGAGGCCATGCAGTCGCCGTTCTATCAGTCGGTACACCCGGCCATCGTCGACGCAGCTCCCACTTTCTACTCAATCAAAGGTGACAAAATTACACGCGAGACCGACAACAAGCAGGAAGTATACGCACTTCTTAAAACCATCAAGGAAGTCAACAACGCCGACCTCAAGAGCGCAGTTGCCGATATCGTCTCCGGCGACCGTCAGGCCATCCTTCTGACCGACGCCGAATACTTTATGAAAGGCGTCACCGGCGACAACCTCAACAATCCCTACCTTGCCGACGAGTTCCGCAAATGGATGCAGCGCGGCAACGACATATACATCTACAGCGAGCCATATGTCGAGAGCGGCAAATTCAACAAGTTCCGCTACTACATGATTTTCACCGACGACCGGATCGCCGACAATCTCCATGACCGTTTTGTCAAGAGCGTACACGACACTGACGCCGTGAGCATGTTCCATCTGTCAAGCAAAGCTCCGCGCTATATCAAAGTCGACAAAAAATATCCGGTCATCGACGAAAACCTCTCGTTCAATGAGTCAAACTACATGTCCGTAGATAAAAACGGCATAGAGATGCAGGAATGGCTGACCAACTGGCCTTCAATCCGCAAATACATGCTCGAAGAGGCTGTCAATGCCGCCGGCATGCCCGTCAAGGACGGTCTGCCTCTCGTGCGCGGTCTCTTTGTCGAGAACGACCCCTCCGAAGCCTACAAAATCAAGGAAATCGATGTCAGAGTCTCTCAGCTGACCCCGGCTTTCATGCAGTACATGGACAGCATCAACGCAGGTGCCAAACCCATTCCGGCCGAGGCGTTTGAGGAAGTCGACGACCTTTTCACCATCAACGAAGACGTCTTTGAAAAGACCGGCGAAATCATGCTCTATTTAGACACAGACATGGACGGCACAACCCTCCTCACCGACGGACGCCCCAACCTGCTCAAAGTTGATTTCATAATCGACGAAGCCGAAGAAAACTTCACCGACAACGACGATATCAACAAAAACTTCAAATGGCAGTCAATACAGGCCGCCAACGCCGGCAAATACAACACCTCGCTCTATGAGAGCATCCGTCAGGCTCTGATTGACAAGAAAAACAATCCGGCCAAAGGCAAAGACCCTGTCGTCTACACCATTTATCTCAACACCTGTAATCTTTGACAAGCAACCGAGACATACAAATAAATAATAACCCAATTTAAACACATAACATTACCATGCTTTCCGACCTTATCAAAACACCCGCACAGCTATCATCAGCCATCACTTCGACTTACATTTATTCGATTATCATCGCCGTTATCTTAGTCTTGGTGCTGATTATCGTCGCAAACATGATACCTTGGCAACCGGGCCGTATCGACAATTCCGGCACAAAACGCCGCGCCGCTTTCTTCTCTATCCTCGCAGTGGCATTGGCCGCACCGGCAATTGTCAACTATTTCATGTTCTTCAACAAGATTATGACTCCGGCCTTCCGCTCTGACTACATGATGCACATGGGCATCGCCGCCGTAGTCTCTGCTCTTGTATATTTCATCATCAGCTTTATCATCATCAAAGCACAGACAAGACGCACCAAATTAGAGTCAATCTTCCCCAAACGCAAATAATCACAAAAGCACACATCTTTTTTATAAACCAATCTTATGGCAGATAACAAAATATATGTCATCGGCATAGGTGGTACGGGCATGCGCTGCGTCGAGAGTTTCATACATCTCTGCGCCATGGGCATGTATGACAACACCGAAGTCAACATCCTCGCGCTCGACACTGACATCACCAACGGTAACTTCAAACGTGTAAAGGAACTTGCCGACAAATATCAGACTATCAACGGAGGCAACGCCTCGGCCAATACATACTTCTCGGCTAAAATCAACTATTATGAGTTCAGCCCCAAATACGAGGACCGCACAACTTTCGCATCTGTAGCCAAATATGAGAAAGCTTCACAGAACAAATCAAAAGACGGAATCTTCAAGGAGTCTGACATCGCCGACCTCTTCATCAGCCCGGGCGTGCGCGACATGTCGCTGCGCCACGGCTATCGCGCGCAGACACAGATGGGCTCGATGCTGATGTATCACGCTATCATACAGGAGGCTAACCGCGCAATGCAGGGCGCGACACGCTCGCAGCTCCGCGACTTCCTCTCGGGCCTTACCATCGGCACCGGTCATAAGGTCTTTATCTTCGGCTCGGTCTTCGGAGGCACCGGCGCTTCGTCGATACCCATCCTGCCCCACGCCCTCGACGTCGCCTCACAGATTATGTTTGAGGAAAATTCAAGCGTGCTGCGCGGCAACTATTTCGGATCTGTCGTGCTGACCAGCTACTTCAAGTTCACCGACATGCCCAAGGGCAACGAGATTGTCGCCAAATCGTCAAAATTCGCGCTCAACTCACAGGCCGCGCTCAAATTCTACTGCTCCGATCCGACCGTCCAGCAGACCTATAAGCGCCTCTACCTAATCGGCCGTCAGACACAGACCGACCTGCCCAAAGAGGCCGGCGTCGACACCGGAGGCGAGAAACAGAAAAATCCCGTCGACTTTATCGAGCTCCTCGCAGCTTTCGCGGCCTATGACTTCTTCAAGACCTGCGACACACCCGAGAAACTTGAGCCGGCCGACAACGAGTCACGCTTCTTCTTCATGCAGGCCGGCGACGACGAGCGCTTGGACTTCATCAACTTCACCGACGACACAGACAAGTTCCGCGAGCGTTTCGGCAGCTTTGTGGCTGCAGCCATGACCAATGCGCGCGGCGACTTCTTCCGTCAGATGGCCAACCAGTACTTCAAGAGTATCCGCGAGAAAGAGGAGTTAGAGGTGCTCAACGGCTATATGAATCTGTTCTATGACGCCGCCGAACACACCGGCTGGGCACAGCAGCTCTTTGACTCGGCCGGCGGAAAAGGTCTGCTCTTCCATGACGAAGTCTTCGACAAGGGCATAGATATACGCAAGAAGAAGTACAACGAGCGCATGTTTGCCGGTGACAGCGCCGCCAAATTCTCGACCAAAGGCATTTTCGGCGACACTCTCTTTGACACCATCCGCGACACGTTTGCCAAAAAGACAGACTCGACCAAAGACGAGACCATGTCACATCTGCTCGAACGCACATTCGCCACTTTCCAGAACCTTTATTTCAACAAGTAAACTCTCATGGCAAAATCATTTCTTCCCGAAGTCGGCAACGGCATCGGCGTATCCGAAACCACCATACACCGCTGGGTCTCGCTGAAGGAGCCCGAAACATTTATCGACAACCTCGTAACCTCTTACGGCAACACCGAGGCATCGCAGAACACTTTCAACGACCTGATTTCCGGCGTGCCCTCACCGTGGGCGCGCGCAAAGATGACTGCCTACGCACTCGGCGCACGGACTTCGCGCCGCGACGAACGCTCGCTGATGCTCTGCTACAAAGCACTCAAAGACGAGTGGCGCGGTCTTATCGCCACCTACGTGCTCAAGCCCGACGACTTCTATCTCTCAGAGCCTATATCGCTCAAAGAGATGAAAAAGACAGACCGCGACGAGTACACTTTCGGACTCGCCGCCACATACGGCGAGATGCTTTTTGAGGAAAAATCTCTGTGGAAGCACGAGACCGACCCTCAGACACCGGCATACATGCAGCTCTTATATTATAAGGATAAGAGCGGTGCCTACAAACTCGTCGGAGCGACGTCGCCCTACACCATTTTCTTCACCTCTGTCAACTACGAGATTGACGATGACATGCCGTGGCTCATCAACGGCAAATTCACCGACCCCGCAGCCGCCGACGCAAACAAAGTCGAGGCTTACAGCCACAACGCACTTGTGAAGATTTACTCCTTCCTGTCGATGCTCTCGACCAACAAAGAGTCATATACCGCCCTGCTGACCGAAATCAACGGCGGCAATAAAAAGGTACCTCAGGAAATATCCGCCACTCTCGAGACCGAAATCAAGGAATGGCGCGCCGAAATCGCGTCTGTTCTCGGCATGAACGAGGACGCAATCGAGACAGTGCCTCTGAGCATCAAGTCGGCTGTCACCCCTCAAGGTCCCATTGCCAAACTCTTCGCTACCAACACACAGTATTGGTGGAAGGGCGGCGTGTTCTATCGCAAGGCAGTCGACGACGCCAAACTTGTCGAAGACATCAGCGAACTGCTGCTGCCCGGCAACTATCTTGTCGGCTGGATGGCCGTCGGCAACGAGCAGCAGTATGAGCACTCGGCCGTATATTACCTCAAGGCACGCGACGAGGACAGCGACGCCACATATTATTTCTCGCTGCCTCTTTCAGACAAGGCATTAGACATCATGGGCTCGCTCAACGATATCGTCAACGGCTCTCACGACAGCAAGGTGCGTCTGCGCGCACGCGTCAAAGGCCAGACCGTCGACATCGTTCTCGAAGCCAAGCTCGGTGACTCTGACGAGTTTGTCGAGATACTGATGAAAAATTACGAGATCATCGCTCCCGAAAGCAACGGCAAGGTCTTCGTTTGGCCAAACTTCCGCTCTGAGTACTGGAAACAGTATTTCTATTACAGCGAATTCCCGACCAATATGCCCGGCGGCACACGTATGATACCCGATTTCGAGGGCAAGACTTTCGAGAAAGACTATATGGGCGACGAGGCCTCACGCAGCAAACTCGAGGAAAAAATGTTCCTCGTGCGCTATCCGGTCGACAAGGCTTCGGGCGGTATGTGGCCCTACGAAATCATCAAGAGCGACACCCCGGTCAAATATGTTTCAATCCACGTTCG
>CBCSTG010000009.1:0-103584 GCA_965143025.1 uncultured Bacteroidales bacterium
CATGCCGACAGGTTTGCCGTTACAGTCAAAAACGGATGCCCCCGACAGAGGCATGTGTGTGACCGAGTCGGCGACAACGACCCGAGGGCCGGCCGACAAGCCGAATATACAGACTATCGTTATCGTCAGAAGGGAGAAAAGACGCTTCATAAGCCCATTGCCAAGAAATGATTCTTTACCACGGGCAAAAATAACATAAAAACTATCACGAGTACACTATGCCATAAGATTTTAATAAATAAAAACAGTCGGCGAGGCTATAAATATAGCGCCGGAGCGAAATTTACCGCTCCGGCGCCGGATGCTCTGCGCAATTAATCTCAATCACGCTGCCAAGTGTTCTCAATAATTTTAGCGAAAAAGGTTTACTGTAGTCAGATATAATCTATGGTTAAATTTTAAAGATTTTCACGTCGGGGACATCAGAGCTGAACGTGTGGCCCTGCCATGTGAAACTGCCGGGGGCGTAGAAAACCGCGCCGGCGATGCCGAGCCGTTTGTTAACGACAATCTGGCACTCGGGCGTGTTTGACACAATCTCAATCTCTGTCGGGTCGAGATGTTTCAGAGCCATCGGCGAGGCTATGGCGGGTATCACGATGTAGGCATAGGTGTCACCGTCGGCCACGGGTCCGTGGCTTATCGCGAAATTAAACACAGGTTTGCTTACGTTTTCGTTAGACTGGTTGAAATTTATACGCGACCAGTTGCCGGTCTGTGTGGTGTTGCGCAAATCAATCTCGGTCTGCTCCGGAAGATAATATGCGACCTTGCCCTGCCACACATAACCCTTGAACGGGCCGGTGTACTGCGACTCGGGCGCCAAGCGTGTCGTCGTGCTGTCTGACATAAGATAGACTTCAGATGTCAGATGACACTGATTGAGAGTCGTGGCGAGGCTATCGCCCGATATGCCGGCTCCGAGGCACACAATCTGACGGTCGAACATAAACCACGACTTGCGGGCCGTGACGCCGTAATCATCCATGGCATAAGCCATTACGCCGTTGCTGCCGTCAGAGGCACCTCTGACGAAGTCAGAACATCCGTCGACACCCCATTCGTGAGGATTGTTTTTCTCGCCGCGCGGCAAAGTCGCGCCGGGTATGCGGTCCCACTCCCAGACGGGGAAAATATCAGTGTACTCGTCGCCGGTCACACGGATACATGTGGCGCCTTCGCTAAGATAAAGGCCGAGGAGATTCTCGCCGTTACCGCTCTCTGAGCGGCATGTCTGCTTGGAGACGGCACGGACCGAAAAGTCATAACGCGGCTGATTGTGAAGCATATAATCGGAGGTATAAAACCACGTGTTGCGCGGTGTGCGGCCTGTCGAGGCGTTGCCTGTCGAGAAACGGGCTGCGGCCTGAGCGTACTCGTCGGCATGGGCCGGGTCGAGAGCGCTCATGCGGGCGAAGAAATCCTCGTTTGCGCCGGCGTCGAGCATCTTGGGTCGCGAGACGGAGCGTCCACAGACACTGAAATCCATGTGGCGGCCGCGGAAGACGTTGAGATAGGTCTCGCGCACAAACTTGGAGAAGAGTTCGAGTTTATCGCCGGGCATCGCAAAGCGTGTGCCGGCAAGCATGGGGGCAATCTTGGATATATTGTCAATCAGCACCGTGCCGTAACCGCCGATATAAAGCTGACGGCGGTGCTGCTGGTATGACATGTCCTCGCGTATGCCCTCGAAGTCGGTTATGCGCACCGGCTCAAAGAACTCGCCGACGTTTGCCGTAACAATCGAGTCATTTTTAAGGACGCAGCCGCGCACGATGTGGTGAATGGCAATGTCCTGCTTGTTTGCGCCGGTCCAGTCCCGGGGGTTACTCTGAGCCATCATGTCCATCAGACCCTGCAGGACGTTCTTAGCCGGCTTTTGCGGAGCGCCCTCAAGCAAGGCGAGTATGTCGGCCATCACCTTGGGGGCGGATATCTGGTTGTACCACCAGTTGAACGACGTGGGCTTGTACTTGTTCCACGCACGGATTGAGGCGTCGATGGCACGAAAGAGCACGGGATGTCCGTAAAACGACGATGCCGGATTGGCAAAGGCGGTCGACATGCGCTTGACATTGTTGAGATGCTTAAGCGGGTCCCAGTTTGTGCGGAAACGGCATGAATAGTCGATGTCGGACCATGTGCCGTCGGGGGTCATGAGTTTCATGAGCGAGGTGGCGTTGCGGTCGAGAGTCTCCGTGGCGATGGAGGCAAAAATCTGCTGACGGATGCGCTCGAGCACACGCTCATAATCGTCGGCGGCCACGGGCGCAGGGGCGTCAGAGCGCTGCCCTTGTGTCGGGTCAAAGAAATTTATATATGAATGATGTGCAAGCTGCACACGACCTTCGACGGTCAGAGCCACGGGCTTGCCGGCGTTGCTGAACACTTCCGAAACAATCGAGATGCTCTCGGCTTTGCGTCCGTCGGGATGATAGGTTATCCTCACCACGCCGCTCTGGCCGGGCGCATACTCCTTGTCAGACCATTTTGCCGACGTACAGCCGCAGCCGGTGATGACATCCTTAATAACCAGAGGCTCATCACCTGTGTTTGTAAATTTAAAATCGTGACTCACTTTGCCGTCGGCCTCGGATATAAGCCCGAAATCGTGCGACAGATGCTCGAAACTCAGTTCCTGAGCCAAGACCGATACTTGGCTCAGGAAAAGAGTGATAAGAGCGATTAACTGTTTCATTATGAATAACGGTTAATGAGGAGAGGGGCGAATGAGATTATTCGATCTCGGTTAATGTGACGTTCTTTATATAATGTGTCTGCTGAGCATTGTCCTTGGCATAGAACGAAACGGTCACACCTGTGCTGAAATCGACATCGCCTGTAGAAATTTTAGAGAAGTCTACAGTGAGGCTCTTGTGTGTGTAGTCAGCCTGCGTGCTCTCGACTTTTGCAGAGGTAGCGTTGTTTACGGCAAAATGTACGTTAGCAGAAAGCACACCCGTACGCTGACCGCGCATCACGGCAATCTGAATGTCGGTGCCGCCCTTGACATCAAATTCGAGCGCATATTTATGAGCGGTCGCCTTATTGTCCGGTGAACGGAAAACGAGTGCACGCTGATACCAACTGCCGCCGTCGGTTGCAATCACGGCTTCATCACCGCTGACAGTTATAGTTGAGTTATTACCTGCAATCAGGGCGTTCCAGCCTTCGACAGCGCTTGAATAACCCGTCACGGCACTAAGAGATTTGTCTGTAAAGTTGCCGTCGGCAGCAGAAATAATCTCCACATAGTCGCGGGCAATCTCGCCGTCGATATTCTCGGTCTTGTCAGGGTCTTCGGTCCAGTCAGAGCCATCGATGACCGAAGCCTCGACATTGACGGTCTTGTCAGCATTGACAGTCAGTTTAAAACGTTTGACGGTGTTCTCTTTAAACTCGATAGCGTCAGCCGGAGTGTAGCTATAAGTGTTTTCACCGACCGCAATCTTAAACAGGGGCTGAGCGGCCACGGTGCTCTGTGCGGGCACAAATGCCATGAACACTTTGGAGTCGGCGACTTTATACATATTCACGTTGATTGCATCGCCCGAGGTCGAAACCGCATCAGAGGCGGCAGACCAGCTCAACGCGGGTTTGATGGCGCAGAGTGTGAGACCATTGGCTGTCTCGCCAAGCTCACCTGCCATCTCTACATAGACGAGAGCGGTGCGGGGGGTGAATGTCAGGTTAGCGGCAGGCGCGTCTTTGGTTACTGTCGCTTTAGATGTCAGGAAGTTTGAAGCGTTGAAATTATCGGCGACAGTCTGGTCAGCAAGGACAGTGTGTGTCAGGCCCGCAGCAGTGGCGTCGGCCGAATAAGGAGTATAAGCTGTCAGGTTTGCTGCCTGATTATACTGAAACGCAATCGGGGTGGCTGTCTCGAGCTTAGATCCGTCGGCAGCGACTTTGTATTCAACATTAGTTGCGACGGCACCTCCTGTGGCCGATACGCCGACCTTGTCACCGGCTACAAACGCAGTGGTGAGTGTGCCGTTGTTCTCGGATGTGCTTGTACGCGAGGTCAGTTCGCCGGGACCGCTGACGCTCAGAGAGATAGTCTTGCCGGTTACGGGCTCTTGGGGTGCGTTCTCTTCGGAACATGATGCGAGGAGCATTGCGCTCAAGGCAAAAAAAGCAATTTTTTTCATGATATTATTTTGTTAGAGGGGTTAATAAAGTTTTCATATCAGTTTTGTTTACAAGAGATGTCGTCAAGCCAGAAATCAACGTCTTTGGCATTTGACGAGATATAGAGAGTGACGAGTTTAAGCATGTCGGCGTCAGGCTCGAGCCATTCGGTCTGAGCGTTGCCGTTGTGTACCTTAGAGACCTTGGACATGTCAAGCTCGAGTGTATAAGTCGCATACTCCTCTGAGGGGACCTGATAGTAAACCGTCGTCACGAGGTCATCGCCTTTACTAAGAGCAACGAAATGGTCGACGCCTGCTGCATCCTTCATGTATGCGCCGATACGCAGCTGATTGCCCTTCATGTTTTCAGAGAACGACGAGCGTGCGGTGAAGGTAAGCGTGTATTTACGTTTCTCGGGATTTGCAGCAGCATAATATACTGCTCCGTTGTGCCATTCGAGCGCTGTCTTGCCATCCTGAAGGACGCGGCGTATGTGCATCACTTTGTCGCGGTCGCCGTCGGCGGTGACCTCAAGCACGTCAGTGTCGTAAAGATGGAAGAGATACCAACCGGGGGTAGTGATTTCCTCTTTGTTGCGCTGTATCATCACAGGATTGAACGCAGAGAAGTCCTGAAGAGGCATAAGAGGGTCAGGCTCGACGAGCTCGCCGTCGCCGTCGATTTCATCGGGGTCAGTCTGCCAAGGCTTCACCTCAAGCTCTGACGAGAAGACAACCAGCTGCCCGCTGTCGCCTACGCCGATACGGAATTTCTTAATCATGCCTTCGTTGAGTGTCACAGGTCCGGTGGTGGTGAAAGCATAGGTATCGGCGCCGAAGTCAAGAGAGATGAGACGTGTGCCGGCAGCCACTGTCTGAGCCGGGATAACAGCCCAGTAGGTGAGTCCGTCGTCGCTGCGTCCCCACATTTTCACCTCTGATGCGTCGCCTTGGGTGGTCATAGCGTCAGAAGTCATGTTCCAGAGGACTGTAGGCTGAATGTTGCAAAGAGAAGCGCCTTTAAAGTCATCGGCTTTGGATGTCACGACCTCAAGCTGCACAACTGCGAGACGGTGCTCGAAGATAAGTGTGACGGGGGTTTCGGCGCCGGTGGTCACGCCGAGTGTCGAAGCGGTCATGAAGTCAGATGCGTTGAACAATTCAGCCGTAGACTGGTCTGCGCCTACCGTGAATGAAACGCTCTGTCCGTTCTGTCCCGATGTGAAGGGATAATAAGCGTAGAAATCAGATGTGGCTCCTCCGGCGGGGTCGTAGAAAATACCACCACCGGCCTCAGGCTGCAACTGGCCGTCGGCACCGACGATAAATGCGACATTTGTGCCGGTCGCGCCTTTTGCGCCATAAATGCCGATACGGTCACCGGCGATAAAGTCGGTAGTGTTGTCGGTGTTAGTCACTGTGCGGCTGCGGACGGTGCCGATTTCAAAACGCACGGACTTTCCGGCCGACGGGAGCGGCTGTTCAGACGTACGGTCGGAGCACGAGCATGCAAGTGCGGCCAGACCGATTAATAAGGCATAATGATTGTGTTTCATATCAAATTACAGGAAAATAGGGTTAGGTTAGATTTTTGTTTCTTATTTTTTAATTATGGTGCCGAACTCCTCGTCGGGGTCATCGCTCCAGCTGAGGATGCATATCGGAGATTTGCCGGTAAACTGTATTTTCAAATCATCGGCCGCGAGATTTCCGGCGAGGTTGTAAACCGTATTCGGCTCAAATGTGCGGCCGTTTTCGAGTCCCATCATCATGCCGAGAGCTACGGGAGGATAGGAGAGCAACTCGCGTCCGGAATTGTCGAGAGCCGTAATCTCGAGGACCGGTCCGTCAGGGACACTGTGTGTTGCCGCCACGACGGCCGTGAGGTCAAAGGCTCTCTCGAGATTTTTAACGGTAGCGCCTATAGGCGAGCCGCAGTCGGGTGTGCCGGTATACCGTCCGGTCAGGATGTCGAAGTCACAGTTGCGCGGGGCGCCGCTAATGCGTGCGACAATGCGCGCAACAGCCGGGTCATCGTTAAGCAGACGCACATGAATCTGCGCCAGCTGCGATTTAAAACCTAATGTGGCCTTGGGGTTTGCCGCGGCAACATTTGAGACTGACGCCCACAGACAGGCGTCGGCTGCGGTGCCCTCGCGCACGGAGATTGTAGTCAGATGGTTACGCGAGACTGCCGCCTCGTCGTAAGGATAATATGCGGCAACAGATGTCGGGCTGCCGTCGGCAGGAAGTCTGAGAGCATCGCCCGAGGGGACAAGATAACCGGTGACACCGCGGTCGTCGGCTATATGCCTGACGTTTGAGGCGACGGGGCTGTTATCGCCGGCGAGCATATACACGCCGAAGACCTGTCCGGAGTGCCAGACCGACGAGCTCTCCGCATCTATGTCATAGACTGTGGCCATCAGCACCAGTGAAGCGGGGGCTGACGCCGGCTCGTCGTCGCTGCGGCATGAGGAGATAGCGAAAGCGAGCGTCAGAGCTGCGGTTATGGAAAGTATCTTATTCATGGTAATCAAATCTGTATTATTGTCTCGTTCGAAGTTTTAGCTGGGCCTCGTATAACGACTGAGGCTCGACGTGTGTGCCGTAGCTCTCGAGGGCCGCCGTCTCTGAAGGATTGAAAGTGGCCTGACCCGTAAACCCGACGATAACCGGCATCACAAAACGATTGTTACGGCACCAGAGAGGAAACTCTCCGTCTATGCCCCCGGTCTGGGTATAATTCCAGAGCACGAGGCCGCGCAGATGGTTGGGTCCGAGGGCGGCGTCGCCACCTGCATGATCAGGATTCATGCCTCCGCTGCAAAGGTCGATGAGTGTGTTGCGCGGCTGACTGCAATGCGCCTCGAAACATGATGTCGCACCGATGGCACAGCGCAGTATGACGGTGTGTGAGGCTGTCTTGGATACGCCGACCGAGTGGTACTGCCCCGAGCGGTCCTCGACACGCGAGATGAGCACATTGGTCGATGCCTGTGACCGTATGGCGGAGTGTCCGGCATTGCCGTCGATGATGCAGTCGTCGACAGTGATGTTGCATGACTGCATCACGCTGAGGGCCTCGCTGACATTGACAAACGAGCAGCGTCGAACCCAGCCGTGAGCCTGACGCAAGAATGTAAGCATGCGCCAGCCGCTGTCGTGGACGGCATCCTTATGATGGACGAAATCTTCGGTAAAGGCGCCTTCGAAACAAATATCCTCAACGCCGCAGCCGTAACGGTCGAGCACCGCATGAAGCGTCCAGCCTCCGTCGGGGTCGATATCATGGCCGAGAGGCTCGTAAAGCGTCACACGGTGTCCGCTGATGCGGCTGACGGTGTGGTACTCGGCCACGCTGACTCCCTCTGATATGAGTTCGGCAAACTCGCCGTCGACTTCATGGGGAGCGATTTCAGCGGCGACGGCGTCGCGGCGTGTGTCACCGGCGAGTCTGACCAAGACGCGCTGTCCGACAGACAGGCCCGAGACCGACGCAACCTCTATGTCATGGCTGCCCGATGAGGCCGGAGCCGTTATCGAGGTCAGACGCAGTTGCTCGTCAGTGCGCGAGCGTACGTAGCGGAACGACATGAGCTCGGGAGTGTTCCAGAGGCTGCCGTCAAGCACCTGTCCGGCTGAAGACATCGCAATGACCGTGCGGTCACGGCCGGCGCCGCGCAACACGATGTTGTCGCCATCTATAATAACCGGTGTATTGGGGTCTGATGCGGCGTGGAGCTCATAGCGTCCTGCGGGCACATATATGACCGCACCACGCGGACTTTGTGCTACCGCATCTTTTATCGCATCCTCGAAAGCCTTGCGGTCAGAGAGTCCGTCATCGGCAACCGCTCCGTAGTCGCATACATTGAAGACGCTGTATGCGACATCAGGTAGCGACTCCTCGCCCCAGCAGTAGCCGGCGTAGGAGAAGTCAGGCAGAAGCTCCGAACGGCCTGCGGCGAAGTCTTCCCACAGCGCACAGCCGTGTATCGGCTCTACGGGAGTCTCCGGACGAGGGTCATCGCCGGGCTCGGGCGTCGGAGGCGTCTGCGGCGTGTCATCGCCGCAGGCCCATGCCGTGGCGGCGAGAGCTATGGTGATATATGTGAGTTTATGCTTCATTTCACATTAATCGTCAATTGTTTAACACATCGCTTACTGTCCCATAGATTGGCGTTTGTGGCGACGAATGTGGCGGTGTATGTGCCGGGGACGGTGTAGACGTACTCATAAGTGTCGAGACGTGCGGCGACCGACTTTATGGCCACGCCGCGGTCAGGCTCGACTTTGCAGGGGTCGATTAGAGCCGAGACCATCCACACACGTTCGTCGGGCTCGCGGCCTGTAAGGGCGTCGGGGACAGCCGCTACGGGCTGGAATAACATGCCGTCGTCTGTAACGCGGTAGTTGGTCTGATTGTATGAGCTGTCGTAGACCGGCCGCATGCCAAACTGAGTCGAGGCATTGTCGAGCACGGCGGTTGTGCCGTCAGAGAGTGTTTTTGTAATCTTAAGATTTGTAATGTCGATGCGCGGACGGACGACATAGCGTCCCGAGCCGTTTGAGGGGGGTATGACTGCGCGTCCCGGGGCATTGTAGAGGAAGGCGATATAAAACGGTGTGTCAGTGCCGGCGTAATGCCCCAAGTCAACGCTGCCGCTTGTCGAGACGGCCGAGGCGGTCGACGGGACGGGGACCGGCAGACTGTTGGCGCCGACGCCGGTCATCGGCATCCATGTGGCGGCGCTGAGACCTTCGGGGGTATAATCGCCGTTGAAATCGGTCGAGACATAGGCATATATCAGCTGACGGTCAAGATACTCCCTGTCGTTATACTGCTGACGCATGTCACACGAGAGCTCGAGGGCGTCGATGTCGGCCCTGTAGCGGTCAGAGGCGGCGTAGTCGCATCCGCTCTCGCCCGAAAAGAATGTTATATAATCGGGATTGCCGGCAAAAGCGAAACGCACAGGCTCGCCGGCAGCCACGGTCTGTCCGGCAGGCACGCTGACCGAGAAGTCTACGGGCTCGACCGAGTCGCTGCATGCGCTTAAAGCAGCAGCGGCCGCTATGGTAAGTATCAGAGTCGGTTTCATTACCAGTTGACGTTTTGTTTACAGGCGGTGTTGACGTTGAGTTCGGCCTGCGGGATTGGGAAATAGATGTGTTTGGGCGAGAAGTTAAGAGCAGGGAGGGCTTTGATTGACTCGAGGTCGTAACCGGTCTTCTTGTTCTGGTCATTGAGAGACTGGTCGGCGAGCACGGCAATCTGAGAGGCGAAGTAATCGGCTCCGTGACGGCGCAACTCCATGCGGCGCGGCACTTCAAAGCAAAGCTCGCGGGTGCGCTCGTCGCGCACGAGGCGGTCAAAGCTCTCGAAGTCAGGCGCGTCAGCCATAGTCATCTCCGACGCGCCGGCACGCCGGCGCACACGGTTGAGGGCGGCAAAGGCTTCGGGGGTGGGTCCGCCGTTGACATGATTGAGGCTCTCGGCCAACATCAGCAGCACATCCGAAAAGCGCATCACCGGGAAATTGATTGACGAGTTATTGCGCGAGAGTGGGCGCTCGGGGATATATTTCGCACGCCATTTGGCAGCGTTGCCGTCCTCCATGTTGCGTTCGGCGGCGGTGCGGGGCTGTTCGCTCACTTTGCCGTCGGTTGTGACATATTTATAATCGGCCACATTCCACCACAGGCGGTCGTCGCCGTCACCGTAGAGACGGAACAGGTATTTTGTGGCGTCATAGAGGCCGTAGGCGTATGCGAAGTCGTCGCTCGGGGTCTGCTGAGTGACGCCGATGTAAAGGCCGAGGCGTCCGGCTTCGTTGGTCTGAGTCTGTCCGTTGCCGTAGAACTCAATCTCAAACATCGACTCATATGAGCTGAGGTCGTAAAGGTTTGAACACATGTTGATAAACACCTGACGGTAACCGCCGTTTTCGCGCGGCAGCAGGTTGTGACGGCCCGACTCGGCAACCTTGCGCGCCCATTTGAGGGCATCGCCCCACGTGTCGGCATAGACCGGATATCCGGCCTGCCACATATATGCACGGGCCAAAAGGGCCTGTGCGGCAGTCTGCGAGATGCGTCCCGGGCCCGGAAGCTCGCGGGCATCGAGGCATCCGTCGGCAGCGTCGAGCAGGTCAGCCGTAATCTGAGCGTATATCTCTGATTGCGTGGCTTTGGGCTTAAGCTGCGAACTGAGGTCGTAGGTAGGCTCAACGCGCAGGGGGACCTCGCCCCAGAAGGCGACGAGATTCATGTAGCACAGCGCGCGCAGGGCTTTTGCCTCGCCGAGATACATAGCTTTGGCGCGCGGGCCTCCGCACTCGTCGTCAGAGCTCCGGCCTATACGGCTGATGAAATCGTTGGCGCGGTTGATGCCGTTGTAGAGGGCGGTCCAGCTGTCGGTGAGTGCCTTGTCGCTGTTGTTGTAGTTATAGTTAGAAATCTGGATGTATCCCGTGCCGTAGTTGCGGTTGTAGACAAGGATATCGGTGCCGGCGTCGAGGTCGCCCCACAGATTCTGTCCGTAGGCTCCGGCTGAGGTCATGGCGTCGTAGACTCCGGCCAGTCCGGCGAGACAGGTCTCGGGACTGTGGTAGAGGTCGTCGCCTTGTATGTAGTCGATGGGGGCCGTGTCTAAAAAAGAGCATGAGCCGAGCATGCATGAGCATGCAAATCCCATAAGTATTTTACGTAGTGTCATAGTTCGATTTTAACTCCAAATGTAAAGGATTGAGCCTTTGGATAGGCCGAGTAGTCAAATCCTCGTGTCATGGCCGAGTTGCGTGTGGAGACCTCGGGGTCGTAGCCGGTGTAACCGGTCAGAGTTGCCACATTCTGTGCGCTGAAATATGCGCGTACTGCCGCAATATGCGTGCCTCTGAGCCATTTTGCCGGGAAGGTATAGCCCAACTGGATGTTTTTGAGGCGCAGGAACGAGGCATCCTCGACTTCGCGTGAAGTGTGCAGGTTGTTGAGTCCGCGTCCGGGAGCCCAGAGATAGTCTGTGGGATTATCGGGGCGCCAGTGGTTTTCGGCGGTGGCAAGCTGGTTGAGATGGCGGCCCTGAAGATTCTCGAGCAGGACGCGGTTGTAGTTAATCACATCGTTGCCGTAGCTCCACTGGAGGAAAATGCTCAGGTCAACGCCTTTCCACTCGAAGTTGTTTATGAAACCGCCGGTGTGGACGGGGAGGCCGTGGCCGATGATTGTGCGGTCTTCGGTGGTGACACGTCCGTCGCCGTTTATGTCACGCAGCTTGGGGTCGCCGGGGCGGATATTGGCACGATCGTTGGTATTGTCGGGGATGCCGTCTTTAAGACGATACACGCCGGGCGACACCTCGTCGAAGTCGGAATACTGGTAAACACCGTCGTAGATATAGCCGTACATCTCTGAGAGCGGATGGCCGACCTTGCAGATATATAAGTCGGGGACGGCGGGGTATCTGACGCCGGCCATGCGGCTTTCCTGCCCATTTGAGAGGGCTGTGACTTTGTTTTTATTGAAAGAGATGTTGAAACTCGATGTCCATTTGAGCGAGCCGCGTGCGCCGGGGAGTATGACACCGTTGAGGGTGATTTCGAGTCCGCGGTTTGAGATGCTGCCGATGTTCTGCTGCACCTGAGTAAAACCTATCGACGGCGGGACGTCAGCGTAGAGGAGCAAGTCGCGCGTGTCTTTGTCGTAGACGTCGACCGAGCCGTTGAGGCGGTTGCGCCACAGGGCGAAGTCTATGCCGATATTGGTCTGATATGTTGTTTCCCAGCGCAGGTTGCGGTTGGCGAGCTGTAGCATATAAAGCGCTTGGTGGAGGTTGTTGTTCCACGGGTAGTTTTCGCCGCCCCAGTACAAAAGGTCTGAGGGATAGACCTCGCGTGTGGCGTTGTTGCCGGTGGCGCCCCAGCCGACACGCAGTTTGAGGTTGCTGAGCCAGCCTGCCGCGGCGGCCATAAAGGGCTCGTCGATGATGCGCCAAGCCACGGAGGCCGACGGGAAGAGTCCCCACTTGTGGTTTGTGAATCGCGATGAGCCGTCGGCGCGCAATGTGAATGTCATCAGATAGCGACCGCGGTAATCGTAGTTGAAACGGCCGAAGAACGACATCATCCTGTCGATGACATTGTCAGCTGTAATGCTCTGTGGTGTGCCTGTGTCGATGCCCCATATGCCGAGGTCGTCCCACGGGATGTGGACGCTCTTGGCGCCGAGGTTTGAAATCTGTTTGCTCGACAGAGACATGCCTATCATGCCGTTGAACTTGTGGGCGCCCCACTGATGACGGTAGGTCAGGGTGTTCTCGTTGCTCCAGCTGTTCCACTCCTTGATGTTGAAGCTGCCGTTGGTGCCTGAGGGCGAGTATGCCGGATCACCGAAATATGTGTCCTTGTTATAGAATTTCTCGGTGCGTGCCTCACGCCAAGTGTAGGCAAATGTCGACTTGAACATAAGGTCGGGCAGGATGTCCCAGTTGAGATAGGCGTTCATCGACAGCTGTCGGTTGCGCAGTTTGTCGTAAGTGTTGCGGATTGTCTTGACGGGATTGTAGGGATATGTGCCGCCGTTGTTGTCGACGATGTCTTCGAGGTCGTCGGTCGAACGGTATTTGACCGGACGGTAGGCGAGGACCTGATAGAGAAAATACTGTGTCGACTGGCCGTCGCCCTGTGTCGGAGCGGAGCCGACAGAGAGGTTGTTGGCAAAGTTAAAGGCGGTGCCGACTTTTACGGTCTTTGAGATGCGCTGGTCGAGTGTGGCTCGGGCCTTGAGGCTGCTGTATGACGATTTGATGATGGTGCCGTCCTGATAATAATAGGACGCGGAGGCCGAATAGCGGGTGTTGGCAGTTCCGCCCGTCAGCGCGAGGTGATGGTTGGTCATAGGGGCGTTGCGGAACACTTCGTCCTGCCAGTCGATGGATTTACGGTAATTATAATCGTCAAGAGTCTGATAACGTCCGAGCGCCTCGTCATAGCTGAAGTAGGTCTTGTTCATCTCGTCGGGCGTGAGGATTTCGGCCTGCAGCTCGACGAATTTACGTCCTTGTAGCAGTTTGAGCCCTTTGGGGCGGAGCTGGTAGCTCACGGAGCCCTCGTAGGTGATGCGCTGAGCCGACTCCGAGCCGCGTTTTGTCGTGATGATGATGACGCCGTTGGCGCCGCGCGCACCGTAAATGGCTGTAGCCGAGGCGTCTTTGAGCACATCTATCGACTCGATGTCGGCGGGGTTGATAGCGCCGGCATTAGGGTCGTCGGTGGCAAATCCGTCAATCACATACAGCGGAGTGCCGTCAGCCTCGTCAGAAATGGTGTTGGAGCCACGAATCACTATATTGGCTCCCTCGCCGGGCTGACCGTCAGAAGCGACGACCTGCACACCGGCGATACGTCCGCCGAGGGCTTGGTCAAAGGAGGAGACGTTGGCACGGTTGAGGTCGTCCATCGAGACTTTTTCGACCGAGCCCGTAAGGTCGCTTTTCTTTACGGTAGCATATCCGATGGCCACGACTTCCTCGAGCTCGGTGGTGTTTTCTTTCAGGGCGATTTCCATCTTTGTGCCGGGCGTGGCTTTGACCTTGGCGGTTTCATAACCGACATAACTCACCTCGAGGTATGCGTCGGCCGACGGCAGGCGCAGCTCGAAATTACCGTCAATATCAGTTATGACGGCTACCGGAGGATTTGCGCCCGAAAGGCTCACGGATGCGCCAATCAGAGGCAGCGAGGTCTCGTCGACCACAGTGCCTGTGACTGTAATGCTCCCGGATGACTGTTGCGCCGGCGCAAGTGCCGGAATCAACAGCATCAGAAAGACTAAAGAAATGACAGTAATACGATTCATGCCTGATCAGTTGTGATTGCCTTTTTTAGAAAAGCTTGCCGGCGCCTGCGTCAAGTCTGCTCTTGCGCAAAAGAGCCTCAAGATAGTAGTAGTCGGCGTAATTGATAGGCACATCGATTTCGTGGCCGTGGGGAATAGAGCCGACAGAGTGCATGAGCAGGAAACTGCCGTTAGTACCGATTTCGGCACGGTATGCGGGGGTCGAAAGCGAAGCAAGCACTTTGTCTGCAAGTTCTTTATAACCACGCTGCGGCAGGTAGGTCGAGAGTTCGTAGAGTGCTGACGCAGTGCATGCGGCCGCAGAAGCGTCGCGCGGCTCGTCGGGGATGCCGGGTGCGTCATAATCCCAGTAAGGAATCAAATCGGCAGGCAGTGACGGGTCAGAGAATATCATGTCGCACACTTTGGTGGCCTGATAGAGATAGCTCGGATTGCCTGTATAGCGGTAACACATAGTGTAACCGTATAAAGCCCACGCCTGACCGCGTGCCCATGACGACTCGTCGGCATAGCCCTGAGCCGTCTGGCGGTGACGCACGGCACCGGTCTCGGGGTCATAGTCTACGACATGGTAGCAACTGAAATCGGGACGGAAGTGATTAGCCATCGTAGTGTTGGCATGAGAAACGGCCACATTATAATATAAGGGGTCGCCTGTCATGCGGCTCGCCTCGAAGAGTATCTCGAGATTCATCATGTTGTCGATGATTACGGGACATGCCCATCCGCGCTCGCTCTGCCAGCCCTTGTCGACATTCCATGACTGAATCACGCCGGCTCCGGGACGGAAACGGGTCGACAATGACTTTGCGGCATTGATGACAGCCGACTTATAATCCTCTTTGCCTCCGAGACGGTAGCCGTTGAGATAGCTTGAGCCGATGATGAAACCGACGTCATGGTGCCATGTGAGATACTGCGCGGTGTCAAGTGTCTCGGTGTAGGCCTCGGCGCGCTTGTTCCAGCTGCGGTCGCCGGTAAGCTCTCCGAGATACCAGAGACTGCCGGGGAAGAAACCCGAACACCAGTCGTCGACAGGGACATACCAGATTTTGCCGTCAGGGAGAATGGTGCGCGGATTTACAAACTTGCCGACACTGTCTATAACATTAAGGTGTCCGCGATACTGCCGCGCGGCGTGAGAGACATTATCTTTTACGAAGTCGGAATCCGTCGCTGCGACAGCCGTTACCGCCGCAGAAGCCGTTATTAATAAAATGCTTAATCGTGATAGGATTTTCATGGTTTGGTTGGTTATTATTATATCGTTAGTTGCTTTATGATTTAGCGTTTTGTTTCGCATCGTAAAATTAGTCTGTATAAAACTGAGATATCCGCTTAAACAATACAAAAAATACACATAAAGAGAACTATATATACTATTTTGTACTATTTGATACATTTATATGTACTCTAACTGCATATTATAGAAAAATATTGTATACCTTTGCATTACCATGAAAAAATATAAATCTCTCCTGTCGCGCGTCGCGGCATCAGTCTGCCGGCTGACATGGCTGTCAATGCTTGCAGCGGCACTGTCGTGTGCTCCTGCAGCCAGTGCATCGGAGCCCGAATTCAGCCGTCTGACAATGGCTGACGGCCTGTCACACTACTCTGTCATGTCAACCTATCAGGACGAGCTCGGGCTGCTATGGATCGGCACACGCGGCGGCTTGGACGTCTATGACGGCACAAAAATCAAGAATCACCACCGCATACCGGGCGACAACACCTCGCCTGCGAGCAACTATGTGCGTGCTATCACCGGTGACAAGGCGGGCCACATATATGTGATGACGATACGAGGTATAAGCATTTACGACATCGCAACAGGCCATTTTAATAATATCGATTTAAAACAGCCGTCGGCAATGACTTACGCTGACGGAAAGCTATATTATGCCATCGGACGCCGCGTCGCGTCGCTGACTGCCGACGGCACGAAGATGCCTGTCAACATAAGCGGCATACAGTCGGAGATAACGGTGCTTCACGCACAGGACTCCATATTATATATAGGCACGGCCGACAACGGATTAATCAGACACGACCTTAAAAACGGCCGCATGGCGACTCTGATGGCCCGTGGCAATATCACGTGCATATTCACAGACTATGACGGCAAGCTATGGGTAGGGACACATGCCGACGGCCTGTTTTTGATTGATCAAACAGGCAGGCATACACATTTCAGGCACAACGCGCTGAATCCCAACTCAATCAGTTCGGACTTCATCAGGAGCGCCTGCCGAGACAGCCGCGGAAGGCTTTGGGTCGGAACATTCGAGGGCCTGTCTCGATATAATGAGACGGATAATTGTTTCGACAACTATCTGACCGGCAACGACACGCCCTACAGCACGACGCCCGAACGCCTGAGCCACTCGTCAGTCTGGTCTCTGACCTGTGACCGGCAGGGGACAATCTGGATAGGCACATATTTCAACGGATTGTTGTCATATAATCCCGAAAATGACATTTTCCGCACATATCGCACAGATAATGCCACAGGCAATGCAATCAGCTATCCGGTAATCGGCGAGATGGCCGAAGACAATGACGGCAACGTATGGATTGCCACCGAGGGCGGAGGCATCAACCGTCTGAATCCCGCCACGGGCGCAATAGACTGGCACATCGACAAATCTAACCGTTACAACAACATAAAGGCGTTGAAATATGACCCGACACGTAGGTGTCTGTGGGCCGGGACGCATCTCGGAGGCCTTAAAAAGTATGATATCACATCGGGGCGTTACAGTGTCTATCCGCTCCGCAACGACAAGGCGAATATTATCTGTGATATCGAGATTTATGACCGCAACACGCTCCTGATCGCGACTCACGACGGCATTTACAGTTTCAATATAGCCCGGGAGACGTTCACGCCGCTGTTCCGCTCTGGAGCCGAGGGCCATGTCATTGCCCTTGCGCTCGATCTCGCCCTCGACCACTCAAACACGCTATGGATTGGCGGAGCCGAGGGCGGACTATATAGCTATAATTTCATTACCAAACGGATGAAGAAATACAGCCATGACGACGGCACTCCCGGCTCTTTAAGCAGCGACGGCATCAACTTCCTGTATGTCTCTCCGTCAAATGACCTGTGGATCGGTACATCGGAAGCAGGGCTCGACAGATTTGACCGTGTGCGCGAGGAGTTTATACATCACACGCATGCCGGCGGCAGACTGCCGTCTGACTGTGTGTTCGGCGCCCGTCAGCTGCCCGACGGTCGTATACTTGTGCTGACCGACAAAGTACTCGCACTGATGGACGGCGATACGTCGACATCATACAGCATCGGCAACACCGTGCCGCTCAACGCATTTAACAACAAGGCGATACATCTGTCTGCGGACGGCACCCGTGCTTATGCCGGCGGAATAGACGGCATGGTAGCATTCAACCCCTACAATCTGAAGCGGCGGGATACACTATATATGGTCTGCCCGAGCCGCCTGTTGGTCGACGGCCGCTAAGTCGTCGCGGGCGACGACTCCGACATACTGCCGGGAGCCATCACTGTGGCAAAATCGATAACCAGACCCTCGTCACACAACTTCATAACGATATATTACGCGATAACAGACTTCACGCACGACAATAACCTCAAGCCGCAATACAGGCTCGAAGGCTACTCGGACGAGTGGCTACCGATGCGCGCCGACAACGGCATCAACTTCACCAATCTTGCGGCCGGAGACTACAGGCTGCATGTGCGCGGCTCTGACGAGCCCGGAGCGCCCGAGAGCGTTTTAGCCATGAGCATACTACCTCCGCTCTATTTAAACCGTTATCTGATACTCGCCTATATACTTACGGCGCTCGGTCTGGGCTGGTGGAGCGTAAACACCTACCGCAAACGCGTCGCCATGCGGCAGGCGTTGGCGCTCGAACGGCAACGCAGCCACGACATGGAGGAACTCAACCAGAACAAACTGCGTTTTTTCATCAATATATCAAACGAGTTCCGCACGCCCCTCGCCCTGATTATCGGCAAGATGGAGGCGCTGATGGGCTCACCGCAGCTGCCACATTCGCTGCTCAACAAGGTTAACGGCGCCTACACCAACTGCATACTTATGCGCGACATGATGGCCGAATTGCTTGACTTCAGACGATATGAGCAGGGCGCGATGAACATCAAAGCGGGCGAGCACAATGTGGTGAAGTTCCTTTCAGCTATATACGCGCTTTTCCGCGACTATGCCGCCGACAGGGGCATACGTTTCCGCTTCAACCGCTCCAACGAAATTATAATGGTGTGGTATGACCCTGCACAATTGCGCAAAGTAATCAACAACCTGCTGTCAAACGCCTTCAAACACACCGAGGCCGACGGCGAGGTCACCCTCAGTGTGCGCCGCGGTGACGGCTCGGTGATAATCGAGGTGTCAGACACGGGGTGCGGCATAGCGGCCGAAGACATCGACAAGATATTCAATCGCTTTTATCAGGCAAACGCCGGAGTCGAGGGCGACTGGCAGGGAATCGGCGTGGGACTTGCGCTCGCAAAGGGCATCGTAGAGCTGCACCACGGCAAAATCGAAGTGTTCAGCACACCAGGCGAATCGGCCACTTTTACAGTCACCCTACCCTTGGGCCGTGACCATTTCAGCGACGAACAGATTGCGGGCGCCGGAGATTACCGTCAGGCACAGGAATACAACATCCAGCATCCCAGACCGCTCATAACATCCGAGACCGAGACGCCTGATATGAATGAGCCGGCCACGATGCCCGGCGATGTGATGGTTGTGGCCGAGGGCAACGAACAGTTGCGAGAAATGCTCACCGACATTTTCAGACCGTATCTGCGCGTAGTCGCCACAGGCGACGGCGAGGAGGCAATGCGCATGATTGACGAGAACTCTCCCTGCCTGATTATAAGCGGCTACAATCTGCCCGGCATCTCCGGTGTGAAGCTATGCCGCAAAGTGAAGTCGCAAAGCACTACGGCCGACACGCCGTTCGTGTTTGTCACATCACACAACGCCGACAGCGAAGTACTCGAAATGCTGAATGTCGGGGCGGACGATTACATGACGCTGCCGTTTGATGTGCGGCAACTGCTCGCACGATGCCGCAACCTGATAAACAAGCACCACAAGCTCACAGCCGCAAGACCGGCCCTGCCAAGTCCCGAAGACAACACCGACCCGATTTTCGCATCGAGCGGGACCGACTTGGTCTTTATGCGGCGGGCTGTAGAAATAATCGAGGATAATATGTCGGACGGCGACTTCAATATCGACCGTTTCGCGGCAGCGATGAATGTCTCGCGCACGTCGCTCTTTCAGCGGATAAAGAAAGCAACGGGACAGACGCCCAATGACTTCATAATTTCGATTAAGATGAAACAGGCTGTCAAGATGCTCACCGAACAGCACGAGACGAATATCACCGATATAGCCTATGCGTTGGGATTCTCTTCGCCAAGATATTTCAGCCGCTGCTTCAAAGAGCATTTTCACACCTCACCGCGCAGCTACCGCAAATCCGGCAGTCAGTGACGTCCGGCTTACGATATGCGAATACACGGCCTCGGAGATGCGGGCGATGATTGCCGACGCCGCGGTCTCGCGGCCGGGGAAATCCTTGACGAAGACGCCGAGAAGCGTCAGAGCAGCGATGAGTATGTTAGTCAAAAATGATTTCATTATTGGGTGAGGATTTTAAAGTCTTTAAGGTCTTTAAAGTCGTTAAGGGAATAATAATGAAAAGTGTGCGCAAAAAATCGGCGAATTATACATGCCGCCGCTCCCGGCCGGTCGCTTTGGCATGTCCCTACATATCATATAGATTTTTCGGGACCCTTCGAATCGCAGATGAGAGAGAGGGAGTCTTTCTCCGCTGCGCTACGAAAGCGCTGCGCGATTACGAGTGGGCAGCGGATTTGTGTGTGCATTTTTGTGCGTATATAAAATTAAAACCGCCGCAAGTTGTTGACTTACAGCGGTGTTAACTTTGTTATTGGCGGAGAGAGAGGGATTCGAACCCCCGGAGGTGTGACCCTCAACGGTTTTCAAGACCGCCGCAATCGACCACTCTGCCATCTCTCCTTTGGATTAGCGAGGGCAAAGGTAGGTATAATTTTTGTATTATGCAAGTGTATAATATATTTTTCATTTGCATAGTTTTGTATCCACCTCTGTGTTTCAGCGTTTTAAGCCGCAAAATATTTTAAAGTTAAAGTGTTAAAGCGACTGCTCATGCAAAAATGACAGCTCACCGGCACGGCGTCAGAAGTAATTTCGCGGTGTATTTCCTTTAATTTTAATCGTTTTAAAGCTATGAAAAGATTCACACATCCAATCGATGAGATTATCGTGCACTGCACGGCCACAAGACTGTCTCGTCCGTTAACAATCAATGATTTACGCGTCTGTCACCGTCAGCGCGGTTTTGACGATATAGGCTATCATTATGTCGTGATGCCTGACGGACATATCGAAACGGGGCGTCCGGCGGACTTTGTCGGAGCGCATTGTCTCGGCCACAACAGCCGCTCGATAGGCGTGGCTTACGTGGGAGGGTTAGATGAGAAGATGCGTCCGGCCGATACGCGCACCCCGCAGCAGCACGAGGCTTTGGAGCGTCTGCTGCGCGAGCTTGTCACGGCTCACCGCGGCGCACGCGTCTACGGACATCGTGATTTCGCGGCGAAGGCTTGCCCGTGTTTCGACGCGGCAACCGAATACAGTTACCTTAACGGAGGGCGGTTATGAGAAGCCGGTTTGTTTTTGCCGCAGCCATGATGGCTGCAGTGGCCGCGACGCCGTCATGCGGCAGCCACAAGAGTGTCGAGACTATGAGTGTAAAGACGCAACTCGACGCACGTTCGGCCGCAGAAACGCAGGCTGCTGTCAGACTGTCTGCGAAAGACTCGCACATGAGGGTCATCGAGAGACCTCACATCACCATCGCGACCGACAGCTCGCTGACAACGGTCACGGCCGAGCGCATCACCGTCGCCACTGACGACAGCATGACGCTGCGCGCAGTCAGCCGGGCGTCAGCGTCAGACACTGTCGCCACAAGGTCAGAAAGCAGCGGCGAGCGCACGGACAATCGCACACTCGGCCCCGCAGGTCAGAGACTCGCGCTTATAATATCGCTGATGCTCAACTTTGCTCTGCTGGCTCCCCGTCTGCTATCATCGCGAGGAAGGTCTGCTCGTCGATGACGGGTATGCCGAGCGCCTCGGCTTTCTGTAATTTGGCCGGCCCCATGTTGTCGCCGGCGAGGACATAGTCGGTCTTGCGCGAGATTGAGCCGACATTGCGGCCTCCGTTGGCCTCGATGAGTTCCTTGTAGCGCTCACGGCTGTTGAGCTGAAAGACACCGCTGATCACAAACGATTTGCCCCCGAGGCGGTCGGTGTGACCGGCGGTTTCTTCTTCGGGGAGGGCGAGCTGCACGCCTGCCGCGCGCAGACGCTCGACAGTGGCGCGGTTGGTGTCGACGGCGAAGTAGTCGACGATGCTGTCGGCAATGCGCGGGCCGACGTCCTCGATGCCCATAAGGGCTGTGCGGTCCATCTCCATCAGACGGTCGACAGAGCGCACCTGACGGGCGATGCGCTTGGCCGTGGTCTCGCCGACAAAAGGTATGGAGAGGGCATAAAGCACGCGCTCAAAGGGCACGGCAAGCGATGCCCGCAGGCCGTCGACGACACGTTCGGCGCTGCGCCGGCCGAAGCCTTCGAGGGTCATAAGGCGCTCGACGGTGAGGTCATAGAGGTCGGCTATATTCCTGACCAGTCCGGCGGCATAGAGGGCGGCGGCAGTCTCCTCGCCGATGCCGTCGATGTCCATCATGTGGCGGCCGACAAAGTGCTCGATGCGGCCGATAATCTGCGGCGGACAGTGCCAGCGGTCGGGGCATACCCACGCGGCCTCGCCCTCGACACGCACAAGCGGAGCGCCGCAGGCGGGGCAGTGAGAGACGAACTCGACGGCCGTGGAGCCGGGCTGACGAGCGTCGAGGTCCACGCCGGTGATTTTGGGGATGATTTCGCCGCCTTTCTCGACATAGAGCATATCGTCGGTGTGGATGTCGAGCGTGCGCATGATGTCTTCGTTGTGGAGCGAGGCGCGCTTGACGATGGTGCCGCTGAGCAGGACGGGCTCGAGGTTGGCGACGGGGGTGATGATGCCCATGCGTCCGACGTCGAACGAGACGAAACGCAGGCGTGTGAGGGCGCGCTCGGCCTGAAATTTGTAGGCTATGGCCCAGCGGGGCGACTTGGCCGTAAAGCCGAGGTTGAGCTGCTGGCGGAGCGAGTTGACTTTGAAGACAAGGCCGTCAGTGGCCACGGGGAGCTCCTTGCGGGCGGTGTCCCAGTAATTGATATAGCGGTCGACCTCGTCGATGGAGTGCAGGCGCGTCATGGCATCGGAGACCTTGAAGCCCCATTTGCGCGCCTCCATCATGTTGTCGTAATGGTTGTCGCAGGGCAGATTGTCGCCGAGCAGATAGTAGAAATAAGCGTCGAGTCCGCGCGCGGCGACCTCGGCGGAGTTCTGCAGCTTGAGGGTGCCGGCGGCGGCGTTGCGGGGGTTGGCGAAGAGGGGCTCCTCGTTGTAGGCTCGCTCGGCATTGAGGCGCTCGAAGGATGTCCACGGGAGGACGATTTCGCCTCGTATCTCGAAGAAGTCGGGCCAGCCCTCGCCTCGGAGCTCGAGGGGGATGGAGCGTATGGTGGCGACATTGTCGGTGACCACGTCGCCTTTCTCGCCGTCGCCTCGCGTGACGGCGCGCAGCAGACGCCCGTGCTCGTAGATGAGCGAGATGCCGGTGCCGTCAAATTTCATCTCGCCGACGATTGTCGGCTGCTGCCCCATCAGGGCTGTCTCGGTGCGGCGCACCCACTGGTCGACCTCATCGATCGAGTAGGTGTTGCCGAGTGAGAGCATCGGATAGATATGCGCGGCCTGTGTGAAGCCTTTGGTGATGTCGGAGCCGACGCGGTGAGTGGGCGAATAAGGGTCGTCATACTCGGGATGCTCGCGCTCGAGCTGCTCCAGCTGTTTGAGCATGAGGTCGAAGTCGCGGTCGGAGATTTCGGGCGCGTTAAGCACGTAGTAGTTGTGGTTGTGGCGGTTAAGCTCCGCACGCAGCGTGTCAATCTGCTGTTTTATGGGGTCCATGATTATCAGTGGGTAAGGTCTTTAGGGGTCTATAGGGGCTTTAAAGGCTTTAAGGGCTTTAACGACTTTAGAAGGATTAATGTTTACGGTGTCTGAGTGAGGGGAACATGCGGCGGATGCGCAGCAGGGCGGCGGGGACGTTGTCGCCGGCGATGACGGTGGTGACGGCGCCGAGCACGAGGACGAGGCCGACAATCTGACGCGGCGTCAGCACTTCGCCGAAGACCATCACGCCGATAGCCACGGCGGTCACCGGCTCGAAGACGCCGAGGATGGCTGCCGCCGTAGAGCCTATCTCTTTGATGGCCACATTAGTGAGGCTGAACGACAGGACGGTCGGGAAGAAGGCAAGACCGGCCACACAGCCCCACTGCAGCAGCGTGTGAGGCACGACGAAGCGGCCGTCGGCGGCGGCTCCGCCGGCGAAGATGACGATGCCGAAGAGCAGGACGTAGAAGGTGAGCTGCAGCGTGGGCAGCCCGCGTATGGCGGCTATGCGGTTGACGGCCACGATGTAGACCGCATAGGCCAGCGATGAGCCGATGACCCACATCAGGCCGGGGATGCTGACGGTGACGCCGCCCGAGGTGCGGCAGAGCAGCCATATGCCGGTCATGGCGAGCATGAGGCACAGGATGACGCGCATCGTCAGGCGCTCGCGGAAGAAAGCCATCATGATGAGGGCAACCATAAGCGGATAGACAAAGAGCAGCGTCGAGGCGACGGAGGCGTCCATGTAGCGGTAGCTGGCGAAGAGTCCGAACGACGACAAGCCCATCAGCAAGCCGAGGGCAACGAGGGGCAGCAGCTGCGGCCGGCTGATTGACAGGCCGCGGCCGCGCAGGGCGAGCATGGCCCAAATCATGGGCAGCCCGGCGAGGTAGCGCCAGAAGAGCACCGAGTTGACATCCATGCCCGTGGCATAGAGCGGCAGGGCGAACAGGGGATTTGTGCCGTAAGTGGCAGCAGCGAGCACGCCGAGCGCATAACCTTTGAACTTAGATTTACTCATAATAAATCATAACACGGGCCGTAAGCCCAAGCGACTGCAAATTTAATCAGAATTTTTTGTAAATTTGCATTTCAAAGACGTACACATTAGTACAAAACCATACATATGAAAAAGCTCGTATCTTTAATTCTGATTGTAATCGCATTTGCCTTCGCCGCCTCGGCTCAGACGCCCGTGCGCTGGCGCACATCCATCTCGATGACCTCGCCGACCGAGGGCGTCATCACCTGCAAGGCCCTGATTTCGACCGGCTGGCATCTCTACGGCCTCGAAATGCCGCAGGGAGGTCCGCGCGCCACGACTTTTGACTTTTCGGGCTGCCGCGGCGTCAGCATCGAGGGCAAAGTGACTCCGTCGACCGCGCCCATCGAGCAGATGGACCCGCTTTTCGGCAAGACGCTGTCGTGGTGGGACCGCAACGTGTCATTCAGCGTGCCGTTCAAAGTCACTGACCGCGACGAAGCGGCTGTCAAGATAGTCATCGGCTATATGTGCTGCAACGGCGGCTCATGCACACGCCCGCAGAGCGAGAGCGTGACTATACCCATACCCGAATACAACCCCAACCAACTGTCAACCAAAAAGAAATGAGACATATCGCACGACGACTCATGTCTGCGGCCCTAAAGGCGGTGGCCGCAGTGATGCTCGCCGCAGTGCTGCCGCAGAGTCTTGCAGCGGCTCCTCCGAGCAACGTCACATGGACCAACTCTGTCGAGCAGACCGCCGACAATGAAATCACCGTCAGCTGGCAGGCCGACATCGCCGACGGCTGGCATATCTACGGACTCGAGATGCCCGACCTGCCCGACACGCCGCTGCCGCAGCCGACCACATTCGAGGTGACGGTGAGCGACGGGCTCACGCCTGCGGGCAAGGTCGAGTCGTCAGTGCCCATCGAGATGCATTATGACGATGTGCTCAAGCTCAATCTGCCGTGGGTCAGCGGCAAGGTGACTTTCAGTCAGAAATATACCGTGGCCGCGGGCGTCAAGGGCGCCACGGTCAGCGGCACAATCCGTTATATGGCCTGCAACAACAGTGCGTGCACACCTCCGGCCCGCGAGAAATTCGAGCTGACGTGGGGTGATTCGGCCCCGGCTGCTGCGGCGCCCGAGGCCGCTCCGTCACCTGCGGCCGAGGTCGAGGGCAAATCGGTGCTCGGACAGCACGATGTCAGCCGGTGGTGGGAGCCTGTCAAGGCCGAGTCACAGGGCGTCGAGACTCATTCGAGCCTGCCGGCCATCTTCATTTTCGGCTTTCTCGGCGGCCTTTTGGCGCTGCTGACGCCGTGTGTGTGGCCTATGATACCGATGACGGTGAGCTTCTTCCTCAAACGCGGCAAGAGCCGCCGGCGCGCCATCGGCGACTCAGTCATCTATGCTCTGAGCATCATCCTGATATCTCTTGTCATGGGCATCGCGCTGACGCTGATTTTCGGCGCGGGCAAGCTCAACGAGATTGCCACGGGCGCGGTGTTCAACCTGATATTCTTCGCGCTGTTAGTGGTATTTGCCATCTCATTTTTCGGCGCATTTGACATCAAGCTGCCGTCGCGGTGGTCAAACCGCATCGACAGCAAGGCCGAGTCGACAACGGGCATAATCAGCATCTTCTTCATGGCCTTTACGTTAGTGCTGGTGTCGTTCTCGTGCACGGGCCCCATCATCGGCACACTGCTCGTCGAGGCCGCCTCTGAGGCGAGCATCCTCGGCCCGGCCATCGGCATGGGCGGTTTCGCGCTCGGACTGGCGCTGCCGTTCGGACTCTTCGCCTTCTTCCCGTCGCTGCTCAAGGAGATGCCGCGCTCGGGCGGATGGCTCAACTCGGTCAAGGTCGTCTTGGGCTTCATCGAGCTGATACTGTCGCTTAAATTCCTGTCAGTGGCCGATTTGGCCTACGGCTGGCGCATCCTCGACCGCGAGGTGTTCCTGTCGATATGGATAGTGCTCTTCGTTGTGCTCGGCATGTATCTCTTGGGCAAGCTGCGATTCTCGCACGACTCGGAGTCACGCCACACGTCGGTGGGCGGCTTCTTTATGGCCGTGGCGTCGCTGTCGTTTGCGGTGTATCTCGTGCCGGGTCTGTGGGGCGCACCGCTCAAGGCCATCAGCGCGTTCGCTCCGCCGCTGACGACTCAGGACTTCAACCTCTACGGCGGCACGTTCCGCGAGTTCCATGACTATGACGAGGGCATGAGCTATGCCGCCGAAAACAATCTGCCGGTGCTCGTCGACTTCTCTGGCTATGCCTGTGTCAACTGCCGCAAGATGGAGGGCGCCGTGTTTGACACCGACCGCGTGCGTCAGGTCATCGAGAACGGTTTTGTGCTCATCAAGCTGATGGTCGACGAGAAGACTCCGCTGGAGCGCCCGCTGACCGTCGAGGAGTATGGCTCGGAGACCGTCTTGGAGACCGTCGGCGACCGCTGGAGCTATCTGCAGCGCCATAAGTTCGGCATCAATTCTCAGCCCTACTACGTGATGCTCGACAACGAGGGTCAGCCTCTCGGGCCGGCCCGCGTCTACGACGAGAACGTCGACGCTTTTGTCGATTGGCTCAACGAGGGCGCCGAGGTCTACGCATCACGCCGCTGATACATTTGTATAGTGCAGTATGCATTTGTATGCATTTGTATGCATTAGTATAGATAACTATAGTATAAGTAATACGTTATGATACATAACCGTCAAGAGCGTCTCGAGGCTCTCGGGCGCGTCATCGACACGCTCGAGGTGCTCAGGGTCAAATGCCCGTGGGACGCCAAGCAGACCAACGAGAGCCTGCGCGCCAACACCGTCGAGGAGGTCTATGAGCTGGCTCAGGCCCTTATCGACAACGACAACGCCGCCATACGCAAGGAGCTCGGCGATGTGTTGCTCCACATACTTTTCTACTCTAAGATAGGCGACGAAAAGGGCGCGTTTGACATCGCCGACGTGGCCGATTCGCTCAACGACAAGCTGATATTCCGCCATCCGCACGTCTTCGGCGACGTCAAGGTGGGCTCGTCGCACGACGTCGAGACCAACTGGGAGAAAATCAAGCTCAAGGAGAAGGGCGGCAACCGCACGGTGCTGGCCGGTGTACCGGCGGCGCTTCCGGCGCTCATCAAGGCCGACCGCATACAGGAGAAGGCCGCCAACGTGGGCTTCGACTGGGAGAGCCGTGACGACGTGTGGGACAAGGTCGAGGAGGAGCAGCGCGAGGTGCGCGAGGCCGTCGCCGCGGGCGAGCGTGATGCCATCGAGGCCGAGTTCGGCGACCTGCTGTTCAGTGTGGTCAACGCCGCGCGTCTCCATGGCGTCAATCCCGAGAACGCCTTAGAGCGCACTAACCGCAAGTTTATCAGCCGTTTCAACTACATCGAGGAGGCCGCCCGCCGTCAGGGCCGCGCCATCTCAGAGCTGACCCTCGCCGAGATGGACGCCCTGTGGAACGAGGCCAAGGCGCAAATGTAGGGACGTGCCGCGTTATGGAGGGGCGATTGAAAATCGCCCGGATCAGATAAAAAATAGCGCGGGACGCGCGAGTCTTCTACAACCCTCTGCGGAGCACGCAGTGCGAAGCTGAGGGATTCGGAAGTCAATGAAACCACGCGACAAGCTGCGGAGCGTGCGCAGTCGCGTCTCCGGCGACAGCCACTTTCATTGAATCCTTGGCTGACGCCGTTTCGTGACAGCGCTGACTCCGTCGCTTGTCACGATTAGAAGAGGATCTCAGTTATCCCGCGGCTTCGCGCCTCACGGCGCTCGCGGCGGGTTGTAAAAAAATCGCGCCGCAGGCGCTATCAAACGACGACGAGAATAGCCCACAACATACAATCAACAAATAAATTAAAAATACAACGATTTGAAAGTCTGCATCACCGAGAAACCGAGCGTGGCGCGCGACATCGCGCGCATCATAGGCGCCGACAGCCGCCGCGAAGGCTACTTCGAGGGCAACGGCTACCGCGTCACATGGACTTTCGGTCACCTCTGCTGCCTCAAGGAGCCGGCCGACTACACGCCCATGTGGCGCCGCTGGTCGCTCGGCGCGCTGCCGATGATTCCGGCCAAGTTCGGCATCAAGGTCATCGACGACGACGGCATACGCCGCCAGATGCAAGTCATCGAGAGCCTTATCGCCGAGGCCGACGAGGTCATCAACTGCGGTGATGCCGGGCAGGAGGGCGAGCTGATACAGCGCTGGGTCATGCAGAAGGCCTCGATAAAATGTCCCGTGCAGCGCCTGTGGATTTCGTCGCTGACCGACGAGTCTATCCGTCAGGGATTCAAAGAACTGCAGCCCGAGTCGAAGTTTGACAACCTATATTACGCGGGCCTCTCGCGCGCCATCGGCGATTGGATTCTGGGCATGAACGCCACACGCCTCTACTCGCTCAAATACGGCGCGTCGGGCAACGTGCTCTCCATCGGCCGCGTGCAGACCCCGACGCTCGCGCTGATAGTCCGCCGCCACCACGAGATACAGAATTTCAAGCCCGAGGACTACTACGAGCTCAAGACCGTCTACCGCGAGGTGACGTTCAACGCCACATCGGGCCGCTTCAAGGACCCCGCCGAGGCGCAGGAAATCATCGACACTATCAGCGCGCTGCCGCTGACGGTCACCGACATCACGCAGAAAAAAGGCCGCGAGGCGCCGCCGAGGCTCTTCGACCTGACATCGCTGCAGGTCGAGTGCAACCGCCGCTGGGGCTGGACGGCCGACGAATCGCTGCGCCTCATTCAGTCGCTCTACGAGAAGAAGGTGACCACCTACCCTCGCGTCGACACGACATATCTGAGCGAAGACCTCTACCCCAAAATTCCGCAGATACTGCGCGACATGACGCCCTACGCCGACCGCACGGCGCCCGTGCTCGCCGGCAAGATACCCCATAGCAAGAAAGTATTTGATAACGCAAAAGTCACTGACCACCATGCCATTATCCCGACGGGGCAGTCGCCGTCGGCGCTCGTGGGCAACGAGCGTCAGCTCTACCACCTTATAGCCATGCGCTTTATCGCGGCGTTCTACCCCGACTGCGTCTTCCGCCAGACCACCGTCACGGCCGAGGCCGGCAAGGTCACGTTTAAGGCCGGCGGCAAGGTCATCGAGGAGCCGGGCTGGCGCAGCCTCTATGCCGGCGACAAAGACCGCGCCGAGAACGCCTCGGGCGATGACGACGAGGAGCGCATAATGCCTGCGTTTGAGGTCGGCGAGAGCGGACCGCATGAGCCGTCGCTCGTCAAGAAGACCACACAGCCGCCCAAGTATTACACCGAGGGCACGCTGCTGCGCGCCATGGAGTCGGCCGGCAAGACCGTCGACGACGAGGAGCTGCGCGAGGCCATGAAGGAGAACGGCATAGGCCGCCCGTCGACCCGCGCGTCAATCATCGAGACTCTCGTCCGCCGCCGCTACATCTACCGCGAGCGCAAAAACATCATGGCCTCGCAGGCCGGCATCGACCTCATCGCCACCATCAACGAGGAGCTGCTCAAGAGCGCAAAGCTCACGGGCCTGTGGGAGAACAAGTTGCGCCGCATCGAGCGCGGCGACTACTCGGCCTCGGAGTTTATAGGCGAGCTCAAGACGCTCATCGGCGAGATAGTCATCAACGTACTGACCGACAACTCCATGCGGCGCATCGAGACTGCGCAGTCCGACAAGTCTGACAAGGCTGACAAGTCTGACAAGGCCGATAAGGCTGACAAGCCAAAAAAAGAGCCTAAAAAGCGCGCGCCGCGCCGCAAGAAGGCCAAGAGCCTCGACGAAATCCCCTGCCCCGTCTGCGGCACGGGCCACATCATCAAGGGACGCACGGCCTACGGCTGCAGCCGCTATGCCGAGGGCTGCGCCTACCGCCTCAACTTCAGCGACGCCCCCGCCGATCTCACCCCCGCCAAGCTTCAGGACATAATCGAGAAATCAAAAGGCAAATAAACAATGTCACAGGACGAAATTTTCCCCATAGTCGACACGGAGGGCCGCACCATAGGCCGCGCCACGCGCCGCGAGTGCCACTCCGGCTCACGGCTGCTGCACCCGGTGGTCCATCTCCACGTCGTCAGCTCTGACGGGCGCCTGCTGCTGCAGCGACGCTCGGCCGACAAAGACATACAGCCCGGGCGCTGGGACACATCGGTCGGCGGACATGTCGACTACGGCGAGAGCGTGGCCGACGCCCTGCGTCGCGAGGCCGCCGAAGAGCTGTCGCTGACCGAGTTTGAGCCGCGCGGGCTCGGGGCTTACGTCTTCGAGTCTGACCGCGAGCGCGAGCTGGTCAACGTGTTCACCACCACGGTCGACGACTGCAGCCGACTGCGCTTTCAGGAGTCGGAAATCAGCGAGATACGCCTCTTCACCCCCGCAGAAATCGAGGCCATGACCGGCACCGGCGCCCTCACCCCCAACTTCGAGCAGGAATACCGGCGGATAGCGTCAACCCTACTGAATTACATCCCCCAATGACCCTCAACGACATAATCCAGACAGTCATCGTCGGCGTGATAGTCATCGTGGCCGTCATCATCGGCGTGCGCAAAATGCTGCGCAACCCCGGCGGCTGCTCCTGCGGCGGCGACTCCCGTGACGGCAAAAGCGACAGCTGCGCCGACTGCCGCGACTGCACCCTCCGCAACCGGTGCCGCAAATAGCATTAACATCTGACAATCAAATACATAATGTAGGGACGTGCCTTTGGCACGTATACGACGGCCGTTAATATTTGCCGCCATCAACGTAGGGACTTGCCTTTGGCAAGTATAATTTGGCCGCCAAGACTCGCGCCCTATACATGCCTCCGCCCCCTTACGGTCGCTTTGGCATGTCACTATTATATTGTATATATCATTTCCGGCAATCTTGCTAATTAAAATTGCACAACTACTTGCATAATTCAAAATAAAGGCTTAACTTTGCCGACGCAAAAGCCACTGTTATGGTTCCTTGGCCGAGTGGTTAGGCACCGGTCTGCAAAACCGTTTACAGCAGTTCGATTCTGCTAGGAACCTCCATGAAGCCCCGACGAGTTCGGGGTTTCGTCGTAAATACAAGATTCTCAGCGTTTTACTTTCGCCCGTTGCGAGTCTGCAATCCTCAAAATGTCGGCACATTTGTCGGCTCAATATCAATGAGTTACAAAAGTGCGTCGGCACAAATGTAGACATGAATTATGGCGAAAATCACTATCAAAAGACGTAACGAGAGCGAGCGGGCAGACGGCCGCGCAGCTCTCTACGCAGTTGTAAACATCCAGCGTGAAAAAATACGCATCCCGCTTGAGATTGCGGTCAGTTGGGATGAATGGGACCCTATAAGTGAAAGAGTCCGCGGACGCAGTCAAAACGCCAAGGATAGCAATCTGATTATCTCTAACACAAAGGCCCGTATCTCCGACATTCTGGTCAGAGCACGCCTAACGGGCGACACTTTGACCAAGGCGAGTTTTCTTGCGCAGTTCCGGCGCCCTGAGGCACCCGATAACTTCATCAGCTACTGCCGCAGACGTCTCAAGCTCTTAGGCGCTGCACTGAGCTATGAAACGCGTCGACATCACGAGTCAGCCCTTCGCAAGCTTGAGGATTATAACTCTGACCTTGACTTCAAGGACATAACGACTGACTTCCTGAGAGTTTACGCGGCCTATCTCCGCGACAAGTATAACAACAATCCCGGAACAATTAATAAAAACATCTGTGTCATACGCATGCACTATAACGCTGCCCTGCGAGCCGGATTGGTAAGAGACAATCCGTTTGAGGCTTATAAAGTCCAGCACATCCGGCCGGTTGTCATTTACCTCACCGAGCAGGAGTTAAATACACTAATCGACCTATTCAAATCATCCACGCTTCCTGACAACGAGCAGGACTCCCTGCGTTTCTTCCTGTTTATGACATTTACTGGCATGCACATCACCGACGCCCGCAATCTGCAGATTGAGCAAATAATCAGCGGAGAAATCCAATACCGCCGCATTAAAACCGGGACGGCCGTCGCCGTGCCGCTCTCGGCGCCTGCAGCCAAGCTCGTCTCTTATTATGCAGGCGGACGCCAGCGCGGCAAACTGTTCACGTCGCTGCCAACAGACCAAGCTTTCAACCGTCTGATTAAGCGCGTGTGTCAAAAAGCAGGAATAATGAAGGCTGTCAGCGCGAAAGCTGCGCGGCACACATTTGCAACCCTGTATTACAAAAAGAACGCTGGCGACCTCGGCACCCTTTCAAAACTCTTGGGGCATACGTCAGTAACTACGACGATGATATATGCCCACATCTTGAAAGAAAACCGTGTCGCCGGCATGGCGGCGTTTGACGGGATGCTCTAATCCCCTGCGAGGGCCGCTATGGCCTCGCGATAATAATCCAAGTCAATCTCCGGCCGAGACAGTGACTCACCGTAACGGAGGTCGAGGTCGGCCGTGATGTCGGCCACGACCTTCTCGGCGTCGGGGATGCCGTTATAGCGATTTTCCGAAAAGGCTATCATACCGGTATCGACGAGCTCGCCCTGCGGCTCCCCGGCTGCCTCAATCGCTTGCTCTGTGGCTCGACGTCCATGTCGGCGGCGGTTTGGCTGCTGTTGACCGCGCTCTTTAGCGACAAATGTTTTAATAGGCTCGAAGTCCCAGCGGACCACAATGCCTGTTTTCTCTCTGATAGTGAACTGCTCGACGCGCTCCGGCGCGGCAGTTGCTTTGATGAAATTTCGTAGCGTCATATCTATATATCGTTTATATATCGTCAAGGCCCGGGAGGTAGCCCTCATAATAAATATCTGCTGATGCCACAACGCGGATTATATATGGAACATCAATTCGGTTACTGCTTTGATTAATTTTACTATTCAAATAAATAGTTGCGAAGTTACCGAAATACGGCGTGCTGGTCCACCAAGTCTCCAATGTAGTGTTTGCTTTATTCGCTTCTACATCCGGGATCAAATCAAAGTCTTCACCCATAGCGTTTGCTTCCTCAAATATTGCATTAAGAGCTTTATAGTTCTGCGCTATAAGTAATGCTTGAACATAAGCCGGGATGAAAGATTGGGTTAATATATCAGATTTCTCACCTCTTACTGTTTCGGCTGCAGGAGAATTTCTATAAAAATTTATTATTTTTTCTGTATTTAAATTCCCGTTTATGTCAGACGCAATAAAATCACGCCATTCAATATCTTCACGAAATTCGGCGCCGGTAATTAATGGTCCAATATCTCCATCAAAACCGGCATTTTTAGCAATACATAATGGAGTGGTAATGTCGTTTGCTATTGGTATCACAAAGCACGTATCTTCAGTAGCTATGACCGGCCCCATATCACAATAATACTCGTTATACTCCCATTGTTCCTGAATACCAACATTATCAAGCGCGTTTCCTGCGGCATGAATCTCGTCAACACCGTCGCTATAATCAGAATAATGGTTTAGAATAACCGGGGCGTATGAAGTATATTCACCACCGGGATAAGAAGAGAATAGCAAAGAAACAAGCCATCCAATACCTATTTTGAGATTCCATAAATCAACATTTCGAGTCTCGTTGCATGCAAGATAGACCCATTGAAAAGAAGCACTCAGGCCTTCAAATTTAGAATATATGGCATATTTAAGCCCGCATGGCACGTCAAATTCTACTATGCCATTAGAGTCAGCTTTATATTTTTGTTTAATGTCAACAGCCGGATAACCCGTTGTGCTGAAAATATCAACATAGACATATGCTCCCGCCGAACGGCCGCGAGTCTCATTATCACAAAACCTGCACGTTACCTTGACATGTTCTTTGGGGATTTTTTCGCCGAGCTCGTCGACGACGTGCCATGGCTGCCATGTGGTAGTAGTGCTTACGAAAGAATTTTGCGTCGAAAAAGTACCGCGACGCATCTTTATGCCATCGTTGCAAAAGAGATACTGAACAAGGTCACCTTTAAGACGGGGAGGTCTGCTCTTAGGGTCTAACTTATGGCTAACAATTAATTTGCCTTCCTCTGTATTGGTATCAGAGGTAAGGAGGTAAAAACCGTCAAATATAAGATTATCTATCTCATCAATAGTCGACACCTTAACGGCCTTATCAAGCGTGGCAAGACTTGAAATGTGCTCCTCTGATACTGTCTCCAAGTCTTCAACTTTGCCTCCCAATGTGCTAATATTGGTATTCATCCCGTCGAGGAGTGAAGTCAGACTTGCATCGTCTTTGACTCCCGAAAGGAAGGTAATGACCTCGTTAAAACTCTCAATGGCCGCAGAGGCATTGTCGCCAAGCAGCGTGTCGATTGAGGCCTTGTTGGTTGCAGCTGCTGTTTTTGCAGCGTCGGCCGTTGTTGAAACAGTCTCGAGAGCTGTCTGAAGGGCATCAATGGTCTCCTGCAGTGCTTTATCAGCAGCCTTGCGCTGAGCCTGCTCTGTGGCAACGTCCGCACGATTATCCAAAAGGTCCTTATAGCCCGTATTGAGGAAATTCATCACGCGGGCGACAATCTCGTTTGTGACGCTTTTAGGCTGCTCGGCCTCGGCGATAAACGTTATCAGATCGTCTATAAATTTTTGTGTATCTGCCATTGTGGAAATTAATTAAAATGTTTGCTGAACTGGTCGGAGAAAACCGAGGGCTTTTGTGACGCCGTGTCATCGGCTATATCCTCCATAATATATGTCTCAGACTCGGCCACTGTGAGCTTGAGTGTGAATTTTTCGGGAGCTAACGGTCGAGGACTGTACGTAAAATCATCAATCGAGGGGATGACCTTTATAGGAAAGTCACCGAAATCGAGCAGCCAAACATCATCGCTGCCGAGCATATCCATCATAAATCGCAACTCGTCCGGTCGTTTTACTCCGGTGTCTATCGACATAACCTGCCGGCGCTCGATACGACCACGTTTGAGATTGAAGTCTCGCGAAAGCGAGTCATAGCGTTTGTAAGCCGCATCGTCAGCGCTTTCATATTCGGGAGCGACTGTCAGACGGCCTGTAATCTCGATAATCTCAAACACGCCGAGCGAGTTCCTGAATTTAAGGCGATGACGGTCAGCTGACGCTGATGAACGCTCTACCACGATGCGACACGAGAACACTCCGGCCATATAGACATCAAAAATGCTCGGTATGACCTTGTATGTCTCCATAAATTTGCGACGCATCAAATCAATGTCGAGAGCATGAAGACCGGGCGTGAGCTCGTCATAAGTCATGGCCCCACCCTTGATTTTATCGACTACTTCAACTATCTCGAGGTTTTGAGTGGTAAAGAAGTAGAGCGGATAAAGCTCCGTTTCCTTCATAATCACCTGCCAGCCGGCCGTGCGTGTTGTCAGAAAAAAGTTGCCTTTATAGCTAAGAAAACGCGACTCGAAAATATCTGTCTGCATTGCCGCGAGACGGCGAAAATTCTGTTTGGATATGCCGCCCGGTATAACGGTCAGAACACATTCGCTCTCATAAGAGTCATACTCGGCCGAGATGTTACAATTATATGACGACATTGCATCAGAGTCGCAGACATCAAATATAGGCTCCGTATAATCCTCAGGCTCGGGCAGATTGTCGACAAACGCATCGACAATCTCCGAGACATCAATATCTAACGGAGGGAAAAAACGAGCCACATAAACTACTGTGCCGTCACGGCGCACGGTCAGCTTGCCACCTCGGCGGTCAAAAAGGCCGGCGGCATAATTCTCATGCACGACTATCGGGTTGCGTGAAAAAGCATATCCGCTTGTAATGTTTTGGACCTTCATAATCAATCTTTAGTGAGTATGATTGAAACGATAGAGCCATTAACGACTGCCTTGTCGGGCCACTGTAACAAGAAAACATCTCGATCGAGGCTCGGAGTCGTCATAAATTTATAGAAATCAGAACGAGAGCCGACATGGCTTTCCTTCCATTTCCGATAAAAATAATTGACATCGGCCACCTGAGGCGCTGCTATGGTATTGTTACTTTCCATATTACAAAATTGAAGATGAAACGTATATTGCGAAAGGACTAACCGGCAACCCATTTGGGCGCTATGACAACTTTATACTGAACTGTGACGGCCTGACGTCCTATAGGCGTTTCGTCAAGTTCCCAGTCATCAGGCCCGTCTTGGACACTCATGTCGTGGACCTCATAGATGTCGTAAATCAGACGCGCATTATACATACGCGTCAACTTCTGACTGATGCTTGTAGGCGCCGGGATCGTCGCGTCGTCAGCCCATGTCGGTAACAATCTTGTCATGCCAACAATAACGGCACTCCGTCCGCTGATATACCAATAATCGCCGTCCGGTCCGTGCGGCGTGTAGTTGTTGGCCGCGATATATGCGTCCGCCGCCTGTTTTCTGACGGCTGCCGTGTCGAGACCGTCGCCGTAATTGTCGCCGAGCAGACGCCACTCGAGATGCCTCGTGCCGGCCGAGAAATCGGGAATAGCCTGTTCGGCGGCAATATCGTAGCTGCCTACCGGTTGAATTGCTCTGAGTTTGAGTGTAACCTCCACCTCACGGGCGCCCGGGAGAGCATATGACATCGAATCGATCAGACAACGTATGCTCTTGAACGTATAGACGTCGAGAAGGTCAATTTTTGACAATAATGCTTTATTGATGCGCGCCTTTAGCTCGACCGCGCGATTGCCATGGCGGAGCAGCTCATCGTAGTCTGCCCAGAACTTGGCAAACAGTCCGTCTTTAAACTGAAACAGTAACGAGAGTGTCGGCGTCGTGCCGTCATCGAGGGTAAGAGGGAGACCGTTGTCTCCCTCTGGGGTGAGACGCCCGAAGGTCTTATTGTCCTTGGTATAGGCAAACATAAAGGCGAGCGGAGTAGAGTCACCACTGTTGTCGGTGTCGTCACTTCCCTTTATATAACTGTGATAATGACGAGCTCCGAAAAGATATGCCGGGCAAATGTCATTAAACGTATGCCCTACCCCGAGCCCGGCGTTGCTAACGCGCACGACAGGGACAAACTCGTCCTCGCTCGAGAGTTCTAAGGCGGTATGACCTTCGGGCTGAGGGTCCCAGTTGAAGAAGCTCGACGATGACAGCCTGACCTTGCCGTTGGTCGCATCCAAACGATACCACATGCCGGTCACAAACTCGCGGGCGAGAATCGTCGTATTGTTCTTTTGGATCGTCGTTTCGGCCGATGCGGAGTAATTGTCAATATCACCGGGATCCGGGTCAGGTTGCTCCTGATCCGGGAAATCCTGATCAGGCGTCCAGTCCTCCCACGGGTCATAATAGTCGTCGTTGACATCGCCGTCCCATTTAGGTGCCTGCGCGGTGCCGGTATTCTGCCACTGCGAGACGTGAGCTCCGAGGCGCACCGAGCCGATGTTGATGCCCTTGACAAAGTCCTCAAAACGCTCACTGCCGGGCGAGGCACCTTCTATCGTGGTCTTGGCCGAGAGCTTGACATACTGCGGGCCCTCATAGATAATCTTTTCGTATCCGGACGCTAACGGGTCTATAGCTCTCGAGACCGTGCGGCGGTTTATGATATCGCGCAGGAACTCGAGGCGCACTGTGGCCATGGCGCTGTCGATATTGTAGACGAGACCGAAACGCACCCAGAGCGCCTTGAGGAACTCCTCGACGCTGCAGTCAGGCATAATGTCGGCATATCTTATCTCGCCGCGGCAAACCGCGTCGGCCGCATTATTGAGGACAACCAATCGCGCGAGCTCGGTGTCTGACTTAAACGGATTGGCAGTGATGACCACTCCGATGTTATCGAAGATGAGCTCGAGTACTCTCCAGACTCTCAGGAAAGGCGAGACCATATAACCGCCCGGGACGCTGACATCTGTCAGCTCGCCGTCGATAAGACGTTTGACTGTCGCGGGCTGCTGCAGACCATAAGTACCTGTGAGATTAAAGACCTCCCAATATGTCTTTTTGTCCTCGTCGGTGCCCGTGCTCTCGTTGTTTACGGCTATAGGGAAAACCGCAAAGTCGTCGACCTTGGGCTGCGGCGTCTTGTAAATTCTGAACAATTCATCCAAAATCAGATCGACCGGGTTGCCCTGTAATGAATCATCCGGCTTATAAACCGGCAAATCGAGTTCTGATAGTTTTTTAGCACGCCATTTCGCGTAAGCTGTCGAGTTGTCGAAACCTATATTGAAGGTGATGCCGTCGTCTCGGCCGGCCTCGGTGATATTCATGACGCCCGGGCGTTTGTATGCACCGGACACGACCTCGGCCGTGCGCTCCGGATTATTCGGATCAGCATCGGCGTCGATACGGTAAGGCGCTGACAAGAGTCTGAAATTGCGACGCGTCGCCGGAACTGTCGCGGGCACTGACTGGCTACCCCGGTCATTAAATATCGGGTTAGAATCCTCGATAGAGACGGAAAATCCCGAGGGAAGGTCAATCGCCTCGCCTGCTGTTCTGATTTCAACCATAATGAAAGTCTGTTAATAGTTTCGGGTAAACGGTGCACGTGAGCGCTCAGTGACATCCTCGGCACGCTCGATGTCGCTATAAACCACATAGGCTCGTAGGTGGCGCAGAGCCTCGCGCAGTTCCCTGACAGCCACTGTCAGCCCTGAAGAGTCGACCGGCTGCGCGGGCGAGGTGAATCCTCCGTCAGCATAAGAGCCCGCACCCGAGGATGCAGGTAGCCCAGAGGTAAGTAACTTATTTCGGCGTATGGCCTCGATGGTGCCTACTGCGTCAATAACAAGCGGATTGCCCATTATTGGTTTGGGCACGACGTACTCGCCGCGGTGCACGACTCCTGCCACTTCATAGCGGTCGCCGTCGCCGGTGTAACCGCCGTCTGAATAGCCTGAGAGGACGCGCTGCGCCTTGGCCGGCTGTGATGACGAGTCGCCGGTCACGCCCGGCTGCATATTTTTAATTCTGTCACGCTCGGCCTTGGCTGTAGCAGCCTGAGCCACACCTGTTGCGGTCATTAATGCAGCGGCCGCAATACCCCATGGTGTATAACCCAATTCTGCAAATGTTTTTATCACTGCAACCGCAGTGTCAGCAACAATCTGCGATACTTTGATGGCAAAGTTGACGTCGGCATATTTCTTCTGTATCTCGAGCTTCTTATTTTCCTTCTCCTGCTCGAGCGCTGCCGTGTCCTCACCGTTATTCTTGGCCTGCTGTATGAGCACGTCATATTTTGCGTCGCTCTTGGCGATTTCGGCGTCCTGTATGGCCGAAAACATCGAGCCTGAGAGCTGCGCGTAGTAGTCGAAGTATTTTTTAGCATTGTTGACCTGCAGAGTCAGACGTGCCTTCTGATAGTTCTTCTCCGATATGAGGCCCTGCTCGTGCATGTTTTCTAATTTCAGCAACTCTCGGTCAAACTCCTGCCCCCATGAAAGACCTGTCAGCTCCTGCAGCTGGAAAACCTGCTCCTGATACTGGTAGTCCAAGGCGGCTATACGGCGCTGCTTCTCCTCCTCGAGAGCCACAACCGCATCGGCATCATCTTTTGCAGCCTGCTCGAGACTTTCGTAATATAACAACATCGACGCCCTCTGGTGGTCAAATCCGGCCTTAATCCCTGCGGCGCTTGTCGTATCGGTTGAGGCCTCACGAATAAGCTGAGACATCTTGCCTGTATCAGTAAGAATCTCGCTCTGAATATTAGTGATGTCCTTGCCGATTGACTTCAAAAGATTTTTCTTTTCCTCAGAGCTATAATAATCTGCTGCTGCAACCTTGGCATAATAGTCCTTCAGTTCCTTCAGCCGGTCTTCATGCAGCTGACGGTCGAGCTCCAACTGGTAGACTCGCGATGACTCCTCGAAGTCACTGTCAGCCATTACCTGAGCCCTGTTCAGGTCGCTCAGATTTTTATAAAATGCCTCACATGCCTTCAGACGCTCCTCGTGGCCTGTTTTATCCTGTTGCATCAAGGCCTTGTTTATCTCAAGCTGAGCCGTAGCTGATTGCTGAGCTAATTTGTTTTGCTCGGCATTGATGGCGTCGAGAGTCTTCGTATGTGTGCTGTCAGTCTTTTCGCGCAACGTATCAAGTGCAGCGGTCAGCTCGTCGCAATAACGAATCAGCTCACGATTTTTGGCGATAGTACGCTCGGTCTCGGCCATATCGGACTTATTAATCTCGAGTAAGCGGCGCTGATGGGCGTCATCGACCGGGGCTGTCACCTCGTCAAGTGAGTCGGGCCCGTATGTTCCCGGCTCTCGCTTTATTTTGGCTTTGCCCATAAGTTCCTTTCGCTCTTGCTGAAGGAGCTCGATACGTTTTCTAATCCGGTCAAGTTCCTCATCGCTCTGAGGATCTATCTTGCGGAGACGTTTCAATTCGGCATTAATCTCCTTGAGACGAGAGACAGTTTCGGCGGCCGCAGTATTTGTCGTATTTAAATTTTTAGTAACTTCTTCCGTCAGAATGTCAGCAAGATCTATACCCGCTTTTCTCATATCTACTTGAAGGTCACAAAAATCAGCTTTTAACTCATGGAGCGCCGCATCGGCCATATTGAAATCGCTTACGGCCTCCGACAACGCTTCGTCTTTTAAATCACCGTGTAACCATTCATTATATAACTGATTATATGCCCGCGTATATGATTCTTCTAAATCAAGTTCCGGAGCTGATTGCCTGATTAATTCCGCACGTCGACGCACTTCTCGTTTAAGCGTATTATCATACATGCGCTGCATTTTGCGCTGGCCATCCTCGATATCTTTGACATATTGCTCGTAGCTTTCTTTATAGTATTCCATACGAGCCTTCTTCTCCAAAGATATAAGATATTCGTCAAGAGCTTTTTTAGCTCCTTTTAGTGCTCCTGTCTCAGCATCGATATAACCGTTATACTCCGGGCAAATCTCATTCAGACGCTTGATAGCTTTCTCACGCCGCTCTTTAGAAATAGCCTCGTTACCTGCAATATCCAATAGTTTAGCTATACGGTCTCGTTCAACGGCAAGATTATTATTCATCTCGTCTGACCGTTTTATCAAATCCTCGCGATTCTTCTTCCGTATTTCCTCAACCTCATTGAGCTCACGCTGAGACTCAATAGCGTCATCAGTGGCATCACTATACCCGATAATGGCAGCCGTTAATGCAGCGATTAAACTTATGACAAAGAGTATGGGGTTAAGCAATAACTCCTTGTTAAAAGCCCGGGTAGTTATTGCAGCTTTTAAATTAGCAGCAGCTTCGACCATCATTGCCTTAGCTTTCAGAGCGAGTGCTTTTACATAGGCAAGCGCCCCTTTCATAGCCGTAACCATACTCGTATAATAGTTTTTTGTGGCTACAGTAGCAAGCATCGAGGCTGTTTTGTACGCAATCAGAGCAGCGACAAGGCCGTTAATAAATATTTTCCCGGCTTTAGTCTGGGCAAATAATTTTGTAAACCATCCTACAAGGGTAGCAGCCTGAGAGATAACCCACCCGAAAGCACCGGCAATATTTCCTATAATGATGCCAAGGGGATGAAAAGCATCAACAATAGAGCCCACCCAGTTGATGACTTCTGTAGCCCATTCATAGAGCGTCTTGAGTGCTTCGCGCCAGTCGAAAAACTTCAGGATAAGACCCTCGACTGCCGAGGTGAAACCGGCCCATGAGCCGGCTGCGTTATCGGTCATGGTCGCCGCCATGTCGTTAAAGTCGGCTGTGCAACCGGTAATAGAGTCTCTGAGCGTAAGTATGTTGTCAGCCCCGTTAAGAAATGTCGAGAACGCGGCCACACTGCGTTTGTCTGTAAGCTCGAGAGCTTTTGCAAGGTCTACGCCCTCGCCGTTGAGCGTCCGCAGGCCTGCAACCATTTCGTCAAGATTAGTGACAGGACCGCCGAGAGCTTTGGCGAGGTCGCCGTTAACATCGGCAAGGTTAAGGAGTATATTTCGAGTTGCCGTAGCCGCGCTCGAGGCATCGAAACCGGCATTTGACAACTGGCCCAAGAGTGCGGTAGTCTCCTCGAGCGAGAAACCGAATGAATTTGCCACAGGACCGACTGTCGACAGCGATGCCTGTAATTTGTTGAAGTCAAGCGCGCTCTTGGTCGTAGCGACGGCAAACGAGGCCAATACTTCATCAGCTTCGCCGGCATCCTTGTTAAATATGCGCATTGCCGCGCCGGCGAAGGCGGCCGCGCTTGACAGGTCAGTATCAACGGCCTTGGCAAATTTCAGCGTCGCGGGCGTCAGCTTCTCGATAACATCCTGCGAGAAACCGAGCTTGGCGAGCTCTGTCTGCAAGCCGGTGACCTGCGAGGCAGTCGCGGTGGTCGTGCGCCCTAAATACTTAGCCTGCTCCGTGAGCTTTGAGACGCCCTCAAAGCTCGTGCCGAGTACCGCCGCCAACTTGGAGTTAGCACGCTCAAAATCCTGTATCGTTGAGACGAGGTTTTTAAAGGCCCCAATTACCTGAGTTGTGATAACCATACCCAAGCCCATAAAGAATCCCTTTATAGACGTGGCTATCTTATCAAGCGACATAAACGACGCCATAAAACTGCGTGTCGAGCGTTGCGCTTTTGCTAATGCTTCCTCCGTCCGGATTATTTCTTTTTCTAACTTACGATAGCCTTCCGGGTCAAGAGCTTTAGATGTGTTGTTGAGATTTTTTTTAAGACCTTTGAGAACTTTACTAAGCTGAGCAGCCGACATAGAAGCAAGGTCGACTCTTTTAAATACTTCATCCATTTTGGCGCGGTTCTGCGCCATAACGCGGTTATTCTGCTCGATGGACTTGCTTAGGTTATTCCATTCAACCGAGCCTTTCTTTCCTTCGGCCTCAAGCTGCGCCATTGCCTTACGGGTGGCATTGGTCTGTTTCTGAAGTTCCTTGTTGGCCTTATCGAGTTTGTGAAGTTCTTCCTGTGCCTGAGTTGCATTAAGGCTCAGTACCCATTCGATATAATCAGGGGCTAATTTTGACATGACAGAGGGGATAAATTTGTTTGGCACAAATCTACCCCCTCTTTATTTGTCTGTGAAGGACAGCTAATCGTCAAACGAATCGTCTGCTACTCCCAGCCCAACGCCCATCATCAGACCGTCTTCAGCCGCCTTACGCAATCGTGATGAACGACTGTCGTCATCATAATCATCATAATCGTCATCGTCATAATCGTCATCATAATCATCATAATCATCATCGTCATCACAATTATCATAATAATGAGGACGGTCAAACTGCGCCCAGTCCGGAGCGTTAGGGTCATAATACGGGTCTTCTTCATGCGGAGTCATACCATTTGCAAGTAGTTTCGCATAAAACTCGGGATTATTTTTCTCCCAATCTTTATGATACTTATACCATGCCCGAAATGCCCTATACCTGTGTAATTTTAGATGCTTGTTCTGGCGGAATAACTGTTCAATAGCTCTCATCGCATCGGGGAACGAGCGATATTGCATCCAGAAAAGCATCTGCTCCTCCTTTTCTTTCCGTTTACCCTGAAGGAAAAGCACTGTTCCCCTCAACGATTTATATGAAAATTTAAACCAGTTTTTCATCTTTCAAGCCCTTTCGTTAGAAGTTCTGTTATCAGTCGTGATGCCGAGATTTTGCGGCGGACGGCCTCGGCGCGTATCATCTCGAGCTGCCATGCCGGGACTGTGACCGAGATTTTGGCTCTCGGCTCACCGTCGATTGATTTTCTGCCGGCGCCTTCGCGGGCGCCTCCGCTGCCATATCCTCCCATAGCGTCTGTGCATTTGATTCACACAAAGATAGTTATAATCTTTGAAAAAGTAGTTAACTTTCAAATATATTTTATATGTTTAATAACATATATGTCCCCGGTCATGCGGCCGGTGACACAGTGCGTTTATAACGAAAGTTTGGGGACGTCGTTCTCGGGCAGGTCGACGTCATGCGGCGAGGCAAGTGTCGTCAGGTCGCGGCGTATCATCTGCAGGGCGCGCAGGCGCGACATTACCTTGGTGTCGGCCTCGTCATCGCCGCTAATGTCGAGGATGGCAGCGCGTGTCACCTCATCGATTGCCTCGACGTAGGCTTTAATGATTTCGGGCTCGTTCTGGAGCGTGTCAAGGACATCGACCACCGAGTCGGTAATCTGAGCTCCGGCTACTTCGATTCTCATAGTTGACCTCCTTTCTCCGGCATCGGTTTACGGGTGAGGCGGACGGCCCATGTAATGGCCCAAGGCAGGGCGCAGAGACAGTCACGGCCGACTGCAGTCTGTGCGGCAATGGTGTCGTCGACAGTCACGATGTCCCACCACATGGCGGCGAGACAGACTCCGAGGATGGCCATTGACGCCCGGGCCGAGAACACGGCGCCGGCTATCTTTTTCGCGGCCTCGCGGAAATGATTTGTTGAATAGTTCTTCGCTGAGCGAAGTGACTTCGTCGATGAGGCGCCGATTGCCGGGACTGTAAGAATCACGAGCGGTTTGCGGCGTCGTGTCGCCGAGAGTGTTAATGCGTTCATTGCATCAGTGATTGTAAGCAAGGCAGACAAAATAACGGCTGCCGGTCCGTTGCTTACAATCACTGACACAATCTCGTCGCCGAGCGCATAAATGATACGGAACGACAGCCGTATGGCTGAATATGTCGCCGGGATGTAACCGCGGCCGAACGGGCATAAAAATAGCCCGAGATGTCATCGAGCATTAACCGAGCTCGGCGGGACAAATATGTCGGTAATTGTAAGCACTGCAAATTTGATGAAAAGATTTTGCATATGCAAATAAAAAAGTTTTTTTTATTCGTTTATCATCTCAAGAAAGTCTTTTTCGTCTATAATTTCAATAGGCAGTCCCTTATCTTTATACTTGGCTGCCGCTTTCATTTTGTTTGATAAGCCCTTTTCTCCAACGACACGAAGATCTTGAACTCCAACTACAAGATAATTTGTTTTAGCGGTTAAGCCCTCCGGGGCAAATCCTCCTATCTTTATCACAAGGCTACGCGCTTCGTCTCTTTTCAAGCTTTCAAGTTTACCTGTAAACACAACATTCATCCCATATAACGGATTATTCGGTTTTGCTTCTATTTCTATACCTGACGGATCAAATGTTTGTCGTTCGTCATAATGGCGAGGTCTACAATTAGATGATATGAAATTATCCGGCGATATATCACCATGAGTAATCCTAACATTATTAAGGAAATCAGTTAATGAAGACTCCTCTCGCTTAGAGAGGCCCATTAACACAAGATCGCACCATCTTTCTGCAATTAAAACAGGTTCATCATAATATACCGCATCATTAAACTTAACATAGCTAAGATAATCAAGGCTATATGATAGTTCGTTCATAGTGCGCCTGCAAATCGCTTTTGCGTTGCAGTATCTAATATGATTAAAGGGGACATTAAGTCGCATTAATGTGGCATACATAGCTCTTGCACTATAACCTTCGGCACTACAAACTGCAATATCAAAGCTATCTAACAAAGTTTGAATTTTAGGCCACTCGTCCGAAAGTGAAGGGAAAGATTTGACTTGTTTTTCCGTCAAGCCGGACATAACTGAAAGATAATGAGCCTCAGGGTTGAAAAAGAACTCTTTCGGGGCTTGTCTTTCTCCGTTAATAACGGGTACGGCAATGAAATGGCAAACGGCGTCTCTGTCCTCGTTTACACTCTCACAATGAAATAGGATAAATGTCGCTTTCATGGTAGATCTGGATTAATGGCTGAATCTACAACAAGAAACTGATATTTGCAAATAAAAATGGAGCTGTGTCATAACGCAGTGTTAACGACACAGCCCCGGCGTCCGGCCTTGAACGGACATAATCAAATAAAACAAGGCAGAAATATCAGATTGTATCAGCCGCGCGGCGGATGCGGTCAGCGAGGTCGCAGAGCGCTCCTTTAAGCTGAGCAGCCTCATCGACCGTGAAACCGCCTTTGCCGCCATTGCCGTCTATGCCGTCGAGTTTGTGATACAGCCATGAACTCGATTTGCCGAAGTAAGTACGGGCGACTTCGCGCCACGAGATTGCAACGAGAATATCAGTCATTTTCTGCTTTACATCGGTCACTAATGTCTTCTGTGTGATTGCTGTTTCCATTATATTTATGTTTTAGTCCCCCTCCGTGCTGATATGCAAATATACTACGAATTTTCGTATTAAACAGATTTTGACATCACAAAGATTAATATAGATGTAACTTTTTTTCAAATAAATGGGGCGCACCGATATCGATACGCCCCAAGGCTGACGATTGCAAATCGTTGACAGACGAAGATTTTACTCTTTATTGCAAATCGTCAGCAATTTCCTGCAGCTCTATTGACAAAGTATATAACGCATTGCGCAGCGTCGTTATTTCATCAGGTGTGAATTTTGCAGGCTGACCGTTTTTAATGTTGCCGTTAAGTTTCTGCGAAAACCAGCTTTTTGATTTTCCGAAGAAACGTTTTGCTATATATGAAGCGTTGATCACATTTATGATATCGCTTTGCTTTAAATTTTCAATCTTCGATAAAATCGGATTATCAGCATGTTTTGATTTAAATTCGTCCTCAGTCATTTTCTTATCAGGTTAATAGCCTCCCCCTTTCGGGGGAGACTTGATTTTTAATCTCTTGTCAGCTCTATCAGTTGGTATCTGATTTCTCGTTTGAGCCACTTCCGTCGGCCTTTGTCCCTTATCAGGCGGAGGTTGTTGAGATTTTCAACAAGGTTTTCAACCTCTCTTTTAAATTCTTCGTCTGTCATATTGAAGAGTTTTAAGTTATGTGCCTTATGGCATTACAAATATAGTAAACTTTTGTTTATCAAACAAGGAAAATCAAACTTTTTTTTCAAAAAAATCCCCGTCGAATGGCTCGGCGGGGACTGGGCTCTCTTTGGCTTGAGATATTGCAAAACTAAACAAGCGACAAAGCGGCCAATTCGGATGCAAGGCGGTGTATGCCGGTTTCAATTTTTTCGAGCTGGGCGTCAGATATCGGAGTGTCACCCTTCTTATACTGACGCATCAAACCGGGATTAATACCAAGATAACGACCGAGAGCGCTGACGTTGAACATTGAATAATATTCAAACAATGACGATATATCAAAGTGAAACTCTATATCTTCATCCAAGCACGCCGGGATTTCTCCACCGCGCTCGACATAGTCGGATTTTACTTCCTCAACTGAGTTGAAGAAGTCATCTTTTGCTTCTTTTACAGTGGCTCCGGTACCGATGAGTGTAACATGGTCGCCGGTTGTATTATATGCTATATAAGAGCCGTCAGATTGTTTTTCGATACTTACTTTCATATTAATTATGGTAATATAGTGATTGCTTTAGGAAGAGGGGGAGGAGCACTCTCCCCCCTCTTTAGATTAGAAACCGATTCGCTTTTTAAGTGCCATCATCAGCCCTTTGCGGATTTCTTGAGAACCATGACGCTCGACAAGAATTTCGTCATTAGTTTCAGGGTTGTAATAGCGGTCATGTTTTTTACCATGACATTTGAACCGGTAGCCATGAGCTTCTGCAATTTTGATAAGTTCTGTCCATTTCATGTCAAATATCTTGTTTAGTTTTGCACTACAAATATATGACATTTTTGTAATATAACAAAATTTTCGGGCAAAAATATTACGATAATGTCATATTTTTATAGAAAAATCCCCGTCGAATGGCTCGGCGGGGACAGGCAACGAGAATGAGGCGGGCGCTTGGGTCAGATGGACAGGTCTTCGGCCGTCGGAGTGTCATGCTGCGCGTCGGCCGGCTCGGCGCGGTTGCGCGCCACGTCGAAAGCGACCTTTAAAAACGCGAATACAAAGAGAAATATGCACTCTAGTCCCACGGAGGCCAGAATATTAACCAATGCCGAAACTTTCGCCCATTGCCAGAGGGCGAATGCCACGCCGGGCGTAATCAAAAGAGCTCCGCGCATGATTGCGGCCGCGATAATCCTAATCTTTTTCATAATGAGAGATGATTTATTGTTGTTGAAATGCTTGTCTGATTTCTTCGCCGAAGTTTTTAAGCAACCAAGAGCTGAACTCGTAGCGAATGTCCTGAAATGTCTGTTTATATAGTATGCCCCATATCGGGCGGTTATATATCCTATAATTGCCGAGACGTTTCATGTCGAGGAAACGGATATATGACGGATAGTTTACACTTGCAGCTACGCCCGAGCCTGAGGGCTGGATGACATAGCTCGGATTCTGTAAGGCCTGCTCGAGTATGTGCGAACGGCTGCGGCTGTAACCTTTGAGCGTCTTGGCCTCATGGTCATATATTTTGCGTGCCGCAATGGCGCGCTGCTCGTCAAAGATGTTTCTGAAACCTTTGCGGAGATGCTCGGCAAAATATTTGGATGTTAACTCGGAAAAATCAAAATTCATCGTCAGAACGATTTGACGTTAAATCCGATTGACCAGCCGGCAAACGTGCTATATAGCTCTGTTTCCGGAAACGTGTCTAAGCTCGAGACGTCGACATGCATTACAGGGCAACCGGTCGCTTGGTCGTCGAGCAGCACACGCTTGACCTTCTCGATGAGCGGCTGAGTCTCCTCCAAGAGCTCAAAAGCAGTTTTGCGCTGCGGGTCATACTTAGCCATCAGGAAAACGACACACATGTTTTTTTCTGCGAACGAATCGACATCGCCCGAGCCCTCGGCGCCCGGAGGCAAAACGAATATCGTCACCGAATCTTTAGGCAACGCTTTAATCTTGTCGCCCATGGCCTTGTCGACAGTCACAGGCAGCACTCCGGTCACTCCCTCGACGCGGTCAGCGACACGCTGCCAGTATTCCCGGTATTGAGTAAGCGATATCATAAGGCCTCGAAATAATGGTTAGACTCCTCTGAGCGGCGACGCACAAGCCCGGGCAACTGACGGCGGACACCGTTAGTTGTGGCGTAGACGTAGCGCGCAAACTCGGCGCGGATAGTCGGGTCGTCAGGATTTGCTTTTACCTTCGCCAAAAGTTCGGATTTAGTGAGACGGCCGATGCCGATATTATAAGCTAACGACACAAGCGCATCAAACTGATTGTTATTTAACCGTACGGGGCCGAGAACTCGCGACACCTGCGCGGCAAACTGACTGATATCTGCCTCAAACATCGCATCGGCTTGCTGCTGCGTTATCTTCATGCCGGGCGTAACTCCGGCGGTGTGGCCGTAGCCTATGGTCCAGACGCCGGCCGGACAACGGTATGCCGTGAGGCGACAGCCTTCCCACGACTTAATCATCCGTTTAATTTTCTGTGATAATTCCATGACTTATGACGCTATTTATTTGCAGAGGATTTCCTCTGCCCTTTTAAATCGTTGATATATTCAAACTTGCATTTATACAGGTACATGAGCACTGCCCAAAAATCAGACTTCTCGACGCCGGTGACATCGCCGAACAGTCCGGCCGTGGCAACCTCAAAGGTTATGCCCGTCCAACCTGTCTTGTCATCAGGGCGACGAGGTCCTGCAGCTTTGAATATGATAGTAAAATCAATCTTTCGGCCGTTGATGTCGATAGGCCCGCGCTGTATCTGACTCCATACGTTGCCAAACAGCAGCGGTGCATGAAAGGCTAACAGTTCAGGGACCTTGTCGTCTTCAGGGATGTGATACAGAATACGCGCTATCGACTCGTAGCTCTCGGCGACTTCCTCGGGTGTGGCACCCGTCAAGTTCTCGAGCATAGAGGCGCACTCGACAAACTCGCCGAAGGTAATGCCGTTTAGCCAGTCGCCCGGGCCTTTGTAATTACGATACTCCGGTAACAGATTGCGCGGCGTATCGAAGTTGACACGCACGTCATGTGGCGCGTCATGGCCGGTGCTGACGAGATAGCCGTCCATTATGGCATCGGCCACGCTCTCGAGCTCGGCGATATACTCCGCTTTCAGTTTAGTATAGTCAAGATTGCCCAAGCCCATGAGGTACGACAGCCATCTGATGCGGAAATAGTCCAAGCCAATAACGGCCGAGCCAAGCATTGACGCCAGAAAACAATAATAACGGTATTGCTCCGGCGTGAGCTCGTCGATGCACTGTGCTACGTCGACGTTTTTACCTTTGAATCTGACCGACAACATTAGAACGACATGCCTTTACTGTGAACAATCGGGCCTGACACTGTGCGGTCGACCGGTGTGTTATCTGCGTCTAATGCCGCCACGAGGTCCTGAAGCTGCGCAATGTATCTGGCTGCGTCAGAGCCGAGCGATGCGGCCACGGCGTCACGTGCGGCCTTCTCGGCCTTGAGACATGATTTAACGGGCTGCGACTGCTGCACCTGTACGATGCCCTCGGGCAGAACTTCGACAGGCAGACGCTCGACGGCCTTTTTCATGGTCAGGAGCGCGACAGCGCGATCTGCAGGCTCCATGAGGACGTCGACAATGTCTTTGTCGCCTCTGAGCATGGCCGCCATATACTCGCGCCCGATGACTGGTGCGACGTCTGCACCCTGAACTTCGCGCATTATCGGCAAGAGTGTGACAAACAGCCGGTGTGAGCCGATATTGTAATATTCGTCAAACTGCTCTTTGCTGCGTATCAGCAAGCCGTCACGCATTTTGTATTTGCGCGACGTGGTCCAGAACTCAAACGCCCCGCGGTCGAGCTCTGCAATCAGAGCGTCAGTAGCCTCATAGGCAAGATGCAGTATGTTCTCCTCGTCGTGGAACTTCTCAAGCGCGGTCAGTCCCTTCTCGTTCTCGCCGAAACGCGCTGCACGGCCCGCGTCGCCGTGCTGGGCGTCGAGTGTCGGAATAATTTTGAGCCATGTAAAGAAGGCAACTGCCTGCTGCAGATATCCGAGGGCTACAGAGGCAGAGTCATCAGACTCGCCGTTTTCGTAGACGTCGGCGAGTGCCTTAATCGTTTCCGGGCCGACAATCGCCTCGACATCACGTATGCCGAGCGGCAGTATCGGCTCCCATTTGTCGAAAGAGATGTCGTCTGATATCAGACCGATGGCGGCCACTATCTCTGAGGCGCCGTTATTGTCGCGGTTAAATAGTTTCATCGCGTTTGAGTTTATAAGGTTGCCAATCGTATTTGTCGATATTTATAGTCTTCATTTTGTCAAAGACTTCTTCTTTGTAGAATCTGGCCAATCCCGTATCAATGGTGATACACATCTGTTCGGAACGCGGATTGATGTTGAAGTTAGCGCTGCCTTCGGCCACAAAGTCAAAACGCTCGCCGAAACCGGTGAAAATCTTGGCATGGTTGCGGAGTATGCCCACACGGCCGCCTGTCGGCGCCACAACATCCTTTAATGCCAAATACGTGTCTATATACTTGTATTTGAACACTTCGACGACATAAAAATCGAGGTGCCCGATTAGTCCGGCGTCAATCCATTTTTTGAGCTGCTCGATATGCGATGTCGACAAATAGAATGTCTGGCATACGAGATATTCGAGAGGCTGCTGCTTGAGTATGGCCCGAAGGTAAGCGATAGAATCAATACGACCGTATGAAAACAGATGATAAGCGTCACCCTTTTTGAAGTGCCACGGCAAAAGGTTTTCGAGCTCTGTCTCGGCAATCACCCGGCGCTCGATTTGCTTTGGCGTCAGTATATGAGCCTTTGTCGGCGTGCCCTTATTAGGGTCGTCGGGCATATCGCGGCCGCCTTCGTTGACGGGTGCGGTACGTTTCTTTTCCGGAGCCGGAGCGGTGCCGAATAAATCACGCATTGGCTTTCACTCGGTTTTCGGGGTTAACGTTCTTCTCGGCGTCGACGACAGTGCGATAGAGACCGATACGGATATCATTGCCGGGATGATTGGCGTCAAGCATCTGCTGCCACGGCTTACATAGCACCATATCCGGCACGGCTGTCTCCGTGGCGTTATAGACCTTGAGCGCATAAAGTTTCTCCGAGCCCGAGCCGAGCTTGGTGTCAAGAATCAGGTTAGCGAGTGACGGATCGAGTCCGAAGCCTGACGTAGCGGCGGCCTCGGCCTTTTTACAAATCTCGACCTGTGCCTCTATGTAATCCTTGATTTTCTTGTCAATCGGCGTGACCTTCCAGCCCTCGAAGTTATTGGCCTCGGGGCTCCAGAAACGAGATGTATGAAGGAACTTGCCGGCGTTGGTGCGTCCTGACATCGACGCGGCAAACTTCTCCATGGCCTCGTCTTTAAACTCCTCGAGCATTTCGGCGCGATATGGCGTGCCTGTCTGCTGACATATCTCCTTGATGCGGCCCTCAGCCTCGTCCCAGTAGCTCTGAGGGCTCTCGATGTGCATAGAGATTGCCGAGGCGTTCTCGTTATAGGCGGCCAGTATGTTTGCAAGCGTGCCGGCGAGCTCGAGCCAGTCGAAGGCACCGACAAAGCGCGGCACACTGTAATGATCGTGACAATAGGAGTAGATATTATAATATCCGAGCGAGACCGGATGTTTGAACGGCTCACGAGGGTCAAAAAGCGGATATGTATAGGAGTAACGCGAGTCGGCAAACGGCCAGTCAGCCACCATGGCATGTGTAGGCAGGGCGTTATCCTCGCCGGGATATATAAAGCGGACTTTAGACGCAGGGACATGCTCGATTTTGGCAATCTTGGGCGCGCCGATACGCCGGCCGCGTGACAGAGTAATCTTCACCCAGAATCCCTCGAGATGACAGAGGTCGATGAGGCAGCGGTGCATTTCGGTCAGATAGTTTGTCGCCTCGAGCTCGTCGGAAATAGCCTTGTCGACCACCCATGCCCGGTAAAAAGTATTATTGTCGGCCACGGCGTCGCGATAGAGCCGCGGACCTTCACCCCACTGCAGACCGGCCTTCTTGCCCATGATGCCCTCACCGGCATAGAATTTCTCGAGCACACGGGCGACATATCCGGGCAAATCGTTGTCGATGCCAAACGGGATAATCCGTGTGCCGTTAGGGCCCGCGATATATGACATGCCGAACGAGCTGCGGCCGCCTCTTATCATAAATGACGAAGGAGCCCAGCCTGATGAACGGGCGTTCATGCTGAATGTGTATATTTCGCCGGCTCCGTTATCGACGAAACCAAAATTTCCGGATCTGCGTATCATGTCGATTGATTTGTCAATTTAATACCGTGCGGCGCCCGTTAAACGCCATTATGAGAGGCTGCCAACAATTGAGTGCGCGGCCCGTCTCGGTATCGGTAAAGAATAATTTATAACTTGAGTACTCGATTTTATCGTCACCGGTTTTCGGCCGGATCTTGGCGGCGTTGATGGTGACGAGCTCGCCGCCCGACTTTGTGCGACGGTTATACTTGCGGAACTTCATCGAGAACGTTCCGCCCGAGAGCGATATCGCCTTCATCTGCTCGATAGCTTCAAACAGGTCTATTTTTTCAGACGCGGCCATATCACATCTGCGATTATAACATAGATAATATACAGTAACCCGAGGCCGAGCAAGACAGGACCGATTATTGACTCTAACGGTATCGCGGGGTCAAGTTCCGTCCGGTTTTCCTCCTGCGTTTGTTCGTTGCTGTCCACTGTTCCGGCACTCTCGTTTCGGGCGGTAATATGGAAACCGGTAAAACCGAAGTCTGAAAGCCGTGAGCTCTCGAGCGAGCCGAGTAAATTTGCGCCATAATGCCGGATGATGAGCACGGGACGACCGGCTTCATCCCGCTCGATTTTAATCGTGTCTGCGCTCTGCTCTCTGATATCGACTGAGGAACTGTCTCCGAGCATGACAGTTCCTGACTGTGCGAGAGAATCAAGCGCGGCTGAACGGTCAAACACTTCGTGTCGGTCGGCTGCAGTGACTCGAGACGCTGAGCTGCTTGAACGGCAGCTATAACAACAAATACAGAGAACGACGCAAGACAGAACGAGAGTGCCAGTCCGCAAAGCACTGACACAAGAAAAGATGCAAGTATTTTCATGGTCTTTCATGGCCGTTATTGCGTTATGCTGTCCAAACGTTCCTGTATATTGGCCTTGAACTTCTCGAGCTCGTTGGCGTAATGGATTGAAATGCCCAACAGTGAGGCCACGAAAATCGAAATCAGCCCGTAAGCGGTCAATACTGACTGATGTATCTCGCCCTCAGGCGGTATGAATATGCCTATAAAGAGCAGAGCCAGTCCGGCCGACATCGTAATAATCGCTATGACGTAAATTACTACTTCCTTGAAGGTGAGTTTGTCGAACTCTTGCTTTAAGTGTTTCATTATAATATCATGTTAATCAACATCACAAAAATCGACATTATCACCCCCTCGGCGAAGGACAAAAGAAACGCGCCGGCCTCACGGTCGACGCGCCAAAATTATAGGTTTGCAATCATTAATCTCTATTTACCCTAAGATCTGTGTACCTAATCATTATCACTATTTGAGAGTATCTCTTCATCTGTTAGCTCTTTAAGGTCGTCCGCGTCATCTTCGTCAGAGTCACCACTGTCAGAGATGGCCGCAGCCGGTATGATGTCATTCTCGGGCGCTTCAACGGCCGGCTTGTCGTCAGGGAGTTTTGCAATGGCATCGAGATCGCAGCGCAGCATGTCGAGCGTTCTGAGAGTCTCGATGGCCTCTGCTGCATCCATGCCGAGGTCTTCGGCAACATAGAGCACCTGATTATATATGCGCGTCAGAGTGTCTTTATATAGTTTGAGAGTTCCGCATTTATGACGCAGTCCGTCAATAGCGCTGGTACCTTCAGATGTAAGTTTTATATTGTTCGTTTCCATTTTATCGAGTTTTATGATGATTATATAAGATGTGTTACGGGTTTACCATTTTTTGAGACCGAGTTTGTCCTGACGCATGTCGCGGCGTGTGCGGCGGAGGCTCCACGGGGCAAAGCCTGTAAGAAACAGGAGGGCGCCGATTGCCATGAGACGCTCGCTTTCGATTATCAAGGCCGCACAGGCTATCAATGAGCTCACTACAGACACAAAGGTAAATAAATTTTGCGAAGTAAGGTGAATAATACCTATAATAAGGTGATTTTTCACCGACCGGTTATGAATTTCGGTCTTTGAGGGTAATACAATAACTGTTTTCATTGATTGGTATGTTTGAAGTTCGACGATAAAACTATATGAAAAGGCGACCGCCTCTCCATGTCGTCAAACATACCAGAAACCGACGAAGGGTCGAGTTACTAAAATTGGAGAAGGCGGCCGCCTATAGTTTCGTATGTAGCCGGGCATAAAAAATGCCCGAAAAGTTTCGAGCCTTTATAGACTCGACCCGGAGTTGCCTCTGGTATGATTTGACATCGCAAATCTCGGGAAAACAATGTGAACAAAAAAAAAAAACAGTTAATAAAATTTAATCATAAAATTAATTTTCCATTATTAGCACAAAAATAGCCGAGATCATATGTCTCGGCTGAACTATATTAATCTAATAATCACCAATCTTCCTCAGATTCAGCATCAAAAGAAGTTATACCCTTCAGAGATCTCACCAATTCATCAAATTGCTCCTTGGACTTTACTTTAATCTCTTTCCATATCTTAGTATGAGCTCCTTTGTTAATTCCGCCCTTACTACATTTTTCAGCAGTTGTAATAAGGCCCAACGAACAATCGGCTGCATGACCCGGTTTATTTTCATGCGAAATTGATGACATCTCTACTCTATAACGGCCATCTTTAACCTGCAATTTTAGCATGAAATTCACATGACCCTCGTAAGCTTTATAAATTCCGCCCTTATTAAAGGGAAACAAGGCTTTCAATATAATAGTTCCGGTCGATGAGTCCTCTAATTGTGTGACTGCCTTACCACTGACAAAGGTTGTAGCCACCCATTCACGCAATCCCCCGAAAATCTCTGATTGATTTTTCCCTTCAACTTGGATAACCTCTGAATAACTTAACGGCTTATCTTGCGCTGTCACGGTAAAGGCTGCAATCATAAGCACAAAAAATGAAATTAATTTCTTCATAATGGCGAAAGTGATGTTGTTTTTCGTCAGTTACCGGAACGTTTGACACACAAATATACGATAATTCGTCAGCGAATCAATAAAAAATCGTCAATAAAGTGCTAAAATCGGGCTTTTTGTGGTGAAATTTTGGTCGCCAAACGGCCAATCTCCACAAAATAGGCGAGTTAGGCCCGTAAAATTTAAAATCGAGGTTTTTATCTCGCTCCGTTGCCCGGGCCGCTCAGAACAAGGACGGAAATTACCGCCCCCCTACTATAGTGAAATGTGAGCCGTATGACTGTTACTTCGTATCACGGGAGCCGCTCTGTCGACGCGCCATCCATTGCTCTGCCCTGACATCAGCTCCTGAGCCGGTAGCAGTGTCTGACGCCCTCACCGCCGCCATCCAAACACTGCGCATCATCAGGTATTTGAAGGCGTCAGAGAAGTTTGTCGAGAGACGCGGGAGTTTGTTAGGTGCGAGCTTCTCTGTCTTCTTCACCTTGGCGACAATCTTCACCGAGCCGCGATATTTGACCTCGGCGCGCGCAAGCTCAATCGAAGATATCAACTCAGAGCAATTGAGCTCGTCGACGAGGAGACGAGGCAACTTGGGATTGTTGGCCCCTAACAGCTCGTGCATGAAGTTAAACTCGGCGTTCTGCGGGATAACGGCCTGCTTGCGAGACTTAAGCACGACGGTCCATCCGGTGCGGTTGCCGGCCGCGTCACGCTCGATTGCATCTTTAATCTTGCCGGCCGAGTCCTCACCCTGCCGCTGGTAGTTATTGCCGGCGCGGTCATAGTAGAGGTTAAGCACCTTGCGGCGGTGGTCGGCAAAGAACTCGAGGAACTGATCGGCGAGCTCGCGATACCATCCGGGCGGAATCTCATAAAAGTTCTTATGCACGCGGTATAACGGACCGTCAGGCTGGGCAATGACAAGCGACAGCATATTGCCGAAGTCCATGCCGCCGTCGAGTTCTCTATCCGGATCCAAGTATCTGAGCTCGGTCGAGCGAAACGCTGCCACGCCTGAGTGTGTGCCGTCTGAATACTTGTGTTCCTCAGAAAAAAGCACATAGAATCTGGCCGACTTACGGACGCCCGGTTTCATGCCGAGTACCGATTTTAAAAACTCGTGCATCTCGAGCGCTCCGTTATAGAGACGCTTGGCATAGTCTATCGTGAGGATATCGATGTTTATCAAGCTCGAGAGATTGATAAAGAATGTCTGATTTTTACGGAGTTTCAGCAGACCTTCGGTATAATAATCGATCTTATGCTCGAGGCGCGCAATCTTCCTGACATCCGGCGCAGGTCTGCGATTCTCGCGCGTGAGCTTTATGAGCAATTTATTACGGGCATCGGCCGCCTGTATAATCCTGATTATCCGCTCGGGGTCCATCTCTGAGGCATATCTGAAGTACCAGTCAAACTCGCCCTCGGTAACATCCGGCATGTCTGTCGTAATGGTGACGCCGCCGAAATAATGTGAACGCCCGTAGGTGATAGCGTCGCCGCGCAGAATAGGCATGACGCGGGCTGCACGCACATCGGAGGCATACTTGGCCTCGTCGAAGAATACATGCACGACTGATTTACCGGCCAACAATGACGGATTGTCGAGCGAGCCGAGAAACATTACCGAGCCGTTCCAGAACGAATATACATTCTTATAATCATCGACAATCACCGAGCATCGGCGTTGCCACGACTCGGGAGGCTTGCGGCCCTTTATATAATGAACGCCTTCAATCCATCCGAGCAACTTCAGACCGTTCTGCACGGCCGGCATGATGTTGTTAAACAAGTCGGAGTAAGTCTTGGCGACAAATGCGGTCGGAGCTCCGGGCATATCGGATATAACGCGGCGGATGCGACGTGCCTGTATGACCGTACTTTTGGCCATGCCTCGACCGGCGACCATGACAAAGTTAGTCGTATCTATCCAGTCACAGAGCACCAACGCCTCGGAGCCGAATTTTACCGGGACATCTCTGGAAACGTCAACCTTCGTTTTCTTCTCCGAACTCCTTGACATCCTGCAATAATCGGTTTAATAAATCACGTTTCTTAATGCCGGCATCTTCCTTGATACGCTGGCGCTGAATGGTAGGTATATCCGGTATTGAATCGATGAAGTTCTCGAGCTCGCGGCGGTCTGTCTTCGGCGCGCCCATGCTCTCGGCATCGGTAGTATATATCTCGACCGGCGTCTGCGAGAGTAGTTCCTCGGGGATCTCCGGGGCTGCCTCGTCGAAACATCCGCGGAGTTTGGCGGCGCGCTCGATAAGATTAGCGGCCGTTTTCAGATTTCCGGATGCGGCTGCGAGGTCTGCATATTTTTCGAGTTTCTCGGCGTAGAGATTAGCCCACGCCCGGGGGCGCACATTATCCTCGGAATAAAAGAAGTTGAGGGCATCGGAATATATCTGACGTGCCATCCAGTCAGAGAGCCCGTATTGATCTGACTTCAGGAGCTTGATAATGCCGGCCTTGGTGACAATCTTGCGGCCTCCGGGAAACATCATGCGGGCGCGAAGTCCGCGCACGAGCTCCATCAGGTCATAGTAGTCGCGTTCGGCCGGAGTCAGGCTGTCAATATTGCCGGTTGACAATATCCGTTCGATCTGGAATTTGTCGACTGACTCAAAGTCTATGCGTGACGGTTTACGAGGCAAATTCATCGTTATCCATATTGTTGACGAGTTCCTGATACCGATTTTCCTTCTGAATCTTCTGAAGTGTCTTGACGGCATCGATGTTGCCGGCATTAGCGGCCTCCTGTAGCTTGAGTTGCGGAGTTGAGCGACCGATAGCGCGTCCCTGAGCCATCAAACGGGAAACCTGCGAGCCCGGCACTTCAGCGAGAGCGACAAACATCATAGCGTCGCGCGGCTCGAGCTCTACCGCCACGGCTATGTCGCCGGGTTGGAGGCCAACGGCTGCGAGTTTCAAAATATCGGTCTCCTGTTCCTTAGTCAGCGTTATTTCCGGTAATGAGGCCGCCGGTGTTTCTATTATCTGATCCATCGTCAAGTGTGGCTAATGACATATTGAGCGAATCGATATTGTCGTTAATACGTTTTATTTGATATGACGCCTCGGAGCGGTCACACGGAGCGCATCCTGACCGGGAGACGTACCGGAATAACTCGGCCTTGTTGCGGCTGAGCCGGTCAAGTGAGGCTATTACTTTTTTTTTCGGCGGTCACGTTCGGCCTCGAGAGCGGTGAGTCGCTGCTGCCATGTCTGATAAAGCGTCGTCGTTTTATCGTCGGAAGTTTCAGACTCGGCGAGACGTTTTTTGTTTTTAGAAATATTTACCTTGGCACTCTGTATCTTTTTCATCAGTTCGACATCAGTTAGAGCGGCGAGGTCTTCGGATGCTTCAATCTCCTTGAATTTGGCCGCTTTACCGAGTATCGTGCCGGTTGTGCGATAATGCTCGAGCTCGTCCCAGATCTCGCGGTTATTCAGATAGCTGTTGACAAGCTCCTCACATTTGGCGAGAGCCTCGACCGCATCTGCATCATCCGGCATCGCCTGAAGGTCGGCAAACGCCTGCTTATATCGGTCGTAGGCCGTAAACATGTCGGCGACGAGTACCTTTAAGATATCCGGGCAATCGGGCGAGTTCAGAAATGTATATTTCTCGCGGAAACGCATCATCTTGCGGACCGGCTGTGGCGCCTCGGCGAGTTCCGGCCGGACGGTCTCGGTCTCTTTCGGGTCATCAAGAATGACAACGGCCGCATTTTTGCCGTTAAGGTCAGGAGCTGCAGCACGTGTCACGGCTTTTCGCGGGAGGCGTGCGAACTCGATTTCTGATAATCCGGCCAATTTGCGGAGCTCGTCAAAAAGAATTTCGCGGGTTGTCTCCGTCTCATCGAACTGAAAGCGTCGCAAAAGCATAAGATTTGAGCCGAACTGTCTGTAAAGCTCGACTCCTTCGGCGTAAACGCGCGGACCGCTTAGATATTCAATAATTTCCTGTCGAATGGTAGTCATAACATATATATTAATGTGTAGCCCAAAATTATGACCCGGTAATTACCGAGAAAAGGACTGTAAAAACGGCCCGAAGGTCGTATTTGCCTTCGAGCCGTGGGTAATGGTATCTAAATGGCTAATAATGTCAGACGGCCTCGTAACGGCTCTGCTCAATCCATATCAAGGAGTTGGCGCCGTTTGCGAAGGCGCGGAGCGTGAGTTGTGAGCCCGCGGTAGCGGTGAACGTCTTGCCGTTGCGCAGGATGATTTTATCATCTGATGCAGTCACTGTGGGCGAAGTACCGGCACAACCTAAGAGCGTCACTACTGCGCCATGGCTGCCGCCCGTAATCTCGGCGATGGCGGCCGAGCCTGCAGCGAGCTGATACTGGCCGTCAGTGATATAGGTGACGGATGTGGCGGCTGCCTCTAATTTCGACACGGGCTGCTCGGTCGGAACCGTACCTTTATAGATCTTGATGTCGTCGCCCTTCATCACCTGCTCGAAAGTAAACTCGTTGGTATTACTCTCGTTGTTGCCGGTATAAGAAGGCGTGAGTTTGCATGGGTTGCAGAGCGAGCCGATAAGGTCAGCGGGTTTGCCCGAGCAATAGCGGACAATCACGATGAACTTGCGGTTGATGCTGTTGACCTTGAACTCACGGGCGGCCTGCTCGTTGCCGGGGTGCTCGCCTTTGACCGAGGGTGTGAAACCGATTTTGTCAGTGTCGCCCTCTGCGGCGCTGGTGACCTCGACTGTGCCGGGAGTGAGATAGACGGTATAACCATAGGCACCCTCTTTCATGACGATGTTGTCGGTGATCACGACGCCTTTGTCATCAGGTGACGGCATATAGAGGATGTCGTCGACATCCAAAAGCGTGACTGAGTCTCGGGGCTGAATGCCGATACCGGGATTGCCGGCCGCCCGTGGTACGGACTGTTTGATATATGTCATAATATAAGAATTTTTAATGTTGATAACTTGTTGATAAGCCGGTGACCGGCGTCATTAAAGACGCCGGCCTCCGGAGTGAGGTTAACCGCGGGCTACTTCGTAGAACTTGCCGTCCTCGGCGGCTACAAGTTTGATGAATGTACCCGATTTGAGTGACATGGCTGCCGTGAGCACGAAATTGCCCGAGTTGGCAATCGACGAGGCGTATGTGCTGCCTGCACCGTAGATTGTGTAAACAGTGCCGATGACAGCACCGGTTATCGCGGTGATTGCGGTTGCCTTAGTATTGGCACCGGTCGCGAAGACGGTGGCCCCGGTAACGTTGAGCTCGGTGACATCGTTCTCAAACTGGAAGGCATCGGCGCCGGCATCGAGACGCGAAATCTCGATGAATTTGCCGTCAGCACGTTTCATCAGTTTGATGACATCGCCCTTCGACGGAGCCCATGCAGCCGAGAGCAGTGAGAATTTGTCGGCTTTCTTGATCTGGATAGAGCCATCAGCCGTACACTTAATAGACACGACTTTGCCGACGGGGGCGTTTTCGATGTCTGTGATTTCAAACTCACCGGCGGGCATCTGGATAGATGTGTGGACCGTAGCATCGGGATTTTTACCCGAGGGGCCGTCGATGAAGAAGTTATCGGGACGATCATAGTCGTTACACCAGATCATCTGACGGCTGCCGTCCATTTCCGAGGGGTCTGTGTACTTGTAGCCCACGGCGAGAGCTGCCACGCCCTCTTTCCAGTTGGACCACACTTTCAGACTCCAGTCCTCCTGCTCGAGCTGGAAGTCGAGCATCTCGCCGGGCTTGCCTTCGTAGAGGCCGATATTGCCGTCGATTGTCCAGAAGATACGGCCGTGATTGTCGGCGTTGGGGATAGGCTCGATGCGGACACCGGGGAACTCCTTCACATACTGGATGTTTGCCTTGTAGTCGACGTTCTGGCCGTATTTGGTCTCGTTGTACTTGTGATACCACGGTATCATGTACGAGGGGACGTAAAGAACGACCTTATTTGTATCGCGGAACACCGAGGGAATCATCGACGTACCCTGATAGAACACCTCGCCGATGTTTGCCGGAGTGATGTGAGCCAGTGCAAAAGGCTTGATTTGATAGACAGTCTTGCCGGTTGTGCCGCCGTCAGGAGTGAAGTCGATGTGACCCTCGACTTTCTTGCGGATATACTCATAGATACCGTCGGCGGCCTCCATGGCGCGGCCCTTGACGTTGGGGTCGGGATTTTTGCGGACACCGTTGACGCGGCGCTGCTCACGCTCGTTGTGGAGTTTCTTGGCGGTCTCGACGAGGAGATACTCGATAAACGACCACTTGATGGGGTTTGAGCCCTCGCGGTTGAGCGAGCCGATCCACAGTTTTTCAATCTGCTTGAGATCAAGGAAGCGATAGGCGAACATGACACCATACATGCGCAGAGTTTCGTGACCGAACTCATAGTTGCCCTTGGTGACATTGTCAAACTTGCTGCCCTGAGTGTTATCGGCCTGAGAGAACTCGCCGAGCCAGATATTGACGAGTGTGGCGAGGTCCTGATAGCCGCTCTCTAACTTGAAGATTTTTTCAAGCGAGGGAAGCTCGACGAGGAACGACTGCAGACGGTCACGCCAAGGCACGCGGTAGAAGGCGCCGAGGTCGTCGCGCAGTTTCGAGTAGTCCATACGGTTAGCGTCATCGACGGCGAGCATCTTGCCTTCACGGGCGAGAAGGGCCGCTTTGGCTCGCATATTGTATGGACGGTCAAGTGCGAAGAACTCACCGGGGCGGCCGCCTAACTGGGCGTCGTCGTAGATGTTGTAGTCAGGTGCGACATGGTCAGCCGCACGGCCGGCGTTTGCGCCGGGGTCTGTCTCGGACATCTCGGAGAGTGTGGCGATTTTGTTTTTGAGATCGCTGATTTCGCGCTCACGTGCGGCCAATGTGTCGGCCGTGGCCTTGCTCGAGGCTTTCATGCGCTCGAGCTCGTCGGTTTTAGCCTGTAACTGTTCGGTTGTCTGACCGAGCAGACCGGCAATGACGGCCGTGCGTTTGTCCGAGTCATGTGCAGCTGCCGGCTCGGCAGGCGCGTTGAGGGCGGCTGCGAAGTCATCGAGGAAACGGTCTGTGAAACCGTAGCCTTTCAGCGCTGCCTTCTCGTCGTCGGTAATGACTTTCTTACCGGCCTCCTCGTGAAACTCTGTGAGTCCGAGGATCCCGAGAATTGCGGGAATAAAATTCGCAAATTTCATGTTTAAAGTGTTAGATGATGAAGTTAATATAATTGCGCTGCCTTACGGCTCGTTGCCTGTGCAAGTACCCATCTGACCGCATCGTCGACGGTGCCTAACTGGTCGATATAACCGGCGGCCACGGCGACATCGCCCGGGAACATGGCGCCTCGGAACAATTCGAGTGTCGGGTCATAGCTGATGCCGAGGTTTTCGGCCACGGTCTCGGCAAATATTTTGTGAATCCTCTCGGCGCGGGCCTTTATCAGAGACTCGTCACCGTTTTCCTCGAGCTCGCGGGTCTCCTTGTTCTTGAGGTCGGCCGTGTCAGGATAGATCTCGCGATAATCGATGCCGTTCATCTTGAAGAACTCTTTGAAGCTCGTGTGTGTGATGACGACACCGACACTGCCCACCTCGCACATCGGCGAGACTATAAATGTGCGCTCTGACGAGGTGCCGAGCCAGAAATGGGCCGAGGCCATGCAGCCGTCGACGACAGTCGCCGTGGGCTTGGCGCTATTTTTTATGACCGAGGCTGCCATGTCCAAATGTGAGACCATGCCGCCCGGGCCGTCGATGACGAGCACGATGCCGCAAATATTGGCATTTTTCTCGGCGGCTGCCAGCTGCTCAATCAGCCACTCGGTCTCCCATGCGTATAGAACGCCGCGGAGTTTTATGACTGCGACAGAGTCAGCCGGTATGGAAATGTCATCGAGTTCATACCATTTAGCCATGTACGGCATTGACGTAGCCATGGCGCTGCTCTTGACTTGAGATATCTGCTCGTTGACATCGGCGAGGCGGCCGTTTATGATGCACGGGGTCAGGAGCGAAAGGAGGTTTTGAAACTCCGGACGCTCGATAGCCCAGTTGTCAGAAAAGAATCGTTGAACTTTTTCCATGTCGTTATTTTTCGACAAAATAACGACTTTAGGCGGCCGTCGGGAAGGACCGCAATACTATAGAAAAGCGTCGGGCTCTGTATCTTCGCCGTCTAACTCACACGAGAAAACGCCTTCGCCAATGGTGAAATTCAGCGAGAGCGGAAAATCGGGAGAGCCCGAGACACGGCGGTTGCCTTTCTCGTCACGATAGGTCGCAATGAGCCTCGCCGACTTATATGCACTGAGTATGTCAACGTCGAGAGCCTTGGCGCATACACGCTCAAAGGTGATTTTCTTCTTAATGACTCCGTTCTCAGAGCTCGACGAGACCTTGACCGTGCCCGGGACTTCATCGACATGATATGGTGTGCCCAATACCTGAATCAAGACTTTGCTGCCCACTCTCGCAAATCGAGTCAGAAGGTCGATAGGGATAAGCTCGAGCGTGTGACATCCGCTCACTGTCATAGTGTTCATATAATCTTAATTTAATCCTTACAAATCAATCAGTTAACAAAATATTGCACATAGTTGCCCGTTTAGCGGACAAATCATATCACCGTGTAGGTGAAATATTTATGCGATTTTTGCATTTTTCCGGCTATTGTACTCGCGTTTTTGCTTGCGGCGCCGCTGTTTGTATCGCCAGCGCTGGTAATTCTTGAACAGCGCGTCCTCGGTAATCGACTCGATGCAGTAGCGGCGGACGAAATAATATATCGTCTCCTTGAACTGGATGCCGTGAATATATTTGTTCTCATCCATCATGTCATGAAGCTCGGCCAGCATCATCACGCGCATCTTGTCGCCTAACTTCTTCTGAGAAGCGGCCGAAAAATAATTGTAGCTCTCGGGGCTCTTTCCACCGGCCGAGTTAGCATCGCGGCGGTCAGGCAGGCAGAACTCCAAATTGCCGGTGTCGACAGGGCACGAGAGGGGGCGTCGCTCGGCGAGGTCGTAGATGGCCACATAGAGGTCGAGCGACGGCGGAAATCTGACCGCGCCGGCCTCGGCGTCGTAATATTTGCCGCGGATATACTCGGCGACATGGGCGGGGACTGTGATCTTAACTTTTATCATAAGAGGATGAATGGTTTATCGACCTCAAATATACGAATTATCACCCGAAGTATGGCATACAACTCCATAGTCGTGAATTAAATTTCTGCGTGGAGTTGAAAATCATCAGAAATTTTTGTTACGGCGTTATTTGTTTCCAATCTATTGAGAGTCAAGTACGTGAGTCTGATACAAACTTAAAAACGGTTTTGTCACAGGCCCTCCGGTTTTGTTACATCTTCGCCCTATGACGCAGTGTAACAAACTCAAAATTTTTTGTTACAGTGTTTGTTACCTGTTTTGTTACGCCCTCCCCCTCTATTTAAATTCTTATTTTTCATTATGTTACACTTTCATTCAAACATTTGTTACAAAGTAACAAAAATTTCGTGTAAAATTAGGAGGGGGTATGGGGTGAGGCTAAGGAGACGGCGTGAGCGCCGGGGCGGAAATGAAGGAGCCGGGGCGACTCGATCGATGCGAATCACCCCGGCTCCGGGCTCGAAGAAAACAATACTTTTGGTCTATAATTGTGCTGCAGGCGTGTCGTTCTCGGGCAGGTCGACGTCAGGCGGCGAGGCGAGCGTCGTCAGGTCGCGGCGTATCATCTGCAGGGCGCGCAGACGCGACATTATCTTGGTGTCAGCCTCGTCATCGCCGCTGATGTCGAGAATGGCTGCGCGTGTCACCTCGTCAATGGCCTCGACGTAGGCCTTTGCGACTTCGGGCTCGTTCTGGAGCGTGTCGATGACCTCGACCACCGAGTCGGTGATCTGAGCTCCGGCTACTTCGATTCTCATAGTTGACCTCCTTTCTTTGCCGAGCAAAGCGACTTTGTCGATGACTCGTTAATGGTGATGTTGACCGAGCCGCCGTCCAAGTGTATCTCGAAGGTGTTGCCGGTAAGAGAGAAGGTGAATTTGTCCTGAGCGCGGCAGATTTCATTGGCGATGTCGGTCAGGATTGCGCGGAGTCTGCGTGATGACACCCGGCGCGTTTGCTTGTTGTTTGTCATACTGTTATGTAGTTTGGCATTTTCAGACAGAAAAACGGCTGTCATATCCCGTCGCCAAACTACATAACAGTCGACCCCGAAGAGCAAAAGTTATTAGGATATGACAGCCGTAGCCGTTTATGTCTGGGCATAAAAAAATGCCCGAAGTTTTCGAGCCTGTAACCGAGGCTCTCCGAGATAGTCGGATATTATGTAATTTGGCACCACAAATATACAACGACAATTCGAGATTTGCAAATAAAAAAATGGGATGGACCGCCATTGACGCACGGGCCGAGAACACGGCGCCGGCTATCTTTTTCGCGGTCTCGCGGAAATAATTTGTTGAATAGTTCTTCGCTGAGCGAAGTGACTTCGTCGATGAGACCCCGATTGCCGGGCCTGTAAGAATCACGAGTGGGCGAGTTGAAGGTTTGCCCGGGACCTTGAAAAGAATAGTTTGTTGCATACTACGATGAGTTAAGCGGTTATAAAAAAGCGGCTGTCACCGCTGCTTAACTCATCGTAGTTCACTCCGTAGAGCACTAAAATGAACGGTGACAGCCGTATATGGCTGATATGTCCGGGCATAAAAAAAGCCCGCTAAGTATGTCGAGCATTAACCGCGCTCTGCGACGTGAACTAATCACGATGAGTTAAGCACTGCAAATCTACAACAAGAAAATCAGACGGCAAAATTTTTTATAACAAAATTATAAAATAATCTTGATTTTATTTTGCCAAATCAAATATTATTCGTAACTTAGTAGTGTAATCAAAGAGCGATTACAACGGACAAAGCCTGATGCCGATAAAAGAAAGGCTTAACCCCTGACAAACTTTAAAAAATGTTGACCATCGAAATTAACATTGCTAAGGTTTGGAAACTGAAGATCGTTACAATCAAAGTGAAGTTCTTCTAATCCAAGAAGGGTGGCCGAGAGCCTTAAAGACCTCCATGCGGCGGAGGCGCCCTTCTTGTCGGGGTTAAACCTCACCAAAATTACTATTTAATCATGGAAAAGCAAAGTGATGAAACAAAAAAATCATGGGGCGGTAGCCGTGCCGGCGCCGGGCGCCCGAAAAAGTATGACAATGTGCGCTCAATAGCGCTGCGCATCCCGGAGGATGTTGCCGAGATACTCGACCGCCAGCCCAACCGCTCGGCCTATATCATCGAGGCCATACGGGCATATGAACGCCGGCCGCGCAATAACGATGACTGAAAAAAAGCGGCCGACTGTCTGAGTCGGCCGCGCCAATAAAAATAACCTTGTAATATGATTTATTCCTGAGCGGTGTCAACTATGAAATCGTCTTTTATTAACGAGACTAAATTGACGGGAGGAAGTATGAAAACACTAAAAGGAGTGCCCTCGGTTTTACAGAACAATATTCCGCGTGCTACACCTACCGTTTGATTTGCAAAGAATCCGAGCTCATCCTTTGTGAATGTAACTTTATTGTCTTTCATTCGCTCGTTCCAGTCATCGGGATTAATATCAAACTCACAGAAAACTCCGAGCTTCAATATGGCTTTGTCATTATGAGCAAATTCAACCGAAAAATCGCATCCAATCCGCTTGGCATTTACAGCCCCTTTAAAGCCAAGTTCGACAGTGTATGATAATCCACTTAAAGGTACCATATCGGCCAAAATCGCGAATTGGCTGACATTAATTTTGGCCATTCTAAATCTAATCATGCTGCAGTAAGTTTTGATTTTTGTGGTACTGACTCAAACATATCATAGTTATGATATCGAGTCTTTTCTATGCCTTGTATAATATTATAATCAACAGGAGACCACTTCGGGATGACATATTCATTGCTGTCTTCATTTATAGCCTCGGCAATAGCTTGAAATTCAATTTTAGGAACAAACCCAAACGCTATTGCGAGTTCTACAAATTTTGAAAGCTTGTGGTCATAGTCTCCGTTTAACAATTGTGAGACATAACCTTTGCTGACGCCAAGATATTCTGCTAATTGCGTCCTGTTCATCTTGTGCGAACGCATATAGTCCTCGGCGCAGGCATATAAATCAAATTGAGCCTTAGTAATCCAATATTCCGGGGATTCCAATAATTCTTTGCGTTCCATAATTTTATATTTGAATAGTTTTAAATCTTTCTTTGAGTAGTTTTATGTCATTATCTTGGTTAGCCTTATAACCTCCAAGAATAATATACATATCAGGTGATTTCTTAATAACGTATATCCTCAGGTCTTTGCTTTTAAACTCATAGACATCATTTCGGCCTAAGCCTCGAATAGACCTGAATTTTTTATCGGTCAGTTTATGTTGATCAGAAATGAACTCCATTATTGAGAGGAGATTCAAATATTGTTTTTTGTATATGGCATTAGACTCTATTTCAACGATAAAGTCATCAAATTGGCATTTGTCATTTATAAACAACCGATAGTAATTATACTGACGGCTATTCTTTATGGTTTCAAATTCTTCTACACGATAATCGCACATTATGTTACTAAAGTACTAAATTGCGGCACAAATTTAGCATCAAATTATAAACCTAACAAATATTTCAGCCTCAAAGTTTAGTCCGAGCTAAACTTTTAACACTTTCAATCATTATCTCTTCTAAATTGAAAGCGCCCTCGCCGTGATGGGCGGGGGCGCGGCCGGTGCGAACAATGTTAAAGGTGTAAATCAAACGAGCTGCAGCCGGCTTAATTCCTGACCGAAGGCGTGTAAGGCTTCCTGTATCTTGGCGGTAGTCTTGGGCGATGGCTTGCGGTAGCCCGATATATACTGAGAGAGCTGGGCCGCAGATATACCGGTGACTCGCGCAAGCCCCTTGTATGTGATGCGGTCTGCATAGTAGACCAAGAAAGACGGCAGGTCATATGAATAGACGAATTCTACCTCCTCAAAGGGACGCCCTTCGTCATGGGCTGCTCGTTTCAAATCCTCGTAGACCGCATTAAAGTCAGCTATAGCCTCGGCGGCCGTAGCTCCGTCGCCGATAACGCCATAAGAGAGATTGTTGTCATCGGGCATATATGCGCCATAAGAACCGTCCTTACCGCGCTCGATAAATACTCTTACTGTCTTCATTTCGTGGTGATTGATATAATAGTAAACAACAGAATTTATGCTTTTGATTTAGAGGGAGGGGGCTGAGCCCCTCCCTTAGTTGATTCCGGCGTCTCTGAGGATTGATTTCAGTGTTCCGTTCTTCACTTCCTGAGCCTCATGGTGGCTCGTTGTGAAATACTTCCCGGTAATCGGCGAGTACCATTCAGGATGGCCACTCCTCGAGGAGCCGGTCGGATAGCAGCCGTACTTTCGGAGTTTTCTGTGAAGTTCATTATATTTCATTGTTCTCTCGTTTGATTTACACTACAAATATAATGCTAAATTTTTATTTAGCAAAATATTTAGGCAGAAATTTTATAAAAGAGTTATATTTTTACGAGAAAAGTGTCGGCTGAGGGTTGAGGCGCTCGGCGCGGAGTTTGTCGAGGGCCTCCTCTGCTTTGCGGCGGCGTGTTTTGGCTTCTTTTTCCTCGGTAATAGCCGAGTTAATCTGACGCAGCAGCTCTATTTCGGCAGTATTTGTCTCAATAGCCCGACGCATGGAGCCTGTAAAATGCTCGTATAGCGAGTCATAACACTCGCGACGGTAGAGAGTGACAGCTTCGCGAGCTTCCGGGGCAACGTTCTTTGGATTGATGGTGAATAGCCAGCCGTAAACGTATTTCAACGGCAGGCAAAACATTTCACGACCCTTGCCGTCGGCGGCAACCGAGGTGCTGAGCACCCCAGTTGCGCCGAGGATTTCATCGGATTGGATTTTATCTCGCTGGGCACGATCATCGATGCCGATGGCTTCGCAGATGGGTTTGATAGGGACGAAGATTTCTCCGTCGCGCTCAACGGTGACGATGTCGACGCCGTTGATTTTTGAGATTAGTGTTTGCATTGCTTGAAATTTATAGTGTAACTAAATCAAAATGGCATAGTAGCCTGAACAGGTGGAGCCGGAGGGGGATTCTTCAACCGTTCAGCTTCTTTCTTGGACCGGAGATAAATCATCTCTTTCTGCACCTTCTCGTGCGAGACCGGGTCTTCGATGCGTCGCAGGATGCGGCCTCCCGATGTATGAAGTTCCTCGGGGTTAAGCGAGTCGATATAATCACAGGTATAGCAAAAACCTCTGAGCGATTTGGAGAACTTATGCATAGTGATTTTGGTGACGCCTGAGAAACGTTTGTAATCCTCGAAGGCCTTTTCACGCACAATCTCGGTGTCTAAGTTGTCACCGTCGGCGTTGAAATACATCTCGGCCCACTCGCGGAAGTTGTCAGACATATCGCGGAGATATTTTCGGAAGATGATATTATCCATTTTCGGCTCGATTTTGACCGGGTAAGGCGCAACCGACAGATAAAACCGCACACACTGGAGCATGAAATTTATGTCTGCCTCCCACTCTGCCTCGGTGTATGCGCTGCCGAACAGGTCTTTGTTGAAGTCAGTGCGTATCTGGCGCGTCTCGTTGTAATTATTTTCCTCGGTCTGCTGGTGGTAATAGTCCGAGAAAACTACAAAGAGCATACGGCCGACACTCGAGCCGTCAAACTCTTTGGGGACATAGTTTGTCGTAAAGGCAAACTTGGGCGCGTCGTTAAAGGTCAGCGTATAGGCCGAAACGTTCTTCGTGTTAATGGTGATATCGCTCGTAATGTTGTCGTAAAACTGCTTGAACGGCAAGTATTCGTCGCAGTCATCGACGACAACTATGCCGAGATGTTTACTTACCTGCTCAAACGCAAACTGATTTTCCAAGAGTTTCGGATTACGGCCCGAGAGCTTGAGCCATTTGGTGAAATTGGAGAGTGCGCGAAACATGAAGGATTTACCGGAGCGGCCGTTACACTGGTCGTTCTCACCGATGACGTTGTCCATGACGAACGGCGCCCATGCACGCGACTCTGACTTGTAGCGATGCATCATAAATCCGATAGTAAATATCTTGTTGATAAGACACTGTTTCTGCTCCTGAATCTCATCAGGCGTCAAGTTCGGCCCGGCGATGTCAAATCGATGCTCACGCAGATAGCGCTCAGCCTCGTCAGGCTGCATCTCTGATAAGCTGTCCTCTAATTCCTTGCGCCAGTACAGACGTGACGAGTTAATCAGGTATCGGAAATAATTAGACGTGTTCTCGAGTATCTTGATGTCGAAGCCCTCGCTGTCATAGCAGCCCTCGGGGTGAGTAATCTCAAACATGTCGGGCATGAAATTGATATTATGATCGATGACGTTCTCCTCCCATACATAGCGCCGGGTAGCGGCTGAACGGTTGTCGTGTCTGATTAGTCCGGAGCCGGTGACCTCAACGGCAAATTTGGGGAAATAGAAGAACTGCGATTTTTCGGTGTAGTTGGTGAAGTCCGGGTCGACCTCGCGGAGCGCATCGAGAGACGCGGCCGACAGTGTGGGCGTCGAGAGCACAAGGTTGCGGAGCTCACGCGGCCGAGCTGTCTCAATGGTCCAGTTATGGACGAACTCGCGAATTTCTTTAGGTGTGACGAGCTTGACAATATTGCCGGCGATGCGGACATATTGCGTGCCCGGAGCATGTTTGTCTTTGAGGGTGAAGAAACCATTTAGCGTCAGGAACTCGTGGAGACAGGAGATGTCGATACCATATCTGAGCTTGCCGGTCTTCTCGTGACGTGACGTGGTCCAGAATCGCGCCGGAGTTGCCAGCTCGAGGAGTCCGCGGAAATCGCTGTTATTTTTCCAGATTTCCATCCAGTCGCGGAAATCCTTGCGAGGGTTGCCACGGTGGTCACGATACTTCGTCAGTTTTTCAGGCAGCCATATTGTGTGGATATCGATGAAACGCAGTGCGAGCTCGGTGCCCTTCACTCGGCCGGTCGTATCGATGTCCGGTATATTATAGACTGTCTCGACATATTTGTTTATCTCTTTCCACTCCTCATCTGTGACGACATATGTCTCGGAGTTAAACCATAGCGGATGGTAGCCTAAAGAGCGCACGCATAGCGAGTCGCGCTCACCCGAGCATATGATAGCTTCGGGTAGTTTTTGGGGCTTATAGGGCTTGCCCTCGTTAGCCGGATCAGAGAAAAATGACTTTTCCTCGCGTTCGTTCAGAGTATTATAAGCCGTGACGAGCTCGGCGAGGCCGTTAATGTAGCTCTGGGGCTTCTTACCCTTGGGCTGATACTGAAAGCGCCATTGCTTGTCGACATTTAACGGCTCGTAGATTTTATAGAAACAGTCACGGTCGCCTTTTGAATTTGTAAACCAGCACTCCCTCATGAATATCGGGTAATGCTCGTTTGAAAACTTGTATGTAGCCTCGCGGTTTTTGACTGTAATCAGACAGTTGACGCGATACCAGTTCAGTGACTTCAAGGTTTCGGCCGTCACTCGAGGACCCATAACCGCACACTCATCGGCAGTGAACTCCTGATTAATATCCCATGTGCACGAGCCGTCAGGTTGGTCCTCCTTGGCCGGCTGCTTACGCACCTCAGGGCGGTTAACCGAGCGGTTGAGCTCGTCTGTGATGTTGAATATGACAGAGAGGTCGGCAATGGCCTCGGCAAAGCCTATGCCGCGCGCCTCCTGATGTATCTGTATCGGGTCTATCGCACGGCCCTCACCGCCGAAGTCGGTCAGTTTCCAGACATATCCGCCTTTGTAGGGAAAACGCTTGACTCGTGCGCTCGGTGTGCGCTCGTCCGGTCGAGCTTTAAACGGTTTGTTCGTCCGGGCTGATTCCAGCGCGTCAGGATAATGTAAGGCGATGATACGCAGGCCGTCGTCTGTGGCGGCATATAATTTCTCCGGGGTTACCATTACAAGTTACAAATTACAGAAATACAAAGATTTAGCGTGTTTCTACCCCCCCCCATTTTTCGAGATATCAGGGAGCCGGTAACAGTCTTGCAAAATGACTGATAATGGTAATTAGGAGGAAGGACGCGCCGGGCATTACTTTTCATCTCCAAACAAATTAAGCTGAATATCGTAGCCGTATGACTTTAGCCGCTGCTCGATACGTTCTGAGCGACGGCCGTCCGGGACCGTGACTATTCTCGGCTTTTTGCTGAAAGAATAGCCGCGGCGACGGGCATAGTAGCGGAGGTCATATAACGTTTTCGGCTCTCGCATTTGAAACGAAGGTGTCTGCATCGTAAACTTTACTGATAGCCTCGCATATCACATCGAGCAGCTCATTGATGCTTAGGTCATGGACGATGCGGATTGCGGTTGCATTATTATCCTCACGAGAGACCTCTGTTACATCGATCTCACCGGCCTCATTTATAGCGTCAGCGAGAATTGTCGGCAGCGAAGATTCATAAACCGTTAACATTGCCCGGTGCTCGCCGGCATTTAAGACAGCCGTGCATCCAGCAAATTTGATTGATCTTTTCATATTGCAGAGAAATTAAATAGCCTCGCCGGAGGCAATGACGCTTTCGCCTTCGCCACTAACCTCCGACTTGGCTATTGTGAATATTTCTATACCGGAGATCTCCAACGTGACGCGGTTTATATCGCGTTTGCCGGCATCGGGTATGCGGCAGATTCCGTATATCCAGTTGTTGAGCGTGTGCTTCTGGATAAGACACTCCGAAACTAAACGGTCCTTGACATTGTTATACTGACCTCGGGGGATAGTATCCAACCACTGTCGTAAAATTTCCCCCTCGGCGGTTTGTCTAAGTCTTGTTTTCATTTGTGAAATTGCAAATTAATTTGTAAATTTATGATGCAAATATAGTATTTAATTCACCACATATGGGATTTAATTCACGTTAAATTTTGTAAAGTATACATTCATTATGGCAAATCTACTAATTATCAGAGATTTGTGCGAGAGTAAAAAAATCACTATCCGCGAGCTCGCACAGCAAATCGGACGCGACGAAAGCTCCGTGCAGAGTGCAATACGCCGAGGGTCAACAAACACGACTACGCTCGAGAATATTGCTAAAGTTTTAGGCGTTCCCACCGGTGTCTTTTTTGATGGTTTTCAGGCAGATAAGACACGGAACTTAGAGAATGAAATCGCACATTTAAAGGAACTTTTAAAAGAAAAAGAACGGCTCATTGAAGTTCTAATGGATAGCCGAAAATCATCTAATTCCTGACAATGTCGGCTCAATGTCGGCACAGTCAGTAATTAAATAACTGACTTGTAACGGGTGTCAGAGTGTGCTAGGAACCTCCTCAGAAACCCCGAGTCATCCGCTCGGGGTTTTGTCGTTTATAGGGGGAGACATGGGAGGGCGATTTGTAATTGCCCGATGATAAGCCATTGAATTGTAGGGACATGCCAAAGTGAGCGGCAGGGTGCAACGGCATGTATCGGGCGCAATCCCGGGCGGCCAAACAATACATGCCAAAGGCATGTCCCTACATTGCGGACGCCACTGCGGCACGTAACCCATTGAAAAGTAGGGACATGCCAAAGCGAGCGACGGCGAGCGACGGCATGTATAATTTGCGAAAAATGGCGGCCACACAATACATTCCAAAGGCATGTCCCTACATATTTGTTAAAAATCAGTGTTAATTTGCATGGCTGACGGAATGTGAGCGTTTCGGGGCGCGCACGGTCGTACTTTTGTATTGTCTTTAAACCTCAAGCAATACATTAATATGAAAAAGCAAAAGTCTTTTGTCTTTTATGAGAGTTGGGCCGAAGCGCTCAGATTCTGTCCCTTTGAGTTGCGCGCGCAGTATTATGATGCCATCGTCAACTATGCGCTATATGGCACAGAGCCGACTCTCAGCAACGAGTTGCTCATGGCTTTCAATCTGATTAAAAAGGATATAGACAGAGCGCAAGAAAATTATGACAGAATTTGTGAAGTACGACGTAATGCCATAAAAAAGAGATGGAATAAAACTAATGAAGATAAATCTGAGAAAATACAAAACGATACTAATGTTATACAAACTGATACAACAGTAGACAATAATAAAGATAAGTATAAAGATAAGGATAAGGATAAGGATAAAGATATATCTACTTCCGTAGATAAAAAAAATAAACAAAAAAAGGGTTGTGAGTTTGAGTTGGCGAGGGAGTTTGAACTTTTCCGGAAGGCTTATCCGGGCTCCAAGCGCTCTTTAGAGGTGGAATTAGCCAACCTCAAGCGAAAATTTCCGCAAAACTGGCGCGAAATCATCCCGCAGTTGCGCCCGGCGCTCGAACGGCTTTTGGAGTATCACCGCGCACTCGCCGAAGCACGCTCGCGCGGCGCACGGGTCTTCGCGCCGAACTTCGCCAACCTATCGACGTGGCTCAACAACTGCCGCTGGCAGGACGAATATCCCGATATAAACCGACAAATCAATCTAACCGACTATGGCACAAACACAAACATTAGACACTATCCTCAGCAAAGCGCTGACGAGCGAAAGGCCGAATTCCAACGCCGAATCCTTGAGCAGCTTACCAATCCATACGCTCCCGAGCCAGACATCTCAGACTGCTATTGAGCTGCGCGAGCGCATGGGCGAAGACCCGTCGAAATTAATGACGCTCTTCAATCCCCATCGACAGGTCCAGTATTGCCGCGAACGCGAGCGCTGTTTCTTCGGAACAGCCCCCACATTAGGTCTTGTAAAAGAAGCATACGGGCACAATGTCTCTAAAAGCTGGATGCAAATACAGATTTCCGATTTGTCAGAGTTTGTGGGCGCACGTGAAAAGCTCAATACAAATCAGATTGAAGAGCTTGCCGAGATAATTTCCGACGAGTACGGCCACTACAAGCTGACGGAGCTGATGTTGTTTTTTCAGCGCTTCAAACGCTGTGCCTACGGCCGTTTTTACGGCACGGTCGACCCGATGGTCATCATGCAGGCGCTGCGGGCGTTTGCCGCCGAGCGCGAGGCAGAGATAGCTCGCCACGTCGCCGACGAGCAGCGCGCCCTGCAGGCCGCCGAAGACGCTGCCTACCGCGCACTGCGCGAGCGCTACGCCCGACGCGTGCCCGACGCGTTCACCGACTCGGCGCCGCTCAACTTCCTGCAGTACCGCCTGATGGGCTACGACTCGATGACCGACGACGCGCTCGCCGCCGACATCGCCGCCATCAAGAAAGGCACAAAAAAGCTCCCCCGCGCCCTCACCGACATCCTCGCCGCCATCGCCGGGGCCGAGTAGCGGGGCCGGTGGATATCACGTTGAAATGTAGGGACATGCCAAAGCGACCGGCTGGGAGCGACGGCATGTATAGGGCGCAATCCCGAGCGGACACATTATACATGCCAAAGGCATGTCCCTACATTGCGCAGCCAATCCCGAGCGGCCGCGTTATACATGCCAAAGGCATGTCCCTATATTGCGCAGCAAATCCCGGGCGGCCACACAATACTTGCCAAAGGCATGTCCCTACATTGCGCAGCAAATCCCGGGCAGCCACACAATACATGCCAAAGGCATGTCCCTACATTTTTCGGCCCTATTTCACTATCCGCTCCAGCCAGCGGGCGATGGTCGCGAGCGTGAGGGGCGAGATGTCGCCGGGGAGTGTGGCGTACTCTTGCAGGAGTCCGGTGACGGCGTCGGCCTGAAAGAGATGGTTGTGGCCGTCTAACGTGACGGTCTCGGCGGAGGGGTTGAGGCGCTTAATAACGTCTAAGTTAGAGGGGTCGACCTGCGTGTCCTTGGCGCCGTTGAGGGCGAGCCACGGCTGACTGATGGCCGCGATGTCGGCCGACGGGTCGTAGCGCAGCATGCCGCGGTAGAAGGGCGAGAGCACGCCGTCGGCCTGCGCCTCGACCTGTTCGCGCACCTGCGGCATCGAGGCCACACCCTGGCCGAGACTCTGATTGATCATCGAGATGATGAGGGGCCGCGCAGTCATCGCCGGCATCTGCGACTTGGCCACGGACATAATCGAGCGCTGCAGCTCCTCGGCGTCCCAGCGGCCGGTCATGGCCACGGCGATTGCACGCGACTGCTGCATGATGAGCGAGTCGCCGGCCACGGCGGGAGCGGCCATGGTGATGATGAAGTCGACCGTCTCGGGCGAGCGCGAGGCGCCCATGACGGCATACGAGCCGCCGCACGAGTGACCGAGGATGCCGACGGGGATGTCAGGGTAAATCGAGTCCAAAAGGCTGTGTGCAGCCATGACATCAGAGGCGTAAGTGTCAAACGAGGCAGCCTCGGCGTCAGCCGCATTGTCGAATCCGCGGTCGTCGACGCGCATCACCGCGTAGCCGCGCTCGCCCAAAAAGTCGGCGATGGTCTTGAAAGGCTTCTTGCCGAAAACGGTCTCGTCGCGGTCCTGCGTGCCGCTGCCGGTGGCGAGGACGATGGCCGCACGGGGGCTGTCGGGCGCGGTCAGCGTGGCCCCCATGCGCAGGCCGTCAGCGCCCCTGACGGTCAGCTCGCGGCTCTCGACGCCGGCACCCATGACCGCCGTCACCGCCGCAAAATACATTATTAATAAAAAGGTCAGTCGCATAATACAAAAGTTAGAGTCATCAATGTCAGTAGTAGGGACATGCCAAAGCGAGCTTTGCGAGCGGCGGCATGTATAGGGCGTAATCATGGCGGCCACACAATACATGCCAAAGGCATGTCCCTACATTTTGCGGTCAAAGGCACGTCCCTACATTCTAAAAAATAAACAAAGCCGCCCTCAAACTCAGCAAGTTAAAGGCGGCTCTAAGTACACCCGTAGGGAGTCGAACCCTAATCGAAGGAACCGGAATCCTTTATTCTATCCATTGAAATACGGGTGCTTGCACTCGCCGACGGCTTTTGAGCCCCGACGACACCGCAAAAGTAGGATTTTTTTTGTAGATTTGCAAATCTCAATAACCGCGCACGATGAAAGTCAGAATCAATCCAAGCTGGGAGCGGCAATTAGCCGCCGAATGGGATGCGCCGTATTTCAAGACTCTCACAGATTTTGTAAGAGACAGTTACGGCCGCACGACGGTCTATCCGCCGGCCGGACGCATCTTTGCAGCCTTCGACGCCTGCCCGTTCGACGAGGTCAAGGTAGTCATACTCGGTCAGGACCCCTATCACGGCCCCGGTCAGGCCAACGGCCTGTGTTTCTCCGTGGCCGACGGCGTGGAGATGCCGCCGTCGCTTGTCAACATCTTCAAGGAGGTCTCTGACGACACCGGCGCACCCATGCCCGCCACGGGCAACCTCGAGCGCTGGGCGCGTCAGGGCGTGCTGCTGCTCAACGCCACTCTGACCGTCGAGGCCCACCGCGCCGGCTCGCATCAGGGCCGCGGATGGGAGGAGTTCACCGACGCCGCCGTGCGCCGTCTCGCCACAGAGCGCGAGGGCCTTGTCTTCATGCTCTGGGGCTCGTTTGCCCAGCGCAAGGGCGCCTTTATCGACCGACAGCGCCATCTCGTGCTGTCGTCGCCCCACCCCTCGCCTCTGTCGGCCTACCGCGGATTTTTCGGCAATCACCATTTCTCACAGGCCAACGCCTACCTCACGGCACACGGCAAAGAGCCCGTCACATGGTGAAGCGGCTGACGCTCATATTATTGGCCGCCATTCTCACCGTCCTTGCAGCCGAGTCGCGCGACGACACGATGACGGGCCGCTTTGACGAGCGCATACGCACACTGCGCGTCAGCCCCGACGGCAACCCCTTCGGGCCGCCCGTCCTCGTCATCGGCAGTCAGGACCGGCTCGTCTTCAGCTTTGACGAGCTCGCCGAAGACCGCTCATACTTCCGCTACCGCATCATCCACTGCACAGCCGACTGGCGCCGCTCAGACCTCGTCGGCTCGGAGTATCTGCCCGGATTCAACGAGGCGCCGGTCGACGACTACGAGCTCTCGCGCTCGACGACCGTCCACTATGTCAACTACCGCATTGTCATCCCCAACAACGAGATGGCGCCCCTCATCTCGGGCAACTATCTGCTGCAGGTCTACCGCGAGGACGACCCCGAGCGCACCGTGGCGCAGTGGCGCTTCATGGTCAGCGAGCAGACCGCCCCGGTCAGCGCCACGCTCACCTCGCGCACCGACCGCGACTACAACGACCGTCACCAGCAGCTGCAGCTGACCGTCGACGCCGAGGGCCTCGACGGCATCGATATCTTCAACGACCTCATCGTCGTCGTCAGCCAGAACGGCCGCTGCGACAACGAGACCGCCCTGCGCCACCCCCTGCGCCTGTCGGGCCGCAAGGCCGTCTACGAGCATCAGCCCGAGCTGATATTCGAGGCCGGCAACGAATACCGCCGCTTCGAGACCGTCTCGGTCAACAATCCGTCGATGCGTGTGGCCGGTGTGACCTATTTCGAGCCATATTACCACCACATCCTCGAGACCGACGCCTCGCGCGCCGATGCCCCCTACAGCTACGACGAAGATCAGGACGGCCGCTTTGTCGTGCGCGAATACAACTCGACCGAGAGCGACGTCGAGGCCGACTACACCGTCGTGCACTTCTCTTTAGACTACCCCGAGACGCCCGGCATGATGATATTTGTCGACGGCGACCTGACCGACCGCCGTTTCGACGACTCGGCGCTGATGAAATACAACCGCGAGACCGGCCGCTACGAGACCGCGATGCTGCTCAAACAGGGCGCCTACAACTATCAGTATCTCGCCGTGCCCCCGGGCGCGCGCCGCGGCTACACCTCATATATCGAGGGCGACAAATATCAGACCGTCAACCGTTACACCGTCCGCGTCTATGTCCGTGAGCCCCACGCACGCTATGACCGCCTCGTCGGCGTCGCCGTAATTAAATAACTAAAACAGCTACAATAGCTAATGTAGCTACAATAGCTAATATACTATATAAATGGACACTAAAGACTCAGAGGAAATCATGCTTGAAATCAAAGACAAACTCGTGTCACTCGACCTTGCCGAACAGTTTTTTTGCTGCGACTTAGACTCCTGCCTCGGTGAATGTTGCATCGAGGGCGACGCCGGCGCCCCCATCACCGACGACGAGCGCCGCCGCCTCGAAGAAGTACTCCCCGTCGTCCGGGACGACCTGACACCCGCCGCACGCCGCGTCATCGACGAGCAGGGCGTCAGTTATGTCGACGAAGAAGGCGACCTCGTCACATCGATAGTCGACGGACGCAACTGCGTGTTCACCACCTACGGCCCCGGCGGCATGTGTCAGTGCGCCGTCGAAAAAGCGTACCGCGAAGGCCGCTGCGACTTCCTCAAGCCCCTGTCGTGCCATCTCTACCCGCTGCGCGTGACCGACTACGGCAAGTTCACCGCCATCAACTATCACCGCTGGAAAATCTGTCGCTGCGCCGAGCTGCTCGGCCGCAGCCGCGGTGTGCGACTATACCGGTTTCTCGAAGGCCCCCTCGTGCGCGCCTACGGCCGCGAGTGGTACGACGAGCTCTGCGAAGCCTGCGAGGCATATTTAGAACAGTACGGCGGCGACAACGCCACCTCGCCGCGCAGATAGGCCGCATGGCACGCCACAACCTCACCGGCACACAGGGCGAGGACATTGCCGCCGAGTATCTCACGGCCAAAGGCTACGCCATAGTCGAGCGCAACTGGCGCTCCGGCCGGTACGAACTCGACATCATCGCCTCAAAAGGCAGCCGCATCGTCTTTGTCGAGGTCAAGACACGCAGCAACCCCGACGACGACCCCATCACCGCCGTCGACAGCCGCAAAAGCCTGCGCCTCATCCGCGCAGCCCTCGCCTACATGGAGCAGCGCCGACTGCCCCACGACATACAATTTGACCTCATCGCCGTCACCGGCACGCCCCCCGACTGCACCGTCGAACACATCGAGGACGCCTTCACCCCGCCCCTGCACACATATTAGGCTGATCAGCCTTATAAGCCCTATAAGCCCCATATGCCCCATAACCATTAACCGCATTTTTGGCGGGAATTAATCAATTTTTAAGCGCCAATTAATCTGCGGCGATTAATTTTGCAATTGTATATATTGGCATGGTTTGCGCACGCATCCGTGCCGCCGCCGAGTGTCGAACATCATATTACCTTAAAAATAAACCAAATCCTTACATGAAACAGATTTCTACAAAACTTCTCGCGCACGGTTGCGCGGCTGTGGCTGTCGTGTCTGCGGCTCTGATGCCCCTGCCGGCATCGGCCTTTGACATCCCCGACGAGCAGCCCTACGTCTACGACTACTACGACAACGGCATGACCGCCGCCGAGTATGTCGCCGCCTATCAGGGCACGCCCTACAAGACCCACACCCTCACCGCCTCAAAAGACTGCAAGATGCAGGCCGAAGACTTCGACAACGGCGGCGCAGGCATATCCTACAACTTCGCAAACCACAAGTCAAACAACTACCGCCGCGACATCAATGATGTCGCCATCAACAACGGCGGCTCGGGCTATGTCATCGGCAACGTCACCGGCGGCGACTGGATGTGCTACACCATCGACGTGCAGGACGCAGGCGAGTACGAGCTGCAGATACGCATGAGCTCAGACAACCCCAAAGACCTTTACTTCGAAATCGACGGCAAGGCTGCCGGCTCTATCATGTCAGCCCCCGGCAAAGGATGGGACAACTACTCGACCATCGTCAACCCCGGCATAATGCTCTCGGCCGGCAAGCACGTGCTGCGCTGGGTGCCCTCCAACTCCATGAACATGGACTACTACGTCTGGCACCGGACGGGCGACTATGTCGACAACGGCGGCAACGGACAGCTCAACTTCACATATCCGCGTCAGTGGACATACACATCCAACCCCATGTTCACCGAGCTGACCTCGCCCATGTTCGGCGTCGGATTCACCTCGCCCCTCTACACCGCCGACCCCTCGGCTCACGTCTGGAAGGTCGACGGCCGCGACGTGCTCTACGTCTACGCCTCGCATGACATGTCGCCCTCACAGGGCTGCGACCGCATGGACCGCTACCACATCTTCTCGACCGAAGACCTCGTCAACTGGACCGACCACGGCGAGATCATGAACGCCGCCACATCAAACAAATACACCGGCACCACCAACAACCCCGGCGAGGAATACATGTGGGCCCCCGACTGCAACTACAACCCCGTCGACGGACTCTACTACTTCATCTATCCCCACCGCATCCGCGTCAACGGCGAAGCCGTCTGGAAACACTTCCTCGCCACAAGCCCCGACCCCGCCGGCCCGTGGAAATGCATCGGCTACATCGACGGCATACCCTCGACCATCGACCCGTGCCTCTTTGTCGACGACGACGGCACAGCCTACGTCTTCACCTCAGGTCAGGGCGGCTGCTGGAAAACCAAACTCAAACGCGACAACTGGCTCGAGATGGACGGCCAGCCCGAGCTGCTCTACGGCGCCAAAGGCGATGTAGCCAGCGGATTCCCCAGCTTCCACGAAGGCCCGTGGATGATTAAGAAAGACGGCAAATACTATCTCATCTATGCCGACGGCTACACATCGGTCAACCGCATGCAATACTCTGTCGCCGACCGAATCGAAGGCCCCTACACCCCCAAGGGCGTCATCATGAATCCGATGGGCTGCAACACCACTCACGGCTCGATTGTCGAGTTCAAAGGCAAATGGTATTGCTTCTACCACACAGCCGATTTCTCGGGCCACGGCGCCCTGCGCTCGGTCTGCATGGACGAAATCACATTTGACGCCGAGGGCAACATCAACCTGCTCCGCAACTTCGGCGAGTCACACGGCGCCCTCAAAACATTCAACGGCACCGACGCCCTGACCATCAACGCTGTCGACTACAACGACGGCAAGGGTGGCAACGCATACTATAAACGCGACCTCACAGTGCCCTCACGCACGGCCGACGGCGTCGAGCTCGACAACTTCGAGTTCCTGCGCTTCACACTCAACGTCGCCAAATCAGGCCGCTACGCCATGACACTCCACGCCGCCAACCTCATGTCAGGCAGCAAGGTAGCCGTGGCCTACGACGGCACATGGAAGACCGCCGAGAGCGGCCGCGAACTCCCGCAGAACAATCAGACAGGCACCAAACAGGAACTTTACATCTATCCCATGGTGCTTGAGGCCGGCGAACACTACATCGAGCTGCGCGTCACACGCGGCGCCATGAAATTCTATGACTTCACCCTCTCGACCGGCGCAGCCTACATCCCCGGCAGCATCGAAGCCGAAGACCTCGAGGCCTCCGACTACAAATATCAGGACAAAGGCGCATGGCAGCGCAGCTCCAAGGGCTATCGCGATGACGTCGAAGTGGCTATCGAATCACACTCTGACGGCTGGCACATCGGCTCGACCTCGTCAGGCGACTACTACAAATACAACTTCATAGCCCGCGAAGGCGGCATATACAAACTCACCGCCCGTCTCAGCGACGACCCGAAAGCATCGAGCCAGCTGCGCATGTATATCGACGACGTGAAGATTGACGACTGGAATTTCTCAGGTCAGAACGACTGGAACACATATTTTAACCATGATGTCAAAGACCTCAAAATAACCAAAGGCGAACACGTGCTTAAATTTGAAGTCGTGCGCGGCCCGATGAATCTCGACCGCTTCACATTCACCCGCACGGGCAACCTCTCGGGCATCGAAGACGTCGCTGACGATGAAAACGCCGTCGACCCTGACGCCATCGTCCCCGTCTACTCCATCGACGGCCGCCTCGCCAAAAAAGCCGTGCGCCGCGCCGAAGCCCTTGACGGCCTCGACAAAGGCATCTACATCGTAGGTAAAGAAAAACTCGCAAAATATTGATTAAGAAAATGGATATACGTCTTATCGCCTCAGGGCTGCTCGCCGCAGCGGCCCTGACGGCTCAGGCCGAGGTCACATTCCCCTCGGTCGTCAGCGACAACATGGTCCTGCAGCAGCAGACCGACGCCCGCATCTGGGGCAAAGCAAAAGCCGGCTCACAAGTCAAGGTCGTCACCTCATGGGACGGCAAAAAACACCCCTACACCGTCACCGCCGACCGTGACGGACGCTGGCAGGTAAAACTCAACACTCCCGCCGCCACAGCCGAGCCGCAGACCATCACCGTCACCGACCCCGACGGCTCAAAGACACTCTCAAACGTGCTCATCGGCGAGGTGTGGTACTGCTCCGGCCAGTCCAACATGGAGATGCCCGTTCGCGGCTTCCACCGCCAGCCGGTCGACGGCTCTTTAGATGTCATCCTCGAGGCCGACTCGCTGCGCCCCATACGCATGTTCACCGTTAAGAAAAACGTCAGCGCCACCCCCTTGGACGACTGCGAGGGACAGTGGGACCTCAACAACCCCGAAGGCGTGGCCAACTGTTCGGCAGCAGGCTATTTCTTCGCCGACCACCTCAACAAACAGCTCAACGTGCCCGTGGGCCTCGTCATCGCCGACTGGGGCGGCACACGCGTCCAGCCTTGGATGTCGCGCGAATCAATCGAGCCCCTCGGCCTCGTCGACACAAGCCACTTAGACGGCACCGTCGACATGAAGACCAAAGGCTTGCACGGCATGGCCTCGGTCATGTATAACGCCATGGTCGCCCCCATCGTGCCCTATTCGTTCAAGGGCATGCTCTGGTATCAGGGCGAGAGCAACAGCTCTGACCCCGAGCTCTACGACAAACTCATGCCCGTCTTTGTCACCGACATGCGCAAGAAATTTGACCGCGGCGACATACCCTTCTACTACGTGCAGATTGCCCCCTATGCCGGCTACGGCGGCAAGGAGAAAGTCGGTGTGCCCAAGCTCCGTCTCGTGCAGGCCCGTCTGATGAAACAGGTGCCCAACGCCGGCATGGTCGTCACCATGGACATTGGCACAGAGCACAACATCCACCCCACGAACAAAAAAGAAGTCGGCAAGCGCCTTGCCTACTGGGCTTTGGCCAAAGACTACGGCAAAAACAACTACGCTTGGTCAGGCCCCATCTACAACCACATGGAGGTCGAGGGCGACAAGGCATACCTCTACTTTGACAACACCGGCGGCGGCGTCTGCCCCCTCGAGGAATGGCTTGACGGCTTTGAGGTCGCAGGCGAAGACGGCGTCTACTACCCCGCCGAGGCCAAAGTCGAGGGCCCGCGCGGCCTGCTCGGCGTCCGCTCCGACAAAGTCGCCGTGCCCAAGAAAGTCCGCTACGGCTTCCGCACCTACTTCGAAGGCACCCTCTTCGACAACTTCGGTCTGCCCGCCTCACCCTTCATCACCTCAGGCGAGTTAGAGTGATAAAAATAACTAACAAATTAGCGCCGGCCCCCCACAGCGGGAGTCGGCGCTTTTATTATGTCATGCAATCGCTTACTGCTCGACAGGCGTGTAAAGCGGCGCGATGGTGTTATAGATGCGGTGCGCTATCAGCGCGTTGCCGTGATTGGTCGGATGGATGTTGTCGCTGAACGTCGTGGCCTCCTCGCCCTCATAGACATCGTCAAGACGTATGGTCTCGATGCGGTTTTCGTGGGCCACATGCTTGATGCGCGGCAGTATCTCGTTAGCCACTACAGTCGGGTCGAGCGTCCAGATGCGCTGCGGGTCCTTGATGCGCGAGTTGACCGGCAGACAGATAAAAATCTCGGGAAGCGACGGCAGATACTTGAACTCGTCGATAAGCGCCTGATAATCGGCCTCAAACTCGTCGCCATACTGCCAGTTGCAGGGCTTGCCGTCATTGCCGCCCAGTTTGATGATGACCACGTCGGGCATAAACTCCTTGGCGCGGCGGCAGTTGTCAGAATTTATATATGCAAACGGACGGCCCGCGTCAGTGCCCTTTTTGAGCACGGTCGAGCAGCTCAGACCGAAATTGCGCACATCATAGCCCGCGCCGAGCATGCGCTGCAGCACGGCCGGATAGGCGCGTGTGGCGGGGTCGGTCGTACCGACGCCCTCGGTCACCGAGTTGCCGATGCATGCCACACGGATGAGGCGCTTGTCGTTGACCGAGCCGTCTGCGCAGGACTTAAGATACTCCACCGCAGCCTCGGGCTTGGGCAGTCCGTGAGGATGATGAGCGCCGCCGGGGCGGACAATAGAGCGGAAAGGCACCGCGCGACCACGACGGCGGTAGACCTCGCGCACGACAGCCACATTCTTCTCAAACGGCACGATAGAGTCGGCTCCGCCGCTCATCGCCAGCACCGGTATGCCGGCGTCGGCAATCGTGCCGAGATTAAAAGCGGCATTGTCGCGGAAGTCGCCGCGCTCGGGGCCCGGAGCCTCAAATCCGTGAGCTTTGAGAAAATTGTTCCAGCCTTCGTTGCTGTTGTAGACGGCAGACTTGCCCATGCGGTTAATCTGATAGACATCGACCAGCGGATTGTCAAGTATCAGACAGGCCACGCGCTCGGGATAGGTCTCGGCGAAGCGCAGACTGTAGTAGCCGCCGCGGCTGAGACCCTCCATTATGACCTTGGGGCTCAGACCGATGGTGTCGGTCATATATTTATAGAAATGATTGCCGGCAGCAAGGGCCGCGGGCGACGCATACTCGTCCTGAAAGTTGAGATAGGCTATGGCGAAGCCCTCGCGCAGCATCTCGCGGTCTATCTCGGCGAAAGCGTCAAAAAATGCCGGACGCCATATCCACGGGCGCCCCTCGGCCGCCGAGTCGGGCACGACGACAGTAGCCTGACGGTTGTCAAAGATAAAGTCACGGCGCTCACAGCCGTTCCACTCGCTGCGCTTGCCCGGCAGAGACGTCGCGGCAAAAGCCGTGAGCCCCGCCGCACACATCAGACAGAAAACAATACGGTTTAGAAACATGATTAGTTTATAATTAAAGGTAGTGATGAAAAAGATGTGCCGGACCGATTCATCCGGCTGATGCGTAAAGTTAGTCAAAACATTTCCAAAATCGACCCCGGCTCACTCAAAAATCAAAAAAAATGACCGTTTTTACGATTGTGTCCAAAAGTTAATCGGACCGTTAATCGCTTTTTAAGCGCCGGCGCATACATTTGTATGCTATTTTATACAAGTGTATACATTTGCATAGATTTTTTCTTTCTCCGACCTGATACCGACAATTCATCAATACCTAAAAACTAATCCAAATAAAGTATGAAAAAACTTTTCCCGAAAATCCTCGCCGGAGCAGTCATCGCAGGTCTCTCGCTGACAGCCTCGGCCGAGCAGCTCGACCATTTCATCATCAATGGCCAGAGCCTCTCGACGGGCCATCAGTCTTGGCCCGTCGTGTCAACCGAAAACGTGTCAGGCAACTTCATGCTCGGCAACCAGATTTGGAATAACTACGGCCACGACTGGGAGGCCGCCATGCATCCGCTCATCGGCACCGTCGCCAAACAGTTTCAGAACGACGGCGGCAACGGCACCAAAGACGGCGGCGCAATAGCCGAGTGCCCCCTGCTCGGCGCGGTCAACCACCTGCAGCTCAAATACGGCACGCATAAAATCCTCGCATCATCTGTCGGCGTCAGCGGAGCCGCCATCGAGGAGCTCTCGAAAGAGTGCGAGACACGCACACACTACAAAGACTTCCAGCGCACACTCACTAACGCCAAGACAGCCGTCGCAGGCACCGACTATCAGCTCAACTGTCCCGCAATCTTCTGGATGCAGGGCGAGTTCAACTACTCGGTCAAAGGCGACCCCTGCGGTCTGAAACCCGGCGAATACAACACCACCGACAAACGCACCTACCGCAACCTGCTCGTCAAGCTCAAAGAAAACATGCAGCATGACATCATGGAGGCCTACGGACAGACAAAAGCCCCCGTCTGGATCACATATCAGACCGGCGCACAGTATGTCCGCGACGAGCTCGGCATCGGCATAGCACAGCTTGAGGCCGCAAACACCCACGACGACATCATCATGGCAGGCCCCGTCTACCCGATGACCGACCGCGGCGGACACTTAGACGCCAACGGCTACCGCTGGTTCGGCGAAATGCTCGCCAAAGTCTACTACAAGACTCAGGTGCTCGGCGAGAAATTCCTCGGCCTCCAGCCCATGAAGATTACACGCGAAGACGGCGGCAAGACCATCCGCGTCAAATTCACCGTCCCCGAGGGCGCCCTCGTCTTCGACACAAAGACCCTGCCCAAAGTCAAAAACTACGGCTTCAACGTCTACCATAACGGCTACGGCAACGCCGGCAAACAGAACATCAAGACCATCACCATCGACGGCGACGACGTGGTCATGACATTTGACAACGCCCTCACAGGCAAAGTATTCGTCACCTACGGCGACCCGACAGCCTACATCGACACACCCGTCTCCGGCAAAAACGACCTCAAGGGCCACGGCAACCTCCGCGACAGCGACCCCTACGAAGGCGTGCTCGAATACATCGACCTCGACAAAAAAGACGCCGGCGGCAACTATGTCTACATGCACAAAGAAGGCCACACCCTCCGTCCAGACTTCGAGCCCATGGACGAAGACGGCAACGTCATCTACGGCAAAAAATATCCCCTCTACAACTTCGCCGTCAGCTTCTACTACCAGCTCCGCGAAGGCGTCGACGAACTCGTAATCCTCGACGAGAACGGCAACGCCGTCCCCGACCCCAACGAGCCCGTCGAAGGCACCCTGATGACAGCCTACGTCAACGGCGACACCGGAGCTGACACCAACGACGGCACAAGCGCCGACAAAGCATTCGCAACACTCAAAGCCGCTGCAAAAGCCATCAAATGGGACGGCGCGACCATCATCGTCAACGGCACCACCAAACTCGACGAAGACCTCAACCTCGACGGATTCTATAACCTGACCATCAAAGGCGAAAACAACGCCGTCATCGACGGTCAGAACAAAGCCCGACTCGGCGAAGGCAAAGTCATGGATGTCACCTTAGAAAACCTCACCATCCAAAACTGCTTCGCCTACATGGGCGGCTCGGTCCTCAAACTCACCCAAGGCGACCTCAACGTAACCGACTGCGTCTTCAAAAACAACCGCACATCATGCTTCTTCGAGGCCGACGGCACACTCTTCCTCAACAACGGCGACATGAACATCACCGACTGCGAGTTCACAGGCAACTACGCCTACTCAGGCGGCGCCATCAAGCACATACAGGGCACGACCAATATCAAAAACACCCTCTTTGACGGTAACCGTGCAGAGGCAGCCGCCACCGAGAGCCAGAAAGGCGACGCCCGCGGCGGTGTGCTCTATGTCAGCAATGCCGTCACCACCCTCGACAACTGCACCGTCGTCAACAACTACTCGTCTAACTCAGGCGGCGCTTTCTACGTCAAATACTGCCATCAGAACGGTAAATCGTTCACTGTCAAAGACTGCGACATCCTCTTTAACCGCGCAGGCGAGCACAGCGGTGTGCTCATGTCATGGAACACCGTCGACCCCAACTTCACCTACACATTCGTCAACACCACCATCTACGGCAACGTCGCACACAATGTCGGCGGCGTACTCTGGTTTCTCGAAGGCCTCAATACGACACAGAACATGAAGTTCTACAACTGCACAATCGTCGGCAACCACTCTGAGAGCGGTGTATGGCACTGCGGCGGCATCCACACATTCAGCCCCAACCTCCGCCTCACATTTGTCAACACCATCCTCGAGGGCAACACCGGCGGCGCTAACTACGAGTACTCTGACCTCCACATCAAGGGATATGCCTCGGACAAAGTCGCCTACACACGCATGTACTACTCAATCCTCGGCAAATTCATCGCTCAGAACTCTTGCACACTCACCGAGTTCGGCGGAGCTGACCGCAACTCATACATCAATGTCTCTCCCGCCAAGAAAGCCGACGGCGAAGCCAACTATGCAGGCTTAGACGCCCTTGTCGACAACAAATACCTCCCCTTCAAATCTAAAGAAGAGGCCGTCAAACTCAAAGGCAACGACAAAAAACTCGCACGCGACCTCGATATCACAACAGACCGCCTCGGCAATGTCCGTAAGAACAACGTCATGGGCGCAGTCGAGGTATTCTCCAACCAGTCAGGCATCTATGACGCCATCGTCGGCGGCCGCAAACTCGACATCCGTGTCGACGGCGACAACTTCGTCATCGCTCTTCCCGAGGCTGCTGACAAGGCCGACGTGCGCGTCTTCACCACCGCCGGTCAGCAGGTGCTCGCCACCACTGTCAGCGCTGACACAACAGCCACAGTCGACGCATCGGCCCTCGGCCGCGGCGTCTATGCCGTCGAGGTAGCCGGCCAAGGCGCCGCCCTCGTATTCAAACGCTAAGCTACACGCCATCCCTCATAAAAATGCCGCGCACCTTCAACGGTGCGCGGCATTTATTATATGATTTATAGGCCCTATAGGGCCCATAGGGCCTATAAAATCAGTCTAATCAGCCTTATACCCGCCCCGGCGGCTGGTCTTGTCGGCCGTCGGGAAATCGGCAGGCACTTTCTGCTTCACTTTGCCCGTCGCTGCCCATTCGGCGCCTCGCAGCAGCGTAATCTGAAAGCCCGCACACTGCATCGCCGGACAATTGTCGACCGACTCGCCTGCATGCCCTAACATCGTGTGAAAAACGCGCCCCTTGCCGTAATCGACCGTGAAAATCATCGGCTCCTCGCGGCCCGAGCCGCCCGTCGCGGGGTCGGAATAAGCCGTGAAAAGACAGTCGCGGATATTGCCCGGCCCGCGCATACGGTCATAAAGCTCATCCTGAGCGTGGAGCCACTGCTCGGGCAGTCCCTCGACTATCGGATTCTTTTTACTGCGGGCCGTGAGCACATACTCATGCTGACGGCCGTGCGAGCCGCCGTTGCCCGCCGAGTAATCCTTAACGAGCCGTCCGTCTGACCAGTAGACATAGGGACCCGACTTCTCGTTGCGGCCGCCCCAGCCTCCCAAAGCACATATTTTATTATACTCAGGCCACTCGGCAAACGCATTGTCGGCTGCATGATAGACAACGACACCGCCGCCGTTATAAACATAATCCTGAAAATCGCGGTTGGTCTCCTCGGGCCATGCATCACCGTTATAATCCAATACGACGACATCATAGCTGCCGAAATCGGGCCTGAAACCCGACATATCCTCACCCTTGGCCGGTGACACGGCACAGTCGACACTGAAAAGTCCCGAGTTTTCCAGAATCTGCTTTAACACCACATGACTTACGGGCCAGTTATGATTGTTCTGACCGGTCACGACAAGCGCCTTAAGCGGCTCACGGGCAGCAGCCGCAGGCATCAAACAAAAAGCCGCAGCAAATATTGCCGCGGCTATGACTAAAAGTTTTTTCATTACGAATTATATCAATTTTTGTCTCACACAGGCTTGCAGATATCGGCAAAGGTCACGGGATATTCCTCGCCGAGATTCTTCTGATACTCACGGCAGAAATTATCATATACGTCCTTAGCGATACCCATCATCTTGCGGCGGCAGAGTATGACGCACTTAGCACGCAGCGCCTCCTCGCTCATCGGGTCATGCAGCATGATGGTCTCGGCTATTCGGAACGCCGTCGTCTCCTCGTTATCCTCCATCTTGCGGTTGAGCAGATTGTTGAGCAGCGAAATCGACAGACGCGAGTAGTCGCTCTTGAACTGGTCGAGCCATTCATACTGCGTGTGAGGCAGCAGGGGCCCGAAGAGCTGCAGCTCGAGCGTGCGGTCGAGCACCTCGTCGTCGACCTTCGTGCCCGAATTGATATGCTCTATCATCTGCACGGCGTCGTGATAGTCAAAGAACACATCGTTGAGATTGATGCGGAAATAACCGCTGTCAAAGGTGATGGTGATGTTGCCGATTTTTTCGAGGAGCACACGCAGCTTGCGCATATAGACATTGCGGTTGTTGCGCGCCGACTCCTCGTCCTTGTCAGCCCAGATAATCTCGTCGAGACGGCTGATAAGCACACCGTTGCGATATTTCTCGCTGTAGAGCAGCAGCAGGATAAGCAGATTCTTTGAGCGCGCGGTGAAGCTCGTGGTTATATCATTGCCCTCCTTGTCGCGGACATTAAAGCCGCCGAGGAACGAAATCGCTCCGTGACCGCGGTCATAATATTTGGTCTTCGACGCGGCTTCGGCAGATGCAAACAGGTCATCTGCGCCCTCCTGAGCCTCATCAGCTCCGCCGTCAGGCAATGTCGGCGACGGACTGCCGTCACCGGCAGCAGCCTCCGCATGCTCGGCAGCTCCCGCAGCTGAGACCACGCGGCGTCTGCGGCGTATAATCACATAAACCGCAGCTCCGGCCAACGCAATGACAGCCAACGCCGCCACAACCCATATCCAAGCACGGCTACTGCGCTCGGGCAGTGTCTGCCCCGTGATGTAGTCAGGCATAAACGGACCGTCAATCGAGTAAATGGTCAAATCATGCGAGAGGTTGGTCAGACGCTTGTCAATCAGCAGATAGAAACGGTCAAACTTTGTATTGTGATAAAAATCAAACACAAAATCCTTATAAGACATATCGGTCTGCACAGGCAGCGAGACGCGCTCGACCAACGGCTCGTCCAAAGACACACGCAACACAGAGCCGTCGTGCATGGTCGACGCCACGTAGAAACACCGCTCGGCGTCATTGTAATACATGGTCGGCGACAGGATAAACTTATAAGCCAGCGTGTCCTGACTTATCTCCCAGAGCTTAGTGCCCTGCATCGTCTTGGCGTCATACTCATAGAGGTCAAAATAATAGCGCGCCGGCATCTCCTGACGGCCCGAGTCATTGCCTTTGCCGCCGAATATGTAGAACTTGCCGTCGACATAAGCCGCAGCCGCCGACGAGCGGGGGTCAGGCAGCGGTTTGAGAGTAAGTTCGTCAAATTTGCCGTTATTGAGATTCAGACGGAAAAGATTGTTGGAGTAATGATAGTAACCGTAGCCGCCGAACATATAGGCGACAGAGTCATTGACCGCAAAAGCATGATTGGCAAACGTTGACTCCGTGTTGTCGGGCTGAGGCTGCGACCACCTGCCGCTCTCGAAATCAAAGACAGAAACGGCACGCCGCTTTATATTATAAGAAATAAGCCTTTTGCTTATAGGGTCATAATAGAGATGATTGCTGTACTTCATCGCGCGATAGCCTCCGTTGACGTCGACCGTTGTCGTGCGGCCGTCGACCGGATTGACAATATCTACCTTTGTATCCGAAACGATGTAGAACAGGTTGTCTGTCGGATTGTAGGCGGTCTGTATCTGCTCGTCGGTCTTGAGCGAATAGACCTCCTGCCAGTCTACGTGGTCGTCAAGAATCCAGTGAGGATTATCTGCCACCGCAGGCACATACGAAATCATGTCATAGCAGACCGAATCGTTATGATTCTTAAGCTCCCAGCGGTGAGTCTCGCGTCCGCGCTGACTGATGGAGATATTACGTATATCTATAGGAGCCACGTCAAAATCCTCAAACTGTCCGAAAAGTATATCGATGCCCTTGGCGTCCTTCAGCTTGAGCGGTGTCGACACCGTGTCACCGGCATACACCAATCTGACGAGCTCCTTGTCCTGATCAAGCGACACACTGACCGAGGCCGGCGTATAGGTGTGGGGGATGGGGGTCGACAGCACCGAAATCTTGTTGTTGACCAAAAGAGCGGGATAATAAGTGGCGTTGTCAGGCGACGAAAAGACAAAATGCAGACGCGCGCCGGCGTCGGTGGTCAGCATCATGACTGCTCCGAACTGCGGCTCCTCTCGCACGGCGAGGTCAAAAGTCAGCAAGAGGCTGTCGTCAAAATTAATAGGCTTTTCAGGACTGATTTTCAGCCGTGTACGCTCAGTGGCGACAACACTGTGGCTGTTAAAATGCAGTCCGTAATCCATGCGTCCGTCAGCGGCCGAGGAATTTAAGGTTATGATGAGCAGTATAAGTGCAAATAATTTTTTCATTAGGTCACGAAAGATACCGGCAAAGCGATTTTATAGCACTACAAAATTATGAAAAAACTCATCCACTATATTTATATAAAGATATATTATTTGTTGAAAAATGTTAATTACATCCGATTAATTGATTATTAAGCGCAAATTTTTGATGCGGTTAAGCGTCTCACGGTTATTTTGCACTCGAAAAATCAAGCATCTTAAACAAATACCACGATGAAAAGTTCATTAATAATATCAGCCCTTGCGCTCGCCGGTCTGGCTCTCGCCGGTTGCAAAACCACAGAGCTCGGCCCGAATCCGTTCGTAACCCATATATACACCGCCGACCCCTCAGGCCATGTCTGGGACGACGGACGTCTTTATATATATGCATCTCACGATGTCGACCCGCCACGCGGCTGTGACCTGATGGACAAATATCACGTATTCTCCACCGCCGACCTCAAGACATGGACCGACCACGGCGAGATACTCAGCTCCGAGCAGGTCAAGTGGGGTCGTCCCGAGGGCGGATTCATGTGGGCACCCGACTGCGCCTACAAAAACGGCAAATACTACTTCTATTTCCCCCACCCGAGCGGCAGCGACTGGAATCAGACTTGGAAAGTCGGCGTCGCCGTCTCAGACAAACCCGCGTCAGACTTCAAGGTGCTTGACGAGCCCATCGCCGGCGTAGGCGGTTTCGCCATGATTGACCCCTGCGTTTTCGTCGATGACGACGGTCAGGCCTACCTCTACTACGGTGGCGGCGGCAAATGTCAGGCAGCTCCCCTCGCCGACAACATGACAGAGCTCGCAATGCCTCTGGTCGACCAAGGCGGTCTGCCCGACTTCCACGAGGCTGCGTGGGTGCACAAACACAACGGCATGTACTACCTCTCATATGCCGACAACCATGTTGAGAACGGCCGCGGCGCAAACCGCCTCCACTACGCCATGGCTCCCACCCCCATGGGCCCGTGGGAATACAAAGGCGTCTATCTTGAGCCTACAGGCTGCGACACAAGCCACGGCTCGATTGTCAAGTTCAAAGGTCAGTGGTATGCCCTCTATCACAATCAGGACCTCTCGGGTCGCGGCAACCTCCGCTCTATCTGCATCGACCCCCTCTACTACAACGAGGACGGAACGATACAGCCCGTAAAACAGCATAAAAACGAGACAATCAAAGTCAAAAAACACTGATTATTCCATAAAACTTAAGATATCACCGAAAGGTACAGTGAAAATATAAGGTTTAGTTAGGTAAATAAAGTTAGGTTTTGAGCATCTCAGGCAAATTTTCCATCTGATACCCGAGCGGGCTCAGATGGAAAATGCCGGAGATCATTTCTAAAAGATTGTTTTAGCTACTTATACGCTCCTTAAAATCAGCCGATCCATGAAATATCTTTCAGCCGTATTATTATCACTCACCCTATGCTCAGCACCCGCGGCCGCACTGACCAAGACACCGACGGGCGTCACAATCCCCGCCGGAGACAAAACGGTCGGACTCGAGCTTTACGCCCCCGACGTCGTCCGCGTCATCAAATACCCCTCGGCCGACGCGCGCCCCGACAAAGAGTCATTCGTCATCATCGCCGAGCCGCAGGCAGTCAAATACGGCGTCAAAGAGTCTGACGGCAAAGTCACACTCACCACAAACGCATTAAAAATCTCAGTAGACCCGGCCACAGCCACAGTAACCTTCACAGACAAAAAAGACAACACCATCCTCGCCGAGCGTCAGTCGTCGGTCACCATGACCCCGATACCCAACGGCGGATACCCCACTTACGCCGTATCTCAGACCTTCCTCCCGGACGACACCGAGCACATCTACGGACTCGGACAGCACCGCCACGGCCTGTTCAACCAGCGCGGCTCGGAGCAGCATCTCGAGCAGGTCAACATGGAGATTGCCATCCCCGTCATCTACTCGTCAAAAGGCTATATGCTCTACTGGGACAACACCTCGGCTACTAATTTCAAAGATAACGCCGACGGCATGACCCTCGCCTCCGACGCCGGCGACCTCGTAGACTATTACCTCATTTACGGCCGCGGCGTCGACCGCAGCATTGCCCTCTGGCGCGGACTCAGCGGCCGCGCGCCGATGAATCCCCTCTGGACATTCGGTTTCAACCAGTCACGCGAACGCTATGTCTCACAGCAGCAGCTCGTCGACGTCGTGCGACGCTACCGCGAGCTCGGCATACCCCTCGACGGCATAGTGCAGGACTGGCAGTACTGGGGCACCGACTTCGAGAACTGGAACGCCGTCGAGTGGCGCAACCCCGAGTTTCCCGACCCGCGCCGCATGATTGACGAGGCCCACGCCCTCAACGCACACGTGATGGTGTCGATATGGCCCTCCTTCGGCCCGTGGACCGCGCCCCACAAAGAGCTCGCCGCCAACGGCCTGCTCCTGCCCTCCGAAACATTCCCCCAGAACAAAGGCGTGCGCGCCTACGACCCGTTCAGCCCCCTCGCACGCGAGATATACTGGAAACACATCAAAAAGAACATGTTTGACATCGGCATGGACAGCTGGTGGTTAGACGCCACGGAGCCCGAGCACGGACCCGTCTCACCCTCTGACTATGACCACATGACCGCATGCGGCACATTCCGCCAAGTCCGCAACGCCTATCCGCTCGTGACTGTCGGAGGCGTCTATGACGCCCAGCGAGCCGAGTGCTCGTCAAAACGCGTGATGATACTCACCCGCTCGGCCTTCGCCGGACAGCAGCGCTACGGCGCCCACAGCTGGTCAGGCGACATCGTGGCCGGATGGGACGTCTTCCGCGCCCAGATACCCGCTGCCCTCAACTTCACCCTCTCGGGCATACCCTACTGGAACTCCGACATCGGCGCGTTCTATGTCAACAACAACTTCCCCGGCAACCTCGCTAACAAAGAGTACCACGAACTCTACACACGCTGGATGCAGTTTGCAGCCTTCACCGGCATGATGCGCTCACACGGCACAAACTGCCCGCGCGAAATATTCCAGTTCGGCCAAGCCGGCGAGCCGATTTACGACGCTCAGGCCAAGGCAATCAACCTGCGCTACCGTCTGCTCCCCTACATCTACAGCGCCGCGTGGGGCGTCACCTCGCGCGACGAGAGCCTCATGCGTCCCCTCTTCGCCGACTTCGACACCGACAAAAAGACCTTTGACATCGACGACCAGTTTATCTTCGGCCGCTCGATGCTCGTCGCCCCCGTGGTCGAGCGCGCCGACTCGCGCAAAGTCTATCTGCCCGCAGGCACCGACTGGGTCGACTTCTGGTCAGGCAAGACCCTCGCCGGCGGCCGCGACATCACCGCCGACGCCCCGATTGACCTCATCCCCGTCTACGTTCGCGCAGGCTCCATCGTCCCCGTCGGACCTGACGTGCAGTGGGCACAGCAGAAACCGTGGGACCGTCTGCAGATACGCGTCTACCCCGGCGCCGACGGTCAGTTCACGCTCTACGAGGACAGCGGCGACGGCTATGACTACGAGCATGGCGCATTCACCACCATCGACCTCAGATGGGACGACAAAAAAGGTACACTCTCCATCGGCCCGCGCAAAGGCGCCTTTGACGGCATGCCCGTCTCGCGCAGCTTCGATATCGCCCTCGTCGACCCCTCGACCGCCTGCGGCTTGGACAACAAATCGGCCACAAAAACCGTAACCTACGACGGCCGCGCCCTCAAGGTCAAGGTACGTGACTGATACAAATGCATACAAGTGCATACAAGACTATACATTTGTATGCAACACTATACAAACGATTCAAAACAATACTAAAATTTACCTAAACGATTTAAAGACCCCCACACTGCCATGTATAAAAACGACAGACGTATAGTAATCACACTCGACGCCGGCGGCACAAACTTCGTGTTCAGCGCCATGCGCGGATACGACTTCATTGTCGACCCCATCACATACCCCTCGAACTCTCACGACCTCAAACTCTGCCTTGACACAATGGTCAAAGGCTTTGAGGAAGTAATCGCGCAGTTAGACGAGAAACCCGTCGCCATCTCATTCGCCTTCCCCGGCCCGGCCGACTATCGCGCCGGCATCATCGGCGGCTACCTGCCCAACTTCCCCTCGTTCCGCGACGGCGTCGCTCTCGGGCCGTTCCTCAGCCGCAAATTCGGTCTGCCCGTCTACATCAATAACGACGGCGACCTCTTCGCCTTCGGCGAGGCAACCGGCGGCATGCTCCCCGAGGTCAACCGCAAGATACGCGAACTCGGCGGCTCACGCACCTACACCAACCTCCTCGGCTACACGTTCGGCACAGGCCTCGGCATCGGCTCTGTAATCAACGGCCGTCTCAACCTCGGCAACAACTCTTGCGTCGAGACATTTTGCCTGCCCAACAAACTCATGCCCGGCATCATCGCCGAAGACGGCGCAGCCATACGCTCTATCGTCCGCGAGTACGGCCGCATCACCGGCAATCCCGACCACGGCCTTACACCCTACGACATCTTCCTTGTGGCCGAAGGCGTCAAAGAAGGCGACCCCGAAGCAGCCCGCGAGGCCTTCGCCCTCTTCGGCCAAGTAGCCGGCGACGCATTCGCCACAGCCGTCACCCTCACCGACTCGCTCATCGTCATCGGCGGCGGCCTCACCGGCGCGGCCAAATACATCCTCCCCTCGCTCATGGCCGAGATGCGCTCTACCCTCCGCACACTCTCGGGCGACGAAGTGCAGCGCGTACAGATGCGCATCTTCAACTTAGACGACGAGATGGAGTTCGCCAAATTTGTCGTCGGCGACTCACGCCAGATTAAAATCTTCGGCAGCGAGGACACCGTCACATATGACCCGATGAAACGCACCGGCATCGCCATCTCAAAACTCGGCGCCTCAAAAGCCATCTCAATCGGCGCATACGTCTATGCACTCACAAGCATCGACTCGGCCGAATAAAACATACAGAACGCACCTGCCTCATAACCGTCAACTCACAAACACATCTGCCAATCATCGACACATGAAGCACATCAGACACATCATCGGAGCCGGCTTAGCGGCTGTCATCTGCGCCGCTTGCGCCACAGTCTCCGGCGAAAGCACCAAGACACCGGTCGACTATGTCAACCCCTACATGGGCAACATCAGCCACCTGCTCGTCCCGACATTTCCCACCGTACACCTGCCCAACAGCATGCTGCGCGTATATCCCGAGCGCGCCGACTATACGGCCGACCGCATCAAAGGCCTCCCCGTCGTGGTCACAAACCACCGCGAGAAATCAGCCTTCAACCTCACTCCCTATCAGGGAGCGCGCGAAGCCCTCGCTCCGGTCCTCAGCTACAGCTATGACCAAGAGGTCATCAAACCCTACTACTACTCTGTCACCCTCGACGAGCCCGGCATCGACGTCGAGTATGCCCCCTCTCACCAGAGCGGCATCTACAAGCTCAAGATGAACGACGACGCTCCCGGCTACCTCATTCTCAACTCCAAAGACGGCGAGATGACCGTCGACGGCAACACCGTCAAAGGATATCAGAAAATCGACGACCGCACACGCATCTATCTCTACCTCGAGACCGCCCAGCAGCCCGTCGAGACAATGGTCCTCGCTGACGGCGTAACAGACTCCACACGCTGCCACGCCGAGGGACGCGACGCATGCGTCGTGCTCTATTACGGCGACAACGCCCCCGAGCTCGACGTGCGCTACGGCGTCTCGCTCATCTCTCCCGAGCAGGCACAGGCCAATCTGCGCCGTGAAATCAAGGACTACGACCTGCAGGCCGTAGCCGCGACAGGCCGTGACATCTGGAACAAAGCTCTCGGCACGATGGCTGTCGAAGGCGGCGCCGGCGACGACGAGAAAACCGTGTTCTACACCTCGCTCTACCGCGTCTTCGAGCGCCCCATCTGTCTGAGCGAAGACGGCAAATACTTCAGCGCTTTCGACGGCGAGATACACGACGACGAGGGCAGCCCCTTCTACACCGACGACTGGATTTGGGACACATACCGCGCCGCACACCCGATGCGTCTGCTCATCGACCCCGCCACCGAGACAAACATCATACGCTCATTCCTGCGCATGGCTTGCCAGATGGACAGCCTCTGGATGCCCACATTCCCCGAAATCAACGGCGACTCGCGCCGCATGAACTCTAACCACGGCGTCGCCACCATCGCCGACGCCTGCGCAAAAGGCCTCACCGACTTCGACGTAGAGCTCGCCTATGACGCATGCCGCAAAGGCATCGAGGAGAAGACCCTCGCACCGTGGTCGTCAGTGCCCGCCGGCTATCTCAACAAATTCTGGGACGAGCACGGCTACATACCCGCCATCGGCATGGACGAGGAGGAGACTCTCGACGAGGTACACCACTTCGAGAAACGCCAGCCCATCGCCGTCACACTCGGCACAAGCTACGACGACTGGTGTCTGTCACAGATTGCAGCATACCTCGGCAAAAAAGACGACGCCGAAAAATATCTGCGCAAATCATACAACTACCGCAACGTCTTCAACCCCGCCACACGTTTCTTCCACCCCAAAGACAAAGACGGCAAATTTATCGAGCCGTTTGACTACAGCTTCCCCGGAGGCATGGGCTCACGCGAGTTCTACGGCGAAAACAACGGCTGGGTCTACCGCTGGGATGTGCCCCACAACGTTGCCGACCTCGTCAGCCTCATGGGCGGACGCAAAGAGTTCAGCGACGAGCTCGACCGCATGTTCAACGAGCCCCTCGGACGCAGCAAATATGCCTTCTTCGCCAAACTTCCCGACCACACGGGCAACGTCGGCCAGTTCTCGATGGCCAACGAGCCGAGCCTCCACATACCCTACCTCTATAACTACGCCGGTCGTCCGTGGATGACTCAGAAACGTGTGCGCACACTGCTCAACCAGTGGTTCCGCAACGACCTCATGGGCATACCCGGCGACGAAGACGGAGGCGGCATGTCATCGTTCGTTGTCTTCTCGATGCTCGGATTCTATCCCGTCACCCCCGGCAGCCCGACCTACAACATCGGCTCGCCCATGTTCGAGCACGCAACTGTAACACTTGGCAACGGCAAAAAATTCGAAATCAAAGCTCACAACGCATCCGCCGAAAACAAATACATCCAGTCGGCACGTCTCAACGGCCGCGAACTCAATCAGCCGTGGTTTGACCACAAAGACATCGCCGAGGGCGGCGTCCTCGAGCTCGAGATGGGTCCTCGCGCCAACAAAAACTGGGGCGTAGCCGAAGATGCCGTTCCGCCGTCGGCTGCAAAGATTTGACACTGCTGATTTACAATTCCCGGCCTAATAAGAACAAAGAACTTCCTACACAACACAGTAACCATTAAGATTGCAATTAACAGCAACATGCAGACTAAATCAATCAGCAGGATTATTCTTACGACTGTCACAGCGTCAGCGATGACTCTATCATCGCTGACCGCTGCGGCTGCCGGCGATACCTCCGCAGTCGGCAAATACGATTCTTATCACGGTCTCGTAATGGCCGGCTATCAGGGATGGTTTGACACCCCCGATGACGGCGCCGGACGCGGCTGGTATCATTATAAAGGCCGCGACGGATTCCGCCCCGGCTCGGCGACTGTCGACATCTGGCCTGACGTCACCGAGTACCCGCAGACCTACCCGACCGAGTTCCGCATGGCCGACGGCAGCGCCGCTCATGTGTTCAGCTCACACGACGCATCGACGACCGACACACACTTCCGCTGGATGCAGGAGTACGGCCTCGACGGCGTCTTCATGCAGCGCTTTGTCGGCGAAATCAGCAGCCCCTCGGGCCTCGCACACTTCAACCACGTCCTCGACAACGCAATCTCATGCGCCGAGAAGTATGACCGCGCCGTCGCCATCATGTACGACCTCAGCGGCATGCGCGCCAACGGTCAGGACCGCATACTCAGCGACATCGACTCAGTCGAGGCTCGCCATCACCTCAAAGACCGTGCCGCCTGCCCCAACTACCTCTGGCACAACGGCCGTCCGCTCGTCGCCGTCTGGGGCGTAGGCTTCAACGACGGACGCCGCTACGGACTCACCGAGGCAAACGCCATCGTCGACGGACTCAAGGCCAAAGGCTACTCCGTTCTCCTCGGCGTACCCGCCTTCTGGCGAGAGCTCCGCATGGACACCAACTCCGACCCCGGCCTCCACGCCCTCATCAAAAAGTGTGACGTCGTCATGCCGTGGTTTGTCGGACGCTACAACCTGCGCAGCTTCAACAAACGCTTCCGCGACCATGTCGCCAAAGACGACAAATGGTGCCGCGACAACGGCGTCGACTACGCTCCGCTCGTCTTCCCCGGCTTCTCTTGGGCAAACATGCGCGGACCGTACTCGACCTACATCCCGCGCGAAAACGGCCGTTTCTTCTGGGAGCAGCTCCGCCATGCCGTCGACTGCGGCATCGACATGATTTACGTCGCCATGTTCGACGAGATTGACGAAGGCACCGCCGTGTTCAAATGCACCGAAAACCCGCCCGTCGACAGCGCCGGCACACGCTTTGTCCCCGTCGACAAAGGCCTCGGCAGCGACTACTACCTCCGTCTCATCGGCGAGGCATCACGAGCCGTCAAAACAGGCGCAAAACTCACCAAAATGCCGCCCACAGAGGCCGAGCGCCGCATGGCCGACGAAGCCCTTGCACGCTGAAACGGCCGCCGCTCCTCGAAGCCTTAATAAACGTATCATTCTTCATCACTACCTCTCCAATCTCTGCGGCAGACGGCCGGGACATCGTCGACGATGACGTCACCCCTCCGGCACTGCCGCAGTTTTATTTAATAAGACATAAGTCACATCAGTCACATAAGTCACATAAGTCACATAAATCACATTAACAATACCCATCATGCTATCATCAAAACTCCTTGCCGCCGCAACGGCCATGATCGTCGGAGCCTCGGCCCTCTCGGCTCAAGACACCGAAATCACCTATCCGCGCACCGCGCGCATGTCAAATCCGCTCTTCGTCGACTTCACATCCGAGATGTATCACCGCAACGACACCCTCGGCACTCTCTACACCGCCGATGCATCGGGCCACGTCTGGGCCGACGGACGCCTCTACGTCTATGCCTCCCATGACCTCGAGCCGGCCCGCGGATGTGACCGCATGGACAAATACCATGTCTTCTCGACCGACGACCTCGTCAACTGGACCGACCACGGCCAGATACTCTCGTCATACGACGTGATGGATCAGGAAGGCTGGGGCATCGAAGGCTGGATGTGGGCTCCCGACTGCGCCTACAACCTCGCCGACTCCACCTACTACTTCTACTTCCCCCACGTCAACAAACCTCTCCCTCAGGGCGGCCACGACTGGCGCATCGGCGTCGCCAAGAGCAAAAATCCCGCCACGGGCTTCAAGCTCTGCGGCTTCATCGAGGGAGCGGCATCATACATCGACCCCTGCGTCTTCGTCGACGACGACGGACAGCCCTACCTCTTCAACGGCGGCGGCGCCGTCTGCATGGGCGGCAAGCTCCGCCGCGACGACTGGACCAAACTCGACGGCCCGATGGTGCGCATGGAGGGCCTCAACGACTTCCACGAGGCAACATGGCTCAACAAGATTGACGGCAAATACTACCTCTCGCACAGCGACAACCACTACGACGCCGACGGCAACCACATGCGCTATGCCGTCAGCGACTCTCCCCACGGCCCTTGGACCGACATGGGCGTCTACATGTACCCCACCGGCTCGGAGACCAACCA
>CBCSTG010000010.1:0-92458 GCA_965143025.1 uncultured Bacteroidales bacterium
AGATGTAGAGGCTGAAATCAAGATGCGGGTAATGGCATATCTGCGAGAAGCGGACCGACCACTGACTTTCGGGTCACTTGTCGATGCTTTTCCGACACGGAGACAGCTTGCGACTGACATCATAAGAGAGCTTGCCGACCGCGGAGTTCTGATAATCGAAGGGTCATCGGTCAAACTCCCATAGACCAATTTATTAAGTCATATTATACATTTTAAGGAACTGCGCCGCGGAGATTACACTATTTAATCTCTTTTAGTGCAGTTGCTAAGGGAATTACATCCTCCAATTACGTTATATTGTAGTAAATGAAGCAGTAAAAGATACGCATTCTAATTATCCCTCGTCCTTGTGACAAAGTTGTGAAACCATGGTTACAAGGCTCTCATAAATAAATAGTTGAAACGTGGCAGGAGACCCTCCGAAAAGAGTGTCTCCTGTTTCGTTATATCAAAACAATGGATTATCAGTCGGTTACTATATCGTTACCCTCGGTGACACCGTTCTCGTTATAGGCGTCGACACGATAGTAATACTTCTCGCCGGGCGTAAGTATATGAATATCAAGACTTGTCTTCGACGGGTCTTTTATCATAATGCTTTGATTCAGATAGTCAGGACGGTAACCAAAGGTCACAACATATCCGTCGGCATCCTTCGACGCATCCCATGTGACAGTCGAATAACGGTCATCTGTGTTGTCACGAACGGCTTTGACTCCGCTTACGGCTACAGGGGCTTTACCGCCGCCGTGGCCGAATACTCTTAAGTCTGATAAGGCAAATTTGCCCTGTTTGGGCATATGAACATTCTCGATTTTGATATAGCGCGCCTTGACCGGCTTTTTCAATTGCATATAATCATGTGGTGCGCCATTACGGTTGACGCTGCGGTCAGCAGTCAATTTCCATTTCTTCCCGTCTTTTGAAGTATATAGTCGGTAAGCATTGTAGTCTTCGTCGAGGTTGTCTGATGCAATCGCATCCTGCTCGGTAAAATTAACCTGAATTGCATTGATTCTCTTAACAGCGCCCAAATCCATCTGAAACCACTCGCCCTCATTGCCTGTCGGAGCTGACCACCACGTGCGTATACATTCGTCGGCAGCCATTTCCGGCGTGTGACCGTCAATCGAGCCTGAGGCCGTGCATGACTTGCCGTTAGAGAGCAGATTCCATCCAGCGAGATATTGCTTGTCAGGGTCGAATCTGTGCTGAGGGATAATCTGCGGATATTCGCCGAAACGTGTGTAGACATTCATACGGCCTTTATCGTCAAACTTTACAGGAAATAGTCCTATACGGCGCTCAAAACCCGTGCGCTTGCCGACCCACATGGTCGATGCCTGCCATACGTTGCCGTATTTGTCGCGGAAAACACAGCTGTGACCTGCGCCCCCGGCAAAATCACCGACATTTAGCGATATCGGATTGTACGGCTCGAGAGTAAATGGTCCTGTCGGGCTGTCAGATGTCATCACAGCGTCACAATACCATTGAGATGCCGTGCCGGGCGTAGCAAACTGGAAATAATACTTATCTCCGTTCTTTATGACCCATGAGCCTTCCGGACAAGGCGTCTTTGTAACTTTGTATTTGAGGTCGCCAATCTCCAATTGTCGCTGAATCTCGTTTTGACCGAAATTATAACCCGGGCACACCGTAAGGTCTTTAATCGCCGGGCGTATTAACACTTCGCTTCCTTTGATTTCAGTCATTGTCACCGGGTCGAGTTCAAAGCATTTGGCGGCGTCGCCCAATCCGTGATAGATAAAATATCGGCCGTTGTCGATAAACAGATGCGGGTCAGCGGTGACGCGCACCTTGCCGCACTTCTCCCATCGCCCTGTCTCCGGTGAGTCGCTGCGTATAATATCTGCAGGCGACTCCTTTGTATTGAAATTAATGAAGTATATATAATTGTCATCCGCAGCAACAGCCGGCGCTACATAATGCTGACGCAGGGTAAATGCCGTTGTATTGATGGCATCGTCACAAAACGGGATGTCGGTCCAGCTGACAAGGTCGTCAGACATGCGATACCCTCCACGATCACGGGTGGCGAAAAGATAATACTTATCCTTGAAAAGTACGATTACAGGGTCTGCAGCCTCACGATAAGTCTCGGGGCTGCCGAGACCTCCGGCGCCGTAGTCCAAGTTGAGAGGATTGCAAAAAGTCATATTATCTTCTGCCGAAAGCTCTGTAGGCAACAAACCGGCCGACAATATGGCGATACTGAATATTCCAAGCAGATGTGTATTCATGGCTATATAGTAATTTTGTTGTGCAAAACTAATGACGTGCAATTAAAAGTGCATGTTTTTTTCGCTTAAAAACGGCATAATTTTTGTAAGTTTGTCACCGATGATGAATCATTTGCCATTAATAATATCATTGCTCTTGTTGACCGGCTGTAAGTCTCCTGCTGATGCTGTGTCAAAAGTCGAGTACCGCATTATTGAGGATGACAGACAGTCTCTGCTCGATAGCGCAATAGATTCGGAAATTGAAGCGATGAATCTCTCGAAAGACTATAATATCATTTCGGGAGAAGCTGATATTGACTACGAAACGATGGCTGAATTCGTCAAGCGGTATAACAAACACTTCTCTCCTGAAATCGCGCGATGTTACATCGAAGTGGGCCGGTTATACGGTATAAAAGGGGATATGGCATTCTGTCAGGCTATTATTGAGACCGGATGGTTTAAGTTTGAGGGAGGGACGGCAGTCAAGGCATCTCAGCATAATTACTGCGGTCTTGGTGTCAACAGACGCGGTGCACGCGGAGAGAAATTCGAGACTATAAAAGACGGAGTCACCGCTCATATTCAGCATCTGTATGCTTATGTTTCGGACAAATCTCTGCCCGAAGGCGAGCATCTTCTTGACCCGCGATTCAATATGGTAAAACGGGGCTCGGCAGCGACATGGCATGACCTTAATATGCGTTGGGCGATGAACAGTTCGTATGCTGATGCGATTTTGCGCGTATATAATAATTTACTTGACTATGCCGCAAGAAACAGTCGTCCCGACCTATTCGATTGATAAGCCGGGACGACCTCGCAGAATTATATAACATTCAACCATTACGGTCGAGTAGGACCTGCCTTTTGAATTTCTCAGGCAAGTTTTTCAGAATATTAATCTTTATCGACTGCCACACGAGCCGAACTGTATACATTTAATCCTAATGCGGCAGCAATGTCTCGGATTGTATTAATGGCAGCGCACGAAACTTTGTCGTCATTTACATTTGAGTCAGAGACGGCTATAGCGCCGAAACCGGGCAGCATGGCGACGATTGTTCCACATTTATTGACAACCGAGGGAAGTCCGACCTTAATCATCCACTGTTTTTTTAGATGATGCGGCCCTCCATGAGCGGCAGCGACAGCCATAACTGCCGTGCTTATTTTTCCGTCAAACGCATTTGATCCGTTGACAGGATTACGCCCGTCAGCGGCAACCGTCGCACCCATTACGGCAAGCTGCTCGGTTGTCATTGCAAGCGAACTCAGACGTGTATACACGTCGACCGCTATGTCAGTATCGTCAAAGAGGAAGTAGTCTGCCGCAGCAAGTGTATTTGCAATATCAGCTTTCTGATTCGCTGCGACTTGTTCTTTATAGACTTTTTCGTCCATATCAGGCGCAACGCCGCTTAGCGCGACAATATTATCATAAAGGATATTGTATTTACCGTCACTGTCATTTGTCGGCTCGACGGCACTTAACATTCTAAGACCTCGTCTGTTTAGCGGAATTTCAGGTTTTGCCTTTGACTTGCCTTTGCATCCACACTCACAAGCCTTGCAGCACGAGTTCATGCCGTCGTTATTGTCATACTTCTGCGCAAGCAGACTTACAAATATCGGGAGTCTCACCAAATCACCAATCGCCGAAGCGACATCGGTTCTTCCGAGGTTAATCTTGCGTCCGTCTGTCAGGACAACGGACAGTGCAAGTTTATCGTCTTTATTGCTTTCAAATGATTCTGTGACCGCTTTAGTCAACTTTGACATCGAAATAAATCTTTCCATATCTTATGTATAAGTTTTAAATTTATTCTTTAAACAAAACGGGTCGGCTCATAGTTGCGCCGACCCGTCTGATATTTAGTTTTTTTATCAGAAACTGTATTGCAGCATGGCCTCAAAACGATTGGCATTGCCATGAAACCGGTCGACATCGTTACGACGGCCATAGACATATTCCGCACCAATCATAAGGTCAGGGATTATATTATAGAATCCGTTGACAGCGACATACTGTGCGTATTTATAAGCATGCGCACCTATTAACTCGTTCTGATAAACTCGGCTGTAACTATAGTTTGCCGACATAAAGAAGTCCTTTGTAAAGTTATATTGCAAACCTCCTGTCCATGCTAAGACACCGGGAGCTTTCATCTTGCCGGGGGTATCTGAGGGAATAAGGTCATAACCAATGTCGCCGAGATCGTTGACGTAATGCGCGATACCCTTACCGTAGGCAATGTGACCGAAGAATTTCAGACCGCCGACTATATCTGCTATTGTACTGAAATGCGCGCCCCAGCCGGTTTCAAAACGATTCTTACCGGCTACAAGATCGCGATAGCTCAACTCTCGCAGTATACCAGACAATCTTATGTGATTACCTGATTTCCAGCTATACTGCACATAGACGGGTATGTCCGGGAAACGTTGTGATATTTTTTCGGCATCCCCGGCCGTGATTGTATAATCGGCCTTGGGAAACTCAGCCGAGATAGCTGCCGACACACCATGCCATGAAGATGTCTTGTATTGGAACAGCATGTTCTTTGCATCAATCTGTCCTGACGGTCCCTGAGTGTCGACGGTCGGAGCCTGACTTTCACCGTCGGCGAATGTCGAACGGGCAAGACCGGCGGTCAGATGTCCGACACTGACATATGCCTGCTTGAGTTTCAAGCCATAACCGCCATCATCTCCGGTAAAGTTTGTCTGCACATAGACGATAATTCGGCCAAGTTTTGAATTCTTAGTGACCAATTTCAAGAAAATGGTCGAGTGTGATGCGTCTGCTCCAAAACGGTTGCGCAATGCGGGATCAGCCGGCACAGGAATGGCATTAGTCACAAAGCCGTTATCGTCAATCGCACCATCGAAGTCGTAGCTTGCTACGCCCTTGACATAGCCGCCGATACCGAGGGCAACTTTACCTTCGCGGTCGAGAAAGAGAAATCGAGGTGCGCTCGGGTCGTCAAAAGACATGCCCTCGCGAGAGTAAAGCACCGCAATATGCTCACTATTTTCTCCCGGATTACCCGTAAGGATTATAGCGCGCTGGGGTACACCTACAGAGTCGGCATCGTTAAATGTTTGCGCCGAAAGATTTAATGACGATGCAGCAAGCACAGACGCAATCACGGGGATACTTAGTTTGATAGCTTTCATTGTTATAAGCATTTTTGTGAAAATTATGATATTATAACAACGTGTCCGCCGTACTTGTTCTTTAGCGAAAACAAAAGGAGCCGCGCTTATGACGCGGCTCCTTAATCACAGAATAATTTTATAATCTACGGATGCTTATTTGGTCTCGGCGGCTGCCTGTGCGGCCTCGGGGTCAAGGATGACGACACGGTAGTTGTCCTGATCGATGAGTGCTTTCATGAAGGCGTGGACGTCGCCTGTAGTGATAGAGTTGACGAGGTCGGCACGACCGTTGAATGTATCAACACCATTGGTAGCCCATCCGGCAATACCGTTAGCCCAGTCGCTGTTTTCCTCGAGAGCAGTTGTGGCGTTTTTAACCATATACTCTTTGATGGGGTTGAGCTCGGAGTCTGTAACCGTAGAGTTCATCGAAGTAATGATGTCTTTAATTACGGTCATTACCTCATCTTTGGTCTCGGGCTTCATGGGGAAGGCTGTCTGGAGGACAGTGTTGAAATCGCCTGTGCGTGAAAGGTTGCCGCTCATGCCGATAGAATAGGTGGCACCCATTTCCTCGCGCACTTTCTTAAGCAGACGGTTGCTTAGAATCTGAGCCGAAACAGATGCGAGGATCTGATTTTTCGGGTTATAAGGCATTTTGCCCATTACAGCTACGAAAGCATAAGTTTGAGGAGTCTGCATTGCAGTGGTGAAGGTGTCTTCGCCCGAGCCTTTGATGGGCTCCATATCAGCTGACCAACCGGCCTTGTCGAGTTCGTTTGACTTGCCTGTGGGCAGAGTGGCGATATACTGCTCGACGAGTTGGCGCATCTGAGCCATATCGATTTTACCGGTGAAGATAAATGTAAAGTCAGAAGCATCGGCAAGCATTGTGTGGACGATGTCAAGAGTCTGCTCACGGTCGGCGGCAGCAATGTGCTTGGTCGTGATCATCTGCTTTTTGGGCGATTTGAAGAGCTTGCCCAACAGCTTGACGTTGAAAGTGAAGGTCGGAGTGTTCTCCTGATTGGCAATCATGCCGGTAATCTGATTCTGTGTCGATGTGAACTCTTCGGGGGTGATGTTGAAAGCGGTAAAGCCCATGTAGATGAGTTCCATCAGAGTCGGCAGGTCTTTGACAGTTGTCTTGCCGCTGACGTTACGGCTGTATGTGTCGAAACCATAGTCGACAGAAGCCTGTTTGCCTTGGAGATATTTCTGCAGATCTGTGTTGCTATAGTCGCCGAGGCCGTGGCTCTGCATAGCCATCGGGAGGAAGATTACAGACGATGCTTTAGAGTCGTCGACTGTCGAGAGACCGCCTTTTGCGACAGCCTCGAATATGATTTCGTTATCTTTGAAGTCAGTGGGTTTGACGATGACTTTAACACCGTTGCTCAGAGTCCACTCTGTTGCGCCCCACTGTGTCAGCTCTTTCTCGGCTGTGATTTTGCCGGGTGCGGGCAGGGCGGGGATGAGGGGCTCGGCTTTCATTTCGTCTTTGTAAGCCTCAATTTCTTCGCCGTCAACTGATGCGATAGCTGCAGCAACTTCCTCGGCGGTGGGCACTTTGAATGTGCCGTTATCGGGAAGCATGGCGAGGAACACGCGGTTGTCAGTCTTGACGAGCTCGGGGAGAAGCTGGTTGATAGCCTCGACGGGAATCATCGGAGCAATCTGTTTATACATATTATATTCAACCTCGATGCCGGGAATAGGATCATTGTCTATAAAGCTGCGTACATACTCCTGACCGTAAGTTGTAGATTCGGTGTTGTTGCGCTCGTTATAGAGACGTTCCATGCTTGATAGGAACTCAGAGCGGGCGCGGTCATATTCGCCGACTGTGAATCCGCCGCGTGTGGCGCGGAGAAGTTCGCGGTAGATAGATTTGATGGCGGGGACGATGTCATTGCCCTTTGCAGTGCCGTCGAGCATGAGGGCCTCTTTGGTCTTGGCTATGAAGAATTCGCTGATCTGAGCGTCAGCGCTTGAGAAGTCTGCGTCAGGTTTCATGCCGAGGTCATTGAGGCGTGTTTTGAGCATCGATGTTACCATGCGGGTCATGTAATGAACGGGGAAGAAGGCCTGAGTGTTACGCATCTCGCGGGGAATCAGAGGATCCGTCTTGAACGCGAGCATGAATGAAGCGTTGCGCACCTCGGGGTCTTTGTCGATGGCGTAGATTGTGCCTTCGTTGTCAGCCACGGGATAGTAGACACGCTCCTTGGCATTCTCGGGCATCTTGACGGGAGCAAAGTACTCCTTGATTTTAGCCTCGATATAGGCAGGATCGATGTCACCGACGACTACGATACCCTGCTGATCGGGACGATACCATGTGTGGTAGTAGTCTACGATAGCCTGAGGCTTGAAGTTGTCGACGACCTCCATAGTGCCGATAGGCAGACGGTGGCCGTAACGGCTGTCAGGATACATGATGGGGAGCAGACGCTCGATGAGACGGCTCTCGCCGACATTGCTCTGACGCCACTCTTCGTGGATGACGCCACGCTCTTTCTCAATCTCCTCGGGGTCGAGGGTGAGAGCCGATGCCCAGTCATGAAGGATGAGAAGACAGCTGTCAACCACAGTCTGACGGGTGGCAGGCACGTTATTGATGCGGTAGACGGTCTCGTCAATAGAAGTGTAGGCGTTAAGATTGTAGCCGAACTTCACGCCGACTGACTCAAGCCAGTCGATAAGGCTGTTGCCGGGGAAATGCTCAGTGCCGTTAAAACACATGTGCTCGAGGAAGTGCGCCAGACCGCGCTGGTTTTCTTCTTCAAGGATTGAGCCGACTTTCTGGGCGATAAAGAAATCCACCTGACCTTTCGGGGTCTCGTTATGGCGGATATAATAAGTCAGTCCGTTGTCTAATTTACCGACTTTGACCGCGGGATCAACCGGCAGCTGAGGGATTTGTTGCATTTGCTCGGGAGTCTGAGCCCAGACAGTTCCGATTGCAAATAAACTCATCATGGCGATGAGTCCGCGTTTAAAGAACTTGTTCATTGTTTAAGAATTAGTTTTATATAGTAGATTAGTTGAAATCGTTTAAGCGCTATGTGATTGATTTTTGAATATTAGACGCTAAATTTAGATAATAAATTCGCGGATAATGTTTAAAATATGTTAATTTGACTTTTTGCTTTTGTAAAGGATTGCTACTAAGACCATTACGGCGAGCGTCCACGGATAAAATAAATATGGCCATGGTGCGGCAGGCGAAATTGACGCTAATCCTGTCGCAAGCAACGTCTGCGCGCCATATGGTATCAGACACTGTATTATGCATGAACATGTATCTAATAAACTGGCCGTGCGGGCGCCTGACACTCCATATTTCATGGCGATTTTATGCGACAGCGAACCGACTGTGATAATAGCGACAGTATTGTTGGCCGTACATATATTAACGACACTGACTAATGCCGCAATAACGGCTTTTGCCCCTCTCGGACTGTTTACGCGTGATGTCATTATGGCAAGCAGATAATTGATACCTCCGGCCTCTTTAATCAGGCCGAGCATTCCGGCAGACAATAGAGTTATGATTATAAGCGAACCCATCGAATCAATGCCTTCACCCATCGAGCCGGCCATATCAATCAGACTGAAGCCGTAAAACAAACCGGTAGCGACAGCAATAATTATGCCGCTGATAAGGACCAAAATAACGTTGACACCGGCCGCAGCAAGGGCTATAATACTTATATATGGCAAAACAAGCCACGGCGATGCGCCGACGGGGGCGGCGACTTCCGCAATGCCATGCCCGATAACTATATAGATAATCAGACATATAATTGCAGCAGGAAGCACTATGCGCAGATTCGCCTTGAATTTTACATTCATTGCCACGAACTGTGTACGTGTCGCAGCGATTGTCGTGTCGGAGATAAACGACAGATTATCTCCAAAAAATGCTCCGCCGAGCACTGTCGCCACAAAAAGCGGGACATTTTCGCCTGCAGTAGCTGCAATATCGACGGCAAGCGGGACGAGGGCTATGACCGTGCCGACCGATGTGCCTATTGACATCGATATAAAACATGCCGCGAAGAAAAGCCCGGGCAGCAACATTGATGCGGGCAGGATACTAAGTGTCAGACTGACTGTAGCGTCAATTGAGCCTATCGATTTTGCAAGCTCGGCAAACGCACCGGCGAGGATAAATATCCAAAGCATATATACGATGTTGCTCTGTGCGGCCGAGCGTGAGAAAGTTTCGATTCTTTCTTTAAAACTAATCTTCCTGTTGACAACAAAAGCCCATGCCGATGCCGCAATGAATGCGACAGACAGAGGCATTTTGTAAAAATCGTCGAGTGCGACAGACACACCGAGATAAAGAAGGATAAATACGACAATCGGCGAAAGAGCCAAAAGGCCCTTCGCCGTTGTGATTTTATTATTGTCTATGTCGTGGTTGGAGGAGAGCTGCGATGCCTCCGAGGAGACATCATTAGCTTTTTCAATCATTTAAATCCTGCAGATTAAAATATTTTATGGCATCGGCTGTCATATAGTCGACAAGTTCATAGGGATAGAAAGGCACATTAATAAATCCCTGCGCATAAGATGCGACTTCAAAAGGCTGATATACAAAGACGATATCTCCCTGAGCTGAAATATAGAAATTATCCTCAGACGGGAGTGCGGTGATGTCTGTAGGCCCGAATACAGCGCTTAGTTCGGCAGCCTGACGCGCTATGACAGATGGCAACGTCTTAAGACCTGCCGGGGTAAATAGATCTGATAGAGATATTAGTTTACCTTCAGTGATATTATAGTTTATATAATTACGTGTGCTCATCCCGTGGGCTGCCCCGGGGATGTAAATATTGTCACTGACGCAATATACAAGCAAATCAGCCGAAAGATTGACGACATTGCCGGTTATGAGGTCGTATCCGTCAGCCGTATTGAATACAATTGTATCATTGTCGACTTGCTCTGCATTAAAACCGGTCTGCTTCAACGATTCTTCAAAATACGCGGTCATGAGTCCCTTGTAATCGGTCGAGATGCTGTCAAAGGCAATTTTAAGTATCGCATCCTGCAAAGGCTTGATATCGTGTTTGTGAATCACAGACGGCATAAGCATAGCCACCGAATCATAAAACACCAGATCTGCTCCTCTCTGATACACTGAGTCGGAGCCAACGAGACGATAGGTTTTGGCTGTCTGAATGCTTGTAAACTCGACAGGATTACGATCAGAAGACCCGCTGCCCGAACATGCTCCGAATGAGAGTGTCAAACCGGCCAAACCCAGAGCTAAAATAGAGACTGAACTAATTTTCTTCATTTTTACAAATGGTTAACTCCATGTCCTAAAAACACAGCCACGACCCGAATAGTTCGAGGTCGTGGAGTATAAGATTTAGCAAATTTATAAATGTCTGTCAGCGAACTCTTATTTTTTGTCCGATACTTAGTTTTGATTTAGTTGTCAGACCGTTCAGACGGCAGAGTTTTGAAACTGTTGTGCCGTTACGCGAGGCTATACGGCTGAGCGAATCGCCTTTGCGCACTCTGACGACAGACGAGCCCTTCGACGAACTTGAGCTCGGAGTGTATGCCTTCGGAGGATTGGCGGCACGATAGCGTGCGGCATACTCGGCATTTGCCTCGGGCGAGAAGTTACGAGCTTTCTGATATGTTGACTTGTCAAATGTGTATATATCAGTGTGGGTCGTCTGGTTTGCAAAGTCAAATATGGCAGCCGGATTGATGGCATATCCCATATAACGGGTCTCGAAGTGGAGATGGGGGCCTGTCGAACGTCCGGTGTTACCGCCAAGCGCAATGGGATCACCTGCTTTTACATACTGATCCGGCTCAACAAGGAAACGTGAGAGGTGGCCATAGACAGTCTCGAGGTCGTTGGTGTGGCGGAGCACTACATAGTAGCCGTAGCCTCGGCGCTCGAAGTTGGTGATGCGGACACGGCCGTCAAAGGCAGCGCGAATGGTGTCGCCTATATTGACCTTAAGGTCTACGCCTTTGTGCATACGGCGGAAACGGCGGCGATAACCATAGGGCGAAGTGACATATCCGGCGTGAGGCATTACGTAATGCGACACATCGATATCAACGCGCTGGGGCACAACAGCGTTAGCGTAGCAGTTAACACGGCCGCTTTCCCAACCCTCGGTGTAGATGTCATATTCGGGCTCTTCTTCCTCGCTAAAGAGACTCTCTAAATATTTTGTAGCGTTTTCGAGTTGTATAGAGGCATTGCCCTGATTGGCGAGAAGGTCGCCGTGTTGCTGCATATGCTGTCCGGGGAGACGCGGGGTCATGGTCTCTGCCGCAGCAAAAAGCGCTGTGGTTATTGCGGCAGTAAAAATTGTAGATTTAAGTAATTTCTGTAAATACATCAGATACTGGCAGGTGAGAGATTGGTCATTCCGGTTGAAAAGGCTTAAAGCTCGTCGGGAGCATACAGAGCCGAGATTACTAACGGAGTATAATCAAAAATTTCGTTCTCTTTAAAGAAACGCTTAATTTCAATGTCGGCATTCTCAACAGAGTCCGAAGCATGGATTATATTTTCCTGACCGCTCATGCCGAAGTCGCCGCGAATGGTGCCGGGAGAGGCCTTGCGACAGTTTGTAGCTCCGGTCATAGCCCTCACCACTTCGACGACATTAACGCCGCGAAGACACATCACAATCACAGGGGTAGCAGTCATAGACTTAACAAGCGACGGGAAGAACGGACGGTCGACAAGGTGGGCATAATGCTCTCTGAGAATAGTCTCGTCAAGACGCATCATTTTGATGCCTGCGATAATCAGACCTTTCTGCTCAAATCGATTGATAATGCTGCCTGTGAGTCCGCGCTGTAAAGATGATGGTTTAAGGATGATGAGTGTCTGCTCCATATTTTCTCTTGACTTTAAGGCTTTGTTTTTTGTATTTCTCAAAGTTAACAAAATTTTCGCAGAATCGTATGACTATCAAGTAATAAAAAGGTTTAAAAATTATTACCATATAAATACATGGTTGATAATCAACGCTTTATAAATTTGTTAAAAATGAACAATTTACATAAGCGGAAAAAACGGAGGCATACAAGTAAATTCAGTCCGAAACGAATATTACATCTTAAGATTCTGTTCCAAAAATCGGCGCATGCGGGTGCTTTGAGGGCCTGTTGGCGAAAGAAGTCGGTTAACGCTGTCCATGCAACTATCGAAAATCTCGTTTTTGCTTGCCCAGATTACAGTTTCGTTTATAAGAGCGGCGCAACCACGGTATTGAGTGTCCTTAAAACGCTTGTAACGCTCGACATTGAGCATCGATTCGATTGCATATAGCCTAAGGCTCAGTACATATTCAACGCCCGGCGAAAACGACTCGAAATCTTTGAGAGCGCGCTTTATACGCGCTATGCGCATTGTCGACTCCCCGTACTTGCCACGCGTCATCTCACGCTCAATTTCGACGCGATAGCGCTCTTTTAGCGCATCAGCGTCAGGATTGAGAAAGAACTCAAAATAATCACGCGTCTCGCGTCGGGCCGAATAGGCGTCGAGCACGAGTGCGACAAGTTGGTCATTCGTGAGTGTCGCGAGTTCTTTTTTGAGCTGAGTCTTTGACATGTAATATATGAAAAAAGTGACAGAGACCTGCGGCTCGCTGTTATGGCGCTGCCGACAGGCCTCTGTCAATTCTAACGGATAAATTGCTTATTTGTTGTGTACGTCTTTAGCCGCAGCTTCTTTGGCGGCCTCGCTGTCAGGTTTGAGCCAGCGGTCAAACCAACGGAAGAAGAGACGCTGCCAGAGAACGGCGTTCTGCGGTTTGAGAATCCAGTGATTCTCGTCGGGGAAGATGACCATCTCAGCCGGAATGCCGCGCAGTTTTGCGGCGTTGAAGGCGGCCATGCCCTGCGATGCAAGAATACGGTAGTCATTTTCGCCATGGCTAATCATAATAGGTGTGTCCCAGCGGTCGACAAAGCGGTGTGGCGAATTGGCAAATGTGCGCTGCGCGGCGGCATTGTCCTTGTCCCAGTATGCGCCTCCCATGTCCCAGTTGGCAAACCACATTTCCTCAGTCTCGAGATACTGTGCCTCCATATTGAAGATACCGGCGTGAGCGAGCAGGGCTGCAAAGCGATGGTCATGATTACCGGCGAGCCAGTAAATCGAGAAACCTCCGTAGCTTGCTCCGGTAGCACCGATATGGTCGGCATCAATATACGGCTCTTTCTTGACATCGTCGATGGCTGCGAGATAGTCGCGCATGTTCTGACCGGGATAGTCTTTTGAAATCTGCTCCTCCCACTCGGTGCCGAATCCGGGGACACCGCGGCGGTTAGGCATCACGATAACATAACCGTGAGAAGCCATCAGAGCAAAGTTCCAGCGATAGCTCCATGACTGGCTTACAGATGACTGCGGGCCGCCCTGACAGTAAAGTATGGCGGGATGTTTCTTGGTCTTGTCAAACTCAGGGGGATATACGACCCAAGTCAGCATCTCTTTGCCGTCGGTAGTCTTGAACATGCGGGCCTCGCAGACCGGCATTTTGAGCTGAGCGAAGATATCGCCGTTGACATCGGTCAGGGCCTTAGCATCTGCCCCTGCTGTCACGCTGTAAATCTCGTTGGGACGAAGCATAGAGTGAGCCATCGTCACGACTGTCTTCTCATCAACGGGTGAAAGAGAGGTGTAGTCGCAGACACCCTCCGCAACGGTTGAAACCTCGTGACTCTCGACATCGATGGCAAAGACAGGGGCGACGCCCTGATGATAGGCGATAAACCAAAGCGAGCGGCCGTTGGGGTTCCATGCAAACTGCTCGATGGTGTAATCCCAGTCGGCAGTCAGGTCCGTGCGCTGACCCGTGGCGAGGTCCAGCAAAAAGAGACGATTTTTGTCAGCCTCATAGCCGTCGCGCTCCATGCTCAGCCATGCGAGGCTCTTGCCGTCGGGCGAGAAGGCCGGACATGTGTCATAGCCCATCATGCCCTCGGTAAGATTTTCGGTAGTGTCTTTTTCGAGGTCATAGCGATAGAGGTCACTGTTGGTCGAAATGGCATATTCGAGTCCGGTCTTCTTGCGTGAAACATAAACAAGCGATTTCGAGTCCGGTGACCATGCGAATGACTCAACACCGCCAAACGGTTTCATCGGCGATTCAAATGGCTCGTCGGCCATAATATCCTTGACATTGCTGATAGTCTTGCCGTCAAAATCGCCGACAAAGGGGTGGGGTATTTCAGTCACCCATTCATCCCAGTGCTTATACATAAGGTCGTCGATGACACGGCCGGTTGCATCGGGCAGATCAGGATAGAGGTCAGAAGCCTTGCGGCTATACTTGACATTGCCGATCAGCACCACCTTTTTTCCATCGGGCGAGAAAAGGAAACCTCCTACGCCACCCTCGACACTGCTGACACAGCGACGATCAGAGCCATCGGCAGCCATAGTCCACACCTGCATGCCATGGTCGCCGTCAACAGCCATAAATGCTATACGCTCACCGCCGTCAATCCATACGGCCGATGACTCGGATCCGGCAGTGTGTGTCAGTCTTGTCTGATTCTGACCGTCGGTATCCATTACGTAAATTTCACGGTTTGAGCGGTTTTTCTCGACACTCTCATAGGCAATGCTGTAAAGTATCTTCTTGCCGTCGGGAGAGACTACGGGGTCGGTGACACGTCCGAGCGCCATCATGGCCTCAGAGTCAAAAATGCCTGACTCGCTGTGAAAGTCAGGGCGCTCGATAATGTCGGCATCGCTTTCGGACGCCTTTTCACTCGAGCAAGCACCGAGCATAAGAGCTGCTGCACTCATGACAATTGGTTTTATAAGTTTTTGCATTGTGTGATGTATTATGTTGTTTAAGATTTATGTATCAAAATGTTACGCCGTCCAAGTCCTCAAGCCTCGCTTTAAGCGTCTCGGCAGCCTCGCGCGGGAGTCTAAGCGTCATCTCACATGAGTTGTCAAACGACTGGCTGACAATTTCGGCTGATGACTGTTTGACACGCCGCATGACATCATTCATGGCGAGATAGGGGAAGGAGAAGGTAATGTCGTCAGTCTCATGGCGCTCGACAATCTCGGCCGCATCTAACGCAAGGCGTGCAGCCTCACGATAGGCTGCGATTAGTCCCGAAGTACCTAATTTGATACCGCCGAAGTATCTGACGACGCATATCACCACATTGGAGAGTTCAAACGAGCGAATCTGACCGAGTATCGGTTTGCCGGCCGTCCCCGACGGCTCGCCGTTGTCATTAGACTGAAACTCCCTGCAGTCTGCGCCAAGCATATAGGCCCAGCACACATGACGCGCATCATGATATTCGTTCTGTACCGCAGCAATGCGCCGACGCGCTTCTTCGGCAGAGAAAACCGGAAAAGCGAACGACAGAAATCGGCTCATCTTCTCACGGAAGACAGCCTCTGAGGGGGCGGCGATGGTTCGGTAAGCGTCTGACATTAATCTGCGTCAATTTAGCGCGAAGATAATATAAAAAAAGCTTTCCCGCAAACTTCAGAACTCGTGTCACCCCACATAGCAAAGGGGCAACAGAGGAAGCTGCGCGGGAAAGCGCTGAATTTTTATATCAGACAGTAGTCAGATCAGTACTGATGGCTCTCTGAGTCTAATTCTTTGGCGGTGAGCGGCTGTTTGTTCATCTTGCGCCATACATACCAGATGTATGCAAGGACGAATGGCACGAGCACCGACACCCATGACATCACTTTAAGCGTAAACAGCGATGAGGAACTGTTGGCTATAGTCAGCGAGCTTGAGGCATCAAGCGTAGAGCGATAATAGGCTGTGCCGTCCCAGCCGGCGATAAGGATAAGCACGACGACAACAACTACCGTGCCGATGCCGCTATACCAGATGCCGCTGCGGAATTTAGAGCAGAAAGCCGTGCGTATTATAGCGTAGAGGACGGCAACAACCCCGATAAGGAGTATAATCAGCAGAGGCCACATGTTCAACAGATTGTGAAGGAAGATGTTATCGACTACTGTATAATTGCCCGTAGCGTCAAACTTCAGGCCGGGCTCTAAAAGCATCACAACAAGGAAGGCAACAAAGAGCACGGCGAAAATCAGACCGTTGACCAGTACGGAGCGATGCATGCGCTTGGCAAACTCCTCGTTGTAGTCAATGTTGTTGATGAAGTATAGCGCACCCTGAGTGCGGGCGAGGAAGAAGACTGCGACGCCGAGAAGCAGATTTTTCCAGCATACTATAGCCTCGAGACCACGTGTGGGAGCCCACTGGGAGATGACCGGCTGACTGATGTCTAAAAGGTTGCTCTTTGTAACGGTAAACGCCGCTCCGAAGAACATCATGGCCACTGCCACGCCGAGCAGGATACATCCGACAAAGCCATTGAACATCAGGAAAGCGTCATAAGTATGAGTGCCATAAAGATTACCTGACTTACGACGGAACTCATAGCTGACAGCCTGCAGGACAAAACTCAGGAGAATCAGCATCCAAAGCCAGTAGGCTCCGCCGAATGATGTCGAATAAAAAAGCGGGAATGAGGCAAAGAAAGCTCCTCCGAAAACTACAAGAGTCGTAAACGTCAGTTCCCATTTTCGGCCGAGCGAATTGACCATCAGTTGACGTTGTTCGGCATCCTTCACCCCGAACAGCATTGACTGTCCGCCCTGCACAAACAACAGAAACACAAGCAGCGCACCAAGCACAGCGATTAAGAGCCACCAGTATGATTGTAATAATTGTAGTTGTGTCATGGTTTCAGAGTTTAGTCATGTTGTTCGATTTCGGTTTTGGATGCGCGGTTTATATATCTCAGCATAATGCTGATTTCGGCAGCGAGCATCAGAGTAAACAGGATAGCAAAAATCCAGAATGTCAGCTGCACCGAGCCGCCTGAGATATCAGAGATAGCCGCGCGGGTAGGCATCAGATCCTGTATTACCCACGGCTGACGGCCGACCTCGGCCACAACCCATCCGGCCTGACTGCAGACCCATACCACGACTATTGAAAGCATACCGAGCCAATGAAGCCACGGACGCTCGAGGAACTTGCGGCTGCGATAGCAGATAAACAGTAGCGCGATAAAGAGGGCAAATAGATAACCGCCTGCGATAACAATAACGCGGAAGGAGTAGAATGTCAGCCCGACAGGCGGCACAGCCTCATCGGCGCTGTCAAAGTATCCGTAACCGAAGTATTTAAATCCGGCCATAAGTTCCGAGCGGGCAGCGTTCATCGCGGCGGTATCACCGGCGGCCTTAGCCTCACCGAATTCCTTCAATGCCTGACGGGCAGCTTTACCTATGGCAATGCGTTCATCATAGCTGACGGTATTTACGGTATCGCCGTCAGCATTTATGGCGCGGCCGGCGATAAGGTCGTTGATGCCGGGTACAAAACTGTGGGCGTCATGATTTGCAAGTACTGAAAGTCCATAAGGAATTGAAACCTCAAAAAGCATCGGATCAAGGTCATCGCCGGCTTTTTTTTCGGGATTTGTTATACCGAAAGCCACAAGCTCCTGTCCGACCTTACCGTCATAAAGAGCTTCCATAGCCGCAAGTTTCATGGGTTGAACGCGTGCGACTTCAACAGCCGATCCGTCGCCGGTATAAAGCGTCATCACCATACCGGCAAAACCAAACCAAGAGGCTATTTTTAGAGATTTGACTGCGACATCAGTGTTTCTCTTTTTCCAAAGCAGCCAACAGCTGACACCGATGACAAATACAGCGGCAAGTACCCATCCGCTAAAGACAGCGTGGAAAAACTTATTCATTGCCACTGAGTTAAACGCGACCTCCGTAAAATTGTCCATTACATTGCGCATCTGCTCGGGGTCAAATGCCATGCCGACCGGATTTTGCATCCATGCGTTGGCGACAAGTATCCACAATGCAGACAGACAGACTCCGACAGCAGTCAGCCAAGCAGCTGCGAGGTGGAAGCCGCGGCTGACTTTTTTCCAGCCGAAAAACATTACGGCAACAAAAGTCGCCTCCATAAAGAACGCGACGATGCCTTCGATTGCAAGAGGTGCGCCGAAAATGTCGCCGACAAACCAGCTGTAGTTTGACCAGTTGGTGCCGAATTCAAATTCGAGGATTATGCCGGTGGCGACACCGCATGCGAAATTGATGCCGAAAAGCGTCATCCAAAATTTTGTTATGCCACGCCAACGTTCGTCGCCTGTGCGGTAAAAAATTGTCTCCATGATAGCGACAATTACCGACAAACCGATTGTCAGCGGGACAAAAAGCCAATGATACATGGCTGTCAGGGCAAATTGCGCCCTTGACCAGTCAACCGTTGCTAATAAATCGTTCATTGATATTTGATTTAATGATTTGATGATTAATTCAGAATATGTCTATTGGCGCTCGGTCAACGCATTACGCACTGCCTCGGCTCGTTCGCCGTCATCATTGTAAGTGTCTGAAAGTATATCCGGAAAGAAAAAAATTTTGAGTACGGCAAACATAATTATCACTTTAATTATAATGAGCAACCAAAGTGAACGACCAACATTTGTCATAGACTTGAATCCCTCTACATAAAAGCGGGTAATGCGGCTGACTATGTTTCGCTTTTCAGGCATTGATGAGGTATTAATGCGGTCGGGCAATTACATCTGTTGCAATGCCCGACACAAATGTAATAACTTAAGTTAAAAATCGGCGGATTTTTCCTGAAAATTTCTATTCCACTCGATAATATTTCCCTTTTCAGATCTTCTTAAATCAATAAGTCGCTGGTTTGAAGAGCCTCTGAAAAGCAGCTTAATGTCTCTGAGTGATTCAATATACGGTCCGTCGACGAGCACATCTACAAGTCCGAGCAATGCTCCGAACTCGGCTTTACCGGCTATTTCTTCATATTTAAATCCGGTATAGCACCATATACGCTTGCCGACAGTACGTATCCGACGGGCAAGCTCTGTTAACGGCTCTATCTGGTAGAGAGGGTCGCCGCCGGTGAATGTGACATTAAAACCGGCTTCGTCGATTATTTCCGTCAGCTCGTTTATCGACATGTCATGTCCGGCGTCAAAGGACCATGTCGACGGATTGTGACACCCCGGGCACTGATGTCGGCAACCGGCAAAATAAATTGAGGTGCGCAGCCCGGGGCCGTCGACAGTAGTCCCTTCGACAATATCGACCACTCTCAGAATGTGTCGTCGTTGGTCATTTATGGACGACGCGGTCATTAAGCTCTGCAAGTTTGGCGTTATTCCATCTGTCAGTCGTGCCGACAAGATAACCTGTTATACGCTGCAGTCGGTCGATATTGTGCGAGCCGCACTCCGGACATACCTCGAGTCCGTCGGATGCATCCTCATAACCGCAGTTCATGCAACGGTTACGATTATGATTGACCGAGCAGTAACCGATATTATAACGGTCCATCAGGTCGACTATATCTGATATAGCTTCAGGGTTGTGCGTAGCGTCGCCGTCAATCTCCACATAAAATATATGGCCGCCACGGGTCAGTTCATGGTAAGGAGCCTCAACCTCTGCCTTATGGCGCGGTGAGCAGTGGTAACCGACAGGCACATGATTTGAATTGGTATAATAAACCTTATCGGTAATACCCTCGATTATGCCGAACGATTTACGGTCTTTGGCGGTGAATTTACCCGACAATCCCTCGGCCGGAGTGGCAAGAATCGAATAATTATGATTATACCGTTCGGAGAACTCGTTGGCCCTTGAGCGCATGTGTGAGACAATGCGCAGACCGAGGCGCTGCGAGTCTTCGCTCTCGCCATGATGCTTGCCCGTAAGCGCGACTAAACATTCGGCGAGACCGATGAAACCGATACCGAGCGTACCGTGATTTATGACCGGAGCAATAGTTTCATCGGGCTTAAGTTCGGAGCTTCCGACCCATAGTTTTGACATCAGAAGCGGGAACTGACGGACCAACGCCGTGCGCTGGAACTCAAAACGGTCGTTGAGCTGACGGGCAGCAATCTCGAGGACATTGTCAAGCTTTTTGAAAAAGGCATCGATGCGTTCGTCATAATCACGAATATTCATAGTCTCGATGGCGAGACGCACAATATTAATAGTGGTGAAACTGAGGTTACCTCGGCCGATAGACGTTTTTTCACCGTATCGGTCCTCAAAGACTCGAGTTCGACAGCCCATTGTGGCTACTTCGTAGCGATAACGCTCGGGGTCATCGGCCGACCACTTCTCATGTTGGTTGAAAGTTGCGTCAAGATTTACAAAATTGGGGAAGAAACGTCGCGCGGTTACTTTGCAGGCCAGACAATACAAATCATAGTTAGGGGCATCGGGCAAATAGCTGACTCCGCGCTTCTTTTTCCATATCTGAATAGGGAAGATGGCTGTCGCGCCGTTGCCTACACCCTCATAAGTCGAGTTAAGCAGTTCGCGGATGACACAACGTCCTTCGGCCGAAGTGTCAGTTCCATAATTAATCGAGCTGAATACAACTTGATTGCCTCCACGCGAATGGATGGTATTCATGTTGTGAATAAATGCCTCCATAGCCTGATGGACGCGTGAGACAGTACGGTTTACCGCATGTTGCAATCGGCGTTCGTCACCGCTCAGTCCGTCCAAATTTCGTGAAATGAAGTCCTTCAGTTTTATATTATATAAATGTGAGAGGTCACAACCGTCGAGAGCCTCAATATTTTTTACTTCTTCGATAAAAGTCGAACGGACAAACGGGGCCAGATAGAAATCAAACGCCGGTATTGCTTGGCCGCCGTGCATTTCATTCTGAGCCGTCTCAAGAGAAATACATGCTATGACACTCGCTGTCTCGATTCGTTTGGCCGGACGTGACTCGCCGTGTCCTGCGACAAACCCGTTTTTAAGGATTACGTCAAGCGGATGCTGCACGCAGGTCAGGCTCTTCGTCGGATAATAGTCCTTGTCGTGTATATGTATATAGCCGTGGCGCACTGCCTCGCGCGCCTCTTCGGTCAAAAGATAGTCATCAACAAAGGGTTTGGTGGTCTCCGATGCAAATTTCATCATCATGCCGGCCGGAGAATCCGTATTCATGTTGGCATTCTCACGCGTGATATCATTGTTTTTAGCTTCAATGATTTCCTGAAACATATCGCGTGTCTTGGCGCGACGGGCTATACTGCGCTGGTCACGATAGGCGATATAGCGTTTCGCAACCTCCTTGCGCGGACTGTTCATCAATTCAAGCTCAACGGCGTCCTGTATTTCCTCGACGGTCATACGTTCACTCCCGTTCAGTCCGACTCTTACGGATATCTTGTTGATTAAAGACTCATCCTCTCCAAGCTCGGTTGTAAGCATGGCCTTACGTATGGCCGATTTGATTTTCTCCTCGTTATAGCCCACAACGCGTCCGTCGCGTTTGACAACTGTCTGTATCATAATCAAATTTGTTGATGATGTTTTCGTGATATTATCCTGTGCAGCCAAATCAGGCTGAAACAGCAGCAAAGGTAATATAATTATTATTCAAAATCAACAACAAATCATCATAAATTTATGCCTACAAAAATTATTTTGGAAAACTTTTAAATCAAAAAGTATATATCGTTGATTTTTAATAGATAACGTTTTTGAAATGGAAAACTTTAAGACAATAATGTACAAAAATAATTTACAAATATCTCGGCGAATAAATCCCTATTCGTATGAAATTCCGAAATCCTTGCAGACCTCATAATCACCTTCGCGCCATCCGGCATCCTTTAATTTAAGCCCTTCATTATAATCGTTAAGATACATACGTTTAGGCTCGGTATAAAAATGAGAGCTCAAGTCTGCCGAAGACGGGGCATTATGTTTAAGTTTTAAACCCGCTAATGAAGTTATGGTCGGGAAAAGCGATAAACTTGACGAAACGTTTCTATCTGAATTATTCTTTAATGCGGCTTGAGCATCAGGATATAACCGGCGATAACCTGACGATAGCCATACAATCATCGGCACGTGTATCTGACGAAAGGTCGGAGTGGGGGATGCATGCAGAAAACGCTCCCGGCTGTCATCAAAGATATCTTCACCATGATCCGATGTATATATCAAAGCGGCTACAGTCGTAGAATCGGCATCAAGAATACACATCAGGCTGTCAAGCAAAGCATCGGTCTCGACAATTGTATTGTCATAAGCATTAATCAGTTCTCTGCGGTTGTAGGATGTTGCCTCGGTGGCATTATCCGGCAAAAAACGAGCCGAAGTCTCGTCATATCTCTCGCGATAATTGAAATGCGAGCCATAGGTATGTATGACAATAAGCTCTTTTTTCGAAGCAGACTGTTTGGCGAGTACATCGTTTACAGGATCGACCAGGCGGCTGTCGTATCGCAATCCGTGGTCCTGACGTGCGAAATCGACAGTATCGGCACACGTTCCTAAAAAATCAATATACGAATGATTGCGTTCCTGATTCGAGATGAATGCCGTCGAGTATCCGGCCTCCGCAAACGCATCTATGACACCTTTGACAAACCGTATTGAATCTCCAAAATTAACGGCCGAAAGATGTGTTAAAAGCATAGGCACACTCTTGTGAGTGGTATTGCTCTCTGAAAGAGTCTTATTAAAGAAGACAAGCTCATCCCTCTGCGCAAGTCGCGGATTAGTCTCGCGGTGGTAGCCGCCAAGTTGCCAGTTATCGGCCCGTGCGGTCTCACCGATTACAATTACATAGATTTCCCTCAATGAGTCAGGATGCTCGGACTGACTGCCGAAACTGAAGTCGGCAGACGTTTCATAATATTTGGAAGTGTCCACACTGCGTGTTATCGCAGTAATCAGATTAGACATTACATTGACCGGGAAAAGCATACGTGTGACCGCATATCCGGGTATAAAAATGTAGCAGCACATCAGAAGTATAATCCCGATTGCCGTAGAGACTATGCCGACGCGGCGTGGTATGATAAGATCCGAAACACATCCATACCGTTTTTTCACCATCATAATGATACCGATAATAATCGGAGGCAGATACAGCGCTACAACAATAAGTATCGACAAAGTCAGATTACCCAAAAGCTCGCTCACCTCTGCGACATTGGTAGTGGCAACATTCAAAAACATATCAATAGCGATGATTGACTCGCCGTATAGATACAGCAGCACAATCTGAAATGCTGCAAAAATCATCACCGGCAAAAAACATATCATTGTACGTCCTACGCGACGCGAGAGACTCATCAACAGACAGTAGACGCCGAGAGGGAGAATGATATCGGTTATTTTCGCCGGAAACGGATCTCGTTCGGTAAAAGCCAGAGCGACATTCGGCACAATTAGCAGCACCGGAAAAAGCCAAGCCCAAAGCTTAGTACTGACGAGATATGCAAATATTTGTTTGAGCATAAGCTAATTACGTATTATTTAAAAGGCCTCATTCATACTGAATATAAATCCGGTCTGATGACGTCCGAATCCTAAATCAAGTCGTATATTCATACGACGTTTGAACTCCCAACGGTATCCGACGCCATAGTTTGGCAGTATTGTCCGACCTTTTATGGCACTGAATTTCGGGAAAATCGTACCGGCTCCGCCCCATATAACTACACCGTTGCGACGCCATACATGCTGACGCAACTCAACACATACATTCATCTGACATTTGTCGCGATATCGGCCTTCGAAATATCCACGCATGTTGTCGCCTCCCAAGGTCGAGAGCAGACCCCACGGAGTGTTGCCGTAGGTAAGACGTCCGTTGATACATGTGGCGAGAATGGCGTCTCTCCACAATGGTCGGTAATATGCTGCTGTTAATTCGGTCATCGAAAATGCATATTTATTAGCGAGAAAACGAGGATAAAACCTTTGATCGATTCTGAAATGCACTCCTTTATAAGCATTTGTGATTACATCACGCGTATCATACTGTATTGTAAAACCGATACCCATGTTAAATGTTCGGTCTGACTCGCCATGCCAAAGCTCGGGCTTGGCGAAATGCCGGCCGTTGATATAGTCAAACGAGCCGCTCGGGCCGACAAAGAAATCAGGCATTATGCGGTACAGAAATGATGCGCGCGCCTGCGAGTTGAGATATTTATATTTAGACTCATTGTTGTCGTCGCTACATTCGTAATAACCTATGCCCCAGAACTTGGTAGATACAGACGAGAAATTTATATCATAGTCAATACGGCGTTTGTCGTTACGGAAAATATGATTGCCGCAGACTCCGAGTTTAAAAAATGCGCTCGTCGTAGCATCAAAATACACCGACACCGTAGACGGCTGCGTCACTGTGTCGGTCATATCCGTGCGATACACACCGGCCGCTACAAGCCCGATGCCGAACTTAGTGTCTGACGAATAATGCGGACCTCCTATGAAACTTATATCGAAAGGCTTATTTTCTTTCGGTTTGTTTGTGTCATCAAAGTAATCGATGATGCGTTTGATAAGTCCGCGTTTGGGTTGTACGCAGACGCTGTCTGCCGATATGGTTGCAGACACCTGAGTTTCATCCGCATATAGCGCCGCAGACGACACACACAACATCAGCAGGGACATTACAATAGCTCTCATAGTGTTGAAAAGTAGTGCAAATCTACGGAAAATCCCGTAAATTTGCAGACCATATAAACGTCAATAAGTGAAAACTACCAATAAACTGTCCTGTAATGCCATTGTTGATGTGCTCGCAGCACGCGGCGTGAGAGATATCGTCATCTCGCCGGGCTCACGCAACGCGCCACTGATTTTAGCCGCAAAAAGCGAGCCGCGTCTGCGTTGTCATGTCGTCATAGACGAGCGTTCTGCAGCATTTGTCGGACTTGGCATAGCGATTGAAACACAGAGGCCGGTGGCTCTTGTCTGCACCTCAGGCTCAGCAGTCCTCAACTACGGACCGGCCCTCTCAGAAGCTTTTTATCGCCATGTGCCTCTTATAGCCGTGACCGCTGACCGCCCGAGTGAGTGGATAGATCAGGATGACAGCCAGACAATAAGACAGAACGGTATTTTTGAAAACATAGTCAAAGACTCGTTTGAACTTGACACAGACAACGGAACTGTCGCACAGAGACGTTTTTTTGAACGCACGGTTAACGATGCCTTAAACACAGCCATTGGATTGCCTCAGGGGCCGGTGCATATAAACGTCAGACTCGACCAACCATTGGGAAGCATTACCGAACGTGACAGTCAATTTAAAGCCATACCGTTTGTGCGCAGCTTTCAGGAAACAATTCCTGTGTTTGACAGTGCACTTATAGACCGATTGCAAGACAAGAAAATACTGATTGTTGCAGGATTCGGCTCCCCTGACTCAGAATTTAACGAGGCTGTAAGTCGCTTTGCTGTGAAAACAGGTGCCGCAGTCATGTTTGAAGCACAGTCAAATTTAAATCCATGCTGTCCGTCAGTACCCAATATCGACGTCACATTATCGTCGCTGACCCAAGAACAACTCTCGGAGCTCACTCCTGACATAGTTATAAGTTTCGGCGGATCGCTTGTCTCTCGTATGCTTAAAACATACCTGCGCGGGTGTGACAGACTCGAACACTGGCATATCGGACCTTCGCAACGGCTGATAGACTGTTTTTTGCACTTGACACGTCAGTTCGATTGTTGTCCGTCAGCTCTGTTTAAAAAACTCAATGACATTATCGGCGATACAACGACGCGTGACTACGGACTTAAATGGGCCCAAGCCTCTCAAAAAGCATCCTTGCGTGCCTCTGAAATGGCACGCACAAGCGAGTGGAGCGATTTAAAGGCGATGTCAATGCTTATTGACGCAATTCCCCGACATTGGCATTTGCAGCTGTCAAACGGCACCGCTGTCAGATATGCCCAACTGTTTGATTATAAACATATAGCCCGAATTGATTGCAATCGCGGCGTCAGCGGTATTGACGGCTGCACATCGACAGCCGTCGGCGCACACATATATTATAATGATGTGACACTACTTGTTACCGGAGACATGAGTGCTGCATATGACATAGGAGCTCTCGGTCTACGGCAAATTACGCCTCGCTTTAAGATAGCGGTGCTAAACAACGGCGGAGGCGGCATATTCAGATTCGTCAGCTCGACATCCTCGCTTGACTGTCTTGAGGAGTGTTTTGTCGCCAAGCCTAATTTTCCGCTTCACAAACTCGCAGATGCATATGGATATGCTTATTACGAAATAGATTGCGAAAATAATTTCGAGCACAACTTCAAGGCTTTCGCCGCTGAGTCAGAGCGCCCGGCGATACTGAATATCATTACACCGGGGCCGACAAGCGGCGAAATATTAAAAGAATTCTTTAAAAATTTAAGATAATGACACAGCGCGACTGGACAACTATCAAAGAGTACAGCGACATCCTTTTTCAGTTCTATAAGGGTATCGCAAAGATTACAATTAACCGCCCCGAAGTTTATAATGCGTTCCGCCCGCAGACCAATGCACAGATGCTTGACGCGATGGACTACTGCCGACGCACACCGGCCGTCAGAGTAGTTGTGTTGACAGGCGCCGGCGACAAGGCATTCTGCTCGGGCGGCGACCAGAATTATAAGGACCGCGGTGGCTATCGTGATGATGACGGCACACCGCGTCTCAATGTGCTTGAGCTCCATAAAGCCATCCGCAGCATCCCCAAACCGGTCATTGCCATGGTCAACGGCTATTCGATTGGCGGAGGAAACGTGCTCAATGTCATCTGCGACCTCTCGATTGCATCGGAGAACGCCCGTTTCGGACAGACAGGCCCTAAGGTCGGCAGCTTTGATGCCGGTTTCGGGTCGTCTTACCTCGCACGTTGCGTCGGACAGAAAAAGGCACGAGAGATTTGGTTTCTCTGCCGTCAGTACACCGCCGCAGAAGCTCTTGAGATGGGCATGATTAACAAGGTCGTCCCTTTTGACCGCTTGGAGGACGAAGTCGTCGAGTGGTGCGAGACCATTATGAAACGTAGCCCCTTCGCCATACGCATGATTAAGCGTGCGCTCAACGCCGAGCTCGACGGCCAAAGCGGCCTGATGGAGTTTGCAGGCGATGCCACTCTGATGTACTATCTCATGGACGAAGCTCAGGAGGGCAAGAACGCTTTCTTGGAGAAACGCGACCCAGATTTCGACCAATTCCCTCAGTTCCCCGGTTAACACGTCATGCTCAAGGCTCTTTGGACAGATTACACTCTTCATTTCCGTTTTACGGCCCGTACGTCGCGCGAGTCTATGACCGAGAAGAAGACATATTTTGTCAAGCTTTATGACGACAGCCGACCCGATGTAGCGGGATATGGAGAATGTGCGCTCTTCAAAGGGCTTAGTGCTGATGACATTCCTGATTTTGAGCGGATTCTCGACGAAACATGCCGGCATCCCGAGGAGCCGTTGCCAAAGATGAGCGCTATCCGCTTCGGTTTTGAAAGCGCCCGTGCTGCTCTCGTCAATGGCGTAGGTTTAAATCCGTGGCCCGGAACTTGGTCGGAGGGCCGGGACAAGATTGTCATCAACGGCCTCATCTGGATGGGCGACCGCGACACCATGCTCGCGCGCATTGATGAGAAACTTGCAGCCGGATTTCGCGTACTCAAACTTAAAATCGGAGGCATTGATTTCGAGAGTGAATGTGGGCTGCTCGAGTATATCCGCAGCCATTTCCCGGCTGACAAATTAGAAATCAGACTCGACGCCAACGGTTCATTCACATCGGCGAACGCCTTTGAGCGCCTCAATCGCCTCAGCCGATTTCACATACACTCGATAGAGCAACCCGTCAAAGCCGGGCAGCCGTCGGTCATGGCTGATATATGCCGACAATCTCCGATTGATATTGCTCTTGATGAAGAGCTTATAGGATGTCGCGACGAGTTGGCATCGGCCAAGTTGCTTGATGAAATAAGTCCGCGATACATCATTCTGAAGCCCACTCTGTGCGGAGGATTCGAGGCTGCCGACCGATGGATACGCCTTGCTGCGGAGCGTGGGATAGGGTGGTGGGCAACATCTGCGCTTGAATCGGATATCGGACTTAATGCTATCGCACAGTGGGTATCACAGTACCGGCCGTCTATGCCGCAGGGCCTCGGCACCGGCCAATTATTCGTCAACAACATTCCTTCACCACTTCGCCTCCGCGGTGACTGTCTGATGACTGACCCCGACGGCGGGTGGGATATATCTGCATTGACATGGCAACAGTAGACGATTTCAAAGCGGAGTGGAGCAATGGCCTGCCATATGTTGTCGCCCACACATCCGGCTCGACCGGCGCGCCAAAGGAAATACGACTTACAAAGTCCGACATGCTGCGTTCGGCCGAGGCTACGGTCAGACGTTTCGGTATCAGCCGAGACTCGGTGCTCGGTCTTCCGTTGTCAGTCGACTATATCGCCGGCAAGATGATGTGTGTTCGTGCTTGGATATCGGGCGCCGAACTCGTCATGATGCCCGTCAGCAACCGGCTCGTCATCGACCGACGTTACGACCTCCTCGCCATTGTGCCGTCACAGGTCGACAGCCTTATAGAGTCAGATTCGAATCCGACACTTTGCGGCAATATAATAATAGGAGGAGCCGCGCTTGACGAAAATCGTCGACGTGCTTTAATCGAGCGTGGGTTCAACGCCTATCAGACTTACGGCATGACCGAGACGTGCAGCCACGTCGCTCTGCAGAATATAAGTGATGCAGACAGACTTTATCACGCGATGCCCGGCATCAGTTTTGAGACCGACCGTCGCGGCTGCCTCGTGATTGTCGCTCCCGGTTTCTCGTTCGGTCGTCTTGTGACAAACGACATTGTTGACCTCGTCGGAGTCTCGAGTTTCAAATGGCTCGGACGATATGACAATGTAATCAATAGCGGCGGCATCAAGATTGCCGCCGAGCAGTTGGAGACCGAAATCACGCCCATCATTGGTTGCCCGTTTTATGTAACGGCCGCGCCGGACGAAAAATGGGGTGAAGTGCCGGTCGTTGTAGCGGTTTGCTCACAAGGAGAATGCGACGGCATACTCGCCCGATTGAAAGCCAATATCGACCATCGCCGCTGCCCTAAAAAAATCGTTGCCGTGAATCAAATGGATTACACGGCAAACGGTAAGATTATACGCAAAAAACTGTCTGAAATAATCAGCCGAATTTGCTGATCTTACGGAGCATATTCTCGTTAATTATCTTTATGCGTCGTCCGTCGACGACAATTATCTTTTCGGCAACAAAACTTGACAAGGTGCGGATGGCGTTAGATGTCGTCATGTTTGACAGATTGGCAATATCCTCGCGGGCCATATAAATTTTGAGCGTCGAGTTATCTTCTTCATATCCATAGTGGTCGCGCAGCACGATAAGAGCCTCAGCCAGACGTCCGCGTATGTGTTTTTGTGTAAGGTTTACGATACGTGTATCCGAGCCGCCGAGATTATGAGATAATTCACGGATAAAAAACCATGCGAGCTTGATATTCTTATGAATCATCTCGTCTACAAGTTTCAATGGGAGAGAGCCGACTATAGACGGCTCAAATGCCATGGCGCTCGAAACATAAGGCTCTTCGGCAAAATGCGCACGATACCCGAAATACTGTACCGGACGTATCAATCTGATAATCTGGACACGGCCACCGACGCCTTCCTTTATCTTCTTTACCTTACCTTTGAGAAGACACCACAGATACTCGGGGTCATCTCCTTCGGCATATATAAGCTGGTTTTTCTTAAACGAATGAATGACAAAGTTCTCGACAATCAGACGTTTCTCGTCTGCGTCAAGAATTGACCAGATATCGGCCATATCCTCATTGATAACTTTCTCAAGAGCTTGTCTAATCATGGAATGACATATAAATTTCCAAGCGAAATATGTTTTACAACAGCAAATTTACAAAATGTTTTTAATTAAAGCTTGGATTTTGCAAAAAAATTCCGTGTTAGACCAATTATGTGGCATTTTTTTACATTTTGACTCGCCCCTTTGGCATAAGGTCACGCATAATCAATTTTTGACGAATAATTGTACCTTGAAAGTGTCTGTTCAAGCCGTTTCCTACTAATAATTTTAGAGTGGTCCGTTATAAATTTACCTAATATTATTTTGCAGTCAAAACAGTTTATACTATCTTTGTGTTATAAAATCAAAGCGACAAGAGAGTCGCGCAAAATCACAATTTGACAGACAAACGATTTCCACATCAAAGTAGATTGGGAAACTCTTCAAATTTACAATGAAATACCGAGACAAGCTTAGCCGACCAATGGCGGGCCCCAAATATTCCGTTTGGGATATTGCTTTACAGCCAAGGCGGATTACAAAGGACGGCGAGCACTCAAAACCTGTCATATCGGAGTTTCATCGCATCCTTTGATGTGGGCCCTATAGCAACCGGGCGCAGTGTCATTGCGGCACTGCGCCCGGTTTTATTTCTGCCCGACTTTAGTATTGCTTGCATATAAAGCCGATTTAAGCTAACTTTGCAATACATTTAAGCACAGACGTCACTTAATGATTTCAATCAACAATCTGTCGGTAGAGTTCAGCGCTAAATCACTCTTCGACAATATCAATTACGTAATTAATCCTAAAGACAAAATTGCCCTTGTAGGCAAAAACGGTGCCGGCAAATCTACAATGCTTAAGATTATAGCCGGGCTGCAGAAACCTACGTCGGGCTCCGTCGCCGTGCCAAACGATGTGACCATAGGCTATCTGCCGCAGCAGATGGTGCTCACTGACACCCTCACCGTGGTCGAAGAGGTGCGCAAGGCTTTCTCACATATCTTTGAGATGCAGCATCAGCTCGACGACCTGAACAATGAACTTGCCGAGCGAACTGATTATGAATCTGACGATTATCACAAACTGATTGACCGCATGACCACGCTGTCAGAGCAGCTCGTCATGCAGTCATCAGACAATTTCGAGGCTGAGATGGAAAAGACTCTGACAGGCCTCGGATTCAATCGCGAAGATTTCAACCGTCCAACCTCCGAGTTCTCGGGCGGCTGGCGCATGCGCATCGAGCTTGCGAAACTTCTGCTGACGCGCCCTGACGTACTACTGCTCGACGAGCCGACCAATCACCTCGACATCGAGTCGATTCAGTGGCTCGAGAATTTCCTGATAACAAAAGCCAAAGCCGTTGTGCTCGTCAGCCACGACCGTGCCTTTATAGATAATGTGACAAACCGCACCATCGAGATTAACCTCGGCAAAATCTATGACTACAATGTAAATTATTCTAAATTCGTTACTCTGCGGCAGGAACGTATCGAGCAACAGATGCGCGCCTATCAGAATCAACAGAAGCAGATAGCTGATACCGAGGAGTTCATAGAGCGTTTCAGATATAAGGCCACAAAGGCCGTACAGGTGCAGAGCCGCATGAAACAGCTCGCCAAAATCGAGCGCATCGAGGTAGACGAACTCGACACATCGCATCTCAACCTGCGTTTCCCGCCGGCTCCGCGCTCGGGAGATTATCCGGTGATAGCAGAGAACGTCGGCAAGGCGTACGGCAACCATCAGGTCTTTGACGGAGCTACATTCACCATCAAACGAGGCGAAAAAGTCGCATTCGTCGGTAAGAACGGCGAGGGCAAATCGACGCTCGTTAAGTGTATTCTCGGCGAGATCCCATTCACCGGCTCGCTTAAAATAGGTCATAATGTCAAGATTGGCTACTTTGCTCAAAATCAAGCACAGCTGCTCGACGAAAATATAACCGTGTTTGACACCATAGACCGCGTTGCTGTCGGCGACATCCGCACAAAAATCCGTGATATTCTCGGAGCTTTCATGTTTGGAGGCGAGGCTTCAGACAAGCCGGTCAAAGTGCTCTCGGGTGGTGAGAAGACGCGTCTCGCCATGATACGTCTGCTTCTTGAGCCTGTCAACTTGCTCATACTCGATGAGCCGACCAACCACCTCGACATGCGCACAAAAGACATACTCAAGCAGGCTATAAAGGACTTCAACGGCACAGTCATTGTTGTCAGCCACGATCGCCAGTTCCTTGACGGACTTGTCGAAAAGGTCTATGAGTTCGGTGGCGGCAAAGTGCGCGAATGTCTTGGCGGCATCTATGAGTTTCTCGAGAAGAAACGCATATTGTCGCTCGCCGAGCTCGAGCTTTCAAAAAGTCCTACCGGTCGACAGCCCAAGGCTGCTCCTGCTCAGAAAGCAGAGGCAGCTGCGCCAAAAACCACACAGGCCGAAGCACAGCCCGCTCGTAAACTCAGCTACGCCGAGCAGCGCGAACGTGAGAAAGCGCTCAAACGTGCAGCAAAGAAAGTCGAGGAGGCCGAAGCGCTTGTCAGCAAGCTTGAATCTGATATCGCAGCCATCGAAGCTGAAATTGCTGCCGGAGATTCAGGCGCCGAAATCCTAAAACGTCATGCCGACACTACCAAAGAGCTCGAAAACGCCATGAGCGTCTGGGAGCTCGCATCGATGGAAAACGATGAGCTAAAGGAAAGATATGCAAACTAAACCTTATAAATATAACGATATGAACAAATTCAATCTGTTGCTCGTCTCGACCGTTCTCGGCACGATGAGCGTCGGCGCAGTCGCACCGCGCGGTGTCGACCGTGCTAATCTCGACCCGTCGGTTCGCCCGCAGGACGATTTTTATGACTTCGCCTGCGGAGGCTGGATGAAAGCCAACCCGCTGAGCGATGAATTCTCTCGTTTCGGCACCTTCGACCAGCTCGCCGAGCTAAACCGTTCGCAGGTCTATGAACTTGTGACCGGTCTGGACGCATCAAAAGCCGCCAAAGGCTCTAATACTCAGAAAATTGCCGACTTATTTGCTCTTGGCATGGACAGCGTCCGTCTCAATCGCGAGGGAGCCGCTCCCTTGGCTGCTGATCTTGCTGTCATCGCATCAACTCCACGTGAGAAAGTAATAGAACTTATGGCCACAATGCCGGGCATCGACGCATTCTTCGGCACAGGCGTAGAGGCTGACATGATGAACTCGTCGATGAACGAGATGTATTGGCAGCAGGGAGGCCTCGGCATGGGTGACCGCGACTATTACCTCGAAGACTCTGAGCATGCAAAGACCGTGCGTGAGGCATACAAGAACTATCTGCTGACTGTTGCCAAACTTGCGGGCTACAGCGAGGCTGACGCAAAACGACTCGTCAACAACACAATGGAAATTGAGACGGCATTAGCCAAAGCCGCAATGTCTCGCGAAGAGCTCCGCGATCCCGCAGCAAGCTACAATCCCATGACCATTGCCGAACTCGCCACTCGTTATCCTTCGGTAGATTTAAGACGTTATTTCTCGCTGCAAGGCATCAACGACATTGACCGTCTGATTGTCGGTCAGCCTAAGTCACTCGCCGCTGTCGACAGCATCATAGCCAACGCATCCGAGCAGGCTCTCCGCGATTATCTGGCGGCCGGATACATTTCGAGTGCCGCCTCTTTCCTCGGAGATGATTTCATCAACGCCAACTTTGATTTTGCCAAGGTACGCTCGGGCATCAAGCAGATGCAGCCCCGCTGGAAGCGAGCACTCAGTGTCCCCAACGGCATGCTCGGCGAAGCACTCGGCCAACTCTACGTCGAAAAATATTTCCCCGCCACGTCTAAGGAAAAGATGGTAACACTTGTCGAAAACCTCCGCACGGCTCTCGGCCAACATATCGACAACCTCACATGGATGAGCGACGAAACCAAAGCTAAAGCCCACGAGAAACTCGATGCTTTCAAGGTCAAGGTCGGCTATCCTGACACATGGCGCGACTATTCCGGTCTGATTGTCGACCCCAAGAAATCGTATTGGGAGAATGTGCAGCAGGCGATTCTCTTTAACATGAACTATAACCTGTCTGATTTCCACAAACCTGTTGACCGCGAGCGCTGGCTCATGAGTCCCCAGACCGTCAATGCCTACTATAATCCTCTTACCAACGAAATCTGTTTCCCCGCCGGCATCCTTCAGGCTCCTTACTTTAATCCTGATGCTGACGATGCTGAAAACTACGGCGCAATCGGTGTTGTCATCGGCCACGAGATGACTCACGGTTTTGACGATCAGGGCCGTCAGTTTGACAAGGACGGCAACCTCGCCAACTGGTGGACTGAAGCTGATGCCAAAGCATTCAATGAACTCGCCGAGAAACTTGCCGACCAGTTCGATCAGATTATTGTTGCAGGTGACACTCATGCCAACGGCCACTTCACCCTCGGCGAGAACATTGCCGATCAGGGCGGTCTCCGCGTGAGCCACACTGCCTACCACAACTCGCTCAAAGGCAAAAAAACCGAAACAATTGACGGTTTCACTCCCGACCAGCGTTTCTACCTGTCATACGCTAACGTATGGGCCGGCAATATCCGCGAGGCCGAAATTCTCTCTCGCACCAAGTCTGACCCTCACTCGCTCGGCCGTTGGCGCGTAAACGCTACGCTGCGCAACATCGAGCCCTTCTTCGAGGCATTTGACATCAAGGCCGGTGACAAAATGTTCCGCCCTGTCGCAGAGCGCGTAGTCATCTGGTAAAATTTTAACAACACTGCTTATAACCGCGGATACGGCTGCCTGACAGTCTGTCCGCGGTTAACTTATATACGCCCCCGATTGTTATACTGATATAGCATACTACTGTTATGTCAAAAACAAAGCTTGAGACAATCAAAGGGAAAGTACCCGTGCTTGTAGCGATATTGATTATCGTACTTGCGTTCATATGGCTTGCCGGACGTTGTAGCCATAATCTGACATCTACCATTACAAATGACTATAGCCGCCCGGGGGGCGACACTTTAGCTGTCGCTATCGAAATGTCTCCGATGAGCTACCAGATGAGCGGCGACACTGTGTCAGGATTTGACTACGAAATGCTGCGTGATATAGCCGCACAACATTCACTAAACATCAAATTTCAGCCGTTTGCTCCGCTTGATTACGCTTATGACGGGCTGAGGCGCGGCGACTTTGACATTGTTGTCGCATCAGTTCCGTCAAGCGCGGATGCAGGAGACGACTTGGCTTTCACTGATGACATATATATTGACCGTCAGGTGCTTGTATGTCGCAAGGACTCGGCCAAGAATGATTCTGCAGTTCCCGCTCAACTGTGTTTGCTCGGCGATACGGTTTGGGTGACAGAGTCGTCGCCCTTCAAAAAACGTCTTATCAACATATCACACGAATTGGGTGACACGATTTTCATTCGCAGCAATCCGGACTATTCGTCCGAGCATCTCGTTATACTCGTCGGACTTGGCGAAATCAAACAGGCTGTCGTCAACGAAAGTGTAGCCCGTCGTATTGCAGCCGACTATCCTGACATAGACATTTCGACTCCGGTGTCTTTAAACCAATTTCAGCCTTGGATTGTCCCTAAAAACAGGCCCGAATTGCTTGACAGCCTCAACGGATGGATAAGACAATATAAAGAGACACAACGCTACCGTGATCTGGAGGCAAAATACTTGGATCGATGATAGGCATGTCATGTGCATTGCATCTGCACAAGCATAAAAAGATGACGCCCTACCACCGGATTGGGGGGGAGTAGGGCGCCACTTTTAATTGTAGCAATAAAATATCGGCTTACTCAGCGGCGGGAGCCTCGGTCTGAGCTTCAGCCTCTTTAGCGGCCTCTTCAGCAGCTTTGGCAGCCTCGGCAGCAGCGGCTGCGATTTCTGCTTTTTTCTTGGCTACGGCCTCAGCCTTAGCTTTGTTTTTAGCTGCTTCGGCATCAAGACGCTCCTTGAGAGCAAGCTCCTGACGAGAAGCCATATCTGCTTTCACTTTGTCGACAGAGGCAATTTTTTTAGCTTTCCATGCATCGAAACGACGCTGTGCCTCGGCCTCGTCAAACGCACCCTTCTTAACACCGCCCTGAAGATGTTTCATCAGCAGAACGCCTTCGTTAGAAAGGATTGTGCGTACTGTGTCAGTGGGTTGAGCACCGACATTCACCCAATACAAAGCCCGCTCGAAGTTAAGAGAAATTGTAGCAGGATTAGTGTTCGGATTATAAGAACCTATCCTTTCAATAAATCTACCATCTCGTGGTGCCCTGCTATCGGCGATTACAATAGGATAAAACGCATAGTTTTTACGACCATGACGCTGTAATCTGATTTTTGTTGCCATTAAAAATTAATTAAAAATGAGTTTTGTATTGATTTGACGCGCAAAGGTAGTGATTATTTTTGACTTACACAAGCAAATCAACCGTCACTTTCGCAAAAATCATGCTCTGCTTCCGCCAAAGCCTCCATGCGGCCGATGTCATGCCACCGGTATGGGCGCGAAGGTCCGTAACCATAAATCGGCTCGAGAGTACAGTCTGCGATATAAAAATCTGTTATGGAAAATTTGGGCATCAGCTCATCGCCGCCGAGTGATGCGGCATACTTTTCAAGATTTGTGAAAATATAGGGGCTCACGACGTGAACACCGCCGAAAGCTAACGCCTTAAGGCCGTCAGACGATGCAAGAGTTTCGGGCTTCAGCTCGCCTGTCTTGATATTAGTCCAGCCGCGCATACGTCCGTTACACGGATTAAAGAGCAGATAGCGGCTTGTCTCGCGATGTTTGCAGAGCAGGGTGGCCACGGCATCGGCCTCAACGTGCTGCCTAACCATTTCACGGATATCAAAATCGGTGAGGATGTCAGCGTTATGAACTATGAAAGGCTCACTGCCATCAAGCCACTGCCGGGCGGCGAGTATGCCGCCGCCTGTGTCTAAAAGTCGCTCGCGCTCGTCACTGATATGAATTGTCACGCCGAAATTGTCGTGTGACGCGAGATAGTCGAGAATCTGTTCACCGAAGTGATGAATGTTGACTACAAATTCATCTACACCGGCTGACTTGAGTTTCTCTATGACAAGACCGAGCATAGCATGGCCGCAAATCGGTGCAAGTGCCTTAGGATGACTGTCGGTGAACGGTTTGAGGCGGGTACCCATACCAGCCGCAAAAATCATCGCTTTCATAATTTGCAGCGTCAGTTTTTGACCGTGAAATTCTGTTCGATATCCTGCTCGCGGTGTATAAGCTCGACCTTTACATTAAATTTCTTGTTGATATGTTCGGCCATATGCTGCGCACAGTATACCGAGCGGTGCTGACCGCCCGTGCAGCCAAAGCAAACCATCAGATTTGTAAAACCACGCTCTTTATATCTTGCGACAGACGAATCTACAAGCGCATAACAGTGCTCAAGATAATCGATTATCTCACCGTCATCCTCAAGAAACTTTATCACCTGCGTGTCAAGGCCGTTAAACGGCTTATAGCGTTCATACTTACCGGGATTGTTTATTGCTCGACAGTCAAAGACATAGCCTCCGCCGTTGCCTGATGCGTCGTTGGGGATGCCCTTCTTGTATGAGAAACTCATAACCTTGACCGTGAGCTGATTCTTTGCGAGTCCGTCGGTAAACTGCTTGAGATTGACGAGGCGGCGCAACAGACTGTCAAGATATGGATATTCGGCATAAGGACGGTCAAGCAGCTCGCGCAGGTTGGCGATGGCAAACGGCACACTTGCCATAAAATGAGGTTTCTTCTCGAAATAGCCGCGGAAACCGTAGGCACCGAGTACCTGAAGAATACGGAAGAGAACAAAATGACGAAGCTGCTCCATGAAATAGCCCTCGTCGATATACTGATACTTACGCAGCGAGTCAATATATTCCTTAATCAAATCCTTGCGAAGACTGTCGGGATAGTTTGCCTTAGCCTGCCACAAGAAAGACGCCACGTCATAGTAGAAGGGACCTTTGCGTCCGCCCTGAAAATCGATAAACCAAGGCTCACCGTCCTTAATCATCACATTGCGCGACTGAAAATCACGGTACATAAATGTACCTGATTGTGAGCGCATCAGCACATCTGCAAGAGCCTGAAAATCATCCTCGAGTTTGTCTTCCAAAAAGTCAATGCCGGTCGCTTTGAGAAAACAATATTTAAAATAATTGAGATCCCACATAATCGAGCGCACATCAAACTGAGGCGACGGATAGCAGTACTTAAAATCAAGGCCGACAGCTCCTCCGAACTGCAAATCGGGCAAAAGTCTGATTGTCTTGACTAAAATATCACGTTCTTCGGCCGAGAAAGACCGAGTCAGGCGTCCTTTTTCAATAGCCTGAAACAATAATGTGTCTCCAAGATCCTCCTGAAGATAATACATCTTGTCATCGCTTACAGCAAGCACCTCCGGCACAGGCAGCCCGTTACGCTTGAAGTGCTCGGCCATATATATGAACGCTTCGTTTTCCTTGAGAGACTCACCAATAACACCGATTAACGTCTTATCGCCATACAACCGAAAGTAACGGCGGTTTGAACCTGATGAGGGCAGTTCATCAACACGGTCGGGCTCATTGCCCGTATATGATTTATATAATTTCTCGAGCGCTGTCTGATTCATTTTATTATATGTCTTAATTACCCATTTCCGACAGGAACTTTATGCGCACAAGACGCACTTCATCCTCAGAGTATGCAGGACAAAGCTCATTGTATGCCTCAGCGAGATTGTCAGATTCACACTCACGGAAAAAATCAAATATTTCTTCTTGGTCTTCAGGGTCGATGATTTCGTTCAGATAATAATTAATATTGATTTTTGTACCGGCATTGACAATTGCCTCAATCTCATCGATAAGCTGACTGAACTCGAGGTTAAGAGAGGGCGCAAGTTCATTAAGGTCAATCTTGCGGTCAATCGCCTGTATGATTGATATTTTCAATTTTGATTTGTTGGCGACACTGCGCACACGCATATCTTCGGGCCGAATGATTTCTTTCTCATCGACATATGCCTTTATCACCTTTACAAACTCGTCGCCATAGCGCTTGGCTTTGCCGGCACCGACCCCCGAAATATTCTGCAACTCCTCGATAGTAATCGGGTAGCTGATAGCCATCGCCTCAAGCGACGGCTCCTGAAAGATTACATAAGGCGGCAGATTGAGTTTATGAGCCATCTTGCGACGAAGCGAGTCAAGTATTGCATACAGTTCGGGGTCTGCCGAGCAATTGGCCCCGCTCTTCATGATTATATTATCATCGTCGTCATTGTACTCAATATCTTCAACGATACTGAAACTCGACGGTTTCTTCATAAACTTGCGGCCTTCAGCCGAAATATGAAGATGTCCGTAATTCTCGAGATCACGTTCAAAATATCCGGCTAAAGTAGCCTGACGAATTAAAGCGTTGAGATAACGATGGTCTTTATCCCGACTACAGCCGTAAGTCTCAACTTGGTCATGCTTATAAGCCTTGATTTCATTAGTGTTCTTGCCGAGCATGACATCAATGACGTGGTCTGCCTTAAATCGTTCGTTGAGGGCTGATACGGTTTCAAGCGCGTCAAGCAAATCATCAGTCGCATCGACCGTCTTGCGTGTCACAAGACAATTGTCACAGTTCCCGCAATTTTCGCTCTCGAAATCTTCGCCGAAGTAGTGAAGAAGTGTTTTGCGACGACACACAGACGACTCGGCGTAAGACGCGGTCTCGACGAGAAGCTGCTTGCCTATTTCCTGTTCGTTTACAGGTTTGCCCTGCATGAATTTTTCCATCTTCTGCAGGTCTTTGTAAGAGTAGAACGCGAGACAGTGACCTTCGCCTCCGTCTCGGCCGGCACGCCCGGTCTCCTGATAATAGCCCTCGAGCGATTTGGGCATGTCATAATGAATGACATATCTGACATCCGGCTTGTCTATACCCATGCCAAATGCAATTGTCGCAACAATGACATCGACTTTCTCTAACAGAAAGGCATCCTGATTGGCAGAGCGGGTAGCACCATCGAGACCCGCATGATAGGGCAGGGCGCGAATATTGTTTACGACAAGGAGCTCGGCCAGTTCCTCGACCTTTTTACGTGCGAGGCAATAAATAATGCCTGACTTACCCTCGTGCTGCTTGATAAATTTTATGATATCACGGTCAATGTTCTTGGTTTTAGGCCTGACCTCATAAAAAAGATTCTGACGGTTAAACGACGACTTGAACACGGCGACATCGCTCATGCCGAGATTTTTCTGAATGTCATGCTGCACTTTTGGCGTGGCTGTCGCCGTAAGCGCTATTACCGGCCGCGAGCCAATCTCATTAATGATAGGTCGTATGCGGCGATATTCAGGTCTGAAATCATGACCCCACTCAGAGATACAGTGAGCCTCATCAATGGCGTAAAATGATATTTTGACAGTTTTGAGGAATTCGATGTTCTCCTCCTTCGTCAATGACTCGGGTGCAACATATAGAAGTTTGGTATGACCTGATGCGATGTCGTCTTTAACCTGATCGATTGCCGCACGGTTAAGAGATGAATTGAGAAAGTGTGCGATGCTGTCATTTTCGCTGAAATTACGCATCGCGTCGACCTGATTTTTCATAAGCGCAATCAACGGAGACACGATGATAGCCGTGCCGTCCATCAAAAGTGCAGGCAGCTGATAGCAGAGGGACTTGCCGCCTCCGGTGGGCATTAATACAAAAGTGTCATTTCCTGCCAGAAGGTTGGTCATAATGGCTTCCTGATTGCCCTTGAAATTATCGAAACCGAAAAAACGTTTCAGGGCGTCGTAAAGCGTTTGTCTGCTAATCATGGCCTTGTGTTTTTATGATAAATGCTTGGTCTGGTACTTTCTATATTAGGATTCTTAGGTGATCAATCACTCGTAGATGAAGCGGCAAGAGTCTCGAAATGCGATACATCGAGTTTCTCGGCTGCATAATCGCGTGTGACGGTAAATTTTTTATCTTTGGTCGACGGTATGTCAAACATCGCGTCAATCATAATCGACTCGACAATCGAACGCAAGCCGCGTGCGCCAAGTTTATACTCGATGGCTTTGTCTACGATGAAGTCAAGTGCGTCGTCATCAAATTTGAGATCAACACCGTCCATCTTAAACAATTTGACATACTGACGTGTGATGGCATTTTTAGGCTCGGTGAGCACACGACGCAAGGCGTCGCGGTCGAGAGGCTCGAGATGAGTCAGAATGGGGAGTCGGCCGATAATCTCGGGGATGAGGCCGAATGACTTCAGATCCTGAGGAGCGACATAGCGCATGAAGTCATCGCTCTTGATGTTATGGCGCTTGCCGTCAGGCGCGAAACCGACGACGCGTGTGTTCATGCGATGGGCAATTTTCTGCTCGATGCCGTCAAACGCACCTCCGCATATAAAGAGGATATTCTTTGTATCGACCGGTATCATGCGCTGCTCCGGATGCTTGCGGCCTCCCTGCGGGGGCACGTTGACAATCGAGCCCTCAAGGAGCTTGAGCAGGCCCTGCTGCACACCTTCGCCCGATACATCACGGGTGATTGACGGATTGTCACCTTTGCGGGCGATTTTATCAATCTCGTCGATGAAAACGATGCCGCGTTGTGCACGGTCCACGTCATAATCGGCGGCCTGCAGCAGTCGTGTCAGGAGGCTCTCGATATCTTCGCCGACGTAACCGGCCTGTGTGAGCACGGTCGCGTCAACGATGGTAAACGGCACATCGAGAAGTTTGGCGATAGTCTTCGCGAGAAGCGTCTTGCCTGTGCCTGTCGGACCGACAAGAATGATGTTGCTCTTCTCGATGTCGACATCATCATCTTCAGGCTGCATCAGTCGTTTGTAGTGGTTATAGACAGCCACCGAGAGATATTTCTTTGCGGCGTCCTGACCGATGACATACTGGTCAAGAAAGGCCTTGATTTCGGCCGGTTTCGGCACCTTCGAAATCTCGCTGATATCGTTCTTATGTTTTTTCTGCGACTCACCTTTCTTAAAGTCTTCAATCATGTCGTTCAACAATTTGACACAGTCGCCGCAAATAAAATTCTTTTGATCTTGCGTCGGCACCATTACGTCGGCCATATCAGACGGACGTCCGCAGAAACTACATTTTTCGATATTTTTTTTAGCCATATTTAAATCAGCGCTTTACTTTCTCAAGTACCTTGTCAATCATGCCATAGGCGGCAGCCTCCTCCGAAGTCATCCAGTAGTCGCGGTCAGAGTCTTTCTCAACGCGCTCAAATGGCTGGCCCGAATGTTCGGCAATGATAGTATAAAGTTCGTGCTTAAGTTTCTTTATCTCGCGTGCGGTAATCTCTATATCGCTGGCCTGACCCTGAGCGCCGCCCATCGGCTGATGAATCATAACACGCGAATGTTTGAGCGCGAAACGCTTGCCTTTCTCGCCGGCAACGAGGAGCACGGCAGCCATTGACGCAGCCATGCCCGTACAGATTGTCGATACGTCACTCGAGATATACTGCATCGTGTCATAGATGCCGAGACCGGCATATACCGAGCCGCCGGGCGAGTTGATGTAAATAGAGACATCTTTGCCGGGGTCTGACGCGTCAAGATAAAGCAACTGCGCCTGAATGACATTGGCGGTATAGTCATTGACATCCGTGCCGAGGAAGATGACGCGGTCCATCATAAGACGCGAGAACACGTCCATCTGGGCGACATTTAGCTGACGCTCCTCGATAATAGTAGGGTTAATATAGCTGGCATTGACAGCCGAGCTGAGTTTTGAGTTGTATTGATCGAGTGCAAGTCCGTTCATGCCGAGATGTTTGACAGCAAAATTGCGGAAATCATTGTTTGGATTCATAGTTATATGTCTTTGTTAGATTTATAATCGTATATAATGGATGCGTAAGTGTCTATGATTCATACGCAAATGGCAAAATCAATTCAAAGTTAATAAAATAATCGCTCAAATGCAATCATATCGTGCAATTTTTTCTTGAATATTTATGTTAACATGTCCTGATTCGATGAATTATAAAAATTTACGGGTGCAACCATCAGGTCACACCCGTAAGTATATTAAGGCTATTCGCCGGTTTATTACTTATATCGGCTGAGTCGGGCGAGCAACAGTTGATAGTCATGCAGCGCCGTCTGATAGTCGATGCGCGCCTCAAGGTAATAATTTAGCTCGAGCAGATAAGTTATCATATTTATCTGTCCTCCGTCAAACGATTTGCCGAGTAATGCCAGATAATTGTCGCCGGAGTCAGATGCGAAAAAGTCATCGTAAGCTTTCAGACGCTCACCGAGGCTGCGCGCGGCAGAATAATCGCTGACTATCGCACTGTGAGTCGCAAGCAGATAATCGGCATTGCTCTGTTCCAGACTCAGACTCTCGGCCAAAGCAGCAGCACGGCGTTTTGATGATGAATAGACCGGAAGACTTACTCCGACACTGAAACCGTTGAAATGCTCGCCGCCCTCCACATTATGGATATATCCCAAGCTGAATCCCGGCATACGGGCACGTGAGGCAGCCTGTGCATTGAGCTGCGCGCTGCGCGCGAGTCCCTGACGGGCAGCAACAGCCGGGTCAGAGTCATAGAAAGCCGCGAGATACTCCTCCTCCGGCAGCAGGGATGTCTGCTCATAATCTGTCAGGCCGCCGAGGTCAAGAGTCTTGCCGGCGTTTAGCGCAATCAGGTCATGACGAAGAAGGTCAGTAGCGGTCACGGCCGTGGCAAGACGTACCTGCAGAGAAGCACGCTCTAACCTAAGTTTCTTCATGTCGAGTATTGTAAGCTCTCCGTGGTCGTAGGCAAAAGACTGACGCCGATAGAGTGTGTCAAGGTTAGCGGCGACATCGGTCAGAAGTCTCTGTCGACTGACAGCGTCGACATAGTCACACAGGGTCTGCCGTGCCTTAAGACGCAAATCAGCCTCGTCGGCCCGATAGAGGAACTCGAATGCATTTATAGCCTCGCGGTTAGCGGCCGAACGCTTGGCGTATACGCCGGGCCAGTCAAAGCTCTGGCTCACGGAAATATTCCATTTGTTACCTACTTCGGCAGGGCCCCACTGATGTTCAAACCCTATCTCCGGATCTGAAAGCGTGTTGTCAGCACGCAGGGTCAGCCCCTGCGCCTTATATGACTCGCGTTGAGCTGCGAGAGCCGCATTATTGCTGACAATCGTATTTACGACAGTCTCAAAATCGGCGGCATAGGCAGATGTCGCCGCACAGCTGAGTATAATACCGTATAATGCAAAATGTTTCATTTCTTGCGGTTTATTAGATAGTAGATTGACGGAACGACAAACATATTGAGCACCGTCGATGTAACAAGGCCGCCGAGTATCACTATGGCCATAGGCGACTGTATCTCGTTGCCGGGCTGGTCTCCATTGATTGCTAAAGGAATCAGCGCGAGCGCCGATGTCAGAGCGGTCATAACGATAGGTAACAGACGGTCGGTCGAGCCAATCTTTATGCGCTCAACAAGAGCCATACCTCGGTCTCGCAAACCGTTGTAGCGCGACATCAGAAGCATACCGTTGCGCGTCGTGATGCCTAACAACGATATAAATCCGATAATAGCGGGAATGTTTAACTCGTCGGATGTGAATTTAAGCAGTATGACTCCGCCTATCATGGCAAGAGGCATATTGACAAGTATGACTAATGACTGGCCGAAATTCTTGAACTCATGGTAGAGCAACATCAATATTACAGCCAACGCACACAGAGATGTCCACAATAATGTTGACGACGCTGCGGCCTCACTCTCAAACTGGCCGCCATAGTTCACATAATAGTTCTGCGGAAGTTTTATCCAGTCTTCAACATTTCGCTGAATCTCATTTACAGTGCTGCGCAAATCACGACCGTCGACATTAGCCGAGACAACGATGCGGCGTTTGACATTTTCGCGATTGATTGTATTCGGGCCTGTCTCTGACTTAATCTCTGCAATGGTCGAGAACGGTATTTTGCCGCGCGACGAGTCAATACTTATCTCTCTCAATGCTTCGATGGTATTGCGGTTGGCAGCGTCGAGAACGACTGTTATGTCATAGGCCTGACCGTCTTCATAAACCTGCGAGACGGCCTCACCGCCGATTGCCGAATTGACGATTCGGTTAAAATCATACATTTTTACTCCGTAAGCCGCCATCAGCTCACGTCGCGGCGAGATGATGAGTTCGGGACGCTCGACCTGCTGCTCTATATTGACATCGACAACACCGTCGACAGACGAGGCGATGTCTTTAATCTGCTTGCCGATAGAGAAGATACGATTGAGGTCGTCACCGAAAATCTTGATGGCAATCTGTGCCTCCGTACCTGAGAGCATCGCATCGATGCGGTGTGAGATTGGCTGGCCTATCTCAACGTTGACGCCGGGAAGTATCGAGAGTTTCTCGCGCACTTCCTTGACAAACTCGCCGCGTGTGCGTCCGTCAAGCTTGTAAGGCGCTTCAATCTCGGATGTATTGACACCGAGCGAGTGTTCGTCTAACTCGGCGCGGCCGGTCTTGCGCGCGACGGTCTGCACCTCGGGCACAGACATAATGATGCGCTCGGCCTCACGTCCTATCTTGTCGCTCTCTTCGAGCGAGACGCCCGGCAGTGTCGAGACATTGATTGTCAGAGAGCCCTCATTGAATCCGGGCAGGAAGCCGCGGCCGAGTGTGACAAATATCCCGGCTGCCACAACGAGCAGCACTCCTGTCACACTTAATATAACCGACGGACGTCGCAATACGGCTGTCAGAGCCCGGGCATATACATCCTTAAGCCAACGGCTGACGCGCGGCTCGCGGCTTAGTTCGGCATTGGCCGCACGGCCGCCAAGCAGGAAACTGCACAGAACAGGCGTAACCGTCAGAGCCACAATCGTCGAAGCAATCAGGGCGACGATAAACGACACGCCGAGAGGAATAAGCATACGCCCCTCTATGCCCGAAAGGAAGAAAAGAGGCATAAAGCTCGCTATGATAATCAGCGATGAGTTAAAAATCGGCATACGTACCTCGGCCGAAGCATGATAGACGACGCTGATTGTCGATTTACGCTCAGACTCAGGCCTTGCTGCATTCTCCCGCAGACGCTTATAGACATTCTCCACATCGACAATAGCGTCATCGACAAGCGAGCCGATAGCGATGGCTATACCGCCGAGACTCATGGTGTTGATGGTGTAGCCCATGAAGTTGAGCACGAGCACGGCCACGATAATCGAGAGCGGAAGTGCGATTACCGAGATAATCGTCGTGCGAAGATTCATCAGGAAGAAGAAGAGCACGATAATGACGAATATCGCGCCCTCAAGGAGCGAGCGCTGGAGATTGCTGATAGAATTGTCGATGAAATCAGCCTGACGGAATATATCGGTCGAAATCTTTACATCAGCCGGAAGTGTGCGTGACAGTGACGCAAGTTCGCTGTCAATCCGGTCGGTCAGGTTGAGAGTACCCTCGGCGGGCTGCTTTGTCACAGTGATTATTACAGCCGGCTCAGCCTCGACAGATGCCAAACCGATACGAGGCTGGGCTGCACCAATCTCGACAGTGGCGACATCGCCGACTGTCACTATCCCGTTGTCGTCACTTCTGATTACAGCCGATGCGAGCTGCGACGGGTCGCTTGTGTTAACAGCGCCTTTGATGAGATACTCGTTACCATATTCATAAAGTACACCGCCGGAGGCATTGTCGTTGATATTCTCGACAGCATCAAACAGTTCGCTTAGGGTCACATCAAAGTGTTTCATGCGCTCGGGATGCAATCTTATCTGATATTCCTTTATGTCGCCGCCGATCACCGAGACCTGCGACACTCCGCCCATCGCAAGCAGCTTGGGACGAATCACGCGCTCGGCGATGGTGCGCAGTTCGAGCATCGACGTTGAGTCGGCCGTCATGCCGATAATCATGACCTCACCGAGTATCGACGACTGCGGGCCGAGGACGGGAGTCTTGACATTAGGCGGCAAAACATCGCCGAGCTGTCCGAGACGCTCGGTGACAATCTGACGGGCACGATATATGTCCGTACCCCAGTCAAACTCCACCCAGACCGTAGACAGACCGGTTGATGACGCCGAACGAACGCGTCTGACACCTGTCGAGCCGTTTACCGCAGTCTCGACGGGGTAGGTGACAAGTGTCTCGACGTCATCAGGAGCAAGACCCGGAGCCTCGGTCATGACAACGACCGTCGGGGCATTAAGGTCAGGGAAAATATCCACCTCGGTGCGAAGTAGTGTTATCGTACCTGCAACGAGGATGACAGCCGTAAGTATTAAAACGGTCAGACGGCTGTTTAACGAGAATTTGATTATACGATTAAGCATAATACGTCAGAATTTATACGTTTATAGCTCAATAATATATCAATGATTGTGAGTGTGGCCTTCGGGAACTGTGCCGCTCGACTCTGCGATACGCACGGTCGTCGTACCCTTTGTCACGACTTCGTCGCCGTCGTTGAGTCCCGAGACTATCTCGATTCTGCGTCCGTCTGACGCACCGGTAGTTACTGGCATTTTACGATATCCCTCTTCGTCAAGTTTCACAAAGACAAAGAAACGACCCTGCTGCTCACTCAGAGCCTCTATGGGCACTGAAATGACGCCGTCGCGGCGTCCGGCTTCCAAGTAAATCTCAACATTGCTGCCGGGGAGGACCTTACCGTCGTTATTAAAGCTGAAATATACCGGCACATATCCCGGAGTGACGGCTCTCGCAACGTCAGCACCACTGACCCGGCGGCCGCCCATCTCTGAAAGTCTGACGGTGTGCTCGTCATAGGGCAGTTTTACCGTAGCATCAGTGACATCACCGAGACGGCTATAATAACGCTCCGGCACATCGGCGCGCAGTGTCAGACTCCTGTTGGCCGAAACTGTGGCTATAGGCTCGCCGGCGTTTACAAACTGACCTTCGTTGACATCGAGAGTTGTTATAACGCCGCTGATAGGCGATGAAGCGCGCCCCGACTGCGCTCCGGCGCTGTAAAGAGCCTTGGCCTCGTCGACCGCTCTCACGGCGGCATTATACTCCGACGCAGTGACAAGCCGTTCTTTATATAGCGGTGTCAGACGGTCGAGCTCACGACGAGCGGCGTCATAATTGGCCTTGGCGGCTGCATTTGCGTCACCGCCGCTGACGGCTGAGGCTTTGACCGTAGCCACAGCCGAGCCGCGGCCGACCTTCGATCCGAGCGTAATGCCGCGCACAAAATTGACGACGCCCGATGTCGGAGCCGTGACCACTCCGCGGTCAGTAGGGGACTCAACAACAAGTCCCGACACTTTGATGACATCGGCAAACTCGCCGCGCGTAATCTTCTCGGTTTTCACTCCGAAACGCTCGGCTGCTTCGGGAGAGAGGAATATTTCGTCACTGTGACCGCCGTTGCTATGTGCGTCATGGCCCTCCGTCTCGTGGGCATCGCCATGATTTTCATGGGTCTCAGGACCGTCGTGATGATGATGTGATAGCTCGTCACCGGCATTAGAGCGGCACGCGCCTAACGACAGCATCAGTGCTCCGCACAGCAGAGCATATTTATATTTAATCATAATGTAACAGGCTTTATAATAATGAAACAAAATCTGCCGAGCGACCTATGACCGTCTGTCGGCTACATATTTATCTTACATTATTATAAACGCCGGCGGCCCACGTCGGGTTTGCGACGCAGCCTCGGTTTTCTCCGGAAGACCGTAATCATCAGGCACACTGAGCGTTGTCTGATTTTCATCAGCATACAGCCTGCTGATTAACTCGCAGGCATAAAGCACGGCAAAATCCGCGCCCGCGGCGCTGTCATCGGTGATGTACGAATATTGACTTTTGGCGGCCTCATACTCGGCGAGTTTCATTGCGCACGAGCCGTCATCATGCTCATCATGGTTTCCGCAATCATGATGGTGCGCGCACTCATTGCATATCGCCTTACCGTGCGAGCCGTCGCAGAGACAGATAGCCGGGCCCGACTCATGGTGATGATGGAAATTGACGACAGACGCGACAGCCACTATCAATGCCGTCAGGAGTGCTATACATTTATATACCGTCTTGTGTCGTCTGATTTTCATGATATGCAAATTTAACGAAAAACTTTTATTTTATACCTTTGTAAGTCGGCAATTTATAATTTTATCGTCTCAACTTTGTAATTTTTTTGAATTGCCTGCGTCAAATATATGTTATGAAGAAAACGGACAGCGACAAAGAGCGGCGTTTCACCTCGCTGATTGACACCTACAACGCGCTTGTAGCCAAAGTCTGCTATATTTACTCCGGACCGGGGGCGGACTTTGACGACTTATATCAGGAGGTGCTCGTCAATCTGTGGCAAGGTTATGACACATTTCGTGGCGACAGCCGCGTGTCGACATGGATTTACCGTGCGGCTATCAATACGTGCATCACGTGGCATCGCCGCAACGCACGCCGTCATGTCAACGACAGCGTGCCGCTCGAATTCGCCGGCCTTATTGCGGATGACGACAACTCCGAAGAGGCCGAGCAGAGACGGCAGCTTTATGAAATGATTGCCTCGCTGCAGCCTTTGGACAAAGCCATCGTCACTCTATGGTTAGACGAAAACTCTTACGATGATATAGCTGAAATCACCGGACTGTCACGTGCAAATGTTGCGACCCGTCTTCATCGTATAAAACAGTATTTAATCAAAAACACCGAGTTATGAACGATATTTCTCAACAGGACTCTCTCGAACAGATGCGTCGTTGCTGGAACAATCTGGAGGTCAGAATCGACAGGCTCGAAGACCGTAACCGTGCGCTGATAGCCCGATTAAGCAACGAACGAGCAACAGGCCGTCAGAATAAACTTGCATCATATTACCACACTTTAGGCATTATATCAGTCATACTTCTCCCGGTGCTCGGAATGATTTTGTGGCATGTCGGGCTGACCCCGATGTGGTACGGCGTCTTTTATGCGGTCGGAGGCATCATGCTCGGCATATCCAACATACGTTTCTCATCATTCATCCGAAACTGCAATTATTGTGATATTCCTACCGTCAAAGCCATCGCCCACGCCCGACGCGTCGTAAAGTCTCAGCACAGACGTATGATAGCGGGCATTTTCTTCGCGCTGTTTATTGTCGCCCCGCTTTTTTACTTCTGCTTTGACGACGGAAATTATTCGGCGCTAATCGGTGCAGTTGCCGGAGGTATAATCGGCGGTTTTATAGGCTATATGATGCACCGTCGCAAGGTCAGACTCGCGCGTCGCATCGTCAATGATCTGTCTGACGAAACTCCGGAGATATAAAAAACGGCCCTGACACCTATAATATCAGGACCGCTTCAAATGAGTCAGTTATTACTGCAAGATAAACATTAAGCCTGTTTAATACCGGGTCGTACGGTAAATGAAGTGTTTGTATCGCCTGAAGGAATATCATCAGCCGACTCTACGACCACAACATTATAGGCCATGACAGCAGTCGCAGGTGATTTGTCTACAGCAAAGAGAGGGCACTCAATCTGAAGCAGGTGATCACCGAGAGCTGTGTTTTCTGTCGTAGCAATCGTGCCGCCGTAAGGTGCGGTTACAGACACCCCGATTTCGCGATAATCCCAGTAATAGGTAGCCGAAGTGATGACAGCCTCCTTGTTGGGGTCACGGTTTGTGACAGTTATGCCGGTAATTTCAAGAGTTTCGCCGCGCACTACATAAATCGTGCCGTCGACATTGACTCCGCCGGATATTTCAAGTGAGATGTCCACATCGGGTAAATCATTGTCATCGTCGTCACAACTTGTCGCCATAAGCATTGGCAGGGCAAGTAATAAAAAGTAATAAAGCTTTTTCATAATCAAACAACATTAATTATTTGTAATTTATACTATTATAACACGCGTAAACATATATGGTTCGAATACCGATTATAAAAAATGACGCCCCGCGAAATGTAATCAGCGGAACGTCATTTTACTTTAAAAGTACGTTATCAGTTCTTGAATATCAGGTCCGTGCCGTCATCGTTGACGTCTATGATAATCGGGTGATCACGGTCGACTTTCTGAGCAAGAATATCCTTTGACAACTGATTGAGGACAAGACGGTGGATAGCACGCTTGACCGGACGTGCGCCGAACTCGGGGTCATAGCCCTCGTCTGCGAGGAATGACAACGCTTTAGGCGTGACCTCGAGCGTTATGCCCGAGCTGTGGGCAAGCATCTTCTGTATGCTCTTGATCTGAAGTCCGACGATTTCCTCTATCTCGACACGGTTAAGCGGCGTGAACATTATAATCTCGTCGATACGGTTGAGGAACTCGGGGCGTATCGTCTGCTTGAGCATATCAAGTACCTGCTCCTTGGTCTTCTCGACTGTCTCGGCCTTGTTATCGTCGGTCATCTTTGCGAAATTCTCGCGGATTAAAGCCGAGCCCATGTTAGAGGTCATGATGATAATAGTGTTCTTGAAGTTGACGTTGCGGCCTTTGTTGTCGGTCAAACGTCCGTCGTCAAGCACTTGCAGCAGGATGTTGAACACATCGGGATGTGCTTTCTCAATCTCGTCGAAAAGCACGACAGAGTAGGGTTTGCGACGCACAGCCTCGGTGAGCTGACCTCCCTCGTCGTAGCCGACGTATCCCGGAGGCGCTCCGACAAGACGCGACACAGAGTGTTTCTCCTGATATTCGCTCATATCGATACGGGTCATCATATTCTCGTCGTCGAAGAGGTACTCGGCCAAAGCCTTTGCAAGCTCGGTCTTACCGACGCCCGTGGTGCCGAGGAAGATAAACGAGCCGATAGGACGTTTGGGATCATTCAGGCCTGCACGCGAGCGGCGCACTGCGTCGGCGATGGCGGCGATAGCCTCGTCCTGACCGACGACACGACTGTGAAGCTCTTCCTCGAGATGCAGCAGTTTTTCTTTCTCGCTCTGCACCATCTTGTTGACGGGGATGCCGGTCCAGCGCGATACAACATCGGCGATATCCTCGGCGTCAACTTCCTCTTTGATGAGAGCCTTGTCGCCCTGCATCATGCGCAGCTGCTCCTGTATCTCTGTATTTTCTTTTTCTTTCTGTTGGATGCGTGAGTATCTGATTTCTGCCACCTTGGCATAATCACCCTCGCGCTCGGCACGCTCGGCCTCAAAATTGAGCTGCTCGATATCAATCTTATTCTGCTGGATGCGGTTGATGAGATCCTTTTCAGCCTTCCATTTGGCCATATATTCTTTTTCCTCCTCGCGCATAGTGGAGATTTCCTTCTCGATTTCGCTCACCTTGGCTTTGTCGCCCTCGCGCTTGATGGCCTCACGCTCGATTTCTTTCTGAGCAATGCGGCGTGTGATGTCATCGAGAGCCTGAGGCACGGAGTCAATCTCAAGTTTAAGTTTAGAGGCAGCCTCGTCGATAAGGTCGATGGCCTTGTCAGGCAGGAAACGGTCTGTGATATAGCGCTCTGACAGCTGCACGGCGGCGATAATCGCCTCGTCACGGATACGCACCTTATGGTGGTTCTCGTAGCGCTCTTTAAGACCGCGCAGGATTGCGATAGCGCTCATCTCGTCAGGCTCATTGACCATGACCTTCTGGAAACGGCGCTCAAGAGCCTTGTCTTTCTCGAAGTATTTCTGATACTCGTCAAGTGTTGTTGCGCCGATGCTGCGGAGTTCGCCTCGGGCAAGCGCAGGTTTGAGGATGTTTGCTGCATCCATGGCTCCCTCGCCTTTGCCGGCGCCCACGAGCGTGTGGATTTCGTCGATGAAGAGGATAATCTCGCCGTCAGACTGGGTGACCTCATTGACGATGGCTTTGAGTCGCTCCTCAAATTCGCCTTTATATTTGGCTCCTGCGACAAGTGCGCCCATATCCAACGAATATATCTGTTTCGATCGAAGATTCTCGGGCACGTCGCCGCGCACGATGCGGTGGGCAAGACCTTCGGCGATTGCCGTCTTACCCGTACCCGGCTCACCGATGAGCATGGGGTTGTTCTTGGTGCGTCGACTCAAAATTTGAAGCACACGTCTGATTTCCTCGTCGCGGCCGATGACCGGGTCAAGTTTGCCCGAACGTGCGCGCTCGTTAAGATTGACGGCATATTTTGACAACGCATTATATGTCTCCTCGGCGCTCTGATCTGTGGCTTTCTTGCCTTTGCGCAACTCCTCGATGGCGGCGGAAAGTTCTTTCTCGCCCAAGCCGGCATTTTTGAGTATGGTCGAAGCCGGAGAGTTGACTGCAAAAATCGCCATAAGCAGCGACTCGAGCGTGACATATTCATCGCCCTGTTTTTTTGCGATATCGAGAGCCTTCTGCATCACGTCGTTAGACGTACGGCTCAGATAGGGCTCGCTTCCCGATACCTTGGGCAGACTGTCTATCTCACGGTCGGTCTGCGCGGTAACCTGAGCAAGATTCACACCGACTTTCTGAAAGATGAATTTGACGACAGATTCACCTTCTTCAATAACAGCCTTAAGCAGATGCACCGGCTCAATGGCCTGCTGGCCTGCGCCGCGCGTAATCTCAACAGCCTTTTGAATAGCCTCCTGAGATTTAATGGTGAAATTATTGAAATTCATATTATATATGGATGAAATTATTATCGGTTATAGGCCGTAATCTTTTATTATTTTAAACAACAGACTCGGCGCTTTGTTTTGATTATTGCAAATCACATGCCGAAATTATAGCGGCAGTTCGTGCTTTTTCAGTAATTTTGCATATAACTTTTAAAACAGCAACTAATATGGCACTTCAGATAGGCGATACAGTCCGTTTTCTCAATGATGTGGGGGGCGGTAAAATTGTCAGGATAAAAGACAATATTGCATACGTGGCAGATGAAGACGGCTTCGAGACTCCGGTCATGGCCCGTGAATGTGTGGTCGTCGCTCATGCTTCTGACAGTTCTAAGACAACAGCAGATACTGCCGAGAAATATTCCAAGACCCTCAAGACTCCCGAGCCGGCTGTCCCGTCTAAAGCCGCAGACCCCGAGCCTGTCGAGGAGAAAGTATATGAGACGGCCGAGGGCGACACGGTCAATCTCGTGCTCGCTTTCGAGCCAACTGACCGTCTGCGCCTGTCGCAGTCTGATTTTGAAGCATATATAGTCAACGATTCAAATTATTTTATGTACCTGACCCTGCTCACTCGCGGCGACCTCAACGCCCCCGACACGTGGACTACACACTATGCAGGTATAATCGAGCCTAACATGCAAGTGCTCGTTGCGTCGCTTACGACTGCCGATCTACCTCAGATTGAGCGCTTTGCCGTACAAGCAATCGCTTTCAAGCGCGACAAGGACTTCACAGCCAAGACGCCCGTGTGGTACGAGAGCCGCTTTGACGCCTCTAAATTCGCCCGTCTGCATTGCTTTAAGGAAAGCATATACTTTGACGCACCTGTCATAGCTTATGATATCGTCAAGGACGACAAACTCTGCCGCCCGGCCGCTCTGCTGACCGACGAGGCGCTCGCCGAACAAATGCCTGCCAAACCCAAAGACAGCCGTCCTTCACGCAAGCCCGTCAGCAAGAAGGCTCAGAAGCATGACGAGCCGTTGGTCGTCGATTTACATATCGATCAGCTCATCGACAGCACCAAAGGCCTGTCGAACGCCGACATGCTTAACTATCAGATTGATAAGTTCCGCGAGGTCATGGATGCCAACCTCAGCCGCCCCGGCAGTAAAATCGTCTTCATTCACGGCAAAGGCGAGGGCGTCCTGCGCAACGCTCTGCTCAAGGAGCTCAACTACCGCTATAAATTCTGCACGGCGGCTGACGCATCGTTCCGTGAGTACGGTTACGGCGCTACACAAATCACCATCGGCGTCAGACCCAAGAAATGATAATATATTTCAGCGCAACAGGCAACTCACGCATCGTAGCCTCCCTTTTATCGAATGAGCTGTCAGACAGTGCAGTAATCGACATCAGAGGCGACATACTGACTCTGCCTGTGTCGACATCATTGGACGCTCGCGGCAGCCAAAACATTGTGTGGGTCTTTCCCGTCCATGCTTGGGCCGTGCCTGACATGTTGGCAGATTTTATGTCACAAGTTGACATAGCAGGCGCGGAGCAAAGCATACATCATATGGTCTGCACTTGCGGCGACGATATTGGCATGACTGACCGTCAGTGGCGTCGACTCATGTCCGCACGTGGGTGGCAGACGGGAGTTTGCGCATCGGTGCAGATGCCCAATACCTATGTTACATTCCCGGGATTTGACGTAGACTCTAAAACTGTCGAGTCAGCCAAACTTGCTGCCGCTACAACTCGAGTCAACGACATAGCAGCCATGATAAAAGGGCAGGGAAGCCAACAGGCGGAGTTGGTCGTAAGAGGCTCATTTCCGAGATTTAAATCCGGAACTTTAAAGCGATTCTTTAAGCGCTTCCTGATGAATCCGTCTGAATTCGGAGCGACTGACGCCTGCATCTCATGCGGACGCTGCGCATCGGTTTGTCCGACAGGCAATATCGTGCTTGACTCCGACCGCCGACCGCAGTGGGGCAAGGAATGTATGATTTGCCTTGCATGCTATCATGTCTGTCCGCGTCACGCCGTGAGATACGGACGGCAAACACGCAACAAAGGACAATATCAGACCGGATTAAAACAACTAAATAAAACCCTGTAGCCGCTATCAGCGGTCAAATCTGCCGCCCATGGCCTTGATACGGCTCAAATCGGTCATGTCGGGCTTGACAGGAACGACCGAAATATAATCGAGCGCGAGCCAGTATTCGTCTGTGTCAGTGGCATCCGCATCTTCGTTAATAAAACGGCCCTCTAACCAGTAGAAAGGATTGCCATGCGGATCAAGATAGCGGGCATAGCCGTCTGACCAGTGACCGCGTGCCGACCGGCAGACTCTGACACCCTTGGGCACGACTTTGGCCGGAATGTTGACATTGAGACATACACCTTCGGGCAAACCATTGTCGAGTACGTCGTCGATAATAGCGCTTACAAACTGCGTTGACAGAGAGAAATCAGCCTTAATCGAATGATGCAGCAAAGAAAATCCAACAGACGGAATACCCTCCATACAACCCTCCAATACCGCGCCCATAGTTCCCGAATAGATTATAGACGTCCCGGAGTTTGACCCGTGATTGATACCCGCCAGAATCAAATCGGGTCTGCGCGGACAGACCGCATGCAAACCTAATTTGATACAGTCGACCGGCGTGCCGTTGACACTGAACATTCGTGCGCCGTTGTAATCATCATGGGACGTTATGCGTAAGGACGAATCGACCGTGAATGCCGACGACATGCCCGAATGTTGCACAGCCGGGGCTACGACAATAACATCGGCCTTTTCGCCGACACAATCTACAAGATGACGCAGGCCTTTTGCGTTTATGCTGTCATCGTTACTTATCATTACGAGCTTACGGCGCTCAGTCCGGTTTTCTGACATATCCTTAATATTGGCTTTGACTTTAAAACATTGCAAATTTAATGCTTATTTCCGACATATTTGCCATCACGCCTTGTCATTTTTGAGTCATTAGATTTCATATTCTGCGGATTTTTGAGTTACTTTGCAAGTAAATCTACAACAGACATTGAAATGGGTAAAATCATAGCAATAGCCAATCAGAAAGGTGGAGTCGGCAAGACCACAACCACCATCAATTTAGCAGCTTCGCTTGCAAACGAAGGCAAGAAGGTGCTGATTATCGACGCCGACCCTCAGGCCAACGCTACTTCGGGCTACGGAATTGATCCGCGCTCGATGACATCTTCTATTTACGAGTGCCTCGTCGACTCATACCCTCTCGCCGGTTCTCAGGTCAAGACATGCATGGACGGCCTCGATTTAATAGGCTCACGCATTGACCTCGCCGGCGCCGAGCTTGAGCTGATAAACAAAGACGAGCGCGAGAAAGTGCTTGCCAAACTTACTGACGACATACGTGACCAATACGACTATATACTCATCGACTGCTCGCCGTCACTCGGGCTTATAACGGTCAATGCACTTACGGCTGCCGATTCGGTTATAATCCCCGTGCAAGCCGAGTATTTCGCTCTTGAAGGCATCAGCAAGCTGATGAACACAATACGCATTATAAAGTCGCGTCTAAATCCGTCACTCGAGATCGAAGGTTTTCTCCTGACTATGTACGACGCACGTCTGCGTCTTGCAAATCAGATATACGAGGAACTTAAAAGCTATTTCGGAGACATGGTTTTCAACACCGTCATCCCGCGCAACATCCGTCTGAGCGAGGCCCCCTCGCACGGTCTCCCCGCGCTGCTTTACGATGCCGAGAGCCGTGGAGCCACCAGCCACATCCTCCTCGCCAAAGAAATAATCGCAAAGCATCGCCATCAGGGCGCCGCTAACAAATCACATCAAGCACAATCCAACTGAAAATAATGTCGAATAAACGCAATGCCCTCGGACGAGGACTCAGCTCGCTTATATCAATGGACGACACTCCCGCAAGAGGGTCGTCGGCTATAAACGAGATAAAATTACAATATATATCGCCAAATCCTGACCAACCGCGCACAAGTTTTGACGAAGAGGCCCTTGACGAGCTGGCCGCCTCCATCCGTGAGTTGGGTATAATACAGCCGGTCTCGTTACGTAAAGTCGGGCCTGACAGCTACCAGATTATAGCCGGCGAACGACGTTACCGCGCAGCCATCAAAGCCGGACTTGAGACTGTGCCGGCCTATATCCGCACGGCAAACGAAGCCGAGCTCACCGAAATGGCGCTCATCGAGAATATTCAGCGTGAAGACCTTAATGCAATTGAAATCGCGCTGACATTCAAGAAACTGATTGACCAATATGCTCTGACACAGGAACGCCTTAGCGAACGCATCGGCAAAAAACGTGCGACAATCGCCAATTTTCTGCGTCTGCTCAAACTTCCGGCCGAAGTGCAGTTGGGTTTGCGTGACAAACGCGTGGACATGGGTCACGCACGTGCATTGCTGACTATATCCGACCCGTCGCTACAGCTCAAACTATACAACGAAATTCTGCGCAACGGACTGTCAGTCAGACGCGTCGAGGAGCTTGCCAAAGCCTATCAGCGCGGCGAGACACCGGCAGCCGCCGACAAAACCAAAGGCTCAGGCAGCAGATATACCGGCAGTGATTTTGACATTCTTAAAAAGCATCTGTCGTCTGTATTTAACACTAAAGTACAGTTCTCCTGTGACAAAAGCGGAAAGGGCAAAATCACCTTCCCGTTTAAGGACGACGACGAACTCGAGCGCCTGATAACGATTTTTGATAACCTCAATGCTTCAGGCGAAAACAACGGCAGCCGGCATGCTTAATACAGGCAAAAAGATATTCCTGACATTTTTTGTCACAATGCTGCTCGCCGTGTCGGCTCACGCTCAGCATATGCCGTCACGCCATCGTCACCCGGCACCTACAGATACAGTATCGGCAGCTCTTCCCGACTCAATACCTGTCGGAGCGCCTGTGACACATCAGGCCGCTGTGGTCGAAGACCGCATTGCGCTGTCAGGCGACTCACTTGTCGTCACACCCGTCGACACTGTCGCGGTAAAAGCTTTCAGCGAGTACGATGTATGGGAGGAACGCAAAGTCGAGTTTAATCCTGACCCGACTCGCGCGGTATGGATGTCCGCTCTTTTCCCCGGTCTCGGGCAGATATACAATCGCCGCTACTGGAAACTGCCCATCATTGTCGGCGGTTATCTCGGACTCGGCTATGCCACATCATGGAACAACGGCATGCTTCGAGATTATACACGTGCCTACCGTGACATCATGGACACAGACCCCTCGACAAATTCATATATGAATTTTTTCCCTCCTAACACAAAAGAGGAGGATCTCGATAAAACTTGGCTAAAAAATGTCTTGCAATCACGCAAGAACTATTACCGCCGCAACCGCGACCTGTGCATAATCTGTATGGTCGGAGTATATCTTCTCGCCATGGTCGATGCATATGTCGACGCATCTCTCTCTCATTTTGACATCAGTCCTGACCTTTCGATGGACGTATCGCCCGCGATTTTCCGTGACGACAGATCATATAAGCCGTCTGTCGGATTGCTGTGGGCCCTGACTTTCTGACACTAATAAAATCTGCCTTAAATGGATAAACCAAATATCATCACATCTCTTATCACATTATCTGTCGCGGTTTTTGCGCCGATAACACTCCCGGCATCCAACGCACCGTCTCTGCTCGATATAAAAGACTCGCTGCACACGTCATCTCAGATTGTCTATCCGGAGTCTTTTGAGACAAACACTACAAAAATGCTCGAGAACTGGTATCTGAAAAACTATGCCGTTCTCGACCGTGATGCTGATTCACGTGAAAGCATTAGAGCTACTGACGAGCAAATCATCGCTCGTCTCGCCTCTCTGCCGACTGTAATAGAGATGCCGTTTAACTCTGTCGTGAGAAACTATATCGACATGTACTCCGAGCGCAAAAAGCAGCTCGTCGAGAACATGCTCGGCCTCAGCCTCTACTATCTTCCTATCTTCGAGCAGGCGCTCGACCGTCACAACCTGCCGTTAGAGCTTAAATATCTGCCCGTCATCGAGTCTGCGCTCAATCCGGTAGCCGTTTCACGAGCCGGAGCGACAGGCCTGTGGCAGTTTATGTTGCCCACCGCTTCCGGACTCGGACTTGAGGTAAACTCACTTGTCGACCAACGACGTGACCCGTATGCATCATCAGAGGCCGCAGCCGTATATCTCGGGCAACTGTACTCGACATTCGGCGACTGGTCACTCGCCATTGCGGCATATAACTGCGGACCGGGAAACGTCAATAAAGCGCTTCGTCGCGCCGGCGGCGGCAAGAAAGACTTCTGGGAGATTTATCCATTTCTTCCGGCCGAGACACGCGGCTATGTACCGGCATTCATCGCGGCAAATTATGTGATGAATAATTTTGACAAGCACAATATATCACCCGCACTTGCACGCAAGCCTGTACTGACCGACACCATCCACGTCAGCCGCCGTGTCCACTTCGACCAGATTTCAGACGTACTCGCCATCCCTGTCGAGGAGATTCGCGTGCTCAACCCTCAGTATAGACGCGACCTCATACCCGGCGATATCCGCCCATATACACTCGTTCTGCCGTCGATGCAGGTTTATGCCTATCTTGCAAATGAAGATTCAATCGTAAATCACAACGCCGCTCTCTATGCGCGTCGCGGGATAGTGGAGCCTTCAGACGGCACGGTCAAGGGCAAAGACTCGCGCGGCGAATACGTCGAGGAGACTGTCATCAAATACCACACCGTGCGCCGCGGCGAAAACCTCACATCAATTGCACGCAAATACGGGGTAACTGTCAGCTCGATACGTCAGGCTAATAAGATTGGCAAAAAGGTATCGCGTGGCAAAAAACTAAAAATCCCCACTGTCACACGCCGCTACATAGAGTCCGAGCCGGTCTATGAGGGCTACGAATCAACCGGCGCTTCAGGCGACAGCATCACTGTAGCTGTCGCAGACAGCGTAACCACTGACAGCGTTGTCGCTCAGTCTGCCGTCGTTCTGCCGCCCAATCATGAGCCCGCCATTGACGAAAACGAGATTGTCGATGAGCCTAAGGTGACTAAAACTGCAAAGTCTAAAGCCAAGACAGAAAAAGCCGCAAAGCCCAAACAGGCAAAACAGACAACAACCAAACACAAAATCAAACGTGGCGAGAGCCTCTCGACCATCGCGCGTAAATATCACGTGACAGTCAAGGCTCTGCGGCAGGCAAACAATATGAAAAATGACCGCATTACAGCCGGCCAGACTCTCATAATTCCTCAGCGATAATTATCCTTACACAAATCCATAAACCACATCACATTCATCGCATGGACACCAAAATCAAAGCGGACGTCGAAGCTCCGCAACCACCGATGACTGACGTCGATCCCATCGAGATGCCGGAGAACGCGTTCCGCGAACTGGCTGCCGATGAGACCTACCGTCCGGTCATGCATCCGGCGCGCGATTATGCCGAAGTGACGCCTTACTCCGTCACCATGGGCCTTATTCTCGCCGTAATCTTTTCGGCTGCCGCGGCCTATCTCGGTCTTAAGATCGGACAGGTCTTCGAAGCCGCCATTCCTATCGCTATCATTGCCGTCGGCCTCTCGAGCGCGCTCAAGAAGAACAATGCTCTCGGTCAGAACGTGATCATACAGTCTATCGGCGCCTGCTCGGGCGTTATAGTCGCCGGTGCCATCTTCACTCTGCCGGCCCTATACATCCTGCAGGCCTCTTATCCCGAAATCACCGTAAATTTCTTTGAGATTTTCCTCAGCTCACTCTTCGGCGGTGTGCTCGGCATCCTCTTCTTCATTCCCTTCCGCAAATACTTTGTGAAGGACATGCACGGCAAATATCCCTTCCCCGAGGCCACAGCCACCACTCAGGTGCTCATTTCGGGGCAGTCAGCCAAGTCGTCGGGCGGTCAGGCGCGCACGCTCCTCATCGCTTCATTGGTCGGCGGTGTCTATGACTACATCGTTGCAACATTCGGCTGGTGGACACAGGTCGTTACAACTACCGCATACTCGTGGGGACAGACCGTCGCCGATAAATTCAAATTTGTATTCTCATGCAACACAGGCGCCGCAGTGCTCGGTATGGGCTACCTCGTCGGTCTGAAATATGCCTTTGTCATCTTCGCCGGCTCAATCTTCGTATGGTGGGTGCTCGTACCTATATTCGGCACCTACGGCTCACCCGAGATTACAGCCCTCTCGCCCGAGCAGATTTTCCGCGACTATCCACGTCTTATCGGTATCGGCGGTATCGCCATGGCCGGCATCATCGGCATCATCAAGTCGTCGGGCATCATCGCTCAGGCTGTCGGTCTCGCTTCGCGCGAGCTCCGCTCTGCCGCCAAAACACGCTCCGAGCAACGCTGGCAACTTGACATCTCGATGAAACACATCACCTATTTCATCGTCATCGCCCTCATCGCCGTGCTTATCTTCTTCTGGATCGGCGTCATCGGCACATTCTGGCAGGCTTTAATCGCATGGATTGTTGTTACGGTCATCGCCTTCCTCTTCACCACCGTGGCTGCCAACGCCATCGCCATCGTAGGCTCAAATCCCGTCAGCGGCATGACCCTTATGACTCTTATCATAGCCTCGGGCATCTTCGTTGCCATCGGCCTTAACGGCACATCTGGCATTGTCGCCGCAATGGTCGTGGGCGGCGTTGTCTGCACCGCGCTTTCGATGGCCGGCGGATTTGTCACCGACCTCAAAATCGGCTACTGGCTCGGCTCTACTCCCCGCAAACAGGAGAGCTGGAAATTTCTCGGCACACTCGTTTCTGCCGCCACAGTCGGCGCCGTTATCCTGATGCTCAACAACGTCTACGGATTCACCGGCGACGGCCAGCTTGAGGCTCCTCAGGCACGCGCCATGGCAAAAGTGCTCGAGCCCATGATGATGGGAGGCGAGACCCCGTGGACTCTCTACCTCGTCGGCGCGCTTCTCGCACTGATTCTCAACTGGCTCGGCGTACCTCCGCTCGCATTCTGCCTCGGCATGTTCCTGCCGCTCCACCTCAATACCCCGATGCTCGTCGGCGGTCTCATCTCTTGGTTTGTCAACCACAGCTCTAAAGACAAAGAGCTCGTCAAAGCCCGCAATGACCGCGGCACACTCGTTGCCTCGGGCCTCATCGCCGGCGGCGCACTCTTCGGCGTCCTCGCGGCCGTCACCATCATGTGCGGCATGCCCGTGCCGACCAACGGCGACGAGTTCATTCCTCAGATACTCGGTCTTATTGCTTACGCTGCCATCATCGCTTACCTCTATCTGAGCGCACGCAGCGCACGCAAATAAAGCTCAATACCATACATAATAAAAACCGTCGGTGCTAATTGTAGCATCGACGTTTTTTTTTGTAAGCGGCCGGGCCCTAAAGTTTCAGGCGCTTGCGTAGTTCTTCGTGTTTCTCGTCAAATTTTGGGCGCTCTGACGCGATAACAATATTCTTGAGCATCGCTATAAAATAGCTATCTTCGTCAAGTATGGTTTTGCGTACCTCCAAATCGACATTCTCCCAGTCCTCACCAAAAGCCAAAGGTAGGTCATATCGGCGGTTGTATTTGCCTATATAGGCCGATCCGTCCTGATAACTACCGGTCTCATGATAATTGACTATAGAGAGTAGATTTGTCACACGCCCCCCGTGGTAATTGTTATATGAGCCGTAAACTAAGGCGGCCGAGATTCCGGCCCACATGGCAAGATCGGGTACTGACTTTCCGCGCCCGCTACGCATCGCGTTTACAATCAAAGCATATCGCAGCAGGCAGGTGTCGCGGTCGTCAAGTCCGCGGCGCCGCGACCATCGGTCGATGTCTTTAAACCATGCGGCCACACGATTTACGTCGTCGTTTGTACCGTAGCGGTTACACATATAGAATATTCGTATTCGCCCTATAGCCAAAAGGTCGTCTGCATCCTCCTCGCTGATTATACCTTGTGCGACCATCTTGGGAAGAGTATTCTCCATCTCCACATAAGTCTTACGGGCTTCGATAAATTCGGAACGCAGCATATAGGCATCGATTTTAATTATCTGTGCGTAGACAGCCTCGCGCGAGTCGGGCAGGGGACTTTTCCGAAACAGTCCGGCGAAGCCTTTCGGCTTTACGGCAAATCGTCCGTCAAGATATTCTATCGCTGCGCGACAGCGTCCTTTGGCCATCAACGCCTCGGCATGTGACAGGGCTGCCTTGTTAGTCTCGCCTCGCTCGACCTCTATTTTGGAGATTTCTTCATAGGCCATAGCCGTAAGGTCGCCGTTGACATCACAGGCGATGCGGACTATGCGCTCATAAAGACGCTTGCGGTCATCGGTCGACAGTTCGTCAAACTGACGCCCGTAGCTCTTGTTATTCTTTATATCGCGTAGCATAGATACACTGAGTGGCGGTGTGTTAAGCAGCGAATTCAAGTCATTGATTTCAAGCGTGAGGATGCAGTCGGGCGAAAGAGCCATGCGTCTGACATTTTCCTTTACCCATGAATACGCACCATCGCCGGCCTCATCAAACGGCAGATGCCAGATGTCTCTGTAAATCTGCGACACGGCTTTATAGCCGCGAGCTAATCGCGAAGGCTCGGCGAGATACCATCTGATCATGTCATACCCGACTCTGGCCCTGAATGGTGTCGACCAATACATTTTGCACTCATGGCCCCAGTCACGGCGCAGAAGGGTCAAACGACCGGTATTTCCTGAACAGATACTGCGCACGTATGGTCGTGCGAGCACCCATTTCGACTCATTCATATTGGTTGACGCCACAAGGTCGTCCTCGCTAATGCCGTCAAGCATAAGCGATACGCCAATCGTTCCGGCCACGTACTCATAACCGCATGAAAGCTGTTTGGCCGCATTTAAATTTTGTTCAAGCAAGGTCGACAGGTCGACATTATACTTATCGGCGGCAATTTTATCTATAAACTCGTCGAGAGTCTCCATGTGACCGAAGTCGACGATACGCTTAAGTATATTTGTCAGAAAGGTCGGCGAATTTGTGATTGGAATAATTTTCTCAACCTGTGCTTCACTCAGCGTCTTGCGGTAGCGTTTGCAGAAATTCACTATGAAATCTCGCCGCTGGGCATCAACCAATCCATGAACGGTCGAGTAGGGGCACGACTCCATGTATTGGGTCATCGAGACCACAGGCGAGAGACCGCCTGCCGCAATGACAATACGCGATTTGAGCGAGTGCAGAGTCTCATGGAGCGCCTTCACCTCCTCGCTGTCGAGTCGGTCGCTGTTGTCTATGGCGAAGATGCTGTCCTCGCCGTCTTCCGGTCTTATAATTGCGTCGACAAACACATTGAAAGCCCCTATGGCCGTCGCCCGGCTGTAATCGGTCTGCGCGAAGTCATAATAGAATACACACCGGGCGCGACCCTCGTCGCGCATGCGTTTGACTCCGTAGCACATCGCGGTCGACGTGCCTATGCCGGGCTCACCGTTGATGATATACATTCGTTCGCCCGATGGAAGCCACTGATTGAAATCATTATATATTGACGAGACATCGCAGCACACATCGGCGCGCTGCTCCAATGCCTTCTCATGACGGTCGACAAGCGCGTCACGACGGTCTGTGGCTGTCGCGGGATACTCGCTGTCAATCATCGCCATCAGCTGCTGTCTGACCATCTCGCCGAGCAGCTCGACGCTCTCGTAATCTCGGACGGGATATTTTGACTGCGCGCGTATTTTGGCCTTCAGCTTGGCAAGTTTAGCCTCGGGTTCAGAGCCGTGCGCCTCGCGGAAGTCATCGTCAATCTCAACCGAGTCGCCGCGAATGAAGAATGCGGCATGAGGAATATCCATGTCTCTGAGCACGGCATAGTCAATCTCCATCTCGGTGATGCTGGCGGCGTCGTTAATCTTGCGCTCTATCCAGTCACGCTCGCGGTCAAGACTCGGCCTGAGCATCTTCAGCTCAGTCGCAGTCGGCGACCACCCGTAGCGGCTGCCGAGTATGCCGATAAAGAACGGGCGGCAATTATCGACCTCCTCGATACACGACGAGAGGACGAGACCGTTACGGCTCTCCTCCTCGGTGATGCCCCAGCGCAGGTCGACAGCGACAAATTTCAGAAAGCGGCTTTCACAGTATTCTTTAATCTGAGGAAAAATACATTTGACGAGATAGTCACGTTCGGCGTTCATGTCGCGGAATGTTGACGACAGAAAGAGTCGTATCTCGCGTGATTTGACGGGTTTATCGGCCATAATGTGGTCTTTAAGAGTAAAATAATCTCAAAGATAGTAAATCCCTTTGTATTTCAAAGCAAAAGGAGCAAACTGTTACCTTGATAGAGGCCGTTTGCTCCTTTTATTATATCAGGGATTTTTCGTTCAGCGTCCGTCCTGCTCGATTTTGCTCTTGAGATATCCGGCAAAGGCCTTGTCGGCCAAGAGTTCTTCAATCGTCAGGTGCATGCGGTAGCGCCAGTAATGACGCGAGTTTGCCGGGACATTAATCTGCTCCTCGCGCGGGTCTTTACGGCGTATCGCACCGTTGGTCGACAGCCAGTCCTGCAACGGCAGTATGCAGAGCATCGACGGGGACTTGAGGTGCAGATCTATAATACGGTCGCAAATCCACGGCTCGGCATAAACAGGAGCCTCTCCGCCGAGATGAAGCACTTCGTTATAGAAACGCTGTGTCTTCGCGCGGTCTTCCTCCCACCACTGGCGTATACCGCCCATGTCGTGGGTCGATGTCGTGCATACGCTGTAGTAAGGATAGCTCCATGTGTTGCCGAACTCTACATTGGGGTCCTTGGGCATACGCTGTATCTCAAGCGAAAGAATCTCGAGACGGTTGATAACGGCAGGCACACAGGCCGGAATCATACCGAGGTCTTCGGCGCAGACGAGCATATCCGTCGAGTCAATCAGCGGGGGCAGTTTCCACATTGCCTTCCCATACCAGAAATCATTGTGCCGACGATAAAAGAAGTCGTTATACAAGCGGTCGAAGCACCAGCGCTCATAATCGTTAAGCGCACGGTATGTGTAGGTGAACTGAGCCGAGATGCGCGGATGATACTTGCCTCTTTCAACCGGGTCTTCGATAAAGAGCACCTGATCAATCAGACCGAGCAGTCCGTCGCAGATGCGTTTGTTTTTCTCATTCTTTTCCTGACCAGCAAAGTAATCTACAACAAGACGCTGAGTCTTATACTCGTCACGCAGAGCATAGCGTCCGTCGCCGAGCGGCAGAAGATATTTCTCGCGTACTTCATCTGTATACTCGCCGAAAAAGTCGCCGAGCATCCAATCCATAATATACGGATTGGTCTGTAGATTGACATCGAGCCAGAAGTCGTAATTGTTTCTCAGTTCGTCGGGTGTGAAGGGGAGGGCGGGATTAAAGATTCCGAGCAGACCGTGCACGGCGTCCATCGGTATCTGCCATATACGGAAGAAGCCGAGCACGTGGTCGATGCGGTAAGCGTCGAAATATTCGGCCATCTTGCGGAAACGGGCTTTCCACCATGCAAATCCGTCGCGTCCCATCTCCTCCCAGTTGTAGGTGGGGAAGCCCCAGTTCTGTCCCAAAACCGAGAAATCATCAGGCGGAGCACCGGCCTGGCAGTCCATGTTGAACAGGCGCGGGTCAATCCATGCATCCGCACTGTCTCGCGAGATGCCGATAGGTATGTCGCCCTTAAGAGCCACACCCTTGGAGTGAGCATAGTCATGCACCTCGCGCATCTGACGGTCAAGATGATACTGCAGATAGCAGATGAAATTGATTTCATCCGAATTTGCAGCCACAAGATTCTCTACACGAGCTGCATCGTAGACAGCATATTCGCCCCATTTGCTGAAGTCGGGCGTATTGTAACGGTCACGGAGCACACAGAACGCGGCGTAAGGTATCAGCCAGTCATGGTTACGCTCGACAAAGGCGTTGAAGTCTGCCGACTCGACGGTCTCGCGGCCGTTCTGGGCGTATATCTCCCGGAAATACTCCATCTTGCCATTGTTGACGCGCTCATAGTCAATCTCGCGCAAGTCGTTAAGTTCCTTGGCGAGCTGCCTATAATATTTGCGGCGCTCGGCATCCTTAAGCTCTCCAAGCTCATCGAGACGCAGATACATAGGATGCAGGGCGAAAATCGAATTGGCATTATAGGGATACGAATCCGTCCATGTGTGGGTCATCGTCGTGTCGTTGATGGGCAGGAGCTGGATGAAACGCTGTCCTGTAGCCGCCGCCCAGTCGACCATCTTCTTGAGGTCGATGAAATCACCTACGCCGAAGTCTTCCTCGCTGCGAATGGCAAATACAGGGATTGCCGTACCGGCCCCGCGCCACAGAGACTGTGCGTTGACAAAGCGCAGACCTGACACATAAGTAGTAGCTTTAGGCGCGGGAGTGAAGCCTAAGACACGGTTGTCACAGCCTTCCCAGCCGACGACTTCGCCACTCTCTTTGTCGATTAGCAAAAACTTATACTCAGTCTCAGCGACAAGTCCTTTAACGGGAATTTCGGCAGTCCATGTCGGATAGTCATGATCGTTCATTACCACGGCTTTCTTGACATCCCACTCGCCGAGACCTTTGGAGCTGCCGCTGACAGCCACCACATGATGCGGATTGACCATAGGAGCCGATACACTCAGTCTAAGGCAGCCCTTTGCAGGCAAAAGCTCCTCGTCACGCTTTACGCGTTCACAGATACAGTCGACAAAAGCCGATGAGTAAAACGGCTTGTCCCACGGCTGGTCCTGCCACCGGTCATAGATGTCAATTGTGCCGGGACGTGAGCTTGACGGGCGCACGAATTTATGAGCGGGCCCCCATTCACGGATGACGCCGCCGTTTTCGTTACGCACAAGATAGCGGTAGTCAAATCTCATAGCCGAGTCATCGACGTCAAGGGTCACAACCCATGTCTGCTCACCTTTGAGCTCCATTTTGACGGCCTTTGACTCGTCGCCGTCACCCATCACCGGCACATCGCCGGTGATATAGAGCGATTCACCCCAGTGAGTGCGGTAATCAATGTAAAAACTTAGTTTCATGGACAAAGATTAATTCTAAGTATGTATGTAAGTATGATAAAAATGTCTCGCTAATCACAAAAACGTCATGCGACGTCATTCACCCGTAAATTTAATGAATAATACCATAGCAGGCATTATTTTAATATTTTTTATAATTTAGCAAAAGTGGTAAAGTAGCTAATTTAGCTAAAATAGCTATGACAATAAGGGCGCGACCCTTGCCGCGCCCTTAAATGAAATACAATTTCTTTATCTCCTTATCCGCACTTTGAGGTGCCGCAGGAGGTGCAGATGAGGCAGCCTTCCTGATAGATAAGCGTTTCGTTGCCACAGTTGGGGCAGGTCTGTCCGCTCGCCTTTGTGCCGTTGGGCAGATATTTCTTAAGAGCGCGCTCGACACCCATTTTCCATGTGTTGATTGACTGCGAGTCGAGTTCGAGACCGCCGACGAGCTTGAGCACCTGATCAATAGGCATGCCATAGCGTAACACACCCGAAATAAGTTTGGCATAATTCCAGTACTCGGGATTGAACTTGTCAGACAGGCCCTCGATAGTCGTCTTGTAGCCTCGCTTGTTGATAAACTGGAAGTCGTATCGTTTGTTGCCGTTCTCGTCAACCGCCTTAATGATTTTGCCATGTGTGACTGATTTCGGGCAGAATATACCGTCTTCATCATCAGCGAGACCGGTGAAGATTTCGTATGGATTGCCGTCTATCAGACCAACAAATGCAATCCACTTCTCCTTGTTATTCTGGAATCGGACAACGTCGGCCTCAAGTTCGATAGGGCGCTTGGCGACATGAGGCTTGACCTCTCCGGCAGCCGGCTCACTTTTTTTCTCAAGCGCTACAAGCACACCCGAGCGCGAGCCGTCGCGATAGACCGTGCAGCCTTTGCATCCCGAGCGCCAAGCCTCGACATAAAGCGAGTTTACAACTTCTTCGCTGACATCGGCCGGCAGGTTGATGGTAACTGAAATCGAGTGGTCAACCCATTTCTGGATACGTCCCTGCATCCTTACTTTCTCAAGCCAGTTGATATCATTGGCAGTAGCACCGGCATAAGGCGAACGAGCCACGAGGGCATCTATCTCCTCCTGCGTATAATTATCTTTGACTTCGATGCCGTTGATATTCATCCAGTCAATAAACTTGGGATGATAAACAACATACTCCTCAAATGCGTCACCTGTCTCGTCGACATAATCGATGCGGACACTGGCGTCGTTGGGGTTGACCTTGCGGCGACGTTTGTAGACCGGCATAAAGACAGGCTCAATACCGGAGGTTGTGCGCGTCATAAGGCTCGTGGTACCGGTCGGCGCGATAGTCAGACAGGCGATATTGCGACGGCCATACTGACACATCTTATCATAGAGCTCCGGCGAAGCCTCACGGAGACGGTTGATATAGGGATTGTTTTTCTCGCGCTCTTTGTCAAATATTTCAAAGGCGCCACGCTCCTTGGCCATTTCTACAGACGAGCCGTAAGCAGCGAGAGCTAATGCGCGGTGCACACTGACAGAGAAATCGGTCGCCTCCTCTGTGCCATATCTCAGACCGAGAGCGGCGAGCATGTCGCCTTCAGCTGTTGTACCGACACCTGTGCGACGTCCTTTAAGAGTCTTTGCCTTGATTTTCAGCCAAAGATTACGCTCTGATGATTTCACTTCCTCTGTCTCGGGGTCGGCATCGATTTTCTCGAGAATGGTGTCAATCTTCTCCATTTCGAGATCGATAATATCATCCATCATGCGCTGTGCCATGGCGACATACTTGGCAAATTTATCAAAATTAAATTTTGCCTGAGGCGTGAAAGGATTGTCGACAAACGAGTAAAGGTTAATAGCTATCAGGCGGCAGCTGTCATAAGGACAGAGAGGTATCTCACCACAGGGATTGGTCGAAATGGTGCGGAAACCGAGGTCGGCATAACAGTCAGGCACAGACTCGCGCGTGATTGTATCCCAGAATAGAACTCCGGGCTCGGCCGATTTCCATGCATTATGTATAATCTTAGCCCAAAGCTCCTTGGCATTGATATTTTTACTGATGAACGGTTTGTCGGAGTCTACCGGATAAGCCTGAGTATATTCAGTCCCGTCAGTAGCCGCCTTCATGAAATCATCATCGATGCGCACCGACACATTGGCGCCGGTTACACGGCCCTCAGTCATCTTTGCGTCTATAAATGCCTCCGAATCAGGGTGCTTGATAGAGACAGTCATCATAAGCGCTCCGCGACGTCCGTCCTGAGCGACCTCGCGTGTCGAGTTTGAATAACGCTCCATAAAGGGCACAAGACCGGTCGAAGTAAGGGCGGAGTTCTTTACAGGCGTACCTTTGGGGCGTATATGCGACAGGTCATGTCCGACACCTCCGCGACGTTTCATCAGCTGCACCTGCTCCTCATCTATGCGGATAACACCGCCGTAAGAGTCCGGGGCGCCGTCAAGACCGATGACAAAGCAATTTGAAAGAGAGCCTACCTGATAATGGTTACCGATGCCTGACATCGGACTGCCCTGAGGAACTATGTATTTAAAATCCTTCAGAGCATCATATATCTCATCGGCAGACATCGGATTGGGGTACTTCCGCTCTATGCGGGCAATTTCGCCGGCAATACGGCGATGCATGTCATCCGGCGTAAGTTCAAAGATGTGGCCGAACGAATCTTTAAGAGCATATTTGCTGACCCATACGCGAGCCGCAAGCTCATCACCGCCAAAATACTTTAACGAAGCCTCATACGCCTCGTCATAGGTGTAACTTTTTTCCATGATAAATGTCAAATGATTTGACTGTTTATTCTTAATGCAATTGTATTAATCTGTCAATCAAACGGGTTAATTAAGGTTGGAAAAGCATGAGGCCCGCTCTGACTGACTCCGACGAATTGTTGTCCGCAAAATTCTAAATTATATTTGAAGATAACAAACTTTTGAGTCGAAATTTTTCTACAAAATCGCAAAGTTTCCCATTTCAAAACATTAGCAACCTATATATTAAGCGATTAACTTATTAAATATAGTCGCAAAGTTTTCCAAAACGAAATTTTGGCATCACATAATGTTTATAACTATTTCAACTGCTATATTTGTAAAATCACACAAATATCATTTAATTTGCACATTATAAAACACGTCAAAATAACCGACATGGACTCAAAAAGCTATTTCTCCACAAGACGCACAGTAAGAAGCTACTCCGATAAAGAGATTACCGACAATCTCTTAAACGACATGATAGAGCAGGCATCACATGCACCTACGACGGGCAATATGCAGCTCTACAGCGTTATCATCACGCGCGACCCTGAGATGAAACGCCGTCTGTCACCGGCACATTTCAACCAGCCTTCGGTCTGCGCCGCTGATGTCGTGCTGACATTTTGCGCCGATTTCAATCGTTTCGACCGCTGGTGTCAGGCACGTGACGCAAAGCCGGGATATGAAAATTTTCAGTCGTTCATGTCTGCCGTACTCGACACAACAATTTTCGCGCAGCAGTTTGTAACTATAGCCGAGCTCAACGGCCTCGGCACATGCTATCTCGGCACAACGACATACAACGCTCCGCAGATTGCCGAAATACTCGGCCTCCCCGAAATGGTTGTGCCTGTAACAACCGTTACCGTCGGCTATCCGGCCGGAGAGGCGCCGGTCAGCGACCGTTTGCCCCTCAACGCAATCATGCACACCGAACATTATAAAGATTATACCCCGGACGATATCAATCGCATTTACAGCGAAAAAGAGAGTAGGGAAGACTCGGCCCGCTTCATAGCCGAAAATGGCAAGAAGACTCTCGCGCAGGTATTTACTGATATACGCTACCCGCGCGAAAACAACGAGACATTCTCAAAGGTCTATTACGATTTTATAATTTCGAAGGGCTACAAGATGCCTTTCTAACGTCCTACACGGCTTCAGCCGTTGACTATCATAGCCTCAATGGCGGCTACGTCGGCACTGAGCTGACGCTCAATCGGCAGACGCTCTTCTATATTGCGGCAGGCGTATATTACAGTCGCATGCGTACGGTCAATGCGCGAGCCGATTGCCGTTACAGGCATATTGGTCAGCTTCTTGGCCATATACATAAGCATCTGGCGTGCATCAGAGATTTCACGCTTGCGCGATTTGGTGAACAGGCAGTCGGGATTGATATTATAATAGTTGCTCACGCGATCGACAATCAATTCGAAATTAACCTGTCTGCGATTGATTTTTACAGAGTTGGCGATAACACTGCGGGCAAGGTCAAGCGTAATGTCACAATTAAGTACTGCCGCACGTCCGATAAGCGAAACCATCACACCTTCAAGGTCACGGATACTTTCGGTGACATTATCCGATATATAATTTATCAGCTCGTCAGACAATTCAATGCCGTCCTGTTCGGCTTTTTGCAAAAGCACATGACGGCGCAACTCGGCATCAGGCTTTTCGAGCTGGACAGACATGCCCCATTTGAAACGCGACAGCAAGCGGTCCTCAAAACCATCCATATCAGCCGGCGCACAATCGCTCGACATGATAATCTGCTTATTATTCTGATGCAGATGATTGAATATGTGGAAGAATGTGTTTTGTGTTCCGGGCTTCTTGTGCAGCTCCTGTATATCGTCAATGATTAATGTGTCAATGCTCTGATAGAAGTGAAAGAAGTTGTTCAGCTCACCCTTGAGATTGGCGGCAGTGTACTGGCTTTCGAAAAGTCTCGCGCTGACATAGAGCACGCGCGCGCTTGGATTCTGTTCTTTGATACGAATACCAATAGCCTGTATCAGATGGGTTTTGCCTACACCGGTCGGACCGAACACAAACAGGGGATTGAAAGTCTTCACCGACGGATTTGTCGCAACAGTTTCGCTGATTGCACGGGCTATCTTGTTGCTCTCGCCCTGACAATAATTTTCAAACGTATAGCGAGCATTTAACTGAGAGTCAAAAGGCTCCAGATTCTTTGGCTGAAATGGATTGGCCGGACGGGCATTGGACTGCTCGAGTATGGTTGTCGACGGACTCGACGTGCGCATACTGACAGCCGTTTGCGGATCATTTTGTACCTGCAGATAGTTGTAGGTCAAAGTAACGCCTGCGCCATAAATTTTGCGGATAGCAGCTCCCAACACCGACAGATAACGCTGCTCGAGGATATCCACGACGAAAGGCGACGGCAGCATTAGCTTGAGTTTGTTGTCTTCAAACCCAAGAGATGTTATCGGTTTAAACCATGCCTCAAACTGAGGTCCGGGAATATTGTCCTTTATAAAGGCAAGACATTCTTCCCACAATTGTTGGTGAGATTTCTCCATTTTCGTCGTGATAAAGTGTCAGAGATAAGGCGTTGGGGCCTATGCTTTTTCCGATAACAAATTTCCAATTATTTTTTATAAAAAACAATCTTCAAAATATTTGGAAATTAAACTTATTTTACAACCTTATCAATGTCAGCGCTTTAACAAACCAAGAATCCGCGCATTTAACAAAGACTTCAGATAACAACCGCAAATAGCATTATATCAGCCACATACCGATATCGGCTGATTGTTCCACGCTTTAGAGATATAATTTACGCACGCGTGGAACGCCTACAATTTCGCGACTTACGCGCTTAACAATGTTAAATCAACGCTTCCGCCTTATTTGAAATCATTTTAAATAAGAGCATCTATACACACTACACGCCGCAAAAATCCCGAGCGGATTAATGCGGCGTGCGATAGTCTCTCGTTAAAGCAGCTTTATGCTTATATAGCGCTTGGGGTTTTTCTTTATGTCTATAAAGAGCGAATCAAGACTTCTAACAGTAGCATTTATATTATCGTAGAGCTGCGGATCATGCGTGAGTTTACCGACGGTAGACTCGGCTTCGTTAAGCTGCTCGGTGAGAGTTCGCAGATTGACAACGATAGCGGCCAGATCTTCCGCCATTGTATCGACCGGCATACGTTCGAGCTTTTCGGTCAGTACGGTTAAGTCCTCACTCGACTGAGCAAAATTACCGGTAATAGTCTCCACATTGTTGGCGATAGGAGACATTTTGGCCATAACAGCCTTTAGCTGGCGTGTCGTTGCCTCAAGATTGACAGTGATGTCGTCGATACGGCGCACGGCGGTCAACAGGGCGGGGTCACCGACAATACGGTTGATTGAAGTGAGCAGCGTATCAATCTTTGGCAGAAAACTCTCGACCGACGGTAGCAGAGATTTGCTGACATTGTCCATAAGACCTGTCGCCACGACGCCCTTGAGCTCATCGCCGACATTATGCATTGTCGAGGCCTGACTCATTTTAATCTCTATCGATGCCGTGCCTAAAAGATCAGTTTTGAGCACAGCCTCAGAGCCGGTCGGCACTTTAAGGCTTTTATCTACACTCATCTCGACAAGTACATGTCCGGGATTATCATATTGATATCTGATTTCACGCACCTGACCGACCTTAAAGCCATTGATGGTGACAGGCGCCGAAATGGCGAGTCCTTCCACATTATTATATGAGGCAGTGTAATAGTTGGAAGCCTTGAACACATTAACCCCCTTAAGGAAATCAATGCCGAAAAACAGCAGTGCCAATGCGAAAATGACTATGGCTCCAATCAGCACTTCTTTGCGAAAAATCTTTTTCATTATCTATTATTAAACTTAAACTTCTTGATTAATTATCACTCAGATTATCTTGTCGCCGCGCATTTTGATTACGTAAGCGTCACGAAAGCGTTTCTTCAATTTTTTCAATGCTTGGCGCGCCTCAGACTCGGTTTTATACGATCCGCTATAATACTTGTAGAAATTGCCGTCACGCACATGACCCACATCTTTGACGCCGCGGAGCTGGCTGTCATTCTTTTTCAGTTTCTTCTTTGACGCAAGTATCTGCACATGATAAGTAGTCTTATTGCGCGAGACCGTTACGTCTTTAGACTCCTTATCTTTAACATCCGCACGTACATTCTTGTTGTCAGATGACGTATTTCCGGCAGTCTTCACATCACGGTGAATGACACCGTTCGAGCCGTTGCCCGTATAATACTCCTTAAAAGCATTGAACAGTGCGTCGGCACATTTCTCCCGGCCATCCTCCGATGCAAGAAAGTTTTCAGCCTCTGCATTACAGATAAAGTCAAGTTCGACAAGTACTGAAGGCATGGACGTAGCCCAAAGCACCCAGAAACCGGCCTGACGCACGCCCTTGTCAGCGCGGCCCGCGGTCGAGACGAGCTCGTGCTGCATGATGTCGGCGAGGTCGATGCTCTGCAGCATATGACGGTTTTGGTTAAGCTCGAATATAATATACGACTCTGATGAGTTGGGGTCGAAGCCCTGATAGTTCTCACTGTAATCATCCTCAAGCTCCATCACGCTGTTCTCGCGCATAGCCACCGAGAGGTTGCTCTCAGACTTGTGAAGACCGAGCGTATAGACCGATGCCCCGTGTATCTGGGCACGACGACGGTTGCGACGGTCGACCGAATTGACATGTATAGATATAAAGACATCTCCACCGGCATTATTAGCAACGGCGGCACGCTCCTGAAGCGTCAGAAACCGGTCGTTGTCGCGCGTAAATACCACATCGACTTTGTCAAACTCATCGTTGATCTTTTGGCCGAGCCGCTTGCCGACATCGAGCACTATGTCTTTCTCTCGTGCTTTCTTGCCTACGCATCCTGTGTCCTTGCCGCCGTGACCGGGATCGATGACGACCACATATTTGCCTTTACCGCCGTCAGAGACCTCATCAGCCGGCGCGGCCGACAATGTAATCATCGGAGCGGCAGCGAGCAGACAGAACACCGAGGCATAAAGCCTGCGGGTAGTTTGTCGGCATATTTCAAGCAATGAGGGCATCTGAGTTTAATGGCTTATATTTTGCAAATTTAAGAAATATTCCTCTTAATGGCCAATCACGGGCTCGATTTTATCCTTTTCGGACAGAACTTGCGCATTTTTGTTATATTTTTAAAGAGCGCCCGTTCGCGCACTTCCTTTTTTATTAATTTTGAAATCGTCTTTTCATTAACTTACATGACACGAACATCTTTCCATATATTTATTTTAGCCTTAGTTGTCGTGGCTATGGCATCATGCTCCGGACATAAGGACACGACAGATACAGGCTCGTTCACCGTCATATCCATCAATAGCCTTTCGGACAGCACCGAAGCCATGACATCTGCCGAGCTCCAAGCCTTCCTTAAAACAGTCGGAGCCTCTGACCTCAACGCTTGGCGCCAAACCGATGCTGCGCGCATCTTCTCCCCGGCAGCAGACTCGGTATTCGCCGACCTACAGCCCGAGCGCACCGTCGCATCAGTCATCGCCAATGCCCGTCGCGAGGGTCTTCAGATCCCGGCTACAAATTTCGCGACCGGAGTCTGGGGTAAGCGTCAGAGCATCATTTTCACTGACAGCGTAATGATTGTCGCGCTCAACCATTATCTCGGCCCGGCTTATCCGGGCTATGACGGACTGCCTGAGCATATACGACGCCTGAAAACGCCCGGAATGCTGCCTTATGACATCGCCGAGGCCCTGACCGCAACCGCTTATCCCTATGAAGGAAGCAACGCGACAACCCTCAGCCGGTTGCTATACGAGGGAGCATTGACAGAGGCTAAGATACGCCTTGTCGACAATGCATCCCCGGCCGCAGCGCTCGGCTATGACGAAGAGACCTACGCAGAGATTGAACTTAACGAACAGGGTCTGTGGCAGAAAATCCTTGAAAACAGACTGCTGTTCGACCGGGACCCGACTGTCGCCGCAAGGCTGACAGCGCCCGCACCGTTCACAAGCATACTTGGAGGCAAAGTGCCGGGCAGAGTAGGGCGCTATGTCGGATGGCGCATAGTCAGGGCCTACCTTGACCATAACCCTGATGTAAAACTAACAGATTTGCTTTCTAAAGATTTTTATATGTCAGACGAAATTCTGCGTCGTGCCGATTACCGTCCGTAGCGTTAAGCGAAGTAACATCTGCGCTTATCGCGCAAAGCCTTTCGACTGACAATCAAGGCATTACATATAATACACTAAACATTTACCGGCCGAAATCCGTTGATATTGTATTCGTAATGGACTGACGCCCGGGCAGATAATGCGCGGCCCGTCAGAAAAGTTTTTTACAGACATGAAGAAAACAATATTGATAACCGCCCTTTTTGCCGGACTGCTTGTAATATCCGCCGGATTTAACCGACAGGGGGTACGCACATCTTTGGGCAAACCGGCTCCGGATTTGGAGATTGACAGCATCGACAGCATTATCAACTCAAATCAAAGCAAAGGCCACTATACACTTCTGACCTTCTGGTCTGCCACGGACGCCTCGTCACGCCGGGCAGTAAACGAATACGACGCATGGCTACGCAATAACCGGAGCCCGTCACTCGACATCGTCTCGGTCAACTTGGACAACTCGTCAGGCTTGTTTAACGAAATTGTCAGACGTGACAATCTTTCGGCTGACACACAATTCAATGTATCGGGCAACGAAGCCCGACGAATAAAAAACCGATTTGAATTAGGAAACGCTTACGGAACAATGCTGATAAATCCCGAAGGAACAATCGTGGCCCACAATCCGCCGGCCGACAGCCTGAGCCGGCTTATTTCATGACCTCATCCTCGGCAGCAGCACGGGCAGCACGTCTGGCAGCCGTAGCGGCAGTGTCGTCAACTTTCATCTTGACCTTAACCTTGTCAAAGCCCTGACCGTAGACGCCGTTAACATTGGCCTGCGTTATAAAGGCATTGTCGTCTATCGACTTGATGATGCGGAAGATGGTGACCGATTCTATTTTACGGCACATAACCAAGAGCACCTTGACCTCTTTCTTGCTGTACCAGCCCGTGCCGTCGATGACGGTGCACCCGCGGTTGGCCTCGTTGTTGATGGCAGTGGCTATTTCTCGCCAGTGAGGCGAGAAGATAGTGAACTGTACGGCCTGTCGGTTTGTATTAATTACAAAGTCTGCCGTGTATGACACGAGGAACAGTACCACAAAACCGAATACCACCTTATCAATCTGATGGAAAAGAAGATAAGACGACGAGATAATAAACACATCAGTGTAGAGCATCATGCGGCCGATGGTGACGTTGGTCCGCTTGTTCATGATAGCGGCCACGATATCCGTACCGCCCGAACTGCCGTTATGAATAAATGTAAGACCCAGACCGAAGCCGCCGATTATACCGCCGATTACGATATTCATGAAAGGTTCGGGCGTGAAAGGCTGGGTAAACATCGGCTGGAATATGCCTATAAATATCGAAATCATCGTCGCACCGTATATCGTGCCGATGACAAACTTTTTACCCACAAACCGATAGGCTATGATAAGCAGCGTAAGGTTGAGCGCATATTGAGTGACAGCCACCGGTATGCCGGTAGTGAAATATACAATCGAGCCTATGCCGGGCAGTCCGCCGATAATCACTTTCTCGGGCAGGATGAATGCAGTGAATCCAAATGCGAAAATGGCTACTCCGAGCGTGATAAAGATATAATCTTTAGTTGTGCGCCACAACTGGTAGCGGGTACTTGACATAATGACGGGTTTATAGGTTATATTCTCTGCAAATATACGACCTTTATATAAATTGCAGGCCGCGATTGGCAAAAAAAATATAACTTTGCATTATTAAAAATTGCAGACATCCAAACTTGCAGACATTGCTGAATGATGGACACAAACCGAGCAATCAAAGTCTTTATATATATAGCTGTATTTGCCGCATGTCATTTATTGATGACCTCATGTGACAGCAACGCCCGCAAAGACTCCGCACCGCTTATCGCTGTAAGCATCGAGCCGATGCGCAACATTCTCGAACAAATCGCCGGAGACAGATACGATATCGTGACAGTCCTCGAGCGTGGTGACAATCCCGAGACATTCGAGCCCTCGATGCAAAAGCGTGTCGCTGTCGATCGTTGCAAGGCATATTTTACTATCGGGGCATTTGCTTTTGAAGATGCGTTCGGCAAGTCGTCAGACAGTCTCAGAATATTCGACACGTCCGACGGCATAAAACGTATCTATGGCACACATAATCACTCGCACCACGACAGACATAATCACTCCGGCGATAATAACGCATCATCAGAGGCTGCGGCAGACCCGCACGTATGGACTTCGCTTAAAAACGCAAGGATTATTGCTGCCAACATGGCTGATGCTTTAACTGAAATCGATCCTGACAACGCCTCAACATACCGGAGCAACCTAAAACGATATTATCATCACATCGACTCGATTGACTCCGCCTTGACGCAACGCTTTGACAGTCTTGGCGCCGAACGAGCCTTTGCCGTATGGCATCCGTCGCTGAGCTATTTTGCCCGCGATTACGGCCTGACTCAGATTTCAGTGGGGCAGGAGTCCAAAGAAGTGTCTCCGCTAAAGATGCGGGAGATTATCGACGATGCCGTGGCTGACAGCGTGCATGTATTTTTCTTTCAGCGCGAATTTGACTCTCGTCAGGCTCAATCAATCTCAGAGCGCATAGGCTCACGACTTATTGAAATTGATCCCCTCGCTTATGACTGGGAATCACAAATCAATCTTATAGCCGATGAAATCATGCAGCGATAACAACACCACCGCTTGCCGGCACGCGCACGCATTAATTTCACTTGTCGACGTGTCGATGGGCTGGGATATGCGTCAGGTGCTCACCGATGTCACACTTGATGTCAACAACGGCGATTTCATGGCCATAACCGGTCCCAACGGCGGCGGCAAGACAACCCTGCTGCGCATCATGCTCAAGCTTCTTAAGCCGACAGCAGGACGAGTAATATACCATGACTGTGAGAGCCAAGGCTGCGACAGCCCCCTGATAGGCTATCTGCCGCAGAAAAACATGATTGACTCACATTTCCCCGTCTCGGTCAGCGAAGTAATTTCGTCCGGCCTCCTTGCAACTAAAGGACTTACCAAATCCCGACGTGATGCTCTTGTCGATGACACAATCAGACTTATCGGTCTTGAGGAACATATAAATCAGCCGATCGGCGCACTCTCAGGCGGCCAGCTGCAGCGCACCCTGCTCGGCCGCGCCATAATATCACGCCCGCGTATTCTCGTTTTAGACGAGCCGCTAAGCTATGTCGACAAAAGATTTGAGTCGCAATTCTATGACATTATCGCGCAGCTTGCGCAGACAAGCACCATAGTCCTCGTATCACATGAAATGACTATGATTGCCGAAATGGCCAACCGTCACATCATAGTCGACCACAGCATCCATGAGTGCGCCGCATCACATCACTACGCCCGCCGCAGCGAATGTGAATGATTAAAACACCCCTGACAACACTCACATTATGGAAATAATCACCTCCGAGAACATCCTCCTTATAGGCTCCCTGCTGCTGATTGTCGGTGTCGTAATCGGCAAAATGAGCTATCGTTTCGGACTGCCGCTACTGTTGGTTTTTCTGCTTGTCGGCATAGCCTTCGGAGTCGACGGTGTCGGCATACAGTTTGAAGACATGCACACCGCACAGTTTATCGGCATGATAGCCCTGTGCATAATACTGTTCTCCGGCGGCATGGGCACAAAAATAAGCGCCGTACGCCCCGTCCTGATGCCCGGTCTTGTTTTGTCGACCGTCGGCGTGCTTCTGACAGCTGTCGTGACGGGGTTGTTTATATGGTGGCTTTCGGGCATGAGCTGGACCAATATACACTTCAGCCTTATCGCCTCTTTCTTGCTCGCCGCCACTATGTCATCTACCGACTCGGCGTCTGTTTTCGGCATACTCGGCAGCCATAAAGTCCGTTTAAGCAACAATCTGCGGCCGATGCTCGAGCTCGAGAGCGGCTCCAACGACCCGATGGCCTATATGTTGACCATACTGCTTATCGAGGCGATGACAAATATAGGCGACATTACCGCGGGCGAAATTGTTCTGCAACTCATTCTGCAGTTCGGCGTCGGCATTGCCGGCGGATATATCACCGGACGCTTTGCAGTGTGGCTCGTCAATGCCTATCTGAGATTAGGCGGACGCAAAGCCGACAGCGGAGGAGACAGCCAGCAGACATCGGCAATGCTGTCCATATTGATTCTCGGCATGGTCTTCCTGACCTTTGCTCTCACCACCGACCTCGCCGGCAACGGCTATCTGGCCGTTTATATACTTGGCATTGTGCTCGGCAACGCAAAACTTCCGTGCCGCCGAGGCATCCTGAAATTTATGGACGGCATGACATGGCTCGCTCAGATTGTTGTCTTCCTGATGCTCGGTCTGCTTGTCAACCCGCATGAGATGTTAGATGTAGCAGCTGTCTCACTGCTTATCGGCATCTTCATGATTATCCTCGGACGCCCGCTCAGCGTCATGCTCTGCCTTTTGCCGTTCCGCCGTCTGCCCCTGCGCGCCAAGTCATTTGTCTCTTGGGTCGGACTGCGAGGCGCCGTGCCTATTATTTTCGCCACCTATCCTGTTGTGGCGGCCGTAGACGGAGCGTCTCAGATTTTCAACATTGTCTTTTTCGTGACACTCGTCTCACTGCTCGTGCAGGGCACGACAGTGCTGACAGCCGCGCGCAAGCTCGGATTGACAGAGGGCACGCAAGACGATGACGACTTCGGCGTAGAGCTCTCTGACAATCTGCCGACAAGCCTGCAGACCATCACACTCGGCGATGAAGACATAGAGCATAGCCCGACCCTCAAGGACATGAAACTGCCCGAGGGCACTCTCGTCATGATGATACGCCGACGCGGCCGCTATATAGTGCCTAACGGCACACGCCGCCTCCAGTCAGGCGATACGCTTCTTATCATCCGCGAGGAAGACGCCTGAAATCAGCATTTGATATCCTTGTTATAAAAGTATTTCCAGAGCGGGGCGGCCATCAGTGCCTGCTTGATTTCGTCCGTCTCAAGCATACGGCGCAGCTCTGCCTCGTCGACGACCTTGACTTCGATGTCTTCGGTAGCGTCAAGATGCTGCTCGCCGACAAGTTCTACATCCTCGGCGATATAGCAGTAGGTAAGATTATTGGACGCACCGGGGTTGGCCGAAATGACCATATTGAGACGCCAGCGGCCATTGCCGTAGCCGGTTTCTTCCATCAGCTCGCGCTGAGCGGCTGCCAAGGGCTCCTCTCCCTGTTCGACGACGCCGGCCACAAGTTCGGTGAAAATTTCTCCCAACCCGTGGCGATACTGTCTGACCATGACATAGCGTTTGTCCTTAGTCACGGCAAGCACATTAATCCATGAGGGATATTCGAGCACATAGTACTCGTCATGTACGCGTCCGTCAGGCAGTTGTACACGGTCTTTCCTGACCGTCAGCCACGGACGGCGATGCAGATACTCGCTATCGATAGTCTTCCACTTTTCCATAATCCGAATTTTGAGGCGTAAGCTTGACGCAAAGTTAGACATTCCGCTCAAATTTTTTGCTTAACTTTGTGCGATAAAATTTCTCGCGCTTAATCAGAAACCTATTTAACCAAAACTATATTTATATATATGAAAAAGCAGTTATTGTTTCCGCTTTTATTCATCTTCGGTCTGCTCTGTTTCGGCATGACATCCTGTGACGATGACGACGACCCCGAAACATTGGTCGGCGTGTGGCAGCTCGCCCTGCCTGCTGATTATGACCTGATATGGTACTGTCAGTATGACCTGCAGCCTGACGGCACTTTCTTCGTTAAGGACTGGATGTCAGATGAGTACGAGCCACTCAACTACGATGCCTATGGCCGCTGGATTATTTCGGGTTACACCATCACATTTTACTTTGCCAACGGCGACGCCGAGACATACGACTTCACATTCGAGGGCGACAGGCTTATAATCTATGACTACGATGAGCCCGGCCCCAACGTCTTCATACGCGTCTACTAAAGAACGTTAAAATGCACGGCGTCCCGAAATGGACGCCGTTTTTCATACCTGTAATTTTATCTTTGTGCAAAATTAAAGCACAAAGATTACTATGAAACGAGCACGCAAATCATCACAGAGAACTATCACCGCACGAATCCCCGTCGAACTACTCAGTCAGATTCTCGCCAATCCCGAAAACATCTCGCTCTGTCACGCACTTGTCGGCGCAATCATTAGCGCCGAACGCATCCGCCGCCCCGAAGGTATCGCCGCCGAATTAGACGACGGCAATCTTCACCCCGTGTCCTCTCCCGAGGCAGACTCGATGGCCGAGGACGCCCGACGTCGTGTAGAGCGGGCCAAAGAGCGCCGCGAACGTTGCCTGCAGAGGACTGAAAAACGTGTTGCTATACTCCTGAAAGTCATGCGCGACAAAAAGCCGGTCGAGCTGTCGGCCATATTCGGCTCAGGTCTTTTCACTCCCGAACAGGAACGCGCCATCGACGCACTCCTCAACCCGACTGTCCGGACAATAAGGAAACTGTCATTCGAACAACTCCGGGCCTACTTCATGCCGCTTTTCGTCAGAGTGACCGACACTGACATCAATACACTCCCCGCCGCTGACCGCCGCCATGCCGGCGTGCGTCCTCGCAACGTGGGAGAACGCATAAAAAGCTAAAGGCCGCGCCTCGCTGATGCTTGGCGCAGCCTTTATGATGTTCTGCCGTGACAACGGCAGTCTATTTAATCAGTGATTATTTCACTGCCACTTTAACGATGTCTTTGCCGCATTTGACGACATATACACCACGCTGTGCAGCTATGATATTGTCTCCGGCAGTCGTAACGTCAGCAGCGACAACACGACCTGCTAAGTCGGCGATGGTGTATGCGACGCCTGCCTCATAGCCGGCAATCTTAATAGCACCGGCGATACCGCTGATGTCTGCCTTGGCAGCCTCGACGCCGTCAATTCCTGACTGTCCGTTTGCCCATACTACATTCGAGCGGTCTGACTCTACGCTCTCGCCTTTGACTTTGCCGTTAGACTTAACATAGTATCTTACGGGGACAGAGAAGTCAACATTCCGGTCGGTGTAATTCGTGTCAGTGATGCCGGCGGCGATAAGCTCGTCGTCGCGATAGAGATTATAGCTCTCTACAGCCACACCGTCGACAGGATCGAATGTTACATCGTCAAGCATCAGGCCAAACTGCTCACTGCCATCGTCGCCGACATGATGGAGAGCGAAGTAGCGTGCATCGGCAGGCAGAGTGAACTCATAGCGCTGCCAGCTGTTGTCATCGGGACAGATATAACCGCCGTCAAGCTGTGTGAAGTCGTCAGTATCATTACCTGTTGACGAATATTTCACAAGCACTGTTTCGGGATACTGCCCGTCGAGGATATTCATCCAGAAGGCAATTTTTGTACCGCCTTTGACCTCGGGTGAGATCAGCCAGTCGTCAGTGGCTCCGCTCGATGCCGACATGCCGAGCATATAGTGTTCGCCCGAGTGCGGCTGTATGTAAGGATTATCTGAAGCGGACGACGAGAATACTTGGAATGCTTTTGCAAAGCCTTTGCCCTCATAATTAACCTCTGTGATGCCCCAGACAGCGCTCTTGTCGAGGTCAAGGTTGCGCCATCCGCGCATCTCCTCGGCATAAGCCCACGGCTCGAAAGCCTCAAAAGACTCGGTATATACAGGCTTGGACCAGCTCAGAAGCACATCTTTGTTCGTGCCGTAGTTGACGGCAAGGTCATTGACGACAGGCACGGGGGCATTCAGCAGACTGATGTTTCGTTCAATCTCTGTAAGGGCGGCCGAAGGCTGGCCGAGAAGATTGAATCTCACGAGTGCATCACCCTTATGGGCAGCTTTGACATCAAAGCTGAAATCAAGTACGGCCTTTTTACCTGCGCCGACTGTAGCCGGAGCGTTCTCGGCTTGCAGATCGGCGATGATGCCGTTGTCACCGAGCACCTTGAATGTGTAGCCGGGAAGTGCCGCGTCAGAAGTGCCGGCATTCTCTACTTCGACACTATATGTCAGCTTGTCACCGACGACACCTCTTGTATTGCCTTTTATACCCGAGATTGTGAACATTTCATCGGGGTAGTCTGCGACAGAATATGAGTCGAGCAGTAGGGCCTGTGAGTAGCCCTTGAGGTTGACACGGATACAAATCTGCACCCAGCCTTTGTTCTGGAATGTTGCGGGCAGCGATACAAGTTTGTGCTCCCAGCCTTTGCCCGACTCGCGTGTGAACGTTGCGACCGGCTCCATCTCTATCGCGGGAGACGACGCAAACACAGTGACTGACTCGGGGAACTTATTACCGAAGAAGAGGCTCAGATCGACCTTTACATTGTTGAGTCCGAGTGTTGAGAAACGGGGCAGCAGCAACTGTGACTCCGAATCAAATCTTGCATAAAGAGCAACTCCGCTCGTATTTGACGCCTCATCATCGAGATCTGTCGGCTCACAGAATCCCCATTCGGCCTGCAGATACGAAAGATGGTCGATGCTCAGAGGCTCGTATGTGATGTTGACATTCTCGCCCTGTGTGGGGAAAGTCTCTTTCATCGGCAAGGTGAATAGTTTGCCGAGATGCACGCCGAAAGTAAACATCTCCTCGCAGCTTCCGACAACATTCTTTGCAGCTACACCGAAGAGATACATATCCTGAGTGTCGTGCGCCGGACAGTCGAACTCCCATGTACGGGCCTTGCCGATTTCGGCGGCGACACGCCATTCGTTGCCAATCTTGCGATAAATCGTCACGTCGCATGCTGCGGGATCTACATACTCGTCTTTATCATTAAAGTCGTCGATGTCTATAGCGAGAGTGAGTTTCTGATTGTCATCAGAGACTTTGGTCTCGACGATAGGAGTGGCCGGACGGTAAACACCCGTATAAACAGTCACCTCGGCGACAAGACCTGTACCTGCGTCAGACGATGTCGTGACTCTGATTATGTTCTCGCCCTGACGGGTGGGCACGTCAAGAGTAACCTTCTGTCCGGGAGCGCCGCTAATGGTTGCCTCGCCGGCCTCGGAAACGGCCTTGGCTGTAATCATAGTGCCGGCTGCGAGCTGTTTGCCCGAGATAGACAGTGACGGCATTGTGAATGTCAGTTTGGCTTTAAGTTCACCTCGTGCGGCTGCCTCGGCCTCGAGATCGGTTACCGCTGCAGGGCTGTCAGCCGATGCGTTGGCAACCTCGACCTTGAAATTACGTGCATAGAGGCGGTAAGACTCGATCGGCGAGATATAGTGGATACCGATATACCATTCACCGGCCTCAGGCACTTGGAAGAGTGTTTCCGAGAGCTCGAAATTAGGAGATTTGTGCACAGTCGCAGCTTCGCGGATGACAGTGGTGCGTGTGCCTGTCGGACGCTGCGCGATCACCACCTCATATGTTTCGTCAGCAGTGAAATAATGGTTTCCGGTCCAAACATCCATTGAGAAACGATAATGTGCGTCCTTGTCTGTGAAGTTGATAGCCGGCAGGAACAGCCATTCGTCGGAAGTGTCGCCTTTTGAGCTGGCTTTGGGTGCGAGACAGTAGAAGCCGCCCGTACGTTCAGACTGGTCATCGTAGCGCCATCCGCGCAGGCTCTCTGTGTTTAAGGGGTCCTTGACGACAGTAAACATGGCTATTATCTCGTCGTCAAGGTCAGTCGACCCGGCGTCGGGCGTTATGCTGACAGGCAGCGAAAGAGCACCGTCAGTATAGAATTTACCTGACTCGCCGGGCTGAGAAGTCTTGTCGCCGGCAACGGCATAGACCATTGCGCGGTGAGCAACCTGACCTGTAGCCGGTATAGTAACTGCAAGCGATGTGCCGGCGACAGGGGTCTCGTTCATTTTCACACCGTCGATAAAGACGTTATAGCGCACGGCAGACGCATCAATATATCCGCCGTATGCACCGGCTGTCACGGCCGACCATGTGACTTTGTCGGCAGCGAGTGTCACATTAGCCGGAGCGGCCGGAGCGTCATTGCCGAGATAGCGGTCAACGATGAGCGGTGTGCCTGCGACACGGCCGTTGTCTGAGAGCGTGTAGGGAGCTACAGCAAAACGGTGCAGACCTTCGGTCGAGCTGAAAGGCACCGTGACATCAGTGCCGGCGTTACCGCGGAACGACCCCGTGACTTTCTCACCGTCGATTGAGACGTCAAGATAGACGACACCCGTCAGGGCGTTGCCGTTCTCAAAAGCGGAGGGAAGCGTGACGGTAAATTCGCCCGATGTAGCGGGTCCGCTGACAGTCCAAGCTTTCATCACCGGAGCCTTGGCGCCGTTGGCGTTGATGTATTTGTCAGCCACCTCCAGTATCGGGAACTGCATGTTGCTCGAGAGCGTTCCGAGATATGTGACTGTGCCGTTAAGGTTGAGAAGTACCATATCTGTGCAAGGCTCGTCATTATCGTCATAACTGTCAAGCATTGCGAGGAAGGCATCATCCTTGGGGCTCCAGACCATGTCATTGGGGTAATCAGTCATATCATAGCTGTATGATGTGACCTGATTGAATTTTTTAGCCTTTGAGTCATATTTACGCATGGCTCCGTCATCACACAGGATATAAACAGACTGATCAGACGGGTTCCAGCCCATGTCGAGAGCGTTATCGGGAGGCGTGACGCCGAGATCTGTAAAAGTCTTGGACTCGGGGTCAAATTTCTGGAACTTATAACCATTGCCGTCGGCGCTCGACGTGATGACATAGGCCTCATCAGATGCCTCGTCATATGCCGTATAATATGTCACCTTATCCAGAGTGTCGAAAATCTGGAAGGGAACGTTCTCTTTTACGGTGCCGGTCGCAAGGTCCTGAATATTAAGACCGGCATCAGTTAGTCCGTAGTTCTGACTGGATACACAGTAAAAAGCGTAAAGTTCGTCACCGCGCACAAAACCGCATGAAGGAGAGTAGGTCGATGAACTGCGTTTCCACACTATTGTCGGATCGGGGATTGAAACGGTATACCATCCCGGATCGGCCGTAGAGCCGGTATAGGATACGTAGCCACTGATGGCCGTGGCCTTGGAGGCAGCCTTCAGCGACGGACGCCCCGCGGAAGCACGGTTTGTCTGACGACGCAAACCGGCAGTACTGTGGTCTATAACGCGGAGCGACTCGTGCTTGGCTCCCTCGTCGACAATATTGGCTCGTAACTTGCGCAGATGCGCCTCGTCCATGGTCACGGCAGCGGCTTTAGGTGAAGGCCCTTCGTGACAGTCGGCGATTGTCTGTCGCGTTAGCTGCGCCAGCGAAACCGACACAAAGGCCGATGCCGTCAAGGCAGCTGCGACACTAAGTAATGTTTTCTTCATTCGGGATAATGAATTTTATGAAATTATGGATTAATGTGATTTTATCTTTTGCTGAAACTTTTACTTTGACTATGTATAAATACTTCCTTGATATTTTAAATGGCGGTCATAAATTATCTCACTGAGCCCGGACATTTTTCGAATCCGACAATAGACGTTGACAAAAGTAGACGAAATTAATGACTTTACAAACTAAAAATACAAAATTATACATTTTTTCAAGCAAAATTCATTGAGGTTTATAAAAAAGATGTAATTTTGCTATCGATACATAGTATTCCGGATTTTATACATACCAATAAAAGCTATCAATTAATACTTAGATATATTTAATGAAAAGGAATTATTTAACTCTTTCACTTTTTCTTCTCTCACTCACAGCATACTCTCAAGTCAGCCTCCGCACCTCGGATATCATTCGGCTCGGAGATATCGTCAAGACAATAAACACAACAGACCAAAAGCACAAGGCAGCCCCGGCCTCACAGTCAAAGGTCGATATTATAATGAGATATGACTCTCAGTCAGCACTTGACGAGATTAAAAGCCGCGGCGGTGAGATAATAAGTCTTGTCGGAACACGTACGGCCATTGTTCGCGTGGCTGTGTCCGCGGCTCAAAAAGTAGCCGGCGCCGATGGTGTAACCGGAGCAATGTTATCGACGAAACTAAAACATGCCAATGACAAGGCCCTGCCGGCCTCATTTGTCGACCTCGTGCAGTCAGGCGAGGGACTTGACCACGGATATGACGGGTCAGGTATAGTAGTCGGTCTGTTTGATACCGGCATCGACCCTAACCATATTAACTTCACGGATGCCGAAGGCAATAACCGCGTAAAAGTCGTATACAGCTATCCCGGCAGCACGTCTGTCCCTGAAATATACGACACCCCGGCCAAAATCTCGACATATGACTGCGACACGCGCAGCGAGAGCCACGGCACACATGTACTCGGCATTATGGCCGGCTCGTTCACCGACAGTTCGACAGACGGCGCTCCCGACTATCGCGGCATTGCCCGCGGGGCCGAAATTGCCGTAGCATGCGGCGACGGATATAACGCACAGATACTTGACGGCATGGAGCGCATCTGCAAATATGCCGAGGCGCAGGGCAAGAGATGTGTGTTAAACCTGTCGTTCGGCGACAATGTCGGCCCTCACGACGGCTCTGATGAGTTCACCGAGGCGCTCAATGACATTGCCGTGAAATATAACGCTATAATGTGTCTTGCGGCCGGTAACGAGCGCGAGCAGGCAATCTCGATTATTAAAGAACTGCCTGCGTCAGACCCGACACTCAAGACTCTGCTTGTCAAGGGTGACACGGAGGTCGGAGGCAACTTCCAGACCTACGGACCGATTGAGATATGGACCTCAGACAACACCCCGTTTGACGTGACCTTTGATATTATTAGCCGTACTGCTCCCGACAAGTCCTTATACTCGTTCGAGGTTCCCGACAAAAAAGAGACATACGTTGTGCAGGGCGACAACATCAATCAGTTTCTCGACAACACCGGCCGCATGACCCTCATAAAAGAGGGCACGGAGTTCCATAATCTTTATACCAACAGCTTCATGGGCGGCATCAAAGGTCTTGACCCGTATAACAAACGCTACTACGCACGTCTTAACGTCTATATCGAGGGACGCACAGCCGCAACCGTCAGCCGTAATTTCGTGAAAGTGACTGTCAAGGGACAGCCCGGACAGAAAATTTTCATGTACTGTGACGGAACTTACATGAACTTCGGCAACCGCAACATTCCGGGCCTCGACATCCCTGACGGAAACGGCACCAACAGCAACATGTCATCCGGCAAAAGCACAGTTGCAGTCGGCAGCTACGTCACAGCCAATATCTCCGGCTCGGGCTACCGCACAAGCACAGTAGGCGAGCCGAGCTACTTCTCGTCATACGGCGAGACTCCCGACGGCCGCGTTATGCCTGTTGTCTGCGCTCCCGGTCAGGTGATTGTAAGTTCGCGCAATTCCTACATGCCCACGAGCTCGGGCTATGTCACGGCATATCCTCTGCATTACAGCTACCTTGACAAAAAATCGCGCAAGACCTATTACTGGACTACCTGCGCCGGCACATCACAGGCCACGCCCCACATGGCCGGTATAGCCGCTCTGTGGCTTCAGGCAAACCCCGAGCTTACAATCGATGATATCCTTGATGTAGCGTCACGCACGGCCATTCTTCCAGACACCGGCAAAGGGTGGGGCAACGGTAAAGTTGACGCATGGCGCGGCATCAAGTCCATCCTCGGTCTGTCGTCAATCTATGATATCATCGACAATGCCCCCGAAAGCATCATCATCGAGCCGTGTTCGGCAGGCTACAGCATCTATGCTCCCGGTCAGGATTCGCTGGCCGTTACGCTCCATGATCTGTCGGGACGCACCGTCGCATCAGCCTCAGTCTCGGGCGACACGGCCGATATCGCCACATCCTATCTTCCCGCCGGCGTATATATCCTAAAGGCCGAGGGCAGCCACACATGCCGCACCGCCAAGGTGCTCCTCAAATGACCATCGGCACACATCACAAATGCTTACACATAATCCTTTTAATCAATATTTCTTATGAGAATTAAACATTTACTCTTAACAGCCGGGTTGCTGACGATAGCCTCCTCCGCGAGTCTGTCGGCCGCGCCCGTCGAGTACAAAATCCCCGCCACGCAAGACGAGTTCGAAGCGCAGTGGGAAGTCGTGGCCGGCGAAGTTGACGGTACGTGGGAATACGTATCCGGCGACGTCCCCTATGCCCGCACCACTGCGGTCAACGAGGGCGAAAAAGGAGCCGCACTCATATATGCCACTCCCGTCACGCTCAAAGCCGGTGACGTAGTCTATGTGCAGGCAAACGTTTCATCTGAAGATTATAACGACGACGAATGGTTCTATATCGTTTACGGCACCGACAAGAGCACTCTTGCCAACATGAAAGACGATTACTCATCTTTTAAATGCTGGGGCAAATCAGGAGGCGGTGTCAACTTCTCCTATAAACCGTCTGACTCAAGCAGTATGCGTGAGCTCAAAATCACGGAAGACGGCAACTATTTTTTCGGTGTGCGAAGCAAAAAACACAGCGCCACCTCTTCAGCAAAATCCATTTACTTTGCTTGTGCCGGTATTAAAGTTGAAAAGTCAGTCAACTATCCTCAGAAAGTCACAGGCGCATCGGCCAAAGCTGATGCTGACGGCAAATTGGAAGTTACACTCGAGTGGACATGGCCGACCAAGAATAAAGACGGTGACGCTATCGCTGAGCCTCTCGGTGCTAATATCTATCGCTCACAGTCATCTGACAAGGCAGAAATCTACACCGATGCAAGTCTGATTGCCACCGTCACCGACGGTGTCGCCGGCCAGAAGGCAACCTTCGTTGACAATGCCACAAACAGCAATCCTGCCATATCGGTTCCCGGCAAATACTATTACTATGTAGCACCGTTTAAT
>CBCSTG010000011.1:0-88667 GCA_965143025.1 uncultured Bacteroidales bacterium
ACGAAAACGCTTTTCTCGACAAATATTCACAGACAGCCGAAACACCTGACCGCATTATGGTCGTCGGTGTGGGCGGCGGCGGCAACAACGCCGTAAACCACATGTATAACGAGGCCGCCATACACGGCGTGTCGTTTGTCGTGGTCAACACCGATAAGATGGCCCTCGAGGTATCACCGGTGCCGCGCAAACTCCTCATCGGCCCCAACACCACCAAGGGCCTCGGCGCAGGCAACATCCCCGAGCGCGCACGTGAGGCAGCCGAGGAGTCGGCCGAGGAGATTTCAGAGCTCTTCAAGCCTGAGGCCCAGATGGTGTTCATCACCGCCGGCATGGGCGGTGGCACAGGCACCGGCGCAGGCCCCGTCGTGGCACGCATCGCCCGCGAGAAAGGCCTGCTGACCATCGGCATCGTCACCATCCCCTTCCTCTTCGAAGGCATGCGCAAGATTTCCAAAGCCATCGCCGGCGCTGAGGAAATGAGCAAATATGTCGACGCCCTGCTCATAATCAACAACGAGCGTCTCTCTGACATCTATCCCGACCTCGGCTTCGAAAGCGCGTTCGCCAAGGCTGACGACACACTCTCTATCGCCGCACAGAGCATCTCGGAGATTGTCACAAATCCCGGTTACATCAACCTCGACTTCAACGATGTCGACACTACGCTGCGCAACGGCGGCACCGCCCTCATCTCTATCGGCTACGGCGAGGGCGAAAACCGCGTCACGGCAGCCATCGACGACGCCCTCCACTCGCCGCTGCTCAAAAACACCGACGTCTTCTCGTCTAAGCGCCTGCTCTTCAACCTCTCTTACTCTCGCAAGGCCGAGACACCTTTCAAAACTCAGGAGGTAAGACAGTTAGACGACTTCGTCACAAAAATAGGCTCGCAGGTCGACGTCATCTGGGGTGTGACCTATGACGACACGCTCGGCGACAAGGTCAAATTCACCATTCTCGCCGCAGGTTTTGACGTCACCGTCAAAGAGGCCTCCGAGGGTCGCATAAAGACCGAGGAAAAGACCATCAAGGTCACCAAGCCCGAGGCCGGACCACACGACGCCGCCGAAATCGACTACGAGGCCATCCGCGCCAATTACGGCGACGAGAAGGTCGACGAGATGCAGCGCCAGCGCGACACCCTCAACTTCATTATCCTCGAAGACAATCAGCTAGACAATGACGAGATGATCGAAACATTTGAGAAGACTCCGGCGTTTAATCGAAACCGCAAGGTGTCAGCCGCCAAGCCCAAGACTACTGATTCGGCTCCCGCCACAGAGATCCGTCAGGCCTCAGCACCTGCCCCTGCCGAAGACCGCGCCTCACATAACCGTCCGGGCCGCAACTCTGAGTTTATCGACTTCACCGACGACTGACCCCGGCGTCTTCATATAATAATTTAACTCTCCTGCTGATGAAAAAACTCGTAATCTCTACCGGCGCCGGCATGAGCGCCGAAAGCGGCATCTCGACATTCAGAGATGCCGGCGGTCTGTGGGAACAGTACCCCGTCATGGACGTCTGCTCGGCCGACGGCTTTGAGCGCAACCCCGCCCTCGTCCACAAATTCTACAACGACCGTCGCGACCAGCTCGTCAAAGTCGAGCCTAACGCCGGCCACCGCGGGCTCGTCAATCTCGAGAAACGCTTTGACGTCTACGTGATTACACAAAATGTCGATGACCTCCACGAGCGCGCCGGCTCTTCGAAAGTGCTCCACCTGCACGGCGAACTGATGAAAGTGCGCGCCATCGACGACGAGAGCCGTGTCTACACCCTCCGTCCGGAGGCCTGCCACACCACGCCTGACACCGTAATCGACGGTCATCATGTGCGGCCGCACATCGTCTTCTTTCAGGAAGCCGTGCCCAACTTCGAGCCCGCCACCGAGATTGTAGCCGAGGCTGACATCTTCGTCATCATCGGCACGAGCCTTTCGGTTTACCCGGCCGCAGCCCTCATCCGCTACGTCCGACCGGGCGTCCCTGTCTACTACATCGACCCCAACCCGGCCGCAGTCCCCGCCGGCGTCACCGTCATCCGCGCCGGCGCCTCCGAAGGCATCCGCCGCCTCGCCGAAATGCTCTAAACGTATGGACATGCCTTCGGCATGTATAAATCGCTGATTATCATGAAAGGACGATTTTCAATCGCCCAAAGCGCCGGAGGCGCGAATTTTCTACAACCCCCGTGCGGAGCACGAAGTGCGAAGCCGGGGGACTATGGTGCCCCATAAAATAATCGTGACAAGCTGCGGAGCTGCGCAGTCACGAAACTGCGTCAGCACATCCCCCACATAAGCCTCGTACCCCCTTGTCAGCGTAGCGGTCGTAGCCGCATCGCGGCGCGAGCATGTGAGCCTATGACAAGCAGGCTGTCAGGTCTGCGCAGTCATAGGTATTAGTATCAAAAAACAACACTTACCCTGTAGGGGTGACGCAAACGCCAAATTTCCCATATCTGCCAAAATATTTTCCCGTAACACCACATCGAAAGCGTCAGGCGCCGAGGCAGACGCTTTTTTTTCTCGTTTTTTTGATTTAAATTTGCAAATCGTATAAACCATCGAAATATCACATCTATGGCTGAGATTAAAATCGCCGGCATAATGAGAGCCGGCGTCTTTTCGCCAAACCACATAGGCAACGACTCGACCATTTTCAACATCGTCGCCGACCAACTGCGCAAACGCGGATGCGAGGTCAATGTCTACAGCGAAGACCGTTTTGTCAATCAGGAAATCACCGAAGACATCATCGTCAACATGTGCCGCGAGCAGCGCTCCATAGCCAAGCTCCAGCAGCTCGAGGATGCCGGCGCACTCGTCATAAACTCGGGCTACGGCATCGAGAACTGCACCCGCGAGCGCATGACCCGCATACTCTTGGGCTCTAACATCCCCTTCCCGGATAGCATCATGGTCAACACTGACGAAGGCGTCCGCGAGACACTTCGACGCGCCTCGATGACTCCGTGCTGGATCAAGCGCGGCGACTTCCACACCATGCACAAGGAGGACGTCACCTACGTGCGCCACGCCGAAGAGGCTCAGGAGGTCCTGCAGGAATACTTCCTGCGCGGCATCAAACGCGCCGTCATCTCGCGCCACTTGGAGGGCGACCTGATTAAATTCTACGGCATCGCCGGCACATCGTTCTTCTACTGGTTCTACCCCTTCGACTCAGACTACAGCAAATACGGCAAAGAAAAAGCCAACGGCAAGAGCCGCGGCTTCGCCTTTGTCGAGGAACGTCTGAAAGCCATCTGCGCCAAAGCCGCCGACGCATTGGACGTCAAGATTTATGGCGGCGATTGCGTCGTCTCGCCTGAAGGAGAAATACGCATCATAGACTTCAACGACTGGCCCAGCTTCGCCCCCTGTCGTCAGGAAGCTGCCACACAGATTGCAAAATACATAATGAGCGCCATCAAAGAGCGTCAGGCTCAACGAAGCATCAGATGAAAAGCCGTAAGATAAACGACGAGAACGCTCCGCTGCGCGGACAGCGTTTCCCACTGTTGCCGCGACTTATCGCGACATCGCTCGGTGTGGGCTATCTGCCGCTCGCACCCGGCACATGGGGAGCGATTGTCGGCGTCATCCTCTGGCTGCCGCTCTATCTGTGGACATCGCCAGCCGTCACGCTCGCCGTGACCGCCGCCGCAGTCATCGTGCTGACCGTCGCCGGCACTTGGGCGAGCAACATCTCTGAGCGCTACTGGGGCAAAGACCCGGTGATAGCCTGTGTCGACGAAACGGTTGGCCAATGGGTGTCGATGCTGCCTCTGAGCGCCCTCTGCCCGTGGTGGGAGATTCTGCTCTCGCTCGTGCTGTTCCGCTTTTTTGACATTGTCAAGCCGTTGGGCATACGCTCGGCCGAGCGACTGCCCGGAGGCTACGGCATGATGGCCGACGATATACTCGCCGGCATCTATTCAGCAGTCATACTTCTTATAGTCAACCACTTCACTATATGCCCTCCGCTATAACCATGACAAACAGAGTGAAAAAAGTCGGCCACCGCATGCTTAACTCCAACTCGTTGGTATATACGTTCTTGCGCTCGATTGTGTCGTCACAGGCAGCATCATGGACCGACATGGGCACACGCATGCTCCTGTTCGCCTTCGTCTTTGCCGAGCTCGACCCGTTCTATCGCTCAAACCTGTCTGTGGCCTGCGGAGCATTTGTCGGAGGTGTTGTCAACTGCGCCATCAACTACCGGTTTACATTTCATGCCACCGGCCAAAGCGTGCGTGCAGTCGCCGTAAAATATCTGCTTGTATGGACAGGCAGTCTGCTGCTCAACATGTACGGCACCACCTTCACCGCCGAACTTCTCAGTCACTGGAGATTCCTTCTCGACATGGGCTTCACGTCAAACGGCATTTTCGCCGCATCGACCCTCGCCGTCTCGCTGCTCGTGTCATGGTTTTGGAACTTCGCCCTGCAGCGCTATTTCGTCTACCGTCCCACACGGTTTGACCCCTACGCCATCAGATTTGTAAACTTCATATTCCGCCGCAAAGACCCGGCACGTGACTCTCTCCCATCTAAAAACAAATAACGCGTTATGGAAATAAAGAAACAGGCCACTAAGACCCGCAACAGCCTCCAGCAAGGCATCTATGTGGTAATCAATCCTTTCGTCAGACTGCTCATACGCCTCGGGGTGACACCCAACATGGTCACGACAGTCGGTCTGCTCGGCAACATAGCCGCCGCGGCTGTGTTCGTATGGGCCGGCTATCGCGCCACACGCGAAGGCACGGTCGATTTCGGCCTCATCACCCTCGCCGGTGCACTCATCATCGGCTTCTCACTCTTCGACATGCTCGACGGTCAGGTCGCCCGCCTCGGCAATATGGTGTCGCGCTTCGGCGCCATGTATGACTCGGTGCTCGACCGCTACTGCGAGATGTTCACACTCGGCGGCATAGCCTATTACCTCATACAGCTCGGCGACATCATCGGCGCCCTCATAACCTTTGTGGCCCTCGTCGGCTCTGTCATGGTAAGCTACGTGCGTGCCCGCGCCGAAGGCCTCGGCATCGAGTGTAAAATCGGATTCATGCAGCGCCCCGAGCGCGTCGTGGTCACAGCCGCCGCAGCCCTCGCCACCGGCATCTGCGGACAGTGTGAAGTCGGCTTCGACCCCGATATCATCCTCGTAGTCGCCATGACCATAATAGCCGTATTCGCTAACCTTACGGCCTTCGCTCGCATCTCTCACTGCCGCCGCGAACTGACAAAAAAATCCTGAACGACTTTTGCATCGCAATATAATATGACCTTTTCACTGCAGCCTCCGCGACGTAAGGAGGCCGTCATCTGTTGTGCGGCCCTGCTGCTGTGGCTCGGAGTCACGGCCACAGGCATCGGTTTCCGGCCCGAACACATCTTTCTTGCCGCCGTCATCGCCGCACTCTTTTTCATCAACGGCGCGACACGTCGTCTGACCGTCGCCCTGCTGCCGTTCTTCATCTTCGGCATATCATACGACTGGATGAACCTGCTGCCGAACTACAAGGTAAATTCTGTCGACGTGGCCTCGCTCTACGGCGCCGAGAAGGCGCTCTTCGGCATCACCGTTGCCGACGGCACCGTCCTGACACCCAACGAGTTCTTCGCCATCCACAGTTCGGCCCTTATGGACTTCCTCGGCGGCGTGTTCTATCTCTGCTGGGTGCCTCTGCCCGTCATCTTCGGTCTGTGGCTCTATTTCAGCGGCCGTCGGAGCGTATATCTCCACTTCTCCCTCGTTTTCCTCTTTGTCAACCTCATCGGCTTCACATTCTATTATATACACCCGGCCGCCCCGCCGTGGTATGTCGCCCTGCACGGTTTTGAGCCGGTAGTAGGCACCCCGGGCGACGTCGCCGGACTCGGCCGCTTCGACGAGATGACAGGCCTGACAGTCTTTCACGGCCTTTATGCGCGCAACTCCAACGTCTTCGCCGCGCTGCCCTCGCTCCACTCGGCCTACACGCTCGTGGCCCTGATTTATGCCCTGCGGTCACGCTCGCCGCTGACGTGGCGCATCATACTCGCCGTTGTCACCGCCGGCATATGGTTTACAGCCGTCTACACCTCTCACCACTATATCATCGACGTGCTTGCCGGCATAGCCTGCGCCTTCGTCGGATTCCTGATTTTTGAATACGGACTGATGAAAATCCCGGCTTTTGCCCGCTTCATCTCACGTTACACCGATTACATCTCAAAGCAAACAAAAAATGAATCAAGATAACATATCACAAAACGACGTTCGCCCCGACGTGCTCAACTACGATGACCTGCGCCGCCTCGTCCCCAAATTAGACGGTCACGAGAAACTGTGCAATTGGCTTCTGCACTTCCTCTCGGTCGACAAGGTCAACGCCGTCCACGCCAAATGCTGCGACACTCCGGGACCGATGTTTGTCAAGCGTCTGCTCATCGACGAGTTCCGCATACGCCTGCGCATCGACAACGAGCAGGTACTCGACAACCTCCCCGAAGGCGCCTTCATCACAGTCTCAAACCATCCGTTCGGCGCTTTGGACGGCATCGCCCTCATCTATCTGATTTCGCAGCGGCGCCCCGAGTATAAGGTCATGGTCAACATGATACTAAACCAGATTTCGGCCATGCGCCCCAACTTCATCGCCGTCGACGCATGGGCCTCAAACGACCCCGCCAAACGCGCCGTCTCTGTCAACGGCATCCGCACAGCCCTCCGCCAGCTCAAAGACGGCCAGCCCGTCGGTTTCTTCCCCGCCGGAGCCATGAGCAAGACCACTTGGCGTCACGGTCTGCAAGACCGCCCGTGGCAGAAGTCCATACTTCAGATTATCCAGCGCGCCAAAGTGCCCGTCATCCCTATATTCTTCCACGGCTCAAACAGCTGGTGGTTTAACTTCCTCGGCCACGCCTGCTGGCAAGCACGCTCGCTTCGCCTCCCGGCCGAAGTCTTCCGCAAAGTCGGCACCGAGATGCACATATCGGTCGGCAACCCTATCTCGGTCGACGAGCAGGCGCTCCACAACGCCACACCCGAGGAGCTCGGCGCCTTCCTGCGCGAAAAAACCTATGATTTAGCAAAACTCAAATGAGTCAGACACAGAGCGAAAAAACATCAAACTCACGGCGCAGCTACTTAGGCTCGCTCAAATCTCTTGACACCGAGGAGAGCATCGACCTCGCCTTCTACCGCCCCGTCGGCTACGCATGGGCGCGGCTTGCAGAGCGTCTCGGCGTTACGCCCAACGTCATCACTGTAGCCTCGATTTTTCTCGGCATCGGCGCCGGCATAGCCTTCTATCCTGACAAACTATGGATTAACATCATCGGCATGCTGCTGCTCGTCTGGGCCAACTCTTTTGACAGCGCCGACGGCCAGCTCGCACGCATGACCGGCCAGTACTCGCGCCTCGGCCGCATACTCGACGGCGTCAGCGGCGATATCTGGTTTATCACAATATATATCGCCATCTGCTTACGCGAAAACCATTACGGCACCTATTTCTCGGAGCATCCGTGGCTGATCTGGGTCATCGCCGCCGTCGCCGGCTACTGCCACGCCCGTCAGGCTGCCATGGCCGATTACTACCGCCAGTTTCACCTCTACTTCCTCAAGGGCGCCGACGGCAGCGAGTTAGACACAGCCGCATCCGTGCGCGACCGCCGCGCCGGCCTGAGCCGCCGGGGCAATTTCATGCAGCGTGTCATCCTCGCCTTCTACATGTCTTACACCGCCGGACAGGAGGCCGCGACACCCGCTATGCAGGCCCTGCGCGACGAACTCGCCCGACGCTTTCCCGACGGCAATATCCCGGCCGCGTTCCGCAGCGACTTCCGACGTCAGTCGCTCCCGCTGATGAAGTACACCAACATCCTAACCTTCAACTGGCGCACGATTGCCCTGTTCGCCTCACTGTTCGCCGGACAACCGTGGCTCTACTTCGTCTTCGAACTGACCGTGCTCAACATACTCCTTATATATATGGTCATCCGCCACGAGCGCATGTGCCGCCGTCTGACCGCCGAACTCCGCCAAGGCCGTTATGAACAATCCTGATTTCAAAGGCGTCAGAGGCCTTATCTTTGACTACGGGGGTACGATCGACAGCCGTTCGGAGCACTGGAGCCGCATCATCGCCCGCGCCTATGCCGCCGCCGGCGTGACGTTAGACGACGCCACATTCCGCGACGCCTATGTCTTCGGTGAGCGACGTCTCGCCGCCGAGCGCCTTGTGTTGCCCGGCGATAACTTCCGCCGGCTGATGTATGTAAAGGCTCTCGCCGAAATCGACCGCCTCGTGCAGCTCGGCGCCCTCGCGCCCGACACTGATGCCGACCGCCTCGCCTCATCAGTCGCCGATTACTGCTACGAACACGCACGCCGCTGCATCGACTCCGCCCGTGCGGCTGTCGGGCGACTCGCCGGCGCTCTCCCCTCAGTACTCGTCAGCAATTTTTACGGCAACATCGATACGGTCTTGTGCGACTTCGGTCTGCGCCACCTGTTCCGCGGCATCATCGAGAGCTCGGTCGTCGGCGTGCGCAAGCCCGACCCGCGCATCTTCATGCTCGGCGCCGTCGCCCTCGGTCTGCGGCCCGACGAAGTGATGGTCATCGGCGACAGCCTGACCAAAGACATCCTGCCGGCCGAGTCTGCCGGATTCCGCACGGCTTGGATTAAAGGCCCGGGCTGGTCTGCCGATGAGGACAATGCCTCACATCGCTCTGAGACGGCATCGCTCGAGGCTCTCGCAAAAGCCATATTTTAATCCGTTAACATCTATCGGCCATTTTGAGGCAGTATTTATATATAATTCACTATTCAAGCGTGCATTTAACATAACATTGCGAATTTTTTGCGTCTTTTCACAAAATTTCCTTTTGCGATTTCAAAACTATGTGTACCTTTACGCGCTGATTTAGTCACGCATCCCCCTTGCCGCGACCCCATACAAGTCTCACAAGGGGCGTAATTTGAAAACAACATATTGAAATAACCTCTCAATCAAAACATTTTTGACAATGAGCAAAAGCAACGTTAAGCCCGCAAACGGCAAACTCGGTGTTATGGTTGTCGGCCTCGGAGCCGTAACAACTACATTTATGACAGGTGTGCTGATGACCCGCAAAGGTCTCGCAAAACCCGTCGGTTCGATGACACAATATGACAAAATCCGTGTCAGCGACGGCAAAGAAACAAAATATCTCAAATACAACGAAATCGTGCCCATCGCCGATCTCAAGGACATCGTCTTCGGCGCTTGGGACGTTTATCCCGCCAACGCTTACGAGTCGGCCATCAACGCCGAGGTCCTCAAAGAAAAGGACATCAACCCCGTTAAGGACGAGCTCATCGCCATCAAGCCCCTCAAAGCAGCTTTTGACCACAACTACGCAAAACGCCTCGACGGCGACAACGTCAAGACCTGCAAAGACCGCTGGGACATGACAGAGCAGATTCGCGAAGACATCCGCAACTTCAAGAAAGAAACCGGTGTCGACCGCGTTGTTGTCCTCTGGGCCGCTTCTACCGAAGTTTACGTACCCGTTGACGAGAAAGTTCACGGCTCACTTGCCGCCCTCGAGGCCGCTATGAAAGCCGACGACAAAGAGCACATCGCTCCCTCTATGTGCTACGCTTACGCAGCACTCTCTGAGGGCTGCCCCTTCATCATGGGTGCCCCCAACACCACCGTCGACATCCCCGCCATGTGGGAACTCAGCGAGAAAACAGGCATGCCTATCGCCGGTAAGGACTTCAAGACAGGCCAGACCCTCGTTAAATCAGGCTTCGCCCCCATCATCGGCACACGCTGCCTCGGCCTCTCAGGCTGGTTCTCGACCAACATCCTCGGCAACCGCGACGGCCTTGTGCTCGACGAGCCCGCTAACTTCCGCACAAAAGAGGTCAGCAAGCTCTCTACACTCGAGTCTATCCTCGTGCCCGAAGAGCAGCCCGACCTTTACACCGACTACTTCCACAAAGTACGTATCAACTACTATCCCCCGCGCAACGACAACAAAGAGGGCTGGGACAACATCGACATCTTCGGCTGGATGGGCTATCCCATGCAGATCAAGATCAACTTCCTCTGCCGCGACTCTATCCTCGCTGCTCCCCTCTGCCTCGACCTCGTGCTCCTGAGCGACCTCGCCGCACGTGCCGGCCGTCACGGCATCCAGCGCTTCCTGAGCTTCTTCCTCAAGAGCCCGATGCATGACTACACCAAAGGCGAAGTGCCTGTCAACCACCTCTTCCAGCAGTATGTCATGCTCAAGAACGCCATCCGCGAGATGGGCGGCTACGAGGCAGACGAGAAGATTGACTAATCAGCTTCACTGACACAACACACCTCCGCTCATAACCTAATCACATACTTCCGCGGCCCGACGCACCCATATGCGCCGGGCCGCTTTTTTATTCAAAATTACAATTACTTCCAATTAATATGTATCTTTGCAGCAAGACAAACACAAGAATGAACCAGCTACAACTGTACATATCAAAAGCCGGGCGCTCATACCGCCGTCTCACAGAGATAAACCCCACTGAAGACGTGCGCCGCAAGCTTCGCGACTTCAGCCCCGCCTTAGCCGCCCTCAGCTATGATTCGGATGAAAAACACATAATATATGCCCTCAGCTATATTGACGAAGGCATACTCCTGCGCATAATACGCACCATCCCTCCGCAAGCGCCCCATCATCTCGACGCAACGCTGTTCATCGCCAACGGCTTAGACATCAGCGCCGACGAGCTCGACGAAGTCGTAGGCCACATCTCACAGATGGTGCTCGCCTCACAGATAACCGAGGACGACATGGACAGCCTCCACCGCCTGATGGCACGCACCTACGGCTACGACTCCGACGCGCCGGCCATCCTTCCCTCGGCCTTACAGCCCGCGTTACCGGCCGCGCTGCAGTATGGCGGTGACTCGGGTCTGACGCGCGCCGACCTCTGGGTCGACCCCTATCAACCCGACTGGACACCATACTCAGCCGTAATAATCACATCGGCCGACGACAAAATAACCTGCAAATGTCCCGAAGCCCCGCAGCCGCTCGCGACATACACACTCCTGCCTCCGAAAAAATCCAAAGACGGATTCACGCCACATATATTCCGCCGTCCGTTTGACAGACCCTTCCGTGTCACGGCAAACCAAAACGTCGACATCGTCTGGAAGATGTCGGGATTTGAAGACATAGTCGAACATGTCAGCGTCACACACGACCGTATGCGCTGTCCGACACCCGAGACCAACGTCTCACACAAATCCATCTCGCCCGCGTTTTTCCTCATCACCTCCCGGGAGAACGACGAGCCGCTTTTAGACTGCCACATAACAGTCAACGACGTCGAGATAGACCGCGCACGCTCATTCAGCGAACGCGAACTCGCTTCGGCGCACGTGCGCGTCGAACATCCCGACCACATGACTTTCGACAGCCGTCTTGACCTCGCGTCGCCGGCTCAAGTCAATATAAAACTGCAGAAACACAACCTCCGTTACTGTTTCTCGCTGCCGATGCAGACTCCCGAAGGACGCGGCAAAGTAGAGTTTGAGATACTCACCTCATCAGAGATAAAAGCCTCGCCCATCGAAGGTTATATAGCTACCGGCCATATCAGCGAAGGCGACGCACACGTCAACCCTCTGCGCCGCTCTGACACCGGAGCATGGCTCAACAACCGGCGCCAGTGGATTTTCGCACTCGCCGGATTGGCCGTGGGCATCATCCTCTCGGCCTGCGTGATGATGCTCTTCGGAGACTCCGAGGCCGCTCCGGCCGCCACCACCGAGACCATCGTAACAGACTCTGCCGGCAATGTCGAGACCCGTGTTTCGCCCGTCTCCGACGAAGCCATAGCCTATCTCGACAACGCACGCATCTGGGACCGCTCCAAGATGGAAGCCATAGGCGGACTTGAAGGCCTGTTCGACCAGCTCAACAATTACGAATTCTCCGCTATCATCAAACGCGCGGACTCTCTCGCCAAATCAAAGAATTTTGCGAAAGTCGCTGCTGCGGCACGCAATGCCGTCGACAAAAAGAAGGATCCGCGACGCTCGGCCGAGGAACACAACCCGGCCTACAACAAGCCCGGCGACGAGAAAATCACTTGGCTTGCATATACTTACTGGATTGATCCCTGACGCAACTCTCTGTCAGGACCATCCGACGTTAAACTTCAAAACTCCACAACCATGTTCTCAGGTATCGTAGAAGAAGCCGCCACCGTCGTTGACGTCACACGCCACGACGCCAATATCAACCTCCGCGTCCGCTGCTCGTTTACCGACGAGCTGCGCATCGACCAGTCAGTCGCCCACAACGGCGTCTGCCTCACGGTAATAGCCATTCATCCCGACTCAACCTACGAGGTCACCGCCATACGCGAGACCCTCGAACGCTCAAACCTCGGCGACCTGCGCCCCGGCGATCTCGTCAACCTCGAGCGCTCCATGATGATGAACGGGCGCTTGGACGGCCACATCGTGCAGGGCCACGTCGACTGCACGGCGGTCTGTACCGAGGTCACCGATGCCGACGGCTCGACCTACTTCAAATTCGACTATGAAGTCTCTCCCGAACTCATTGCCAAAGGCTACATGACTGTCGAGAAAGGCTCCGTGACAGTCAACGGTGTCAGCCTGACAGTCTGCGACAGCGAGCGTCAGTCATTCCGCGTGGCCATTATACCCTACACACGCTCACACACCAACTTCTCGCAGATTAAGGTCGGCTCGCGCGTAAACCTCGAGTTTGACATTGTCGGCAAATATCTCGCCCGGCTCGCCGAGCTCAAAGATGCCTGATGGGACTGTCTGAACGGCTCGGGCGCACACGTCTCGCCGCCGGCGACGAGATGATGGAACGCCTCGGCGACTGCCGCGTCATAATCTTCGGTGTCGGGGGCGTCGGCTCATGGGCTGCCGAGTCGCTCGTGCGCAGCGGTGTCGGCTGTCTGACAATCGTCGACAGCGACCTTGTGGCCGAGAGCAATATCAACCGCCAGCTCATGGCCACCACGTCGACCGTAGGCCGCCCCAAGGTCGAGGTCCTCGCCGCGCGCCTGCGCGACATCAACCCCGACATCGACCTCACGGCTCTGCAGCAGGTCTACGACAGCTCAACAGCCGACTCGTTTGACCTCGGCTCCTACGACTATGTCATCGATGCCATCGACTCCTTAGAGTGCAAGGCTCTGCTGATTACGCGCGCCTTGGAGTGCCGCCGGACTACACTCTTCTCATCGATGGGCGCGGCGCTCAAGCTGACCGTCACCGACATCGCCGTGGCCGACTTCGCCAAAGTCGAAGGTTGCCCGCTCGCGCGCGCCCTCCGACGCAAGTTTCGTGCATCAGGCGGTATGCCCCGCCGCAAATTTCTATGTGTCTACAGCCCCGAGCGACTCTCAAACCGGGCGAGCGCACCGTCAGACGCGCCGGCCGAGCAGGGCGACACATGGTCGGCACGCAAAGCCGCCGTCAACGGCACCTTCGCACCGGCCGTAGCCGCCTTCGGTCTCACTCTCGCCTCACTCGTCCTCAAAGACATATACACCAAAACGTCATAAACTCCGCATAGGCATAAAAAGCCTCTGTCGTTTTGTATTTTGACGCGAAAAAAAACTAATTTTGTCAACAAACGCACATAATAAAAGAAATCTAACAGGAAACGAACATGTGGAAGTGGATATTTATCGGCGTGGGAATTTATGCTGCAATCTGCATCAGTCTGGCATTCCGCACCAATAAAGACCGGCTCAAATGCCCTAAATGCGGAAAAAAACGCTTTCGACAGGACTACGACGGCTTCAATCCCGCCGTGGGATACACGCGAATCGAGTACGACCCGATCGGTTATCAATGGACCTTTGTGAACGGCACCGCAAGCCTCAACGTGCTTGAAAAACGCGACGAGAGGCGCTATTGGAAAGACCACCGCAAGTTCGTGTGCGAAAACTGCGGCCACGTGCTCAAAGAGGAAGATTGCGAGGCTTCGAGCCGCACCCTGAGCGGTGCACGCACGCAGTGCCCCGTCTGCGACAGCACCAACTACGAATTCTGGTTCGAGAACCGCGTCGACACACGCACCCTGCTCGAAGGAGACTACAAAGAACGCTGCCGCGACTGCGGACACACCGAGTCCCACCACTATCGCCATGAAGTAGACGACCGTACAATTGCCGCCATGCAAGCCGAAAAAGAACGCGACCACGCCAAATTCATGCGCAAGCAGGAAAAATACTTCCAAGAGCATCACTGGGAGCCCAAGAAATACACCATTTCCGACCCGGAGACCGGCACACGCCTGACTCTCACGCAGGCATCGAAATACAGCAGCACCGAGTACCGCGACAACAAAGGCCGCTATTGGACCAAAACAGGCTCCAACACTTTCCGACGAAATTAGTCGGCTACCTCGTTTCAATAACAAATCACATTAATTTTGAAATAGAAGGCTTCCTGTTATTTTTTAAAGCAAGCCCACTGGTAAAAGTATAGATTAGCCAACAATTCTGTCATGGCTAAAAATTCCGGCCGAGCAGGGCGACACATGGTCGGCACGCAAAGCCGCCGTCAACGGCACCTTCGCACCGGCCGTAGCCGCCTTCGGTCTCACTCTCGCCTCACTCGTCCTCAAAGACATATACACCAAAACGTCATAAACTCTGTAAATTTCGGCATACACTTGTCCGTCAGCCCCTGATTTTGTAACTTTGCACATTAAAACCAACGGATTGTATTTATGCCACAAGACCTGATATCACAGACCGAGATACCCGAAGATGTCCGACAGGCCAAACTGCGCCTCGGCATTGTCGGCAACGCGCCGGCCCTTCAGGTGGCCGTAGCACGCGCCATACGCGTGGCGCCGATAGACCTTTCGGTCCTCGTCATCGGCGAAAGCGGCTCCGGCAAAGAGTTTTTCCCGCAGATAATACATCTCTACAGCTCGCGCAAGCACTCAAAATACATCGCCGTCAACTGCGGCGCCATCCCCGAGGGTACAATCGACTCCGAGTTATTCGGCCACGAGAAAGGAGCCTTCACCGGCGCTGTCGCCTCACGCAAAGGCTACTTCGAGGAAGCCGACGGCGGCACAATATTTCTCGACGAAGTCGCCGAGCTGCCGCTGACGACACAGGCGCGCCTGCTGCGTGTGCTCGAGACGGGCGAGTTCCTGAAAGTCGGCTCGTCGACAGTCCAGAAAACAAACATACGCGTCGTAGCCGCCACAAACGTCGACCTCATCAAAGCCGTCGCCGACGGACGTTTCCGCGAAGACCTTTATTACCGCCTGTCGACCGTCCAGATTAACATCCCGCCGCTGCGCGACCGCGGTGACGACATAATGCTGCTGTCTCGAAAATTCGCGTCAGACTTCGCCGAGAAATACCGCACGGCGCCCGTCACATTCGCCGAATCGGCCCGGCAGGTCCTCCTCCACTATCACTGGCCCGGCAACGTCCGCCAGCTCAAAAACATCGTCGAACAGATGGCGCTCTTTGAGAGCGGCAAGAGCATCGACGCAGCCATAGTCGGCAACTATCTGCCGGCCAACGCCACCGTCTACACCCCGGCCCTGTCGGGCGCCGCAGGCGGAGCACACAGCTATGAGCGCGAGCGCGAGATGCTCTTCAGCATGATTTTCAGACTCCAGAAACAGATTGAGGAGCTCCGGAGCGACGACCGACGCTTTGTCGACGACATCGTCAACATTGACCGTCAGCCCGACGACAGCGGCAACCCCGCTGACACCGACAAACTGACATCGACATCGCTCGTGCGCTGCAGCGACCTCGACCGCGTCAGCCCGATCTTCGACAAAATGCGGCGCCGCAACGATAACGAGACCGTCCCGCTGTCGCTCGAGCAGGAGGAACGTCAGGCCATCGCCGACGCCCTCGAACGCAACAGCGGACGACGCAAAATAGCCGCCCGCGAGCTCGGCATCTCCGAGCGGACACTTTACCGTAAAATAAAAGAGTATGGCCTCGAATAAGCTTCTGAAAACACTGCGTTTCGTTCTGCCGCTGATAATGCTCGCGACAGCCCTGCCGGCATGTCGCATAAGTTACAAATTCAACGGCTCGGCACTCGATTACACTGTCTACAAGACCATACACGTCTCCGAGTTCCCGATTCGCGCCGCTTTGGTCTACCCACCCCTGCAGCAGACCTTTGAGAACGAGCTGCTCGACTACATAGCGCGCAACACTCGCCTGCAGGTCGTCGATAACGCATCCGACCTCCAGCTCGAAGGCGAGATTACCGGCTACGCACTCACCCCGCAGGCCGTCACCGAAAACGCCTACGCGTCGCAGACCCGTCTGACAATCACCGTCCGCGTCAAATACACTGACAACAAGAACGAGGGCAAGGACATCGACCAGACATTCAGCGCCTACCGCGACTTTGACTCGTCGGTGATGCTGACCGACGTGCAGGACGACCTCTGCCAGCAGATTGCAAAAGAACTCGTAGACCTGATATTCAACGCCACCCTCGGCGACTGGTAATCCACCAAACCGACCTTACCATGAGCGACCGCAAGCTGATTGACAAACTGCTGAACACCCCCGACGCACTGAGCGCCGACGAATTGCGCGCGCTCGCCGACGACTGCCCTTGCTTCGCACTCCCGGCCATACTGCTGCTGCGTGACCACGCCGGCGAACTGACCGACACCGAGGCCGACACGCTGCGCACACGTCTCGCCATAAGCGCCGGCGACCGCGACGCCCTCTACCGTCTCGCTGCCCCCGGCGCAGACCGGCGCAATTCATTTTATCCGCCGGACACATCCGCTGAGGGCACATCGCCGACCGACAGCGCTATCGACACATTCTTCGCCAACTACGGCTCAGCCGACGACGCCGAGTCACAATTGCTCGAACGCATGATATTCAATCCGGCGCCCGATTATGCCGAAGTGCTCGCACGCGAGAGCGGCGAGACCCTCAGCGACGACCTGTCGGATTTCGCCGATCTGACCGGCCGCGGCAAAAAAACCGTTCCCTCAGACGAGTCAGACTTGTCTGACTCACTCGCCTCATCAGAGCCGTCAGAGGAATCCGCCCGTCCTGACAAACCGGCCTCTCCACGCCCCACACCGCCTCCCGCCGGCTCGCTTCTAAGCGAGAGTCTGGCCGGAATCTTCATAAAACAAGGACGATACGAGCGAGCTTACGAAATTATCTACAACTTAAACTTGAAATATCCAAAAAAAAGTATTTACTTTGCAGACCAATTGCGTTTCTTGCAGAAACTTATAAAAATTCAGAAGCTCGCGGCTGCTAAACCCGATGCTACACAAAACGACAAATAACTCTCGAAACAAGATAATTTAAACTATGTACGCTGTAATTATAGTACTGACAGTAATTGTTGCCATCCTCCTGATTGGCATCGTTTTAATCCAGAAATCAAAAGGCGGAGGCCTCTCGTCACAGTTTGGCGGAGCCGGTGCCGTAATGGGTGTGCGCCAGACAAACTCATTCCTTGAGAAAGCCACTTGGACGCTTGCCGGCCTCATCGTTCTGCTCTCTGTCCTCTCCGCTTTCACCATGCCCAAAGTCAGCAACGCCGCAACAATCCGCTCGCAGGCTCCCGTCGAGACTCCCGCAGCTCCCGCAAACCAGTTCGACACGCAGATTCCTGCCGCACCCGCCACTGAGACTCCCGCTGCCGAAGCTCCCGCCGCTGAAGCTCCTGCTGCCGAGACTCCCGCAAACTGATTGACCCTACACACCACCACTCCGGCCGGCGCTTGAGCAGCCGGCCGCTTATACATGTATATGGACCGCAAGGACTTTGAAATAATGGCTCCCGTCGGGAGCTATGAGTCTTTGGCCGCTGCCATCGACGCAGGTGCTGACGCAGTTTATTTCGGCGTCGAGCGTCTCAACATGCGGTCACGCTCGTCGGTAAATTTCACTCTCGACGACTTGCACAACATCGCTGACATCTGCTCGCAGGCAGGTGTCAAGTCATATCTGACACTTAACACAATACTCTACGACGACGACCTCGCCGACATGCGCTCCATTGTCGACGCAGTCGCCGTGTCGGGCATTTCGGCCATAATAGCCTCTGACATCGCCGCGATATCTTACGCGCGTCAGTGCGGCGTAGAGGTGCACATATCCACACAGTGCAACATCTCCAATATCGAGGCCGTGCGCTTTTACGCCACTTTCGCCGACACGGTCGTACTCGCACGCGAGCTTGACCTCGACCGCGTCAAAGCTATACATCAGGCCATTATCGACGACGACATCCGCGGCCCGCACGGTGACCTTGTCAAAATCGAGATGTTCTGCCACGGCGCACTCTGCATGGCCGTCTCAGGCAAATGCTATCTAAGCCTCCACGAGATGAACTCAAGCGCCAACCGAGGCGCCTGCACACAGATATGCCGCCGCTCATACGAAGTCACCGACCTCGAGACAGGCGACAAACTCAAGGTCGACAACAAATACATCATGTCGCCCAAAGACCTCAAGACCATCCATTTTATCGACCGCATGATTGACGCCGGCGTCAGAGTCTTCAAAATCGAGGGCCGCGCACGCGGCCCCGAGTATGTAAGCATCGCCGTCAGATGCTACTCCGAGGCGCTGCAGGCCGTCTGTAACGGTACATTCAAGCCCGACCGCGTCGCCGACTGGGACGAACGGCTACGCAGCATCTTCAACCGCGGATTCTGGAACGGTTACTATCTCGGCCAGCGTCTCGGCGAGTGGTCGTCGAAATACGGCTCGTCAGCAACGCGCGTCAAACGATATGCCGCTAAAGGCGTCAAATACTTCTCAAAGCTCGGGGTCGCAGAGTTCAGGATGGAAGCCGGCGAACTTCACACCGGCGACGAAATCATCATCATCGGCCCGACCACGGGCGCTTTGATGCTGACCGTCGGCGACATCTATGTCGACCGCACTCCGACCGACACAGCGCGTAAAGGCGACGCATTCTCCATAGCCGTGCCGTCCAAAATACGCCCGAGCGACCGCCTGTACGTCTGGGACAAGACCGCTCAGGCCTGACATCAGCTTGTATTCCGACCACACACAAACACACTGTCTGCCCGAATCATCCGGCTCGCCGACATGCCAAAATTGTGCATAAAACGTACAATTTTATCCTGTTTTTTGACCTTTTATCTCTTTTTGTACCATAATAACCTGTCACTTATATCCAATTTTTACTAATTTAGCCATGAAAAAACATTCTATTGTCATAATCCTCCTAACCTCATAACAACCTTAAATCATTGAATTATGATTAATTTCTATCTTGAGGGCAAAACAGCCCTTGTCACCGGAGCCGCTTACGGCATCGGCCTCGCCATCGCTACAGCATACGCACAAGCCGGCGCAAAAATAGTATTCAACTGCTCGCGTCAGGAGACTCTTGACCGCGGTCTCAAAGCCTACAAAGAACTTGGCATAGACGCAAAAGGTTATCTCTGCGACGTCACCGACGAAAACGCCGTGCGCGACATGATTGCCGACATCGAGAAGACAGTCGGCACCATCGACATCCTCGTCAACAACGCCGGCATCATCAAACGCATCCCGATGGAAGAGATGGACGTCGCCGATTTCCGCCGCGTGGTCGACGTCGACCTCGTCGCTCCCTTTATCGTTGCCAAAGCCGTGATACCCGGCATGATACGCAAAGGCCACGGCAAAATCATCAACATCTGTTCGATGATGTCGGAGCTCGGCCGCGAAACCGTCAGCGCATACGCCGCTGCAAAAGGCGGTCTGAAAATGCTCACACGCAACATCTGCTCCGAATTCGGCGCCAATAACATCCAGTGCAACGGCATCGGCCCGGGCTACATCGCCACCGAACAGACAGCTCCGCTGCGCGAGATACAGCCCAACGGCTCGCGCCATCCGTTTGACCAGTTCATCATTTCGAAAACTCCGGCCGGACGCTGGGGCACTCCCGAAGACCTCATGGGACCGGCCGTATTCCTCGCATCCGACGCTTCTGATTTTGTAAACGGACAGATTCTCTATGTCGACGGCGGTATCCTCGCCTATATCGGCAAACAGCCCAAATAAATGAGACACACTGCATATCTGCTTGCATGCCTCCTGCCATTACTCGCGGGATGCGCCTCAAAGCATGTCATCGAGGTCGAAAACACATCAGCCCTTGACCGCAACGAGATTGTCAGTGTCGAGCTGTCGCAGCTGCAGTCGGTCTGCGGCGAAGAGCCGGTCAGACTGCTTTCCGCCGACGGTAAGGAAATCCCTTATCAGCTCACCTACGACGGCAAAATGATTTTTCCCGTAGAAGTGAAGGCCTCGGGCAAAACAAGCGTGACCGTCGAGCCGGGCAATCCCGCTCCGGCAGACACCTTGGCCTGCGGAGCGTTCTACCCCGAGCGAAAGGACGACCTCGCGTGGGAGAACGACCGTGCGGCATACCGCGCATACGGCCCGGCTCTGCAGGCCGACGGCGAACACGCCTACGGTTATGACATCTGGACCAAATCCGTCACACGCCCCGTAGTCGCCAAACGCTATTACGAAGCGCTGAATCTCGACAAAAGTCTGCATAAAGACTTCGGCGACGGCATGGACACCTACACCGTCGGACCGACCCTCGGAGGCGGCACGGCGGCACTGCTGGACTCGCTCGGCAACATCGTCTATCCGTGGTGCTTCTCAGGTTATGAGATACTCGACAACGGACCCCTGCGCTTTACAACCCGACTCACTTATGACAGCGGCGAGACGCGTCTGATAAGCCTCGACGCCGGCGAGTTTCTCAACCGCACCGCCGTACGTTTTGACAGTTGCGACGCACCGTCGATTGCTCCCGGCATAGTTATCCACCGGCGCAACGCCGACGGATACACCCTCGTCCCCGACGAGTGCTACATGGCCTATGCCGACCCGACAGACAACCCTTCGGGCGAAAACGGACTTATTTATGTCGGAGTCGTGGCCCCGCAGGCCGACTCGATGTATTACCTGCCGTTCGACGAGCCCCAGTTCGGCGAGTCTGTCGGCCACATTCTCGCCAAATCGGCCTACACTCCCGGCTCTGACTATGTCTACTACTGGGGCTCGGGCTGGGACAAAGGATTCATGCCCGACCGAGAGACATGGCTGAAATATCTGTCTGATTTCAATACACGCCTGCGCAATCCTTTAACAATAACAATCAAATAGAATGGAACAAGTATTCAGCTATATCATCGGTCTCGGTGCGGCTGTCATGATGCCCGTAATCTTCAGCATCATAGGCATCTGCATCGGACTCAAACCCGGCGACGCTCTCAAAGCCGGTCTGAAGGTCGGCGTGGGTTTCATCGGACTCTCGATAGTGACAGCCCTGCTGACTTCAGCCCTCGGCCCGGCGCTCAACAAAGTGGTCGAAATCTACGACCTGCAGCTCAAAGTGTTCGACATGGGCTGGCCCGCAGCTGCCGCAGTGGCTTACAACACGGCCGTCGGCGCCTTCATTATACCCGTCTGCCTCGGTGTCAACATTCTCATGCTGCTCACCAAAACGACACGCACCGTCAACATCGACCTGTGGAACTACTGGCACTTCGCCTTTATCGGCGCCGTGATTTATTTCACCAGCGACTCGCTCGCATGGGGATTCTTCGGTGCAATCGTGTGCTATATCATAACCCTCGTTCTCGCCGACCTAACGGCAAAGAAATTTCAGGGCTTCTACAAAGACATGGACGGCATATCCATCCCTCAGCCGTTCTGCGCCGGATTCGCGCCCTTCGCATGGATTCTTAACCGCGGCCTTGACAAAGTACCCGGCATCGAGAAACTCGAAATCGACGCCGAAGGCCTCAAAAAGAAATTCGGCCTGCTCGGCGAGCCGCTCTTCCTCGGAGTTATCGTAGGCGTCGGCATCGGATGTCTAACATGCACATCTTGGTCTGAAATTGTCGACAGCATACCCTATATACTCGGCCTCGGCATCAAGATGGGCGCCGTCATGGAACTTATCCCCCGCGTGACCGTGCTGTTTATCGAAGGGCTCAAACCCATCAGCGACGCGACACGCCGTCTGATAGCCCGACGGTTTAAAGACGCCGACGGCCTCAACATCGGCATGAGCCCGGCTCTCGTCATCGGCCATCCCACCACTCTGGTCGTCTCGCTGCTGCTGATACCCTTCACGCTCGCTCTCGCAGTTATACTTCCCGGCAATCAGTTCCTGCCGCTCGCATCGCTCGCCGGCATGTTCTATGTCTTCCCGCTGATACTTCCCTTCACCAAAGGCAGCGTGCTCAAGACATTCATCATCGGCCTTATTCTGGTCGTCGGCGGCCTCTACATGGTGACAAACCTCGCACCGGCCTTCACACTCGCTGCAAAAGACGTCTACGAGGTGACAGGCGATTCGACCGTGGCCATACCAGCCGGATTCGAAGGCGGCTCGTTAGACTTCGCCGCAAGCCCGATGGCTTGGATTATTTACCAGTGCACCGAAAACATCAAATGGATTGGCGCCGGACTGCTCGTCATCATTACCATGGTCATGATGTGGTGGAACCGCGTCAATATCATCCGCAATCAGCGTGCGATGGTTGCGGCCGAAAATGATAATATATAAACAACCGAATAATAGATATGAAGAAATTTATAATTGCCGCCCTCATCGCGGCCGCTACAATCACAATGAATGCAAAGACTAACTACACCATCCTGCGCGCCTGTCATCCCGACGACGTAAAGCATTATGACACCGAGCAGCTGCGCTCTCACTTCATGATGCCTAAAGTTTTAGAGCAGAATGTCATCAACCTCACCTACTCGATGTATGACCGCATCATCTACGGCGGTGTCATCCCTGTCGGCGAGACAGTCATGCTCGAAACAATCGACCCCCTCAAGGCCGAGTACTTCCTCGAGCGCCGCGAGTTAGGCGTGGTCAACATCGGCGGCGACGGCATAGTGACTGTCGACGGCAAGGACTACGAACTCCACTTCAAAGACGCCCTTTACGTCGGTCGCGGCAACAAGGAGGTGACCTTCCGCTCAAAAGACAACGCCAATCCCGCAAAGTTCTATATCAACTCTACACCGGCCCACAAAGCCTATAAGACACAGCTGATTACAATCGACGGACGCAAAGGCTCAATCAAGGCCAACCGCATCAAAGCCGGCTCTATGGAGGAGTCAAACGACCGTGTCATCAACCAGCTCATCGTCAGCAATGTGCTCGAAGAAGGCCCCTGCCAGCTGCAGATGGGTCTGACCGAGCTAATGCCCGGCTCTGTCTGGAACACCATGCCGGCTCACACCCATGACCGCCGCGTCGAAGCCTACTTCTACTTCAACGTGCCCGAGGGCAACGCCATCTGCCACTTCATGGGCGAGCCGCAGGAGACACGCGTCATCTGGCTTCACAACGAGCAGGCCGTGATGTCACCCGAATGGTCGATTCACGCTGCCGCCGGCACATCCAACTACATGTTTATCTGGGGCATGGGTGGCGAAAACCTCGACTACGGCGACATGGACAAAGTCACCTATCTCGAAATGCGCTGACCCTCCCGCCTGACCTGACAACAAGTCTGACAAACGAACGGGCGCTGACCGCTAAAACGGCCGGCGCCCTGTTTTTTTGTCGTTCTCGGCTCTTTTTAGTAATTTTACGGCATAACCGCGACACATTTTTCATCACATCCCGACGCAATGACCCCGACACGCCTGCTTACACCACTCATAGCCCTGCTTTGCTGCATGACACACTTCGCCGTCGCGGCCGGTGAAACGCCCGACGAAGTCAAACGGCAGACCGTTAACCTTATACCGACCGTCCGCGCCACCGTGCGTGCGCGTTTTGAGGCGTCGACAGTCGAGAGCCTCTATCGTTTTCAGGTGCGCAACGCACGCATCAGCATCGGCGGCAAGATTATCCCTCAGATTGAATATTTCGTCAACACCGACTTCTGCGACCGAGGCAAGATAAAATTTTTAGACGCATGGGCGCGTGCATACATCACCGGCTCCCTCGACCTGCGCGGCGGCCAGTTCCGCATGCCCTTCGGCGTAGACATACACCGCGGCCCCGACAACTATTATTTCTCAAACCGCTCGTTCATAGGCCGTCAGATGGCCAATTTCCGCGCTGTCGGCGCCGAGCTGCGTTATAGTTTCAAAACTGCGCCGGTGACACTGCAGGCAGGCGCGTTCAATCCGTCGACCATCGGCGACCACACCCCGTGGAACAGCTCCCTAAGCTACTCGGCCAAAGCCACATGGCGCGTCGGCGCCGTAACGCTCGCCGCCGGCTTTATGTCTATCGAGCCTGACTCGGTCCGCGCCAATCTCATTGACGGAGCCGTCGCATGGCAGTCAGGGCGCTGGCACATCGAAGGCGAGTATGTCCGGAAACATTACACCGGCGACGCCCACCGTCCCTGTCACGGCTGGAACATCTTCGGCGACTACGCTATGCCCGTGCGGGCAGGCTACTTCAATCAGCTCTCCGCACAGGCCCGCTTCGACGGCATGACCGCCCACAGCGACTGCCGCCGCGACGACAGCCGCCTGCTCGTCACCAATGACCCGCGCCGCACACGCATCACCGCCGGACTCACCCTCAGCTGTCTGCGCCCGGCCGGACGTCATTTTGACATCCGCGCCAACTACGAGAAATATTTTTATGCCGATGACGTCACCGTCACCCCCGACATGGGCGATAAACTCGTCATCGAGATGATTCTGCGTTTCTGAAATCTTCTTCATCATCCCTCAAACCTTAACAAATCATGAAGACTGTCAAACTTGCACTGCTTGCAGTGACTCTGTCAGCCGCTGCCTATGCAGCTCCGGCAGCCCACACAAGGGCTTCGATATCAAAAACATACCCCCGCGAATACGAGCAGTGGGAGAATGCCATGCTCGCCGGCGACGGCAAGATGGGCATCATGGTTTTCGGAGACCCTGTCGACGAGAAGATTATAGTCAATGACCGCATATTCAACTTCCCCGGCGACGGCACACGCACATTTGCCGAGATTCCGGCCGACACGCTGCGCCGTGTGCGCGAGCTATGCGTGGCCGAACGCTTTGCCGAAGCCAACGCGCTCGCCGTGCGCTCTACACAATGGCGCGACGGCGGTCAGGGCGGCCGTCATCCGGGCTATCTCCTTTCGATAAAAGGCCGCGAAGCCGGCGAGGTCAAGGGCTATGAGCGCCGCTGCGACTTCGAGAGCGGCGTAATCACCGTCAGCTGGAGCGACGATGATGGCCCACACTGTCGCGAGGCCTTCGTGTCGCGTCCCGACAATGTAAGCTACGTACGTTGGGCAGCCGCCGGCAAAGGGCAGACCGTCGACTGCGCCGTGAGCCTGTCGATGCCGGCCGAACTCGGCTTCCCCAAAAGCATGAAATCGCTGCGGGAGAGCCGTCCCGGCGTACTCACTGTCACAGCCACTTACGGCGCACCGGCCGACTCTGTCGGCTATGTCGGCGCCCTCACCTACGAGGTCGACGGAGGCACGAGCCGTCTGAGCGGCGACACGCTCTATGTCAGCGGTGCCCGTCAGGTGACACTGGCCTTTGCGACAGCCGGCTACGACGGCACTGCGGCACGCGAGAAAGCTAAAAGCGACCTCCTCGGCCGCATCTCGGGACGTGCGTCACACTATGACGATGCCCTCGCCGCCCACAAGGCCGTGCATGGCGAACTCTTCGGCCGCACTTTCATCAGCCTCGCCCCTGACTCCGGAGAGTCAAACGAGGAACTGCTGCAGCGTCAGAAAGACTCTGACCGCCCTGTGGCAGCTCTGTGGCAGCGCATTTTTGACGCAGGCCGTTATCATTTCATCTCGTCGAGCTCGGAGCTGACTCCGCCCGACCTGCTCGGCATCTGGACCGGCAACTGCAAGGCCGGATGGGGCGGATTCTACCACTTAGACGCAAATCTCAACCTGCAGGTCGCCGGCGGCAACATCGGCGCGCTGCCCGAGATGATGCAAGGCTACTTCAACCTCATCGAGACGTGGCGTCCCGACCTTGAGACCAACGCCCGCAAACTCCTCGGATGCCGCGGCATGCTCGCCTCGGGCAACAGTCCCGGCCTGTCGTCGGGTCTGATTTCGTCAATCAACGATTACTATCCCTATCACTACGCCACGGGCGAGATGGGATGGCTAATCTACCCCTTCTGGGAGCACTGGCTCGTGACACGCGACCGCGACTTCCTCGCCTCGCGCATATTGCCGCTGTTGCGGTCCATGTCAGACTTCTATGACGACTTCCTGCAGGAACGCGACACGGGCGGCAAATTTATCTTCGCAGGGTCGGTCTCGCCCGAGACGCAGGCGCGCGAAGCTCACGCCTCGCTCGTCAACAACTCGGCCTTTGATATATCCGGAGCGCGTTTTGTCTACACCGCCCTGCTGCAGACTGCCGCCGAGCTCGGCCTCAAAGGCGACGAGGTCAGCCACTGGCGCCGCATGTACGCTGACCTGCCGCCATATCTCGTCAATGACGAAGGCGCCCTCAAAGAGTGGGCGTGGCCCGGTCTGAGCGACAACTACAGCCATCGCCATTCGAGTCATCTGCTCTGTGTCTGGCCGTTCCGCGAGCTCAAGCCGGCTGTCACACCCGCGCTCTATGAGGCTGCTCTGACCGCACACCGCCTGCGCAATCAGCACGCCTATGAGAACGCCGGCCACGGCTTGCTCCACGCCTCGCTGATATCGGCCGTGCTGCATCAGCCCGAGTCATTCACCGAAAAAGTTCTGTCGATGCTCCGCCGCGACTTTTATTACACGGGCCTTGCCACATCGCATTACCCCGACCACGGCACATTCTGCACCGACGTGGCTCATGCCATGCAGGGCATCATGCTCGAGATGCTTGTGGGCTCCGACGAGACGTCGATTGACCTGCTGCCATCACTCCCCGCCGACTTCCGCAAAGGCTCGGCCCGCGGCATCGAGACCCGCTGCGGCGTGACCGTCGAGACTCTTGAATGGGACCTTGACGACACAATCAGTCTTACCCTCGTGCCTCGTCGCGACTGCCGAATCATCCTCCGTGCCCCCTCCGGAAAACCGCAGACACTAAATCTCAAGAAGGGCGTGCCAAACAGCATATCACTTAAAATATGAGGGGCGTGGTAGCACCGCACCTATATTAAGCCCTCTGCAATAGACAACAGGATAGACAGTCGGCATGCGGTTGGATGACATTGCGTTATTTTATAAATTTGTAGGCAAGTCAATAGTTACGGTATGAGAAAATTACTCTTTATAGCGTTATCAGTAATACTCTCGGTAAGCGCATGCACACATAAACAGCCGGAGAGCCAAAAGTCACCCGAGGAGTCTTATCACTCCAAAGCTGAGAATATGTACTATAACTCCGAGCCTATCTCGGAGTGCATAGCCATGCAGCAACTGGCCGTCGACCGGATGCGTGCCGGCAACAGCCCAGAGAATGGTTACAAAGTGCTTTCGCAGATGGGACACTTCTACAGTCGTGCAGGCATCTATGACGAGGCTCTGCGCTATCTTCAGGAAGCAAGCGACTCGCTGCATGCCGGCAATCCCGACAGCATCATTCCTTTCGACGCCATCAAGCTTTTAGGCAATCTCTCAAATCTTTATGGTCGCCTCGGCCTTTTCGAAGAAGCTTTGCAGAAAAATCATGACGCCATAGTCATAAGCGAGAACTCCTATCCTAACATTCAGCCTGACCTGTGGCGAATGCGCGGCACCATCTACGAGCTTGATAACAAACTCGATGACGCGTTAGAGTGTATGCGTAAATCCGTCGCCCTCATTCCCTTGGTCACCGACGAGAATTTGCGGAAACGCTACGAGATCATCAACAACAATGCCATACATTGGTTTTTTATCGAGCACTACGATTTTGTCCCGGACTCCGTTGCCTCGGCAGTGGAGGCGCTTGAGAGAAATATAGGCAAATATGCGCCAAACGACAATGCCAACAAACTGCTTGCAGGACGTGGCCGTGTGCTCCTCGGCGACAGAGACAGAGGACTGCGGATGATGGAGGACGCCTTGGAAGGGTATCGTGGAAAAGGCGACGAGGAAAGTGTGGAATGGGCGCTCCAATTGCTCGCAAAGTCATATGCCGCAACCGGCAGCCGCAGACTCATCGACATTTATCAGGAGGCGGCATCCCTTCACGACACGATTATGACCCGCAAACGTGACGACGCACTCTTAGGCAAGGATTTCAGATATCGCACCGCGGAGCTGAAGTCTGAGAACCGTCTGCTCGAAAAAGAACTTTCGGTGTCTCGCGAGCGACTTGTCTTTATTATCGCCATATGTGTGCTTGTCATCATCATGACACTGCTCTTCATCATTGTCATGCGCCGTCACCAAAAGCAGCTCCTGCGTCAGAAGCAGCAGAGCATCGATTCGCTCATTGCCGACCACATCGCGCTCAACGACCGCATCGAGTCGCTCAACGACAGACTGAGTGCCCGAACGGCAGGTGAAGAAAACAAAGCGCTGCTCAACACAGTGCTTATGGAGAAAGACGAGGAACTGCGTTTCCGCAAGATTTTCTCAGACATCTATCCCGGGTTTATCGACCGTATGCGCCGTGACTATCCGTGGCTGACGCCCGGCAACGAGCTGCTATGCATGCTCATCTGTCTGCGCAAAAACAACAACGAGATTGCGCTTGCGCTCGGCATCTCGCGCGAAAGCGTGACAACCGCCCGTTACCGCCTGCGCTCACGATTTAAACTCGCCAAAGACGTCGACCTCAACGACTTCATCCTCTCACGGCTGTAATCACAGTTTATTGGGTACTTTATCGGGTACTTTATTGGGTACTTTATTGGGTACTTTATTGGCAATAATGCATTGACGCACTGCGGCGCAGGCATGTAAACAATTGGAATGTAGGGACATGCCAAAGCGAGCAGCATCGAGCGACGGCATGTATAATACGCACGCATATAATCACGGCTATAGTGCGCCGCGGTGTAAGTAATGCAGCATGTTTTCTAATTATTAGACGAGAGCGGTATCTCTTAGTATTGATTACTTACACGGATAAGATGTCAATAATGCGTCCAACTCAATTCGCCACACAGTGAGTGGCAATTTGGGCAGTGTTGACAGCGACAACAGCAGTAGTTCTCGCAGAAATCAAAATCTGTTTGATATCATCGTAAAGGCCTTCGTAAGAGCCGTTATCTGTTGTTACGTTCGATGTCATAGTAGTCCGGCATGGTTTTTGTTAATTATTATGCAAATCTAACAATTAAAATCTTCAATAAATAATGCACAACCAAATATTTGGCGTAAATTTGCATTTCCATAAATATTGTAAAACTGTTTAGAATATATGTCGATAGATACTATCATAGCCGAGGCAGTGAGCCGCGCCGTCACGGCGCTCTACGGCGTCGAGTGTGACGCATCGTCGGTCGTACCCCAGCCGACACGCAAGGAGTTTGAGGGCAATCTGACCGTTGTGGTCTTCCCGTGGGTCAAAGCCGCGCGCAAAGCGCCCGAACAGGTAGGTCGCGAGATTGGCGACTATCTCGTGCTCAACGAGCCGGCTGTCAAAAGTTTCAACGTGGTCAAGGGTTTCCTTAACATCGTCATCGAGCCGACTTACTGGTGCAAGGTGCTCGACCGCATCGCCGACACGGCTGATTACGGCCGCCGCAAGGTAACCGACCACAGTCCGTTAGTGATGGTCGAATATTCGTCGCCCAACACAAACAAGCCTCTCCATCTCGGCCATCTGCGCAATATCCTGCTCGGTTACAGCCTCTCGGAGATTCTCAAGGCCTGCGGCAACCGTGTGGTCAAGACCAACATAGTCAACGACCGCGGCATACATATCTGCAAATCGATGCTCGCTTGGCTCAAATGGCACAAGGACCAGACGCCCGAGTCGCTCGGCGTCAAGGGCGACCACCTCATCGGCGACTGCTATGTCGATTTCGACAAGCATTACAAGGCCGAAGTCAAGGAACTGATGGCCAAAGGCATGACTCAGGAAGAGGCCGAGGCGGCATCACCGTTGATGCTCGAAGCCCGCGAGATGCTGCGTCGCTGGGAGCAGAAAGACCCCGAGGTGCGCAAGCTTTGGGCCATGATGAACGAATGGGTTTACGCCGGATTCGACCAGACCTACGCCCGCATGGGTGTCGACTTCGACAAAATATATTATGAGTCAGAGACTTACTTAGAGGGCAAGGAGAAAGTGCTCGAGGGTCTCGAAAAAGGCGTCCTCTACCGCCGCGAAGACGGCTCCGTCTGGGCCGACCTTACGGCTGACGGACTCGACCACAAGCTTCTGCTGCGCAGCGACGGCACATCGGTCTACATGACTCAGGATATCGGCACAGCCAAACTGCGTTTCCGTGACTATCCCATCGACAAGATGATTTATGTCGTCGGCAACGAGCAGAACTATCACTTCCAAGTGCTCGCCCTGCTGCTTGACCGTCTCGGATTCAAATGGGGCAAAGACCTCGTGCACTTCTCTTATGGCATGGTCGAGCTGCCCGAGGGCCGCATGAAGAGCCGCGAGGGCACAGTCGTCGACGCCGATGACCTGATGGCCGAGATGGTGTCAGGCGCACGCGAGGTAGCTGTGTCGGCCGGCAAGACCGAGGGTCTGAGCGACAAGGAGATTGACGACATCGCCGAAATCGTCGGCATGGGCGCCCTCAAATACTTCCTGCTCAAAGTCGACCCGCGCAAGAACATGACTTTCAACCCCAAGGAGTCGATTGACTTCAACGGCAACACCGGCCCGTTCATCCAGTACACTTACGCGCGTATCCGCTCTGTGCTTCGCCGCGCCGAGGCCGACGGTGCCGACTTCAAGGGTTATGACTCAGTCGAGCCCAACGAAAAGGAAATCAACCTGATACAGCGTCTCGCATCATATCAGTCGGTAGTCGACGAAGCCGGCCGCAGCTACTCCCCGGCACTCATAGCCAACTATGCCTATGACCTCGCCAAAGACTACAACACATTCTACCACGACTGCCCCGTGCTGCGCGAGTCTGACCCGCGTCTGCGCGCCCTGCGCCTGACGCTTTCGGCTCAGACAGCGCGCGTAATAGCATCGGCAATGGAGCTGCTCGGCATCAAGGTGCCCGAGCGCATGTGATAAAATACGAACCGTTTAAACAACTAACTTATATGGAAACTTACAACTCTCCCTTCAATGCCGCAGGCGACGGCCGCTCTCTCGCCCAGCAGGTCTCGTCAGTGATGAGACGCGTCTATTTCAAAATGACTCTCGGCCTGATTGTCACCGCTTTCATCTCGATGTGGTGTGCCGACAGCATGGCCTATCTGACTTACATGTCGCAGCATCCCGGCATGATGTGGGTGCTGATGCTAGTTGAGATTGGTCTGGTCATCGGTCTCTCGGCCGGCATCAATAAGCTCAGCAGCGCAGTTGCCTCTCTGCTCTTCTATGCCTTCGCCGCTGTCAACGGTCTGGCTCTCGCGCCCATCTTCCTGCTCTATACGGGCAGCACGATTGCCACTACATTCTTTGTGACCGCCGGCACCTTCGCCGCCATGAGCGTCTATGGTTATTTCACCTCAAATGACCTGTCGCGCATGGGCTCGATACTGTTCATGGCACTTATCGGCCTCGTGATAGCCACGGTGGTCAATCTGTTTCTCCACAGCGAGACCATGATGTGGATTATCACCTATGCCGGCGTTCTGATTTTCGTCGGCCTCACCGCATGGGACACCCAGCAGGTCAAGCAGATGGCCATGCAGATGGGCGGCGCCACCGACGGCCGTCTCGCCACACTCGGCGCCCTGACGCTCTATCTCGACTTCATCAACCTCTTCCTCTACCTGCTGCGCATCTTCGGCAACCGCGACTAAACCCCGGTAAACATAACCATTATCTCTAACACGGGGACACGGGTCACAAGACTTCGTCCCCGTGATTTTTATAATATGCGCAGACCGTCAGTCTGACCGCATGTCATGACGTAACCAATCATTACAATCAGATGATAATATCAGACAGATATACGTCAAACTACCGCTCCATTATCCGACTCGGCTTGCCGATACTCGTCGGACAGTTGGGCATGATTGTCGTCGGTTTCGCCGACAATATCATGGTCGGCCGCTATTCGACCGACGCGCTCGCCTCAGCCTCGTTTGTCAACAATCTTTTCAATGTCGCCATCTTCTGCTGCATCGGTTTCACCTACGGCCTGACACCCCTCGCCGGCTCTCTTTTCGGGCGCAAGCAGTTTAAAGAGATTGGCGCCGTAATGCGCACGGGCCTGTGGCTCAACATCGCCTTCTCGCTGCTTGTCATGTCCGTGATGACCGCGATTTATTTCAACGTCGACCGCCTCGGCCAGCCCGCTCATCTGCTGCCGCTCATCAGGCCGTATTTTCTGATTTATCTCGCTGGCATGCTGCCCGTGACCGTCTTCAACGTCTTCGCGCAGTGGAGCTACGGCATCAACAACACCCGGCTGCCGATGTGGATTATCCTTGCGGCCAACGTCATAAATATCATAGGCAATTATGCGCTCATCTACGGACACTTCGGTGCGCCCGAACTCGGTCTCACGGGCGCAGGCATCTCCACGCTCTTCGCCCGACTGATATGCCCCGTGGCCATCATGGCCTTCTTCTTCCTCAAACGCTCGAATCGCCCGTATCGCGACGGCTGGCGCGAGGCGCGTGTCAACGCCAAGATGCTGCGGCGAATCTTCACCATCTCGTTGCCCGTGTCGATGCAGATGACATTCGAGTCAGGCTCGTTCTCGTTTGCCGCGATAATGACCGGATGGCTCGGCGCCATACCGTTAGCCGCATTTCAGATTGTGGTCATAGTCGGCACACTCGGATTCTGCGTCTACTACTCCATATCGTCAGCCGTCACCATCCTCGTGGCCAACGAGGCCGGACGCGGCGACCGTCGCGCCATGCGTTGTGTGGCGTGGTCGGGCTATCATGTGATGCTCGCCCTGATGGTGGTCTCGTCGCTGATATTCATCTTCTTGGGCCGACGGCTGATGGACGCGTTCACCGACGACCCTGCAGTGCTCGCCGTGGCCTACGGGCTCATCGTGCCGCTCGTGCTCTATCAGGCCGGCGACGCCACGCAAATCAACTTTGCCGGCGCCCTGCGCGGCACCTCGCGCGTCATGCCGATGCTCTGGATAGCGTTCGTGAGCTATGTGGTCGTCGGACTGCCGGCAACCTATCTGCTCGGCTTCACGGCCGGCTTGGGCGCCTATGGCATCATCCTGAGCTTCTCGGTCAGCCTCTTCCTCGCCGGCGGCCTGTTTCTGTGGTTCTTCCTGCGCTCGACGCGCCCGGGGCGCGATTAGCGGCAGCCCTTGACCGGCATCTTCTCGATGCGGCGCTCGTGACGTCCGCCGTCAAACGGTGTGGCAAAGAACGTCTCCACTATCTCTATAGCCAGCTCCGGCGCGATAAAACGGGCCGGGAGCACGACCACATTGGCATTGTTGTGCGCACGTGCCAGACGAGCCAGTTCAGGCTCCCAGCAGAGAGCCGCGCGTATGCCCTGATGCTTGTTGAGCGTCATGCCTATGCCGTTACCCGTGCCGCAGATGGCGATAGCCGGGTAGACATCACCCGCCTCGACAGCCTCGGCGCAGGGATGTGCGAAATCAGGATAATCGCAGCTCTCCGACGAATGAGTGCCGAAATCCACATATGCGATATCCTGTGAGTCTAAATAACCCTCGATAATAGCCTTGAGCTCATAGCCTGCGTGGTCGCTGCACAGCCCCACCGGCTTACCTTCTATCAATATTGACATAATTCCAAAAGATTGTTTGAGACAAAAATACAAATAATCCGAGAGTAAATCAAGACCTACGTCCAACAACCGCGCGCCATGCCTCGCGGGCCCATACGACGGATGAGGAGGCGAGGATGATTATCAGGAGGTCGGCGGTGCCGGTCGGATTAAATTTCCAGTCGGGGGTGTGGAGCATGGGCTCGACATTAAAAAATTCGTAGGCAATCTCGGTGATGAACAGCTGACCGATGACTATGACGCCGACAATGGTCATGAATCCGCGTCCCATTGGCAGTCTAAAGATGCTTTGGCCCGTCTCAAACGCCCGCGAGTCAAACATATACCAGAAATGCGTCCATACGAATATCGAGAAGAGCAGCGTGGCCTCGCAGGCGGTCATCGCCGACTCGGGGCCGATGGCGACATGGCGCAGCTGCATCAGCGACGTCACATCCGAGTGGCTAAACAGCCAGTAGAAGCCGAGTGTGATGGCAAAAAACAGCATGCCGACGCCGATAAGTTCGGTCATCATCGGACGTGTGAGTATCGAGGCTCGGCGGTCACGCGGCTTGTCGTGCATGACCCGACGCGAGGGAGGCAATGACGCGAGGGCCATGGCGCCGAATGTGTCCATGATGAGGTTGACCCAAAGCATCTGCGTCACGGTGAGCGGCGACTCCGAGCCTATGAACGAGCCGAACAGCACGAGGAAACATGCCGCCACATTGACCGTCAGCTGAAACAAGAGGAAACGCTGTATGTTCTGATACAGCGAGCGCCCCCACATCACGGCGCGGCCTATCGACGAGAATGAATTGTCGATGATGGTGATATCGGAGGCCTCTTTGGCCACGGAAGTACCGTCGCCCATCGACAGTCCGACGTGGGCTGTCTTGAGGGCCGGAGCGTCATTGGTGCCGTCGCCGGTGACGGCTACGACCTCGCCGCGCGCCTGCAGGGCCTCGACAAGCCGTTTCTTGTCCATGGGGCGTGCGCGGGCGATGATTTTAAAGTCGCCGACACGCCGACGCAGCTCCTCGTCGTCAAGCTGCGCGAACTCGGGGCCCGTGATTATATTGCGGTCGGTGTCGCTCGTGTCGTCCCACAGACCGATGCGCCGTCCGATTTCCTTGGCTGTGCCGGGGGTGTCGCCGGTCACAATCTTTATCTTTATGCCGGCGTCGAGCACCTCTCTGACTGCGTCGGGCACGTCCTGACGCACGGGGTCCGAGATGGCCACAATGCCGAGGAATGTCAGACGGTCAGCTACGACGCGTCCGTCTTCGATTGTGCGGTCGCCGTCGTCGAGCACCTGATATGCGAGGCCGAGTGTGCGCATGGCCATCGCCTGATAGTCAAGCAGACGCGCGTCTATCTCGTCGCGAGTCACCCCGGCTGTGTCGGCGCACATGCCGAAGACAATCTCCGGCGCGCCCTTGACGTAGAGTATGCGGCGTCCGGTCGAGGATGAAACCACAGTAGCCATATATTTACGCTCGGTGGTGAACGGAAGTTCCTCGAATCGTCCGGCGTTGGCTTTGAGCTCACGGTAGTCGACGCCGCGCTCACGCAGCCACAGCAGCAGCGCTCCCTCGGTCGGGTTGCCTAAAACCTGCACCTTCTCGCCCGAGAAATCAAGCTGCGCGGTGGAGTTTACGGCGATGCCCTCATAGAGCACATCGTCAGGCGGATTGCCGAAAAAGTCAGTCTTGTAGACCTGCATCTGATTCTGAGTCAGTGTGCCGGTCTTGTCGGTGCAGATGACGGTCGTGGCGCCCATGGTCTCGCAGGCATGCATCTTGCGCACGAGGTTGTTGGTCTTGAGCATACGGCTCATCGAGTAGGCAAGCGACAGGGTAATGGCCATCGGCAGTCCCTCGGGCACAGCCACGACAATGAGGGTCACGGCGACCATCAGCGTCTTGAGTGTATGGCCGAGGAGCAGCGACCATCCGGCCGAGTCGGCGCCGGGATGCTGCATGGCGAATACTCCGACGACCGTCGCGATGAAGAGCACGAAAAATATGATGATTGTGGCGACGCAAGCTGCCTTTGTCCATGCTTTGAAACGTCCGATCACCAGAACGAAGAACAAAGTCACCGGCGCGGCGAGAAGATATGACCGCCAGTCAGACCAGCCGAGGAAGTGGACGAGCTGAAAGACGATGACTAATCCGGCGATGATATAGCTCCAGTCGGAGATGAGTCGTGCCAAGCGGTCTAACTGTATGTTCAGAGGCGTCCGGACAGAGTTGTCAATCTGCGCCTCGACAAAGACTATGCCGGTCTCTGTGGCGTCGCCGACAGCCGTGACGCGCATCACGCCATGTCCCTCCATGACTTTTGTGCCGCGCTCGACATGATTTGACGGATATGTCGCCTCAGGGTCGAAGTCGGCCTCGACCGTAGTTTTGCGGGCCATCGGCTCACCGGTGAGCGCCGATTCGTCGACACTGAGTGTCACGGCCTCCAAGAGTTCGCCGTCGGCCGGTATCTCGTCGCCCGAGTTGAGTATGACGATATCTCCGACCACGACGTCGCGGCGCGGGACTGTCGTCGAGCCGCCGTCACGGATGACCTCGACCGGCTCGTCGTCGTTGACCTTGTTGAGTATCGCGAACGCCTTGTTGGCCCTGTATTCAAAGATGAAAGCGAGACCCGTGGCCAAGAGGATGGCCAGAAATATACCAATAGGCTCAAAAAACACCTTCCAGTTCTGCCCAAGACCGAAATATTCGTAGAACGCGATGCCGATTGACAGCACTCCGGCCACGAGCAGAATGATAATCAGCGGGTCGGAAAACTTATGCATGAAATCGCGCCACCACGGCTCACGCGCCGGAGGCGTCAGTATATTGACACCGTTTTTAAGTCGGCTCTCCTCGACCTCAGCCGCACTGAGCCCGGTGTAAGTCCGTGTCTGCGCCATCGTGAGTCAGGATTTATTTCTGATTTTGTTCGATAAGATTGCGTGTAGACTCGAGGATAGGCAGATTAGTCTCGGTCGGCACATAGATAACGGTCTTGTCGCTGAGGTCAGATTGCTGACGCACCCACAGATACTGTATGTATGTCGGTGTTATGGAGCCGTTCTCGATGCGTATGGCCTCGGCCGCGCCCTTCGCACGCTCGATTTCAGCCTGAGCGTTGAGTTTCTCTGCCTCGAGATTGGCCTTGGCCTCTTCGATTTTGATTTTGCGGTTTTGCTCGGCCTTGGCAAATTCGGCCTTACCCTCCATCTCCTGCGACCACACGTTATACCACGGGGCAATAAACGCCACGGCGACGATGACCGCGACAATGCCGACGACAGACCATATCAATTTTTTCATCAGACCCTGAGTGTTGTTAAAAGGATAGTTGGATTGCATAATCAAACGCTTTTGATTTAAAACAATAATAATAAGACATATGTTAGCCCGGTGTCTGAAACATATCGGCACCGTACAGCCAAAAAGAGTCTTCAAAATTACACAATCCGCCAGAACTGCCCGCAACAAAAGATATTAAGTTTTTATTAATAATCGCCGCGCCCCATGTTATACATGCCGCCGCTCCCTGTAGGTCGCTTGGCATGTCCCTACTACTTAAATGCGAGCAGCTGCAAAAGCCGGTTGTTTTCTCAGCTATGTGATGGGAGGGTGACGTGGCGGGGGGTGATGTCGTGGCCGAGGAAGAGGGTGGCGAGGGAGGCGAATTTCTCGGGATTTTCGGTGGTGAGATATTCGGTGTGCCCCATCGGGCTCTCAGCCGGGCGATGGGTTTCGTTCGGGCGATTGGAAATCGCCCCTCCATGTTCTGTCGCCCCTCCATGACGGGTGATGCGGGCGTCGATTTCGGGATGGCGGCGGAGGTAGTCGACGAGACTGCGGGCCACGATGTCGCCCTGACAGACTATGTTGACGTCTGAGGGCATAGCCTCGCGAATTTTGGGATATAAGATAGGATAATGCGTGCAGCCGAGTATGACTGTGTCAATCGCCGGGTCGGCGGCCATGAGCGCATCGGCCTCCTGACGCACGAAGTAGTCGGCGCCAGGACGGTCGGCCTCGTGATTCTCGACCAACGGCACCCACATGGGGCAGGCGTGGGTTGTCAGCTTGAAATCAGGATAGAGCTTGCCTACCTCCATCTCGTATGAGCCCGAGGCGACTGTGCCGGGCGTGCCGAACAGCCCGACGTGGCCGTTACGAGTCAGCGAGCCGACGGCCTCGACCGTCGGACGAATCACTCCGAGCACGCGGCGTGAGGGGTCAAGCCGCTCTAAATCACGCTGCTGGATGGTGCGTAGAGCCTTGGCCGACGCGGTGTTACAGGCAAGAATCACCAGATGACATCCGCGGCTGAAAAGATACTCTACGGCGTCCAAGGTGAAGTCATAGACGATATCAAACGAGCGCGTGCCGTAAGGCGCACGGGCGTTGTCGCCAAGATAGATATAATCAAGGTCGGGAAGGGCACGGCGAATCTCGCGCAGGATGGTCAGGCCGCCGTAACCCGAGTCAAAAACGCCGACCGGGCCCGGCATGGCAGACAGTGTGTGAAGCTGAGTCTGTTTCATCACGGCAAAAATAAAAAATAAATCGTGATTATCAGCCGCGCCCTCCCGAAATTTAATAATAGAACGATGTGATGCGCGGCAGCGGACCTGTCGAGGATGCGGCGGCAAGTGTCGTTTCGACGGCTTCGGCTGCGAGGGCGCGGTATGACTCAGCCCGTCCGGCCTCGCCGGCAGCGTCGCGCAGAGCGGCGAGCGCCCCGTAGCCCACGGCGGTCTCAAGCGCCTGACAGACAGAGGCCGCGCGGTCGGCATCACCTGTTAATTCAAATGTTATGATTTCGTCGTCGGCATCAATCTCAAAGCGCACTATGCGTCGACCGAGAGCGATGGCCGTGTCACCGGCCGCGAGGGCGACAAAACGTCTGAGCGCCGCCTCGTCAGCACGTGTGACCAACCCCTCGTCGGCGCCCCTCAGGCGCCGGCGCAGGGCCGAGGCCGCATAAACGGTCTTGAGCACCTCGGTCACAGAAATTGCAATTGTCATGGTAAGGAAATGTCAGTTAAAGGTCTAAAGGAATCGAGTTATCTGAAAATATCAAGCGGAAAGCGCCCGGAGCGCTCGCGGCGCGGACGCACGACCGACACCACCTTAAAGTTGCGGGCGAAAATCGCCATAGCCAAACGCTCTGACATGTAAAAGCGATCGGGACGCTGATAGCCGAGCACATGGCTGACCGCTTCGCTGATACATCGGCCCGGCCGTGCGTTCATACGGCGCTCTACACACGTGCATAGGTCATGCCACAAGCCGCGGCGCACATTCTGCGATGAATCAGTCGACGCCGGGCCGCATCCGCGACGCACATGTTGGAGCGCCGACTCATAGCTGACATAAAAGCCGTCGGGACGCTCGGCGAGCGCCAGACGCACTATCTCGCGCGGCGTGAATGATTTGCCCTGCCGTTTCATTTTGTTTATAAGCGCGCCGCAGCATCTCACGAAGTCGGCATCGCGCAAATCTGTCAATGTTGTCTGTTTTGTCATAATAAAAGATATCGAATTGTTTTATGTGTTGCAAAACTACAAATAAAAATTGCCAAAGTCAAGTAAAATTGCAACAAAAATTGACTAAATACAATATTTCACTTTGCGGTCGCGCTCGTCACGCAGCGCAGCAAAAGTCTCGAGCATATCGGCAATAGCGATGGTAGAGTTACGGATCTGACTCTCATACAGCTCTTTGCCCGTCTGTGGCGAGACATTGCGTCCGGCCAGAGCGTCGCCCACGCCCGAGATGGTGTCGAAAAGTTTCATCTGCAGTGACAATAGCTCATAGGCACCGTTGTTTGACGTCGGAGTGACGACCTGAGTGGGCAGCGGGCCTTCGCCGCGTATGGGCAGCAGACCGTCACAGCGCGCCCAGATGTCAGTGACCTGATCCCATGTCAGATTTTTGGGCAACTGCGACTGCGGGAAGAGCAAGACACCCTTGGCCGATCCGGCCATCATGTGGTCAATCATCACGATGAGGCGGTTGATATATCGCTGCTGGTCGATGACATCCTCGACAAACGAGTGGACCTCGCCGTCGGTCAGAGGATAGAGCCTGACGGCAAACGGATGGCTGCGGTGAGCATAGGGCGAGTCGTAGTCGGCTATCACGGTGCCGTCAGGCGCAAACCAGCGGCATCGCCAGACGGTCTCGATGCGGCATCGGCTGTCGGCTCCCGAGGGAGCGGCGCAACCCGGCGGAACGGTGTAGACAGTCGCCCGGTCACGGTCATGAGCAAGCAGGCGTCGGCGCACATCTAACGTCCAGACCTCAATCAGACGGCATTTGCCTGAGGGAGCACGATAGAAATCAAGCGAGCCGTCAGAGGCCGAGCCGAGCGACTCGGGCGCGGCAAAGGCTGCATCGCCGGTGGTTGCCGCAAATATCGAGGCTAAACGGCGGCATAAAGCCGGGTCACCGCCGCCGAAACGCGAGGCTATAGCCGGGAAGGTCATGTCGTGGAGCATGCCTATCAGCTCGATATCGCGACCCAAGGGATCTTTGAAGCTATTGACAAAGAACATGCGCGGGTCGACATTTGTGAGCACCGGCAGTCGGGTGCCTGCGGTCGCAGTGTCGATGTCGACACGCTGTATGGCCGCGCCCGAAATCAGAAACTCCTCGAGCATGCGGCAGTCGAGCTCGGCGAGCTCGCGCACAGACAAGCCGAGCGGATTGGATCCGCGATATACGCCCTGCTCGTCGCAGACTGCGCGATAACGCCCGACGACGGTCTTGACAATCTGGCGTATCATATTGTTGGTCAACGGGCGGCGTCCGCTGCGGGCAGCGATGACGACCTCGCGCTCGATTTTGCCTTTGTCGTCAATCAGCAGGTCGCTCCACTGGTCGCCGTATGTATAATTTTTGTGTCTTTGGCGCTGTGAGCGGAACTCGGCCGCCGACATCCATGCGTCTCGCGCCGCGACAAGCAGGGACATATAATCGTTCATCTGAATGGGTTTTGTGTCAACAGTTCGTTAGTGAAAATCGTGGGAATAGTTGCAAGGGCCGACTCATCGAGGCGATATAGCTCCGACCCGGTGTCGACTGTGGCCGTCGCCGAGACAATGAAGGGCTCGGTAACGGGCGAGGCGTAGAGCGCGCCGTCGGCCATAATGACCGCCGCCGGAGTGGCGGCGGTCGGTCTCAGATAAGGGTTGGCCGATGCGGCGACAAGCTCTGCGGCACGGTCGTCACGGACCACGGTGACCGCCTGCTCCCAGCCTGCGAGCCGCAGCGAGAGGACGCGGCGCACGGCGGAGTCAACCTTGATGCGGCGCCAGACGCCGGATATGGTCTCGTCCACCGAAAACAGCTCCGCTGCATCAGTGACAACGGCAGGGTCGCCGCGGTCGAGCATGGCGAGATACCACGCGCGCATACGCTCCTCAAGGAGCTCATCGACTTTGAGCCCGTCGAACAGCTCCACGGAGCAGCTGTCGGCTGAAGGCTCGACCAAGGCGTTGCGACGCCACAGGGCCAGCATCCCGGCCCGCGAGAGTTCAGTTACCATCGTTGCTGTCGTCAGAGCTTTGGCTGCCAGAGGCGGCCGACGTCGAGGTGCCGGCGGCGGGACGGACGCCTTTTATTCGCAGATGAGAGGTCGGATAGCGAAGCACGACGCATGATGCCTCGGTGATAACGACGGCGTCAGTGTTGCGAGTGCCCGAGCGGCGCAGGTCGAGGCGCTCGGTGTGGAAGGGCACGTGGACATACTTGGTCAGGTAGTCGGGATCGATGACGAGGCCGTCGTCGGCGTGGCCGCACTGGTCGAAAATCTCGGAGTGGATGACATAGAGCGTGCCGAAGTTCGAGCGAATCTCCTTGAACTCGATGCCCCACTTGACAAGCGTCTCGGAGGCCTGCACGACCTTGCTGAGCTGGATGCGCGAGATGGCGTCGATGAGGCCCGTGCCGGCGATGAGGATCTTGCGTTTGGAGCCGGCGTTGTCGGTGAAAGCCTTACGGCAGATGTCAAGCAGATGCGTCTCGTCGAGCGCGCTGACAGTCACGTCGATAGAGCGTGGCACCTGATTCCATATGCCGCCGGTCAGATAGATGTTCTCGTTCTTGACCGGGTCAAAAATCTTGGCCTTGGCTCCGAAGAGGTAGTTTTTCTCCATGCCGGCACGCATGTCAATGATTGCGGCCTCCTCCTGATCTGAGAAACTCCAGCCAATCTCCTTGTTGGCGATTTTGTGGAACGTACTTTCCTCGCACTGCATTTTAAAGATTTGGCAATTGTTAGACGACTTGGTCGGAAGCGCCTGAAATTGAGCCGTCTGCACATCTAACTCTGAGGCCGCGCGGCCCATGCGGATGATGCGTGCGCCGGCTGCGATGGCGGGGATAACGTCGTTGCCCGACGAGTCCTTGACGGGGTTGATGCAGATAACCTCCAGACCTCCGGCGTCAAGACGCGAGATGACATAGAGCACGAGCGGACCGCCGCTGATGCCGGTCGACTCATCGGCTCCTCCGGCCACCTCGGGGAGCAGCACTGTCTCGGACGGCTCGAAGAGCAGATCGTCGTCGGTCTTGATTGTGTGGGTGTAGATATTGTTGGCCTTGCGGTTTCCGCGTCCAGAGGCGACGGCTGTGGAGACCTTGGTTTCGGTCTTTTTGGTGTCGACCGAGTAATACTCGACGGTCATTGAGCCGCAGCGTCGAGCGCCGGCACAGCGCGAGAGCTGGTCGATGGGGGTTGACATGGGTCGGATTTTGACGATGCGCTCGTCGATGACATTGCGCAGCAGGCCGGGCGCGGCCTCGTCGGTTGCGGACACGGTGAGGGGTCCGTCGATTGCGTGTTTGCCTCCATTGAGGCCGTTGATGATAGTAGTCATGATTAAGAGATTAAAAAGATTAACGGATTAAACGATATGTGTTTTGCATGGGTTTTCAGTCCCAGAAGCCGGGGCGGAGATGGGCGAGGAACGACGGGCAACTTTCGCCAACCGTGCTGTCATCTGCGGCCGACGGTGCGGGCGCGGGCATCACCTCAGCCTCGATTGTCTCGTTGCGGCCACGCAGATAGCCGCGCTGCTCGGCCTCGGCCACGAGGCGCTCGACTTCATCGACGGGGACCGCCGCAGCTGCGGCGGTAACTTCTGCGCCCTTCTCGTCTGGCTCATTTGCATCCTCAGGCGCAGACTCTTCGGCGGCTGCCTCGTCTGCCACTGTTTCAACGGACTCGTTTGCGGTGATTTCCGACTCGGTTTCCATAGGGGCAGCCTCAGCTGAGGCCGTCACTTCTTTTTCGGGTTTCTTCATAGTGTTTCGGGGTTTAATGTGTTTTTCGATATCGATGTCGCAAAGTTATCGCCTCATAGCGCCGCATGACAGGCTATTTTTGTCACCCTTGCTTTTTAACACTTACCGCAGCGACCACATAAACCTATCTGTTGCAGGAACATAAAGCGTCAAATAACCGTTGCTTTTATATCCCGAAAAATTCAATTAAATTTGCAGACATCATAACTTCAACTCACGAGATGAAACGAATCACATCCCTCATATGCGCCCTCGCCGGCGCGATTGCCGTCATGCAGGCACAGCCCGAAATCGCATGGCAGAACACCAAACACAACTTCGGCGCCTTTGACGAAGCCGACGGCCCCGTGACCTGCCGCTTTGTGTTCACCAACACCGGCGACAGCCCCCTGACCATCACCGCCGCCCGCGCCTCATGCGGCTGCACTCAGCCACGCTATCCCCGCGAGGCCGTCGCTCCCGGCGACACAGCCTCGATAACCGTCACCTACGACCCAGCCGGGCGCCCCGGCCGTTTCAGCAAGTCAATCTACGTTGACTCCGACGCCAAGACCGACCACCGCTCGCGCCTACTCATCGAAGGCGTCGTTGTCGGCACCTCCGAGACCCTCTCGGGCCGCTATCCGGTCGACTTCGGCAACCTCAAGATGCGCACCTCGGCCATCATGTTCGGCCAAGTCGCCAAGCCCCACCTCAAAAACGTATTCATCGAGGCCTACAACCGCAGCTCTGACAGCATACGCCCGGCACTCGTCAAAGCCCCTGACTATATCACGGTCAATTTCGAGCCCAAGACAGTCGGGCCCGGCGAACAGTTCACCATGATTTGCTACTTCAACTCGGCCAAATGCAAGACCTACGGCCTCGTCGAAGACTCAGTGTCGCTCGCTGTGGGCGACCGCGTTGACCGTCTGCCCTTCGTGGCAATAGTAAATGAGGATTTCAGCCGCCTGACGACCAAGGAGCGCGCCAAAGCACCCGTCTGCCGCCCCGAGAGCGAGACACTCGACTTCGGGCGCATCGCAGCCGGCAGCGGTAAGGTCAGCCTCTCGACCGATATCTGCAATGACGGTGAAAATCAGTTGGAAATAAGACGAGTCTACACCGTCGACCCGGGCGTGACAGTCAGCATAGACCGCGACAGCGTCAAACGCGGCAAAAAGGCCACTTTGACTGTGACCGTCGACCGCGGCGCTCTGCCCGGCTCGCTCCTCAACGCCCGCATCTCGCTCATCACCAATGACCCGCAGAAACCCGTGCGCACCATCCGCGCCGTCGGCGAGCTTTAATTACTTTTTCTCCAATCGCTTGAGCCAGCGGGCATAAGCTGCATAGAGGTCGGCGGGATTGTCGGTATACCACGCATAGCCGTTGCGGCGCTCCAAGCCGAGCTCCTCCAAGCGACGGCGTGCCACGCCGTCGCGGTCACTGAACATGGGCCTGCACTCCTCTAAATCATAATATCGCGCCCATATAGGGCCGGCCTCTGGGTCGGCGACAAGACGCGCGTTGCGCTCCAACTGCGGCTTTTTGTCGCGCACAAAGCGATAGCCCGTAATCTTGTTGTCGTCAAACCACTGCATGGCGCCCCTGACGGCCGCGATGACCGCGCTGTCAGGCTGCTCTATCGTCATAAGCAGTTTTACGAGCGGCACACTCTCGGCCGACACATATGCCGGCAACTCAAACTTACGCGCTCCGACCGGCGCGAGCGTCACACTGTCGTGCTGCTGACACCAGACAGTCGGGCGGCCGTCGACCTTGATTTGAGTGGCGAGGATGCAGTCTATACCACGGTCAAAAGCCTCTGAGGCCTCACGGCGCATCTCGTCGGTGAACGTGTCGCCGCCGAAGGGCTCGTCGCCGCGGGCGATGCCGCGCAACACGTATAGAACGTGCGCCATGGCGTTGTCATTATAGGTGATATGACCGCGATAGCCCTTGTACACGGGCCAGAACTGCGGCCAGCCGCCCGACTCCTTATACTGGGCATCAAGCAGATAGCGCAGACCGCGACGGGCGCTCTCGCGGTAGCGCAGATTACGCGTTGCGCCGTAAAGCCGCGACAGAAACCATATCTGCGAGGTCGTGGCGCCGTTGTCGATGGTCGAGTCGTCGCGGCGCCCCTTGTCGGCGAGCACGGCTTTCATCTCTGTGTCAGTCAACGGCGTGGCCATGTCTACATTCTTGGGCCAACCGCCCGTCGCGCGCTGAAACATAAGCACCTGCTCGCCGACAAGGCGTATCTGAGGCGAGCATAGCGAGTCGGTGTCGGTTGTCGCCGGCAGGACGGTGTCGGCCATAGCCGTATTTATGGTGATGGCGGCTGCGACGGCCGCAACGATGCGAAATGCCTTCATGTCAGACTGTATTTTGCGGTTTACGACAAAATTAGCGCAAAAATTATCACCCCGCGGGATAAAATCTGACTTTTTATGCCGCGAAATGCCGCATATCTGCCTCTCAAATTTGGCTTTGCGTGGAAGTTATTTGTAAATTTGCAGAAAATCAATCATTCTTCATCACATCTGATCCATGAATTCTTTTGTAAAAATCTTTGCTTTAGGCTTGGCTATTGGCCTGACTGTTACGTCTGCAGATGCGGACGTCGCTCCCGACCGTGAGAACTCAGAGGTCTTTGCCGTAGGCCGTCTCGCTCCGCGAGCCACAGCCCATCCTTTCGCCTCGGCCGACGCAGCCCGTGACGGCGACTATCGTCAGTCGCCCTACTACATGAGCCTCGACGGCACGTGGCGCTTCAAGTTCGCCCCGCGTCCCGCCGACAAGCCCACGTGCTTTGAGGCCGCCGATTTCGACGACTCGTCATGGGCCACTATCCCCGTGCCCTCAAACTGGGAGATGGAGGGCTACGGCACACCCATCTACACCAACATCCCCTACCCTGTCCCGGCTAATCCGCCAAAAATCCCGGCCAATGACAACCCCGTGGGCAGCTACCGCCGCACCTTCACCCTGCCCGACGGCTGGACTGACCGCCGCACCATACTCCACTTCGACGGCTCTACAGCCGGCATGTATGTGTGGGTCAACGGCAAAAAGGCCGGCTACGTGCAGTCGACCAAAAACCCGGCCGAATTTGACATCACCCCGCTGGTCCACACCGGCGAGAACATCATAGCCTGTGAGGTCTACCGCTGGACAGACGGCTCATATTTAGAAGACCAAGACTTCTGGCGTCTGTCGGGCATCGACCGCCCCGTCTCGCTCTACTCGCTCGACCGCCGCGGACGCATAGCCGACTTCTTCGCCCGCACATCGTTAGACGACAATTACCGCCGCGGCATCCTCGACTTAGATGTCAATGTCGAGGCTTCGGAGCCAATGACTCTCGACGTGGCGCTCTATGACAAGGCCGGCAAAAAGATTTACAGCGTGAGCCGCAAGGCGCAGCCGCTCAATAACTTCAGCACGACGCGCGGCGACATCACGCCGTGGGACTGCGACACGCCCGAGCTGTACCGACTTGTGCTGACCCTGCGTGACAAAGACGGCAAAACCGTCGAGTCGACGGCAGCCAACATCGGTTTCCGCCGCGTCGAAATCAAGAACTCGCAGCTCTTGGTCAACGGCAAAGCCATCGAGGTGCACGGCGTCAACATGCACGAGCATCATCCGCAGCGCGGCCATGTGGTCGACGAGGAGACCATGCTGCGCGACATCGCGCTGATGAAACAGCACAATATCAACGCCGTGCGCATGTCTCACTATCCTCAGCTCCCGCGATGGTATGAGCTCTGTGACATCTACGGACTCTATCTCGTCGACGAGGCCAACGTTGAGTGCCACGGCCTCGGCTGCGACCATCAGGGCGGTACCTACAACAAGAACATGCACCCCGCCCACGACCCGCGCTGGCGCGAGGCCCTGATGGACCGCGAACACATGCTCGTCGAGCGCGACAAAAACCATCCGTCGGTCATCATATGGTCGATGGGCAACGAGTGTGGCAACGGCCCCAACTTCTACGAGGCCTACGACTGGATTAAGCGCCGCGACCCCTCGCGTGTCGTGCAGTTTGAGCAGGCCGCCGAAGACCCCAACACCGACATCGTCTGCCCGATGTATCCCTCGCCCGACCGCATGCGCCGCTACGCCGAATCGGTCAACCCCGGACGCCCGTTCATCATGTGTGAGTACTCTCACGCTCAAGGCAACTCTAACGGCAACTTTCAGGATTATTACGACATCATCCGTTCGTCGCCCCACATGCAGGGCGGCTTCATCTGGGACTGGGTCGACCAAGGTTTCGAACAGAAAGACGAGTGGGGCAACAGCTACTGGACCTATGGCGGCGACTACAACGCCCGCGACCGCTGGAACAACGAGAACTGCTGCCACAACGGCATCGTGGCACCCGACCGCACCATCCATCCGGGCATCATGGAGGTCAAAAAGGTCTATCAGGACCTGCGCTTCAGCTCGGCCAATCCCGCCTCGGGCCGCTTCACCGTCGAGAATCATTTCTCATCGCGCCACACCCGCGACTATGACTTCGTCTACGAAGTGCTGCGCGACGGCCGTGTGGTCAGCCGAGAGCCTTTCACCGTCGACGCCGCACCGGGCCGCTCAGCCGAGGTCAGCGTCAAGCTGCCTGCCGACGCAGGCCGCGACGGCGCCGACTGGCACCTGTCGGTCTATGCCTACGCCCGCGGCGACCGGCCCATGCTGCCGGCCGGCCATGAGGTGGCCCGCGAGCAGTTTACCATCGCCGAGCGCGACCTCGCCGCTGCCGCCGACGTCAAAGGCACCCCGGCTACGGTCGACGAGACCGACCGAGAGTGGCGCCTCAAAACCGGCGACGTAGAGGCCGTCATCAACCGCCGCAACGGCGAGCTGCAGCGCTATGCCGTCGGCGGACGCAATCTGCTGCAGGGCGCTATGGTGCCGTCGTTCTGGCGCGCACCGGTCGACAATGACATGGGCGCCCGCTTCCACATTCGTGCCAACGCATGGCGCTCAGCATCCGAAAACCGCCGTCTGCGCTCCATCGAGCGCTCGGCCGACGCTGCCGGCAACCCCATGGTACGCGCCGTCTACCGTTTGCCCGAGGTCGTCGGCGACTACACGCTGACCTACACCATGCTGCCTGACGGACAGTTGCGCGTCGACTCCGAGTTTACGGCCGACCGTGACGGCGCCGAGACCCCTGAGCTGCCACGCTTCGGTATGCTCCTGACGCTCAACAAGTCATACGGCAATTTCAACTGGTATGGCCGCGGCCCGTGGGAGAATTACTGCGACCGCAAGCACTCGGCCCTCCTCGGCCTATATGGCGGCCGCGTCGCCGACATGCGTCATCACTACACCCGTCCGCAGGAGACCGGCAACCACTGCGACGTGCGCTGGGCACAGCTCACCGACTCCTCGGGCTTCGGTCTGAAAGTCACAGGTCTGCAGCCGCTTGAGGTTAACGCATTGGATGTCAGTGTCCATGCCCTTGACCCCGGCTATATCAAGCATCAGTCTCATGACAATGACGTGACGCCTGACCGCGACCTCGTCTACCTCAACGTCGACCTCGGCCAGCGCGGTCTCGGCGGCGACGACAGCTGGGGCGCCAACCCCCACAGTCAGTATCGCCTGCAGGCTCCGCATTATGCCTACAGCTTTACGCTCTCACCCGCCAAGTAATCGTTAATAACCTCATAGACAGACAGAGCCGGCCCCGATGCGGAGCCGGCTCTGTCTGTTTTACAGTAGCTATTTTAGCTATGATAGCTACCTTAGCTAAGTTAGCTAAATTATTTCACGATGACTTTGGTCACGGTCTTGCCCTGACGACGGACGTAGAGACCGCTCTCGGGATTGGCGACCTTGATGCCCTGCAGGTTGTAGTACTCTACGGGGGCGTTGTCGTTGACGATGATGTTGTCAATGCCGGCTGACACGTCGTCGTAATCGCCGTAGACGATTTTTGAAGAAGGCATATATTCATCGGCGTCAGCATCATAATAAGATTCGACATGCTCGGTGATGTTACCGTCCGCATCATAAGTTATATCATACTTTACAGCATCCATAAGCTCGAACTCGCCACCGTCGACAGCCTCATACATAGCCTCAAGGACGACATTGCCGCGCTCGTCTTTAATTGTCTCAACCTTGCCCTGATAGACAGGCTCGGCATAAAAATTATACTGGTCATCAAAGTATTCCGAATCAATCGTGCGTTTGCTGCCGTTGCCGTCGATGGTTTCGACCTGACGCGACGAGCCTACCGTCTCGTCATTAAGCGTATTTCTTAAAAAGTAATCACCCGTATTCTCATTGATATAGTCGACAGTGATATATCCGTCAAGCTCATCATCAAAATATACGGCGCACTTTTTCAGCAGGTTATCGCCCTCGACAAGTTCGGCCATGTTTTCACTTACGAGCTGACCGTTGGTCTTCTGCCACTCGATGTCCTTGTAAACCAAACCCTCGTAGAGCTCCCATGTCGGCTCGGCATCCTGCGTGTTGTAAGAATAGTAGGCGAACTCTTTGGCCTGTTTTGTAGCCGGGTCATACTTCCACACACTCTTATAGGCCGGAGTAAACACGCCGGCCAACGGGATGCTGCGCATCATCTCGATGATGTTGCCGTCGGCGTCACGGGTGATTTCGTTTTTGACACAGTAAAAATTTTCAGCCCAATCCTCGCCGTCATAATCATAGCCCATACGCTCTACGTAAAAACCGGTCAGAACGGGGTCATACTTATACGTCATCTTGTCCATCGGCTCGTCATCCTCGTATGTGGTTTTGGATGTCAGCATATTATTGTCGTCATAAGTCATGACAGTGACAGTGGCAATATCGTCAAACGTATATGACTCCTCGATGAGATTGCCGCGGTTGTCATATTTGCAGTAAATCGTCGCCATTTCCTCCCAATCCTCACCGTTGTGCATGTGTTCGGTGTAGCTGCCGGGACGCATGATGGCGGCGGCTTTGGCGGCCTTACGGGCAGCTTTGCGCTCGACTTTGCGCATTTCGATTTTAGACTTGACGGCGTCGCGCTTTGATACGAAACGGTTGCCGGCTCCGGCAGCACTCAGACACACGGCTGCACATAATGTAACGATGTAAAGTTTTTTCATAAGCACTAATATGATAATTGATAATTTGTCGCAAATTTAGATAATTTTCTGCAATTTAATATCATTTTGCACGCTTTTACTGAAATATTTTCGCCATATGACTCATTTTATCCTGATTTATCATATTTTATGACAATCGCGACCGTGGTCGGTCCGACACGGACATTTCGGTCTGACACGCCAAAAAATCGGTGTTTTTAATCGACGGCGACGGCCTTTCTGTCAAAATTTACGCCGCGCACGCGCGTGTTTTGATATAATTTTGTTTCGTGGAGTCATAGCGGCTTCACATCTAAACCGATTTTTCACACTCTGCAACTAAAACCAACGACTTAATACCGCATGAAAATCAACAGCCTGATTATGGCCATGGCGGCACTCACAGCCGCCTTTCCGGCGCAAGGCGCCAACGACCCCGAGTCGGTCGTCGAGCAGTGGAGCGAAGTGACTTCCTCGCCCCGTATCATTGACATCAATTTCAGCGACACATCGTGGCCCTCGACGTGGGCCGGCGAGACAGCGCGCGACTGTCCGGCCTACACCGACGGCGGCTATGTCAACGCCATCCTCGACGTGGCGGCGGCAGCCGGCACCGACGCCACGGTCAAATATCCCGTGCTTTTCCATCACTGCACCTTCGCCAACAAGTCGACCTATAACGGCTTCGGCGGCACGACAGCGGCTTTCGCCCGTCAGTATTACATCGGCGAGAACCCCTCAGGCAATTCCGATGCCACACGCAACAACTGGACCGTCCCGGGCCACACCGTTTACCTTGAGGACAACATCGAACGCGACGGCGCCGGCCGCCCGACTCACGGCGAAGCAGGCTTCGTGCAGATGTGCCGCGACGCCGCTGCCGAGATTGACGGCGTGCGTCAGTCTATGCACGGCTGGGTCGAAATCGACCACATCCCCTACGTCGACCGTCTGCAGTGGTCATGGTCGTCGACCTCATGGGGCCGAGGCATCAAATGCGACATCAAGATTGGCGACGGCGAGTGGAAACCTCTCGTATGGATGGGCTCGGAGCGTCAGAAACAAGGCTGGACGGTCTTCTCAGACCAAGGCTACTTCATGGACAACGTCATTGACGCTCACGACGTGTCGCTGCGCTGGCGCGTATGGGACGGTGACGACCCAACAAATCCCGTGCAAGTCGGCTTCCCCGCGTCGCAGGATATCGACCCGATGGCTCAGCGTCAGGCACCGCGAGTCCATAAAATCCGCATCTACGGCTCGCACATCACACAGGCTGACGCTGACTTCGCCCGCGCAAATCCCGTCGGTAACGTCGGCAAACTCTCTGACCTCGGCGGTCTGCTGCCCGACAACCCGGGCAACACCCCTGACGCCGATGCCGAGGTCGTGCTCTACCGCGTCAATCCTGACGGCTCGGCCGACTTCACCACCATACAGGCTGCCATCGACGCCGTCCCCGCCGGCTGCCGAGGCATCATCCACATCGCTCCCGGCATCTATGAGGAGAACGTCTACGCCGGCCGCCGCGACAATGCTCCGGCATTCATCAGCCTCATCGGCGATGACCCCGCCACAACCATCCTGACCTCGGCCGTCAGCCGCGGCGGACAGAGCACGGCCACCTACAACGACTGTGCCGCCCTTAACGTCTTCTGCGAGCGTTTCTATGCCGCAAACCTCACGATACGCAACACCTCGGGCAACGTCGGTCAGGCCGAGGCGCTCTATACCCGCGGCGACGCCCACGTCTTAGAAAACTGCATCATCACCGGCTATCAGGACACCTATAAAGCCAATGTCGGCGCCCGCGGCTACTTCCGCGGCTGCCTCATCTCGGGCGCTACCGACTTCATCTACGACGGCGGTCTCGAGTGGTTTGACGACTGCGAGATACGCTCTGTCGTAGGGGGAGGCTATATCACCGCTCCGGCCGAGGCGTCGCTGTCGATGACACGCGTCATGTATCCCGAACTCTCGGCCTCGGCTTTCCACGCCGGTTTCTTCTTCAACAACTGCCGTCTGACGGCCGACGACGGCGTCAAGGCCGGCACCTACTCGCTTGGACGACCGTGGGGCGAAAACTCTGGCGCCATGTATCTCAACTGCCGCATGGGCAGCCATATCTCGGCCGCCGGCTGGACCGCTTGGGACGGCCGCGAATCGTCAGCATCGTTCTTCGAGTACCGCAGCCTCAACGCTGACGGCTCACCTCTCGCCACCGGCTCGCGCGCCTCATTCTCGTCACAGGCCACTGACGCCGAGGTCGAGGCTTATTTCGCCACGCCCGACTTTGTTTTCGGCAAGCTATCTGACGTGCCTTTCGACTACAAGCGCATCACAGCCGCTCCGGCCGCTCCGGCTGACTTCATCGTCGACGGCAGCCGCGTGGAGTGGGCAGCCGACGCCTCGGCCGCCGGCTGGCTCGTCTATAAAGACGGCGTGGCCGTAGGTTTCGTCACCGACCCCGAGTGGACCAAAGATGCAGACGGCGCATACACCGTGGCCGCCGTCTCGCGCTACGGCGCTGTCTCTCAGCCCGTGGCCGCAGAGCCCGTGGCACGCATCAAGGCCTTCCCGACTGCCGAGGGCTTCGGCAAATACGCCACAGGCGGACGCGGCGGCAAGGTTGTGACCGTCACATCTTTAGCCGACGACGGCTCTGAGGGTACACTCCGCTGGGCTTTCGGTCAGCACAAAGGCAGCCCGCTGACCATCGTCTTCGCCGTCAGCGGCGACATCGCTCTCAACTCAGAACTGCGCGTCAGCCGCGCCGACTGGACTCTCGCAGGCCAGACAGCACCCGGCGACGGTGTGGTCATCACACGCAACAAGGTCAACTTCGGCGGCTCGCAAAACTTCATCGTGCGCAACATGCGTTTCCGTATCGGCCAGAAGAACACCGCCGGGCAGATTCAGGCCGAGAATGCCTGTGGCGTCGAGAACTGCTCTAATTTCATCTTCGACCACTGCTCGTTCGGCTGGTCGGTCGAGGAGAACATGAACACGGCCGACTCACACTTCCTCACCGTCCAGTACTGCATCGTCCACGAAGGCCTCTACAACGCCGGCCACTCCAAAGGCGCCCGAGGCTACGGTTGTCAGTGGGGCGGCTCACCGGCCACTTACCACCACAACCTCCTCACCAACAACGTCTCGCGCTCATGCCGCTTCAACGGCGCACGCGGCGATGACTACGTCGTCTTCATGGAGTATGTCAACAATGTCAACTACAACTACGGCGGTACAGGCGGCTGCTACGGCGGCGAGAACACAGCCGACATAAACTCATACAACGGCCTCAACTCGGCCCACGAATGCAACTTCATCAACAACTACTATCGCGCAGGAGCCGCCTCTAACTCGCTCAGCTCGGGCATCTTCGTCAACTCGAGCTACGCCCGTGACGGCGCCAAGTCATGGGCACCCGCCAAATGGTACATCGCAGGCAACGCCGTGCGCAACAATGCCAATGTCACCGCCGACAACTGGAAGGGCGTGACCGCCGAAGGCTATAAACTCGACCAAATAAAGGCCGATGAGCGCATCGTCACAGCCACTCCGTGGTGGCGCCACACTCCCGCCGGCGCCTATGGCCGATATGTTCCGGCCGACTACATGCTCGACATTGCCGAGACGGCTGACGAGGCCTACGCCACTGTCGTCGCCAAAGCAGGCTGCGTGCGTCGAGACCGCGTCGAGACCCGTGTCGCCGCTGAGGCCCGCGACGGCGTGTCAAACTATGGCGGCAAGACCAAAGGCTCCAAATCGGGCATCATCGACACCGAGGCCGATGCCGAAGGCTTCTTTGCATGGCCCGCTGACTATGAGCGTCTGACCGACACCGACGGCGACGGCATGCCCGACGCATGGGAGACCGCCAACGGCCTCGACCCCGCCACCGCCGACAACAACCGCCTAAACCGCGAAGGCTACACCGCCCTCGAGGTCTACCTCGCCTCACTGATGGGAGAGACCCTCGCCGCCGACTTCTCGCAGTCAGGCATCGCCGATGCCGACATCGTCTCGGCCGACATCGTCTATGACCGCGCCTCTGACGCCCTCATCGCTGACATCGACGCCACGGCCGAAATCTACTCGACCGACGGCCATCTGCTCGGCATCCGCGCCTTCGAAGGCGGTCGCCTCAGTCTCGCCGGCATCGAGCGCAGCGGCGTCCTCCTTGTCAACGTCACCGCCCCCGGCGTTGCTCCCCGCGTCGTCAAAGTCGCCCGCTAAAAAGTTATGCGCCGAGCTCGGCACATCCCCCCGTAAAACGATGGCCGTGGCTAATCCCCTGCTTGGGACGCCACGGCCATACATGTGTTTATATGTCAGTTATGTGTAAGTGTTTGCTTAATCTAAAGCCACGTAATGCTCGCGCGGATGATCGCAGCCCGGACATTTCTCTGGCGGCTCGGTGCCTTCATAAATATAACCGCAGACAAGACACATCCAGCGGATAGGTTTCTCGCGTTTCCAGACTGTGCCGTCCTTGACCTCCTTCAGATAGCGGTCATAGCGGCGCTCGTGGCGCTCCTCGACCTTGCCTATTGCGCGGAAATGGTCGGCGATTTCGGCGAAGCCCTCTTCGTCAGCTATTTTGGCAGCCTCGGCATACTGCTCGACGCCCTCCACATGCTCGCCGCGGGCAGCCTGTGCAAGATTCGAAGCCGTGTCACCGATAGTGCCGGCCGACACATTGAGTTTGACATCGACAGAGCCGCCTTCGAGCATTTTGAAGAACACCTTGCTGTGGTGCATCTCGTTGTCGGCAGTATCCTCAAAAACTTTGGCGATAGGAAAATAATTCTCCTTCGTCGCCTGCTGTGCATAATAAGTGTAGCGGGTATACGCCTCAGACTCACTTATATAGGCATCGACTATACACTTCTCGGTCTTGGTGCCTTTGATGCTTTTCGGATTCTTATTCATAATCTTGGAGAGAAAATATATATTTTGACAATTGATGGTTAAACTCTGCGTGCCTGTCCGGTGTCGAGCCAAAAGATCCACCCACAGACATCAAAAATAAAACACCCTAAATTATATAATAGTTCTCCCCCCTCTCAAAAATTTACCCCATTCGCCCCATTCCACTTCCCGCTCTGCGGCGTCCCTTCCCTGTTCTGCGGCGAGCTCGCCGCAGCCCCCATTCGCCCTATTTGCCCCATTCTCCTCAATACATCCGTCAAAATCGTCCAACACACGCTCCCTTTTCCACTATCCCTTTCTCCCAAAAACAAAAAAATCACAAAACTCTGGGATAATTCAACAAAAAGCACTAACTTTGTCGCCACAAACCCCAACTGATGCCCAGGTGGCGGAATGGTAGACGCGCTCGTTTCAGGTGCGAGTGCTGCGAGGCGTGCAGGTTCGAGTCCTGTTCTGGGCACCACAAGAAATCGCAAGTAGTTAATTCTCAACTGCTTGCGATTTTTGCTTTCAGTTCGTGTCAACGCGGTGTCAACCGACTCCGCCGCAACCCCTCGATTCAGGGTCAGCGGATTTTTCCGGTGGTAAAAGCCGGGTGAATCAGGCGTAGAGTGTTAACTTTACAGCATGGAACAAGACAAGTTACTGCGAGCCATTCTTCCGGATGTGCTGATAGACAATTTCGGCACAAGCCGAAAATATTGTTGTCCGATAAAAACTTTTGAGACAAGACAAAATTAGGGCTGATTCCATTTGCAGTAGTCAGCCCATTTCGGTTATTTTGGTTTCGCCAAAAAAACGGCACAATATTGGCTAATATAATGCGGGGCGGAAAGCAGGATTATCCAGACCTTCAATAAAGGAAAACATTCCGTCTACAACCTGCCGGGAGTATTCCTTATATGAGAGAGCTGTATGGGGGTCAAGTTCTTCGGCAATTTTTATTCTAGCAAAAGACCATTCATCAAATGCCGTCTTCATCTCATTCCACATCGGATGGTAATAATATGGGTCTGAATAAGAATGATAACTCGAGAAAAGTTCCTCGAAGTCAACATTCTGTTTTATAGAATCATTCATAGCAGTCGGCACTGAATAAACTAATTTCCCGGACAAGATTTTTTGTTCTTTGTCAAGACATTTACGTCTGTAGTCAAGCCATCCTATAATCCGATTATTCATTTCTTCCGGTACGGCTTGATAGGTTTCAGCTGAATAAAGATAGTCAAGATAGTATGCCATAGCTTCTATCAAATTGTGCCATGCTGTATACTCCTTCTTTATCCATTCATTATTCTGCTGTGCAGATAGAATTGCGTCATATGATAAGGATGTTTTAATACTTGTTATGAGCCGTAAATAATCAGTCCATGTATTGATATCTAACTGAGAGCCACTATCTGTAATCGTCTCGCTAATATTAGCCACGTCAGATAATGCTTTTTCAACATTGCCTTTGTAATACGAATCATTACGGATTATTTCTCTTACAGCACGGGCAAAATTGAGATCATTCATAGGAGAACTTTCTTCATTACCGAGTTCCGACAGTTGTATGAGCAATCGATAGGCATATGAATTCTTTTTGCGCATTGATTGCCAATAGGGATTATCAATCTCCAAATTCAGATTTTGAGAGCGACCCATGAATTCTTCAACTGAAATTTCTCCGTCTGTGTAATGAGGCTCAATATGAGCATTAGGATAATACGTCCCACGATATTCTCCATGCAAATATAAGGTTGCGAAATATCTTCCCTCCGGATTGATGAGTTTAAACGATTTGTCATCAATCTTTTCCAATCCCGAGACATCAATAGTCTTTGGATTTACAACAAAAGTTCTATTTCTCAAATCAAACACTCCATAACGTTGGTCTGACTTCAAATTGCCATAACGATCTGGAGAATTAGTCGCTATATAGCGCCCCCATCTGTCGAGTGTTTTCAATTCAGTATATTCTATCGGTAGAATAACTCCGTACCTATCCCTTAGGCCATATTTTCTGCCACAGACAAACGGCTGCCCACTATCAGTTGCTTCATAGTATTTTTCTATGACATACACTCCGTTCCTTACCGATACATTAGAGACATACATTCGTGTATAATCCGCATCTATGACGACATAAGGATTAAGCCCTAAAGTGCACGGTATAATCACTGTCGGGACTACAAGCATAAGAATCAAAGATGCTTTCCATGTCTTTGTCTTGACAATCACTGTTATGCCGGTATATATTATAAGACCGATTGCAATGCTCAACAGTACAATGGTACCAACTTTGCCGGCATCAAATGTAAGCCAGTATAGCCATCCCGAAACGGAAAGCGCGATGCAGCATCTTGTCAGGATAGTACCAAGACGAAATGAGACTATCAAAAGGATATAAAATGCCGCCGGAAAAACAATTAGTCCAATCAGTTTCAGAGAAGTAATATCCTTCATCCCAATAGTTATTGCAGATAAGAATAGTGTTGCATATAATAAATACCAGCCGATGTTTCTATCTTTGAGAAGTAACTGGACAGTTGAACGGCCATTTCGATCATATATACTCCAATACACTACAGGAAGAAATGATATAACCAGTCCCAGTAAAATACACCCGGCTTCTCCTTCTTCAATCATCATCCACAAACAAAGGCCGACTAATGGAACAACGTAAATCCAGATCCATTTACTTGTCCACTTTATCTGCCTAAAATTATGGAAACAGATTCCTGCAATTAACGGCATTGCGACAAGCCAAATATACCATACAGCCGATATTGCTCCAATCCATGTCTTCATCTCCCATTCTAACGGTTCCGAGAATACTTCAATCATCAGATTGGATTTTCCTATTACACAGAAGAAATTAAAGAACATTCTTTCAAATGGTCTGGAAGAATTACCGACCCAAGAATAGGCAAGCAGAAAACCTATGGCAGAGATGAGAGTCCATGGAGACTTCCGTTGCATCTCAAAACATAAAGCAATCCTTATTGGGATGAGCAATAAGAGCCCGGGGCTGCAATAGCGGCTGAAGAAGAGCGCCCAGACGCTGACAAGTATCAGGTCGGCGATAAACATCTTTTTACTGTAGATATTTCGTATCATATGCCTTGGTTTATTCAATTTTACTTTGATTTGGAAACGTCAACCAACCTTTTGGCTTTTATTGTCATATAAGGCATCAGCTGTTTATATGGCACGATAAAATGATAAGCGCCAGCGGCCCAGCAATCTATTTCGTAGGGCTGAAACGAGAATACCACACCGGAATCCGTCAACGCTCCATCAGGTAGTTCAATTTTTACTTCTCTTTCTGATTCTTCCCATTCGGGGCCTTCAAGAACAGGATTAGGTGACTGCCAGCCTTCAATTTTACCTTGTATTTCAGATGCTGTTATTGAGTCTCCATTCCATGCACGATAATGTGGATCTTTAGCCATTACCTCAAACAGCTTCATCTTGACTTGATTAATATACTGACTTTTGAAAATGTCGGTGTTTGTCAGTTCTTTCTCTGTGTTAAAATCGAATGTATGAAAAGTCTCGGTGTACATTCCGTGTCCGGTTCCTACTCTGTCATATTCATACATACTAAATGTTACAAACCTCTCGTTTGCGATGTGTGGTTTAATCGCCAACGTAGCGGCACTCGATCCCATATCAAATTCACCACCACGTATCCAGTTCTCAAAAGTTTTATGTGCTAAGAAATCGGAAAGGCATTGGAAGTCGTTGGAATCACCAGTGTAGACCGGCCTATAATATTTTGTCGGATTGAAGCCGGCGTAAAAAGCTGACAGACCGGGAACTTTTACTTTTTCGCTTTCAGATATTCCAGTCAGTTCACATATAAAACGGTTAATAGTCTCTTTGTTTCCGATGCAACTGTCGGGATAGTCCACCGTAAAGTTAAATTTTCCCATGCACTTCATGGTATCCCGTTCAAAGAGGGATGTCTCCTCAAAGACAATGGTATCGAGGCATTTCTCATAACTTTTATTGAACCGCTTGAATCCATCGATAGGTTGCATAAAAGCTTTTATTTTTGCCGGGGCATCAGGGTCTCTGAGGTCAATGACAAGATCCCTTGTAACAAGACTAAGTTTCAAAGTCAAGGGTCCAACTGAGTCATACCGCAACATCTGGTCATCGCCGACCGGCATCGTATCAAAAAGCCATCCGCCCCACATTGACACATCGCCACTATATCCAATAGAATGTCCGCCGGCAAACATAATAGTATCTGTCCATAGACTTTCAGCTTCTTTTGGCTCTTCGTTGTTTGATGAACATCCGGTTGGCTGGAGAGACAAGGACGCACCAACACTATTCCAATCTACAAAACTGAGAATAGCCAGTGTAAGAAAAGCACCAATAAGGATAAATATAAACTTTCTCATTGATAAATAATTGATAGGTGTGTCCACTAATGATGTCCTTCAAGCGCATTTGAAGCTCGCTTTAAGTAATCCGCAGTCTTCTCATCTGCACTTGATGCGTACCTGAGTTGAGTCTTATAACTATCAATTGCCCGTTTTGCCTTACGTTGGTAGCTTTTTGCTATATCTGTCTTCCCTTTCTTTGTGTAGTATGCGGCATCACGTTCATATTGTTCAGCCTTTTTTAGATAATAGGTAGCCTCCCGACGATATCCATCGGCCTTCTTCTGATAGTATTCTGCTTCACGAACATAACGGTCTGCATCATCCTGATTGGCATACATGGGAACAAAGGATGCCATTATCATTAAAAAAGTAAGCCAGCGCATATCTTAATCAATCGATTTTAAGTTTATGTATTTGTCGCAGTTGTTTTCCCAATACTCAAGGATTTTATTCGTCATGCCGTCGTCAGACAGAGCTTTTTCATCATTCCACATTGAGAACTCGATGGTTTTGTCGACTATTCTTTCTTTGTCATACTGATAGGTTATTACTGCTCCGGAGCCAGTGTTGCACATGACGCAAACCAGTTCTCCGTTGAAAACAAAGTAGTCGGAATGACCGCCGTCTCCATTGTATATTTGGCGAGTCTTACCATTTTCATTTGTATAGATTGTCAGTTGTGTGTCAGCCTCACAACTTCCCGAACAAACCCATAACTCAGGGATACTATCGCCTGTAATGTCATATAGGAAATATTCTGAGTATCTGGTTACTTCGCTTTCAACAGAATACTCATCAATAACGGAGTGGTACATGTTGGAGAGTGAATCTGAAGGAACAAACTCAACAGATTCTGCAAGTGTCTCTATTTCCGATATGCCAGAACCGGAAGTATTGGAATTGTGAGAGTCGCAGCTCTCAATCCCAATTACTAAAATGCTGAATAATAAGATTATTTTTGACATATTAGAAGACTTCTATTCAACCCGCCTTTGCCGTGACGATGACATTCAGCGAGAGGTTCATAGGCCCACTGCTCGCTCCAGCGTGCATGTTCTATCAGGTATGGAACTGAATCAAGCCAGTTGACATCATACGAATACATTTTGAAGCCATCCGGTACAGTTATTTCAAAAGATCCTCCAGAATCGGAGTTACGTATAGTCATTTTCTTGTCTGCAAAAGCTACTATTGCAGGCATGAAAAGAAAGGATATTATGATTATTCGGTTCATAATGGTGTCAGTTGTCAGCACACAGTTCTTTGGCAATTCGCACAGCTTCCGACCGCTGCTTTTCCAGTTCCTTCCATGATTTCGCTTGAAAAGGTATCACTACATTTGCACGTGTATCGATGAAACCATAGAGAACCGACTCATCATTGTCTTCCATTCCGTACCCGTCCTCATCCATGAAGTAACGTCCATCCGGATAGAGAGTCCATTCTACAAGCGCGACGCCTTCCTTGAATTTCTCGACCGCGAAACGCTGGTAATACGCCGAGAAAGAGTAGGCGTTTCTATTGTTTTCGAGCGTTCTCACGCTCTCCCAGTCCACATCTTTCTCTGTAAGAAATGTCAAACGCAGTGATCTGTCCATAAGTTCGTATGCCGTTTTCTCAGCGTTGTTGATCAGGAATCTTTCTCTCCAGTAACCGTCGATTACTTCCTCGACAATTTCCATACTATTCCCCATGCAGGTAAGCCTGTCATACGGTCTACTGTAATATTGAGCCTTTTTCAACTCAACGTAAAGTTCACGTGATGTCATAACTTCACAGTTTTATTGAAAGGATGTTTTAGCGCTTCACAACACAGTATGTTACTTCTGACTCTGTTGTATGTCGGCTATTACTACATTCAAAATAATAATATAGATAAGAACCACCGTTAATCCCGGCATGCGATTTATCAAATGTGGTCTTTGTTTTTGTACCGGCACCATACTGACGCATGGATTCGTGTTTATTCATATCGCTTGCCTTTGGCGTTTTAGATGGCTTAGATGCATATCTACGCCAGTGTACCTTACAAGACATGTTCTCTGTCATGTCTCCTCCATTGGTAAAGCGGACGCGGAATGACACGCCATCATAGTCGGTAGTAGTGAGATATTTATCAAGTTTGGGAGCCGACACGTTTGACGACACCGGCATATCCGGCTCATCAAAGAATGTATTATGGTCTTCCTTATCACAACTTGCGACCGTCACTGACAAGAACAAAGACATCAGTGCGAGGAGTATTAATTTAACCGTCTTCATGAGTGTTATTTAGTGATTATTTGATTACATACCAGTTGCCTCTATAACCGAATCGGCTTTTGCCCTGAATGCAGATCCACGTATTATTGAAATCGATATACCGCTTGCCATGATGAAGATACACCGAGAACGATCCTTTGGGGTGTCCTTCCTGTGTAAATATCGAGACTGAAGCACCGGTACGAGTGTATGTTCCATCATTTGGTGCCGCGGCCATACAGGTATTACCGGTGAGTCCTGCAGTGGTAGTTACAATGTCTGTAGCAGTGAATGCTACCAACATGATAATAGCGAGAAAGAATTTCTTAATCATTTTTCTATGCCCTTATCCGTGTCGGGCGCAACTTCTAATTCGTTATTTGACCTTTATGAATAGTTCCCATTGTATGTAACCCAATCCATTCAATTTTTCTATAAAAATTTAGGGATTGAACTTGATATATAGAATATCAGTGCGTTCAATCCCTATCACTCATGAGGAATATTTTCAAAAAGACATCCCCATGAAATAGTTAGTTATCTCGAATCTATCGTCTTGGACCGGTGTAAGGTTTCCAGACAGGAGTATCTATCAGTTGCCCATTGGTGTTGATACGACACGTAATAGCTACTTCGAATTCTTCCTCCTCACCAAAGCCATCTTCATCCATCGGGCAGTAATAGTAAGGAGAAATTATCCATGTCACAAATGCTTGTTCATTACCATTGAAATGTCCGACCGAAAGGTCATATACATCGAGATTCCAGGCCCTTTTCTCTCTGCGAATCATATCGAGAAGAGCCGCAGGGAAGTCCTCAAGCCGACAAAATTGTGCTTTCCCGTCTCTGTCTACCAGCACGTTCACACTCTTTGATGACTTATTTATCAGGGATACCACACGATCGTATGTAAACAACTCAATTCCATGCCCTTTACTTTTCAATACATTCTTGTTCTTAAGAGAATCTACAAATGCCATAACCGAGTCATAATCCGTGATATCGGTGTTCGCAAAGAGTCGTACTTCCTTATCATACCGTTCTGATTCCTCAATCTTAGGAGCTACGGTTTCAAGACAAGCATTGAAGAGAGAACTTGCGTTGGAAGGGAATTTGCCGGATTTCACGACTTGTGTAATCTGAGCTATAGTGCCGCTGGTCATAGTCTGTCCATGCGAAACGAAATCTCCGCATCCATAGCATACGAGGCTGAAACTAAGTATGTAATTCTGCCGGGTGTCGGTTTTGAGGGTAATAATGATATTCTCCTGCCAACCATCCCCAAAGGAAGAAATTTCTTTATCAGAATATACATACCAAACATTATGGTACTTGGACTGCTGCGCTGTGTAATATTCTTCCGAGGACAAAATTCCAGCATACTCGTCATTCAGTGGAATTATAAGTTGAGCTACAGGAGAGATTCCTGATTCATCATCTGAATCAATCCCGTCATAGAAAAACGTTAGACCTCGTGGCGACTCCAGAACTTTTGGGCTCAACAATTTCGTAATGATTATTGGCCCGAGTTTGTCAAACAGAGACCAGATTATCTTTTTCGCTTTCATATTTCATTAGGACAAGGCTTCAGCCATTGTTGTTAAAAACGTTCCAGAATTCTTCCGGCAGCCAAACATTGGGAAGTTTCGATGCTTCTCGGAATAAAGGGGCAATCTCATCATAATTCCAAAGTCCGAGGCCACACCCGATAGGCGTAACGAGGAATTTCAGATTAGGATTGGCAAATGCAAACTCTGTGAAACGGTTCACGGCTTGACGAATCCATCCGAGTCCGACACCGGCTGTCGGTATGGCATAGGATTGTCCTTGCAAACCCTCTCCTTGGCCAACAATAGCTCCGAAATTTTTTCGGGCAAAATTAGCCGCTCCTTCATAATGCCGACCGGAACGGCGACAACCGAATACAAAAATTTCATCATCCTTCAACTCGCTAATCCAATGTGGAGTAACGTTCATTGTTTCGGGACGAGAATCCTGTCCTTTAATAAAATTCAATATACTCATCGTTTAGCATCTTTAACGTATAGGATGAAGAAAGCCCCGATTTATATCATTTGGAGGCAATAATTTCATGGTAAATTGATGTATTTTATATTGGCTTGTTCAGGTCAGTATCATCGTGCGACATACTAAGTATGGCATTATGAAGATTTGTCACCTGCTCATTATTTGGTTCCTGTGGCTCAAGCGGTGCCCATCCTTCAGTATAAGTCCCCGGGAGCATATCGGTCCTTTGGCTCCACGCCTCAGTTTCAAGCCAGGGAAGCGGGTGCATTTTCGATTTGTCGTCAAAGCTCTTGCGTGCTATCTTGATGAGATCCAGATCCTCTCCGATGTTGATGTTTCCCATTCTGGCAAACATCGGAATGCCTCGAAGAGGAATATGAAGGAGAAGAATCTGAAGCTGGTCTCCGACACGATACGTATCGACCACCTTAAAGTAGGAATTGAAATCTAGGATATTGAGTCGCCATTGCTCGGCTTCCTCGTCATCCATTACTTGCCAGATAGCGGCTGCATGAGCTGAGGCTATGATGAAACGCACCCTTTTGACGAGTTTCGCGGCTCGTGATGTGCAGTCAATAAAGAATCCGGCTCTGATGATGTTACGATTCTTGTAGACCTCAGCGAGCTCGTCAAGGTCGCTGGCCACATTCGTGTCCCTGTAGAAAAGCTGGAGTCCGGGTAAAGTCCAATTTATGGCATCTTCAAATGAAGCTATATCAAAAGGGAACTTTGGTTCAATGATGTCGGCAAAAGACTTCGGAAGGACGACGTTGGCCACTCCAAAAGCATCTTGGAACAATGGTGCGATCTCTTCGTCCTTAAAGCCGGCGATGCCGCACCCAATGCGGGTTACATAGAATTTTAGTTCGGGATGATCTTTGGCGAAAGATATGAAATCTTCAACATACGGCTTGATTGTCTCTACACCACCTTGCATCGTGGGTATGGCGTATGATTGACCTTGAAGTCCTACGCCTTGTCCCATTATCGCGCCGAATTTTTGTAGCGCAGCACGTGCCGCGCCTCCTCCATGATGCCCGGCAAGATTGCTGCCGAACACGAAAACCTCGTTCGGTTCAAGCGAATTGATGTTTTCAGGAGTATATTCTTTCAGTCGCTTCTTATGTCCTTTTTCTTTCAAGAAATTCCCAAATCCTCGGATAAATTCTAATTGTTCCTCAGTCTCGGGAGTATGACGCCAATGGGACTTCGGACAATCCTTGAAACTTTGACGAAGATGATTTACAGCGTCTTCATAGCCCTCTCCATAATATTCATACAGACAGGCCACGATTGTACCAGTGCGCCCTATGCCGCCCCAGCAGTGAACATAGACCTTGTTGCCATCATTGGAAAGGATTGAGTCTATATTTTCCATCAGGTCATATACATCCTGATAACTTTCCGGGATGGAAACGTCCTTTATAGGAAACCTATGATGTTCGACATAGGAATCCAGTAGATGCTGATAAGGGTTCAGCTCTCCGTCTTCGGTCAAGTCAATGAAATGGGTTATGCCAAACTCTTCCAGCCGACGTATTTTCTGCTCGGGATTTTGTAAATCACCCGCGTATTCGCCGGCATATACTTTGTCGGGGATGACGCAATATGAATGTTTTATAGGTTTATCCATTATAATAAGAGGTCTTTGTTTGCATTAAACGGTTTGTGGTTAACATATCGTTCTTTCATATGCTCCGGGCTGGAGAAACCTCCGAGGTCATCAGCTACAGAGAGTTGAACATCCTGGAGTTCAAGATTTGTCAGGTACTTCTGAGGTATGGCACTGTATCCAAGAATAGCGCCGATGATATTGCCGGCAACGGCTCCAGTTGAGTCACTGTCACCACCATGATTTACAGAACAAATCATACAGGCGTTGAAATCGTCTATATGCCTGATTACGGAGAACACAGCTATCGCCAATGTTTCTTCGGCAACCCAGCCCCCTCCAAGCCCATTCTCAATAATCTCCCAGTCTTGAAGGAGATTGTCTTCAAGTCGCAGCGCTGTCCTGATGAGTTTTTTGAAATCATCCATAGAAGGTGCATCATCGCCATAAACTCCACTCACTATTTCAAGCGATTTCTCAACAATCGCCTCGAAGCGGCTGCCATCAATCGTTTCACCATCCGAGACACAGAGCTGAACAATCACGGCCATTACGGCGGAAGAGTATGTGCTGAGAGGATGCAGATGAGTTAGTTCTGCTGCTTCTCCAGCCAATTTAGCCGTCTCCTCAAGCGACCATCCATGAGTAGCACCGTACAACCCAATAGGAGCGACTCGCATAATCCCACCGCAGCCTTTACTTGAGTTCATCGGGTCTTTGCCATTATAGATGGAAAGTAAGGCCGACAGACAAGTGTTCCCGGGAGCGCGTCACTGATTTAATTCATCGATTTTTGATAACTCAGAGTCATATGAAATTTTAACTTTCTTGCCGGCTTGCCGACCAAACCATGCGAGATAGGCATTGCAAATTGTAGCAACTATTGGCCTTCCACTTCTTTGGGATTCAAGCAACCCTTCAGCAGTATAAAGTGTCATCTGGGTATCGTCGGAAAACAATGCCTTGTCGAATTTTTCATCAAGCCAAGGATAACTTGTATCGTACACTGTTATGCCCTCCTCGCCATATTTCGCCTTGATTTCTTCAAAGGAGTTCACAAACTCCACAGGATAGCCGAGAGCATCGCCAATGGCTCCTCCAACAAGTGAACCACGGCATTTATCTTGTAAGTTATTTGTCTGCATTATAATTAATTCTATTAATTAAGGTTTAGTCTCAGAAACGACTTATAGCATCGCATAACATGAAAAGCCACATCAGCAAGACGATGAATGACAGCGCTATAAGCCAGTTCGACGATTTACGACATTGTCGATAGGTTGTAGTATTCGTTTCGCCAACTCTTTTGGGGAGGAATAACGAAAGGAAGTATATCGCCAGAGAGCCAATGGAGAAAACACTGAAATATAAGACCAATTCATTTTCAACAGCCATGGTTACTATGGAAACGCTGAAAAAAAGGATGAACATCCATAATATTACGTCAAGTTTCCATTTGATGACTCTCCGATTACAGAAAAAGACGACGATACATAATACAAGACAGACCAACCAACCTTTGCTTAGCATCCGGAATATCAGTCCGCCAACTGTCATTCCTTCGTAACAGATTAATGGATTGGGGTCACGGAAATCGCATATCATGTCGATTATCTCCGCAACCATCACTAATGAGTACAGAACCGCGGCAACCTGAATGCCGTAGAGAAAGACATCTGTTACCCAGTTGCGCTTTCTCCAGTTGGTGGTGAATCCTTGCCAACAGTCCTTTATATCAAACTTGTACAAATTCATGTTCGCCATCCTTTGTGAAATCATACGAGAAGAATAATTTACTCGTCAGCCTTATCAATCTCCGTTGAATAAGAGTCATATACATCATTCAATTCCACATCCTCACAGGCGGAGAACATTCGTGAGAGTTTCCCTCTGAGTCCGTGGACACGTTCTCTGCAATAAGCGCGGGTTGAGGCGTCTTCGCATCCGCTTGCGGATTTCGCAAATGCCATGGCACTGCGGGCAGTGGTAGCGGTCTCTATCATAGTACAAGTCTTGCCACTGCTCTTGAAGGGGACGGAGATGCCGTTGGTCATCGCCGATAACTCTTTATACCAGGGATGGCCGCAGATTGAAACGGTGTCAATCTTTATTTTCATGTCGGCGGCTTTCTTGGCCTCTATTCGCCAGTCAATCTGATTGCCAACCACATAGTCGCGGTAGGTATAGCCAACTTCATGCGGGTCTGCATCCGCAATCAGCAGGATGGCCTTCGAGGAATCCTCTCGCCAAGGGGATTCATCTATGATCTTCTTTAAGACCAGTTCGTAGAATTCATCGCCGTCACCGCCGCTGGTGTCTTTGGATTCCTTGACGAACTTGATGATGTCATTTTCGTTGTCGGTAAGAGGGATGCACTGATATGCATTACCAAAAGAGTCACAGTTCACCATGTCGCAATAGTCGCCGAATGCGACAATTCCGAGACGTAAATCCTCGTTATCCTTGAAAATACGTGGTATCATTTCGGCCACCTGATGGCGGACGTCATAAATATATGCAGCCATGGAGCCGGTTGTGTCAAAGGCTATAACCATGTCGAGTTTGCCTTTCCCTTTGGGTGTCACTTTATCGTCAAGTGTCGTCGTCTCTTCCGGCTCGATGTCCACTTTTACGTCGGTAGTAGTTTCGGTTGTTACTGTAGTTTTCATGTTGAATGTTTTAAAAATAAGAGTGATTTACGCTGGATAATCTATCACTTAGAACTACAATCCTTTGTTACGATCTCATGGGGGGGGGGTGAAATCCAAAAATGTCGATTTTTCCAACTTAGTCTAACAATCCGGAAGCTCTATATCTTGTCCCGGCTATCGTAACATAATCATTTCTGTCAAGGTTATAGAACGTTCCGCCATATATGACGCCACGACAACCTCTTTCCATTCCGACCTTTCCTTCGTAACAATCAAAAGTATCTGAGCCGCCGTCTTCAGAATACAAACGTACTGAACCATGATAATAATAGTTCCCGTCTGGAGTTGATTCACCGGCTCTACCCATGTTAATTACATTATTATCTTCGTCCAAAGTGATTTCGCTTATATATTCAGGAAGCGGGATAGAAGTATCACCGTGCGAACTTCCGCAGCTTACAAGTACCATCACTACGGCTATTACTATAACCCTTGCAATCTTCTTCACTAACTGTGTTTTCATCTTTATAGACCCTGATTCGTGTCGGGCACAACCACTAAATTCTTTGCTTTTTTATGAATGACGAAAGTTATCGGTAACTTTCCCGACAATGGCAATTAACTATTCGATAAGATATTTTATTTCAAAATTTTATGAGTTTTACGACCTTGCCGTAAAATAAATAGCCCATGTTCAAGCTCAGGCATATTATCCTTCAGTCCGGTATATATGAGCTGTCCATTCAGAGTATAGACTTCTATCTTTTCATCAAGGTCTTCCTCAATTATTACCTTTGAAATCCCTGCTGAGACGAATGTCTCTCCTTGGCAAATAGTATAGTGAGCATCCTTCACAAGTTCATAGTCTGATAACTGTCCGAAATAATACACGTAGAACTGTGATATTGAAATCTTAGATTCGCTGGTTCTTGTAAGAACTATTTCACCATGACTTGAATAAGAGTGCTCACTTTCAGATGAAAGAGGACGAAGCCCTTCAACATAATCGCCATCAATCGTCCAGTTTCCGGCATTATTGTTATAATCAAGATCTATTGTCGCCTCGGTGTCTGATGTAATGTTCAACCGCAAGCCTGTATAAGGATACGATTTGACGCAGTTCAGACCAATGAACGACGTTATATAATACTGATTGTCATCGTCCTTATCAATGGTCATTTGAAACTCTGTAGGATACTCGTATGCTGAGAATCCTGTTGCATCTACGGTGGCATGCATCTTGTAAGTTCCACTCCAATCGGTGGTCGGCTGAACTTCCGGTTCTTCGTCCTCAACCAAAACCGTACATTCCGCGGACAAGCCGTTCTGTGTAGACACGGTTATCACACATTTGCCCTCACCAACAGCAGTCACTTCACCATTTTCTACTGTAGCGACCTCCGAATTAGATGAGTTCCATGCTAGTACAGTTATGGCGTTATCCGGCATCACACTTGCTGTTAATATCGTATTCTCGCCAGGAGCCATCTGTAATGAGCTGAATGAAAGTTCCACAGACTGCGGTAAAACCTCTTTTGGTTTAACAACAACTGTAGTAGTAGCCGACAGCCCATTGTCGGTAGTGGCTGTAACAGTGCATTCTCCAGCCGAAATGCCGGTGACAGTTCCGTCTTGGATAGTTGCCACGGCCTCATTGGAAGAAGTCCATGCAAGGACATACTCAGCATCCGACGGCCTAACAGTAGCAGATATGGTCTGAGATTCGCCCTCTTTAAGTTCAAGAGACTCTACTGATAGGCTTATGGCCTGAGGCATGACAATGGACTTCGCTACGGAAACTGTGCAAGTGGCCTCCAATCCGTTCTGAGTCTTGACAGACACCACACTCTCTCCTTCCCCAATAGCAGTTACATTACCACCCTCTACCGTTGCTACATCCTGATTTGTTGTGTACCAAGTCAGTCCATAAGTTGCGTTCTCGGGCATGACAGTTGCTGTCAGGGATATCGTATCACCAACCTTCATCTGTAAAGATTTTGATGAAAGCACAACTGACTCTGGGAATATCTCTTTAGCCTTTACAACTACTGCAGCAGTGGCGGACAAATCGTTGTCGGTTGTGGCCGTCACGGTACATTCTCCTGCGGCGACACCAGTTACGACACCGTTCTGGACAGTCGCAATGGCATTGTCCGAACTTGTCCATGTGATTTGGGTTGTGGCATTCGTCGGTAGGACAGAGGCAGACAACTGAGAAGTCGATTCTTCCTCAATCTCGACAGTCTCCTGCGAAAGAGAAATTGATGTCGGAGTCACTTTCTTAGGATTCACCTTGACTGTTGCCAACGCTGATCTGTTATTAGATGTGGTTGCCTTTATCATGCAACTGCCCTCAGCAATTGCAGTAACCTTACCGGTCGTGCTGACTGTTGCAACCAAAGAGTTGCTTGTTGTCCAGGTTACAGACTGGTTGGCAGCAGAAGGATAAACAGTAGCACTCAGATATCTTGTATCTCCCTCTGTCAGCTCAAGACTTACCGGGCTTACAGTAACACTGGTCGCTGACGGCTTTGAGACCACAACTCGCAGCATGGCATACACGCCATTATCCGCTGCCACTTTCAAATCGGCTGCACCCTCTGATTTGCCCGTCAGATAACCTTGCTGGTCAACGGTTGCAACTGACCAGTCATTGATAGACCAAGTCAGAGTATATTCTGCATTCCAGGGATATACCGTCGGCTCCAGCTTGACCGTCTCACCGACCTCGATTGCTTTGACTGAAGACGGGAACGTGATTCGAGTAGGCTTAACAGTATTATCTTCCTTGCCGACCACTATTATCCTGAAATCGTAGTAACCTGAGGTCTGGTAGTTATACCCACCATTGTTTATTATATAGTAATAGTCGCAACGTACTATGATGGGGCTGCCGAAGGCCTTGATTGCCTTGACCGTGACCGAGTAGTTGGTGTGAGAAAGCACCTGCACATAGCTGATGCCGTTGGAATAGAAGTTCACCGACCTCAAGTTCTTTGAAGTCACGGAAGACGGAAGGTAGAGCGTCTGAGTCTCTCCAACCTGCATGGTTACATCTTTCGACTCGGCCCATACCGAAGTCACGCATCCCAACAACATAGCCAGGAACAACCCGATTTTATTGATTGCGTTCATATCTATACTGTTTGTAAATATTAATCGATATTGACAGCTGCTGTATGTGCCGTCTTACAATAGTATAGAAGCATATTCTAAAAATATCTATGACTATCCGGAAAATTTTTATCTCTGCAAAAACTCATGCTAAGCAGTACACTCTAAAACAAAAGACCGGAGAAATATACCCCCGGCCATCGTATTCAGTCAGTAGCATCTAATTTTTTAAATCGATAATCTTCTGTACTAAGTTCCAAATGATAATATTTGCAGTTCAGTTTTTTGCAATACCGTAGAGTAAACAATCATTAATCGTACTAATACGGCATCCAGCAAAAATAGCAAGAACAGAGTGCTTTGGGATTTTGATATAGTGATCCTGATTGTCGAAACATAATCGAATCTCATTTTCAATTGCCCATTGTCCATATTTATTGGATAAAATGGATGCTTTATCCCGATTCTTTATCCCTGTCTTTTCAGGCATAGAATCAGAGTAGACTACCCGAACCGGTGAGAATCTTTCTTGCTTATCCTTTTCCGCTTCTGTAATCAAATTGGAAAACATTATGCAAAAACCAGTGTGTGAATTTGCATAATGTGACCACATGAGGATACTCTCAGAAGAACATGGAAAATCTTCTGAATCATTGGAACATAGACAATAAACTTTTCGGCGATCCAACGTGTCTTTCAGCTCCTTGTCTGCACCTGGATACGGGGCATCAATCAAATTATCATACCATCTTCCCTCAAATGGATCATTGAATTGAGTTATTGAAGAAGCATAAATAGTGTCATCAAGAAGCTGTAAAAGAATATCATGTGTATACTCGCCGAAAGGCACAAATTTGAAATAGTATTTAGGCCAATTCCTTACCATTTCCTGAGGCCGTGTTTTTCCGGACCATGACCGCATGTATGTCCATGTCCGTCTGTGTTTGAGCATGCACCTTCATAGGTGCCGTTCTGATGCTTGTACCCCCAGTAGCCAGAGCAACTGCAATTGGATTTGGTACACTTATTCTTGGTTTTCACGAATTTCTTCGTGTTTGTAGAAGAACTTGAGCTGGAGAGTGTAGTTGATGTAGCAGGGTTTGGGGAAGCAAATGATTGAATCATAACGGCTATACCCAAAACAGCCAAGAGTGCTACAATGGAACGTTTTACAGTTTTAACTTTCATATTCTTATGTATTGTTAAAGGTTTTTATGATAAACTTATATTTAGCGAGTGTGCTTATCGCATCTGTGACCACAACGGCTACATTTTGATGGATCACGATTGCTTGATGCACATCCATAGCATTTGCAATACTCACGACCATTGCGAACACTACATTTTTTCCCATTGTACTTTTGGGCATAACTTTTACCAAGTTGAGCATTTTCGATGTCCTCCTTGCTTGTCGCATTATAGTGAAGATATGCACCTATACACACGAGAACGCAAACCGCAATGCAGAAGGAGATAATAATTGTTTTTCGTTTCATATTTGTTTTGGGTTATATTTTGCCGAGAGGTTTGTCAAGGTCTCGGATGTTTCGGTTGATTCGGTCTATATTATTTTGGATCATTGCTCGTTGAGCTGAATGATAAGGGTCGCAGTTCTCAAGCTGACGTTCACAGTCGGCGAGAAGAGCTTGATACTTGCTAAGACTTTGGTCATATTGGCTTTGAGTTAAACCACAAGGCAAAACCTCCTCGCCTCTCCACATTGTTGTCGTAGACTCAACTCCATTGGATTGATTCATGTCTATACTCATCTGGGAGTTCAGGCCTGCCATAGGATTTGTATTTAATGACATTGCATCATCTAAGGGAGTGGCAGGGCTATCAACAGGCATAGAATGCCAGTCAACAGTCGACCAATCAATTGTAGGAGGATTGAATGCCCCACTTGGGATGAAGTTCATCCAAAAATTCGGATTATTGAGTTGCATCTCTAACTGATTGAGATGCATTTCTGCCTGTGCAGCTCGAGCTGTCATCCATGCGGGAGGTGTATTGGGCGTAACGGGAATGCCGTCAATACACACATTTCCGCTAAAGTCCATCGAGACTGGATTACATCCGAAAGGAGCCGGGGAATAGCCACATGTCATAGGCATACCGAAGTTTGGGTCAAATGTCGGTGCAAAGCCTCCATTAAATCCCATATCCATTGCAGGAGCAGGAAAGCATCCTGTCCCATTGAACATTGGAGAGCCGAATCCTGAGTCAAAACTCGGCATCATGCCAAAACCGTTGTCAAATGTATCGTAGAACATATTGTTATTGTTTTTTATATGGAGTCCATTCAAAGAACAGACCTATCACCTAAAAGTAATTTATTCAGCCGCAGCGTCAATTTCTGCATAAGCATCTGCCTCAATATCGACTTCAACTTCTTCAAACACATCTGCTTGATTTAATGCATATGTAATTCTTTCCTTATTGGGCTTATAATACTCGTATTCGCCCATAATGTATTTCTCGCCATTAAGATATTGAAACACATTCGACATATCAATCTTGTCTTTCATATAATTGATATAATCCAATGCACTCTGATGACTTTGATTATTGAGTATAAATAGTAGGTTATTTATAAACAACATTGACGCTGACAGCTCATCGTCTAAACGGTAATCCTCATCGCCCTTAAGACTATCTAAATACTTAGCATTTTCTAACCATGATTCAGCAATATTCTTCTTCTCATAGGTATCATCTTTGAAATCTGTCCCAAGTAAAATCTTTTGATATAAGTCATATGAATAATATGAACTATTATTGAAATGTGCATCAAGGCACCTCATTCCATTACTATAGATGTTACTTCTAAATCCCGTCCATAATCCCATTATGGGAGGAAGAAGAATTACCATAAATATCCATACGGTTAAAAATGCTCTAAGAACGAAATCTGCCCAACGGGGTTCTGATTTACACATTTCCCATGTGGAAATTCTGTCCTTTTTTATTTTAAGAATACCCCATAACAATACAACGCCTAATATACATGGGATTGAAAAGCAAATAAATTCCAAGAACTCGTTACATACTGTTGGCAAAAGTATGATTATGAAAGATACCACTAAAATAGTAATGCCAGATCTTCGCCACCTTATGATTTTAGAAACGCCAAAGAATGCGAACGCTGATATGAGAAGTCCTGGTATAAACCCTTTCCCATATACTTCGCTAAAAGACCATCCATCTTCATTATATAATCCGTATGACCAAACCACATTGGGAATTTGAACGATTGTCGCAATCAGAGAAGCGAACAAAAGTAGGTATAGTACCTAGTTTGTTATGGGATTGCGTTTATTCGAATCAATGAAATATGATGCGAATAATCCCCTTTTCTGAGGAGTTGTTGTGATTGGATTCTTTCTTATGAAATCTTCTGCCTCACTTTTGTGCAGTGGCTGATACTTACTCGCACCGCTGATTGTTGTAAAGTGTTCTATATAACTTTTATAATCTTGAGATTTTACGCACATACCAAAAGTGGTCTCATCTTCTTTTTGAATTTGAGTCAGCAGCCGATGGTAACGATTGTTGATTTCATTCCATGATGTATCTGCATTGTCGTGCTCACTTAGGAATACGATGCACTCATCAAATGAAAAATCGTCAGATGTTTTGAATCCTATCATATTATTATTTTTTATTGCCGAGACCGATTATTAACGATTACTTCTTACATTAAAACCTTGCTCAAAAGAGCATATAGGCGAACTCCCGTCTGTATATCTTGAGATACAAGCATAAATAGTATTATCTCCATATTTGCCATGCCATACAGATGATCTTACTGTAAATGTGCGATAACTCTCAGATTGAGGCTGTGTCGGATAAATCTTTTCGTAGTTCCTATACCATACGTTATTGTTTTTGTCACTGTAAATTTTGATGCACACATACATATCTTCATCTAAATATCCTTGAGTGTAATAATCAACACGTATCTTCATGTCTATATAGCCGGTCCCATCGTTCATCGAAATTTCTGATATTCCAGCATCCTTAGCATATACATCTTGAGTTACAGAAACATACTTCTCCTGAGAATCTGAATATATACGAAATGAAGCAGTACGTGAGGATTTGGTCGTATTCTCATATACTTTTATGTTCACACGAGAGCCACTCTTGGACACAGTCAACCATCCTTCAGATGGAGAATCTACATTCCACTCATTCCCATCAGTTTCAACATATATTGATTCTTCATCGCCCTCTGGCCAAATCTCAATTTCATCTTTGTTTATATTTAGGAACGATGCATAACCATCCTGCTGCTCAACATGAATGGTTAGAGATTTTTCCATGAATCCAATTCGTTCACCAAAGAACGTAGGATATGCCCGTATGGAGAAATCTCCGTTACGAAGATCTTCCGTATTTCTATCTGCTTTTATAATGATATATGAACCATCTTTAGAAACATCTAACCAAGAGATATATTCATCGATATAAATATCAGGAGCATTTGTCCGTAAATTTATAGTATCTGAACCAGCTCCCTTTGAAATCGTTACTGAAGAATCAGAAACATAAAAGTATGATATTGGTTTATAGCCAATAAAGAATATACCAGCAAATACCCCCAACACTAATAAGATGCAAGCAACGATTTTAATCCTTTTTTTTATTTTAGCTTGCTTCCTTAGGTCTGCCAATTCTTGCTTAGCTTTAGCAAGAAATGCCGGGTTATATTTTGTCGCAGTCGCAAGATTGGAATACTTTTTTATATAGCGTTCCAATCTGTCTATAGTCTTAACTGATGGGTAATCTCGCTTTTCTTCTGCTTTAAGTGTTTCCAGTAACAAGTTATAGCGAGACAGAAGTTCTTCATCGGGTGAAGTGCCTTCGGATCTATGCCTATCTAAACTTCTGACGCAATCATCAAAAGTAAAATCTTCTATTGGTTTGAAATTAAGCATGTTACTTATTTATTTATCTCAATGTATGATTGTAATCCATTAGAAATTGCAAATACTCGAGCTTTTAGTTTCCCACAGGTATCAATGAGATACGGCGTAGATTGTGAGTCCATTTTCTCCCACAACAACAAATCATATATTGGGGGACTATAATTTTACCAAAAGGCTCGTCCAACACACCCCATTTATTGTTTTTAGTGATAAAAAAACAATATCTAATTCTTTTCAAAAATGCAACCTTTGGATTTTGAATAAACGATATTTCTTCCGTTAATAAAAGTCCAAGCACCGACTCATCTGAAAGATTAATATGGGATAGGAAGGATCATAAGTTGAGCCATATTTTTGTTTTAGATATTCTTCTCCTTTTATGAAATTATGCTCAGGATACCGATCAAGCGAAAACTTGGGTTTGAATGACCAATCGTTTTGGCTATCAATGACTTTATCTTCTGTTGTAAATCCAATCATAATCTCAAATTAATTAGAAATTTTCTTCAAGTTTACACCGGCCAAGACCATGACAGGCAAAACAAGCTCCGTTTCCTTCACATGAAGGACATCTTCCTGAACCTCCGCAATTGCCACAATCTGTCCACTCTCCAAATAGATACTGTGACCCGGTTCCTCCACACACGGCACAGCGCCCAGATCCAAAACATAATTGGCACCGACCTGTAGCGCCACAGATATTGCAATCCCACCAAACTTCTTGTGGCTCTGGCTCCGGCTCTACAACTGAGCTTTCTTGTTGGTTAGCTTGTTCAGAATGAGTATGTGATGAGTATTCTTCTTGTGATTCTTGATGTTGAGCTGGCATTGGAGTAACCACTACATCGGTTGAGGGATCTTTATCTTCCTTTTGATACTGGTTATAAGAATATAGTCCGACACCTCCAATAATCACTATCCATATAGCAACTTTAATTAAGGTCTGTATAAAATTATATTTAGGTGGGATTCCACTACCACCAGTGCCGGATGCAACTGGGCGTTGCTGAACTCTTTGAGATGCTTTTTCTCTTTCTATCCTCGCATTTTCAGCTACATCAAGAGATTCTATTCTTGACCGTGCTTGCTCAACATACTTGTTTGCATCATATCTGCCATATTTCGAGATATACTTTTCGTAGTCTTCGCGACTTTCGCATTTTTCAAAATCCGTAGACCACACTCTTTCTATACGAGATCCAACTTTCGTATCTCGTACTTGCCTATGTCGAACAGACGAAAACTCTGAAGTGCTCCCGTCTTCGATTCCGCCATTCGCAAAATTCTTGAAATCAGGCATAATTAGTTCGATTTAATCCTTCCTTTTCCGTGGCAATGAGAACATTCCATTGTTCCACTGCCTCCACATGTTGGACAATAGTCTGTAGTCCAATATCCATCAGGCATTCCCCAATAATTATATCCTGTTACCACAAATCTCGGTTTTGAATGAACTATTTGTCCTATTGAAGGATCCCATGCGCCTCCGGTACAATTCACTCTACCATTACCATGGCAGAAAAAGCAGGTAGTCCAACCACTTTGTTTAACATCTATTCTGCAACTTTCATCCCCACAACGTACTGTTACATAGCCTGAACGAGCAGAATTACTATTTGATGAGACAGAAATCTTGATTCTCCCTTTAGACGTTGCAGATGCTGTTATCCAAGACTGACTTTCGTCAACGCGAAGGGATTGATTACTGTTATTGCTTATATTGACATATTCATAATCGCTGCCTGAATCAAATTTGATACTTGATTTTGCTGCTCTAAAATTCGTCGGATCTCCATCTTGACTGACTTTAATAGTGGCTCTATGTCCATTGTTTGAAGCAAGAACTATTTCTCCTTCTTTCATTTTCCCAGAATTAGATGGAATTTCAACGTAAATCTTCATTCCATCATAGTTTGGTGTGACTGACAACCACGAAGGTTTACTATATACAGACCAATCTTTACCATCAGTGCTAACCGATATATACTTATCCAATCCAGATTTTCCAGCAGAAATCGAAGTTTGTCCTGCCCTTATATACGAAGCTCTTGATGTCCCCTGATTTATGGCTAAAGAGGATGTGTGCCCATTGTTAGACCTTATGGTTACTGTGCCATTTCTACGGTCATTGTCGTTCTCTTCAATCTCAAGTTTTATGGTGTTATTCCCATTGTCTGTAGCAACAACCCATGAAGGTTTGGAGACAATAGTCCATGATGTACCATCAGTCTTAACATCGGCATATTTCGTTTCTTCTCTGGGAGAAACGGAAATACTGCTTGTGTTAAAACTAATATATGAAGCCAGTCCGGATTCTTGTTGTATTGAGATGTCTTGTGTTATGTTTCCTCCTTTAATGGAAATCTGACCTAATCGGCGTTCGCCACCATTCTTATTCATTGTTACCACACATTCGTATTTACCGTCTTCAATTGGTGCAAAAGAAACATCGCACCAATCAGGAGCAGAAGCAACAGATTCCAATACCCCATCTGTGGTGATAATAAGATTTGATTTCCCGGTTGGTTTACCGAATTTATCATAGGACATATAGCTTCTTTCCGGAGTAATGTAACTCGGTTCGCCAGATGTCTGTGTAATTCTTATAGTCTTTGAATTCCAACTTATGTTACCACCAAACAATCTGTTCGGAACTGAAATCTTTATTGTTGCATAACGTGAACTTGACGGATTGGGTTTAGCCACAAGAGAATAACTGCCATTGTCGCCAGATACTTTAAGCCAATCACTCCCTGATTCTAAGTCCATTCTAATAAGGTACGACGGGACATTGGTCTGGGCAGAGACTCGAATACTATCTCCGTATTTACTTATGGAGACTGTTTCGTCTACATTAATGTATTTGACCGGGCTATAATTAAACCAACATACAAGAATCGCAATCACACCAATTGCTGACAACGTTATTGTAATCGTTTTTCTTTTCTTTCTTTTAGACAATTCATCAATGGCAGCTATTTTCTTCTTAGCATCCTGTATGTGCCGGAGCTGATACCTTTTTGCAGTCTTATCCAAAGGATGTGATGATATATACCGCTCAAGAGCAGCCTTATTTGTCGCTCTTTTGAACGATGCATCATCCTTTTGTTGAAGTATTGAAAGTAGTTCTGAGTATCGTTCGAGAAGTTCACTATCCGAGTCTACGCCGTCAACTCTGTTTTGTTCTATACGAACAAAACAATCATCGAACGTGAACTCTTCTATAGGCTTAAAGCCAAATCCAAAATCGTTTTTTGCCATATTAGATTAGTTGGGTAAAGATATTAATCGTCAAAAGCCCACTTGCATATAGGGGCACCTACTACTAACCAGTAACCACAAACAGCGCTTGTGCTATTTATTTGGTCCGTAACTCTCGCATATACAAGACCAATGCCAATTAATATTACAATAACTCCAATAGCTTTTTTTATAAATCCCCATACATCATCTCCAGTAATATTAGAACTATGGGAACTATAAGTATTGGCTCTTGTCGTTGTATTTGCCGTTGTATTTGTCGCCTGAAGTCGTCTTATCGCAGCCTTAGCCTTGATGACATTCTTGCCAGATGGGAATGTCGTCAAATAGATGTTGTAATCGGCAACGCTCTTGCAATTGGTAAAAGTAAGATCATCAATTTTTTGTTTTGCTTCAGAAATACATGGGTTATCAGGACTATCATACTTTTTTACATAGTTCTGATAGTCTAAAAGAGTAACACACTTATCTAAATCGCCTTGCCATATTTTCAATTGCCTTGTTGAAACACGACCGCTCTCTTGTTTGTGCCGTCTTTTGGCAAAAACTTCAGTTTCCGAATAACTCGTATTCTCTTCGACAATTTCGCCGCCAGTATAGAAACCTTGAAATCTTCCCATGGAAATTAATGATTGGTGGGTTCAAATGTGGATGTTGTTTCTGCATTATGAGTTGGCTCAACGGCCTCAACATCTGGCTCTCTTATAATTACGTTGCGCGTTGTACCGTCTGCTCTTACGGCATGCGAAGAACCAGCTACGTTGCTTTCGTCGGTAGAAACGGTTTGATGTATGGAGATAATCCTCTTAATGCCTTCATCATTAGTTAAACAGATAGTTCCTTCTCTTTGACCATGTGAAAGAGGATCGCACATAAACTCTATAGTGCCTTTCTTGGAGAATTGTTGTTCTGGCGTTATTATTCTAATCCAATTATTAGCAGAGTTAACTTGCGTTATCAGAGAAGAACTTTCATATCCAAATTTAAAAGCATCATCAGGATTGGCATCGATCACATTCACTTCAGATTTGGTCGTGTTCAAAAAGGAAGATTGACTCTTAATTCTTCCATTTTGTTCATCTCGTCTCTCTTCTATCTGGACTTTTTCTTGAACATGTTTAGAAGGCAATATTTTCTCCCAAATACTGGAACCGTTAAACATCAACAACAAACATATCAGAGCCATAAATCCATATAGACCATACTTTATATATTTCTTGTTTTGTTGTTTATTTTTACAGCCCTCACAGATATTTTCATTGTCATTTACCGGATTACCGCAAATAGAGCACACCGATTCTTTTTGAACGACTTTCTCGTTCTCTTTAACCGAATCAGTAATTATGTCATCAACTTTTTTAGGGACAAACACCTTCACATCAGAAGTTTTATTAACCTTAGAATCCGAGGACATTACGGCATTAGTAAATGAAATCCTATCCTTACCAAACTCCACACACTGCTTCTTTGAATGGACATTTGTTGCAATTGAGCAATCTTCAACAGATGAGAAAACGGCCTCTATAAGAGATTTACTATCGTATGTACTTGGAAAAATACGGCAAATGCTATCATCGACATTGATTTCGCTGCTTAAACGGGACGATTTTTCAATAAAATCAAATCCAGATATTGCCGGCATACATTCTGTAACTTGTTCGGTCTGCTCATATGAATCCCAAATGGGAAGTACATACTTAGCATAAAGCTCCTTAAAGAAAGAAATACTAAAAGGGAGCTTAGATATTGTACCGTCAGTAATGAAGCCAAAGAAACCACGCACTGGGCGTTTGTCATCATCGTCACTTTTATCGCCCAATACATTATTAAGCGAAGCCATTCCCCATAGAATATATCCTTCCTTTTTTACAAGTATCCATGAGGGGAACATAAGCTGATTATTTTCCGCCATAATCATAGCGTGAGCCACATCCTCCAAGTATTGAGCTACAGAATTAGGAAGATTGTGGAGCATTTGAGATGTCACAACCCTGAAGTCGTGATATCGAGTGGCTGTATATATATATGGATATAGCATAACCTAAATCTCTCTTGCGATTTTGCCACTCTTAAATATTCGCACTTTTTCATTCATAAGTTTGCGAAGCAGCTTAAGACACATGAGTATACCATTTTTCTCTCCGGGGTCGTCGGTATCATCATATAGATAGCTCAAATCAGCATAGATACCGAAAATCGCAGGGATATGAATGTTGTAGTCCTGAGTTAGTTTCAGTTTACCTGTTAAGCCACCATTTGCATCCGTGCCAAGTCCTTCGCCTAACGACATAATTGTAATACCAGACCATAGGCCAGAACCAATTGAGAAAATTGAGGGAAGTTTCTCTTTTATGAGTCTAACTCCATTTTCGCGTTCATAGTCTGAAGCAAAAAGATCGCCTTTTGATATAGCAATAAGGATAGGTGGTATTTCTTCTTCTTTACGCTTATATTCGATAAAAATGTTTTCCACAAACTCTATTTGCATTCTTGCAGAGAACTGGGTCAAAACATCAGTTTCGCCACGATGGCAAACATCTTTATCATCTGGATCCATGGCATCAATTAAAGTTTTGCCATCAATAATAAAAATTATGGCAGATGAACCTCTGAAAGAATTCAATAGTTCTTCGAGATTTTTTTCGGCGTCTTCAGACATATCTTCCAAGATACCTCCACGATAATCCAGAATCTCAAGTGAGTCGATTACTTCACTGAAATGACCGTTGCATTGCATGCTCACTTTGAAGTCGAAAGGGATGGTTTCATTAGATTTCTGAGGCCATTCGCGGCGAGCAAGTTTCAAATACCCGCTGTTCAACTTCATTTGTTGATTAGCGCGATTAGAAATCATCTGAACGAAATCATCTTCATGGTGTACACCGCCACGGAGCACTTGCGCCATAGCATAAAGAAAGCACGTTTTGCCTGACGATGACACGCCAAACATGCTAATTTTTGATTTTGACATATCTTCTTTATAGTTCTAGAGCGCAGCCGCTCGATTGAAAATTTGTTTTAAGTGATGAAAGGCACATGTTCCAATCATCCTCTGGTTTAGATAATATTGTAAACTTCGGATTACAGCCATATCCTATGATGCATTTTTTGAAATGCTCACATATAAATTCCGACTGGAACAATGAGCCTAACAAAACAACTTGACCGATTTGGGCCAGAGGGGTTTTTATGCTTTGAAAAAGAGATTGTATTTCCTTCCAACCTTTGTCTATTATAGTCGACATCAAATTTCTAAAGGTCGATTGACTAATCTCACAAATACGTGAAGAAAACGGTAATGGAATTATGGCATTACCTCCATTAATTAAATTCATCAGTCCATATTGTGAAAGGGATGACGCTATTTCACTTTGTATCCAAGCCCACTGAACATTGTCGTAAGATTCAATGTTTGCGGATAAGGAGTCTGACATCTTTTCTTCGACAACATTTTCACAATCCTTAATTGACATTCCCGCCAATTCCACACTTCCTAAGGTGCAATACGATTGAGTCGTCCTTGAAACAACAGCCACATAAGCCGGATAATCATGCATATCAATAATGCAAATCTTATCTCCATGTGCAACATTGAAGTTTGACTTCACAAAAGATAGCGTTGAGTCGGAAGTTGATTCAGTAGTATAGCCAGAATTACTAATACATTCACTGAGATAAGTTTGTATATGTGAGTTGTTACAATACGGAGGGACAACAAATGTTATAGATTCTACATTGTCTTTATATGTATCTGTAACCCTTTGACAAACATACTTGATAAACGCAGTCATGACATTCTTATCGATCATCCCCTTTTGGGAATAATCCGATAAAAATATGGTTTCATCAGGTCGGGAAACAGCATTCAGTTTTGCTGTTTCTCCAAAAATATAGTGTTCGCCAAGTCGCAGACAAATTGGAGGGAAGGAATAAGGAACCCGTATCAACCCAAGAGGGACAACGCTATACTCTCCTTCCTTTTTTATGACGGCTCGAACATTATCCGATCCTATTTCTATTGCAAGTTGCATCATATTCTTTTAAATACTAAATAGATATTCATTATTATGACGAAGTATCCATTCAGCTTTCTGAATTTCTTCTCGAGCTGAAATAATCTCGACTTCTAGTTCTCCATATGCTGAGGACATCACGCGGTATATGTCTCCAAGTTCTCGCTTATTTCGCATTTTAGCCAATGTGTATTTACTTGCCCATTGTTTACTTTTGGATTTAGCCAATGCTATCATTTCATCAATTGGGAGCGGTGTATATAAACCAAGTTTATTGGAAGCGGATGTGCCATTCTCTCCTGCTATATTCTTTAAATCAACTAATGCTTCCGAATCATTCACGACAACTTTACCTTCATATATTTTTGAAAGGATGTTCCACAACTCATACTCTCTAATTGAAAATAGTGTTGTGGATAACTGATTGGCTATTTTGTCGAATGTCCGAATTAGGTTAGAATCCTGTGACTTTGAACGTTCAACATTTATTGAGTGCAATACCGACGTCAAAGAATTGCGAGTTTTCAATGTAATAGCTCTTTTCCCGAAATGAGTTACTACTGCTGACATAATTCGAGAAATACCACACACCGAATCAAGATGCTGTTTGATTTCTTCCAAATTCGCATCAGGATATTCTTTAAGAAACACAACAGCTGAATATACACCGTATAGTCCCAACTTATCTAATAGCATCCTGCGAGACACCTCACTCAATTGCACTTCCGGAATTTCCTTCACAAAGAACTTTACATCTGCAAAAGTTGCTACCATTTGTTTCCCGGTAAGGCGACATAACGATTTGAGTGAGTGGACATCCCTTTCATCGAGAATCTTGCATCCGAGGCCTATCAAAGCTGATACTGGATAGATGTTTTGAAACACCTGTGACAATTGGGGATTTGAGGAGATTAGAGAATCAATTACCTTTTGTCCTCGATTGAGTGCGGTGTTTTGTGAATCGATTATCTTCCATAATTCATCCACTTTCCCCATGATGCCAATTGCATTCATCGGGGAAATGCTGTATGAGTCAGAACAAAACTGTTTCTGAAATTCGGAAAGTGTTTCAAGAGTCTCCGTATTAATGCTTTTGGTAAAAAGCATCATTATTGCATCAGGTTTGACTTCCTCAAGGAATCTAATAGTATTTAGGGAATCCGCTCCGTATGCCGAGTCAAGACCGGGAGTGTCAATGACATTGACACTCTTGAGAAATTCATTTCTCACAGGAATCTCAATATGACTTATTTCTGAAGTAACTGCGTTTTTCCCATGACGAGATGTCCAGTCTGAAAGGCTGATCCGGTTCGCCTTGATTTTTTTTCCACTCTTAAAGACAATGGTTATTTCAGTTTCATCTTCACCATATTTAATCCAACTTACATTATAGGTTTCCTCCGATTTGTCTGTCTTTGCAATACCTGGATTCCCTAATAACGCATTAACCAAAGTCGATTTTGAACTGCTAAGACGACCAATAATCGCTAACTGCATAGGCTGTTCTAATCGTTCTAAGGCATTTTGTATTGAACGATCAACAATAGCGTTTAGACCATTCAGCTCTCGCCGACAGTCTAACAAGCAGCTTTTGATTTTACTTAGGACATCCGAAGCCATATCATTTTACTTTGAAGGGATTGTTCAGGAGTATATTGAGTTGATTTGATGTAGTATCAACAAATGCAATCTTTTTCTGCAATTCGGATTTTTGATAAGCAATCTTCTGCATGTCAGTCGCACATTCTTCTAGTTTGAGACGAATGCTCATCATTTCAGCGTCCATTTCGTTAACTCGGCCAAGCAACATTTCCTTAAGTGTGTTGCTGAAATTTTTAAATCTGTTTTGAACGTATGTCCTCAATTCATTTATTGCAATAGTTAACCGTGGTTGCACCTGCTGACGTATCTCTGCTTTAGTATTAGCATTTGAGGCACTTATGATAGATTTCCAAGCCATTGCAATTCCACCGAGAGCAGCAATGGGCAAAACGATAGCAGGGGATGCAATCAATCCTCCGACAATGGATGTTACCGAAAAGACCCCCATGCCAGACATGCCATTGCGAGCCCCCATGAATATTTTTTCAGATAATGACTTTTCCTTCAATCTCATATTTGAAGGAAGTAGAGAATCATAAGTTGGCTTATCGCCTTCAAAAGAGAGTTCGGCTTTCTTCATTATCTCATCGAAGCTTTCATCAATTATAGTATCTAATTGATTGCTTAACGAGAGTAATGAGTCGTTGAGTTTTTCCGATACAAATTGGATGCCTTCAGATGTTTGTGCATAATCTGAACTAAGCAACTCTTCCAGTTTTGCCGATGAAAGGATGATAGTATCTGACGAGAATTTTGTCATAACCTCATTCTGTGCTTCTTCTATCATTGTTGACAATTCCCTATTAAACTTGGAGGTCGGTTGTTCAAGTTCTTTCTTTGCTTGAGCAATTATCCTTCCTTGTTCCTGCAATTTAGCAATAATCTCAGGATTCGGGTCAGAAATTGCCTGTATCTGAGACTGCAGTGACGTTTTTACCGTATTTGCCGCTTGAAGAATGCTTGATTTCAGAATGGGATACAGGGATTCTTTGAAAGTTCTTCTTATTTCAGCAATACCATTCTCAAGACCTTTAATGTTTGAAGCGACTCTATATGTATCCTCTCCTGTAATACCATACAATTGCCATTGATACATAGAAGTGGGGATTACTTCTACTTCAAGCGCAGAACATCGACGAGAAATCTTCTGTTGGGTATCTTTAATAAGAACTGGAATCTGATCTTCCGATAATGTGTCAACCTTATTCAATATTATTTTTAGATTCCTGCCGAACGGAGCAATTTTATCTTTTATAAAATCCAATTCAGATGCGCTCATTGGTTCGCCAGCGTCCGCAACAAACAAGACACAGTCTGCTTTTGACAAAGCAAAAGACGTTAAGGATAGATGCCTTGCATCAAGGCCACCAATTCCCGGAGTGTCAATAACACATAGTCCAGACTTTAATTTTTCGCTAGGAATTTCTATTTCAAGGAATATAGTATTGTCAATATTGACTGATGAGCCCTTTGTGTATTGCGCAATCTGATTATAGTCCACAATCTCAGTAGCAATTTTATTAGAGCTCTCAAGAAAGTGCCGAATTACTTTTGCTTTTGTCCCATATTTAATTATGGAAACAGATGATGTTGCAATGCAATCATCTACAGGACATAAATCTTCTCCAATAAGTGCGTTCACTAAAGAGGATTTCCCTCTTTTAAACTCACCGCATACCAATACCGCAACATCGTTGGACACAAGACGGGCAAACAAATGTTCAATTTGTTTTATCGTCTCTGACTTACCCTCGGATTTCAGAAGTGGTAGCAAGCCATTGTATATGGATTTAAATCTTGTGACTAAATCCATAGTGCTTGACTGATTAGCAGTAAAAGGTATCATAGAAATTCAAATTGTATCCGTTACAGTAATTCATCATAAATTGTTGCTGATCAAGGATCCCCGCATTATAGAAGTCACCTGCTGCGTAAAGAGATTGGACTGTATCATTTAGATAGTTGGAGTAATCAAGATTAGACACATTTCCAAATATTCCATTGTTTATTGCGTAAGTGTCCCAGGAGAGTGTCGGATCCAAGTTGAGATTTGACATACCTGAATTAAAACTATGAGACATAAAGTCGTTTACAACAGATGTATCCAAATATTGATTGAATCCATAATCATTGAATATGGATGGCATCGAAACTTGGTGATTTGCAACATCAAAATAAGCATCCACCAATGATGATATGGGGTAATCAGTATTTACCATTGGTCCATCCCATTGAGCATATTCTCCGGTTGGAAGAAATGGTTCTGTTAATGGCATCTGAGGAATTGACACTGGTAGCCCCATACTTATATCATTAAACATTTGGAATTGAGAATAATCTATTCCGGCAACATTAGGTATATGACCTTCCATGTAGTCGAAGTTTTCCATTCCAGGCACAGTCGAAGGGACTGGGTCATTCGTACTACACATATAGCAACTCGCATCAGACCAAGCATCCATAAACTGTTCCAATGGATATGCTTTGCCGGCCTCTCCAGTTCCAGGATCGGTAACAATTATTTTAATGTTATTGGGATCGCTCGTGTCAATACCGGTTACAAGTAATGCGTGGTCTGGAGTAACTCCAAGGAAAAAGTCTTTGAGCCATTCTGTAAAACGGTTTCCCCATAGCTCTCCGGAATCGACACCAACAATTACCTTATGACCTTGCGAGAGTTCACTAACAAGATTAAATACATTGGCGTCACATTGTCTAGTACATTGAATCCCGGCTTCTTCAAGAAGATTTCCGACATCCTCCATAGAAGTACCATTACCACTGTACCATCCGTGTTCAGCCGAAAATTTCACAAGATCATCTTCTGTACATGGGATACCGAAATCATTCAGAATTAACTGTTGAGATTTGATTGCGCAAGTATCGGCATACTGTTGCATATATGGATTTACATCTATATCCATAGCGAAATCTGCTGGAATTTCAATGTCAGAACTCAATTTCACATCCATCATAAATGAGGGAATGTCTATACCTGCTTTTGATATAATTTTACATTCTTCTAAAGTCGCATTGCCATCAATATATGCAGCAAGCAATTCATCACTTATGTCGCTCATTGAATACCTCCTTTCCAAGCATTACAACTTTAAGTTGTTGTAAAGCCCTACGATGAATGTTATAAAGATTTGCAGTCGTAATATTCATTTCTTTTGCAAGTTCTTCTGGTTCAACTTCACACAAATCCAACTGTTGTATCACCATTCTATATCTCGAATTAGGCATCTTTGCCAGTCCATTATGGACATCCATATAAGCTTCAAGTGTATTGATTGGTGCTTCACAATGATCTGTTTGATGTATTAGAGTTTCTACAGATTGCATATCTATCACTCCCATCATCTTTTTTCTAAAATATCGCACGGAAACAACTGTAAGCCATGTAACCAACTTACTTCTGAAATCAAACATGCGCAATTTGTGCCAATTTTTTTCAGAAAGGTAGAGAATTACATCGTTTGCAATTTCATTCGGTTCGTAACGATAGTTTGTTATCTGAGAGTAGATATAGTAAAATAATCCTTTGCAATCATTGCAAAAGAAAAAAGAAATTATCTGATGGTTTCCCGCCAAGATACCTTCCACAATCTCCTTGTCGGAGTATTTAGAGGATTGGTTTATCTTCATATCATCAAGGTGTCTCTCTTGACAAGAGA
>CBCSTG010000012.1:0-77531 GCA_965143025.1 uncultured Bacteroidales bacterium
CGTTTAATGCGTGAAAGCGTCTTAATCAGACGTGGGGCGGCGAGGTGAAGTTCGAGTTTGATTTTGGCTTTTAGAGGCTGAGCGCGATACAGACGGTTGGCTCTGAAATCGCCGACGTAGCGACTGACAGTCCGGTGACAATAGTTGTGGCGCAGTAGCGGCACTCGGCTGAAGCGATAGACCGTACCATAAATCGTGTGGACAAGATACTGGTTTATAAATACATAATCCAATTCGTCCTTAAAGCGGTCGTAGATGCCGAGACGGCGCAGGTGATCGAGAAGCGTCACGGCCGAGCGCATGCGGTCAAAGAATCGGTAATTGTCTGTCGAGCGCGACACAGAGACGTTGTCACAACGATAGTGATAAAGCGCACGGTTAATCTTGACCGGCACGGCGGCTGACAGCTGCATGGCAAGCGCCACGGCATTGTCTTCGTAGAAAACCTTCTCGGGAAAGAACAGTCCGTTGTCGACAATCAGACTGCGGCGATACATGGCTGACCAGACGGGAGTGGCCTTGTCTATGATACGGCGTCTCAAATCGTCGCCGGACAGCTCCGCAGCGTCCGCTCCTAACTGGCTGACAGTAACAAGACGGTCTGACGAGGAAGGATACCAGCGGGCAAAATCAAAAACGACCATATCGGCGCTCTCCCTTTCAGCTGTTTCAACACATATAGCTACTGCATCAGAGGCTAACGCATCATCAGCATCGATAAACATCACATAGTCGCCCGAAGCCGCGGCGAGAGCGCGGTTGCGTCCCCCGCCCTGCTTGACGTTAATCTTAGAGTCAATGATTTTAACCCTGTCATCAGCGGCTGCAAAGTTCTTCAAGATATCCAATGACGAGTCGGTCGAGGCGTCGTTGAAGCATATCAGCTCTATGTCGCGATAAGTCTGCTCGAGCACCGACCCGACACTCGCCTTTAAATACGCCGCGGCATTATAGACCGGCATTATGATACTTACTTTCGGCATCCTACTTAATTTATAGCGTGCAACGCCGACAAAGTTAGCCATTTTGGGCGGTTATTAATAGGATTTTACCAACTATTTGAGTAATTTTGCAGCCGTCTAAAATCTTTAAACAAACATTATTGAGCAATGAACGAACTCGCGCCCAAATACCGTCCTCAGGATGTCGAGGACAAATGGTATGAATACTGGATGGAGCACAATCTCTTCCACTCAGTCCCCGATGCCCGTCAACCATATACCGTCGTCATACCGCCGCCCAATGTCACGGGCGTGCTTCACATGGGCCACATGCTCAATAACACGATTCAGGATATCCTCGTCAGACGTGCACGCATGGAAGGCAAAAACGCCCTGTGGGTGCCCGGCACCGACCATGCGTCTATTGCCACAGAGACAAAAGTCATAGCAAAGCTGGCTGCCGAAGGCATACGCAAGACCGACCTTAGCCGCGAGCAGTTCCTCGAGCACGCTTGGGACTGGACACGCACCCACGGAGGCATCATCCTGCAGCAGCTGCGCAAGTTAGGCGCATCATGCGACTGGAGCCGCACAGCTTTCACTCTCGACGAGAAACGTTCAAAGAGCGTCATCAAGGTCTTCTGCGACCTCTACGACAAAGGCCTCATCTACCGCGGCCTGCGCATGGTCAACTGGGACCCGCAAAACCGCACCGCCATCAGCGACGACGAAGTTTACTTCGTCGAGGAGCAGTCAAAGCTCTACTATCTCAAATATTATCTCGCCGACGATGACAACGCCGCTACACCGGCCGCCGAAGGCGAGGTCATTCACCGCGACAAGGACGGGCGTCGCTATGCAGTCGTCGCCACGACACGTCCCGAGACCATCATGGGCGACACCGCGATGTGTATCAACCCCAAGGACCCCAAGAACACATGGCTCAAAGGCCACAAGGTCATCGTGCCGTTGGTCGGCCGCGTAATTCCCGTCATCGAGGACCGCTACGTGGAGATAGATTTCGGTACGGGCTGTCTCAAGGTCACACCCGCGCATGACAAGAATGACTATATGCTCGGCAAGACTCATAATCTTGAGTCTATCGACATCTTCAACGAGGACGGCACCGTCAGCGAGGCCGCCGGCATGTATGTCGGCATGGACCGCTTCGACGTGCGCCGTCAGATTGCAAAAGACCTCGAGGCTGCCGGGCTGATGGAGAAAGTTGAGGACTATGTCAACAACGTAGGCTTCTCTGAGCGCACAAAAGTTGCCATCGAGCCGCGCCTGTCCGAGCAGTGGTTTATCGACATGCACCACTTTGCCGACATCTCGCTCAAACCCGTCATGGACGATATCATCCGTTTCGTGCCCGAGAAGTACAAGACCACTTACCGCATCTGGTTGGAAAACATTCAGGACTGGTGTATCAGCCGCCAGCTCTGGTGGGGTCACCGCATCCCGGCTTACTACTACACAGCATCAGACGGCAGCCGTCAGACCTTCGTAGCTGAGACCCTCGAGGCAGCCGTCGAGAAAGCGCGCACGACTTCGGGCAATCCCGACCTGCAGCCTTCTGACCTCGAACAAGACCCCGACGCGCTCGACACATGGTTCTCGTCATGGCTCTGGCCAATCACCCTTTTTGACGGCATACTCAACCCCGGCAATGAGGAAATCAACTACTACTACCCGACCGCCACACTCGTCACCGGCCCTGACATCATCTTCTTCTGGGTCGCACGCATGATTATGGCCGGTTATGAATATGTGGGCAAACAGCCGTTCAACAACGTATATTTTACCGGTATCGTACGCGACTCGCTCGGCCGCAAAATGTCAAAGCAGTTAGGCAACTCGCCCGACCCGCTCGACCTCATCGCCACATACGGCGCCGACGGTGTACGCATGGGCCTCATGCTCGCCGCTCCAGCCGGTAATGACATCATGTATGACGACAAGCTCTGCGAGCAAGGCCGTAACTTCTGCAACAAGATCTGGAACGCTTTCCGCCTCGTCAAAGGCTGGCAGGTCGACGACAAATGCCCCCAGCCCGAGTCATCGGCCGTCGCAGTCGATTGGTTTAAGTCGCGTCTCGACCGCACGCTTGCCGAGGTCGCTGACCTCTTCGTCAAGTTCCGTATCAGCGACGCCCTGATGGCCGTCTACCGTCTGTTCTGGGACGAGTTCTCGTCTTGGTATCTCGAGCTTGTCAAGCCGGCCTACGGCCAAGCTATAGATATCAACACCTATAAGGCCACAGTCGACTATCTCGACTCGCTGCTGCGCATGCTCCATCCGTTCATGCCCTTCATCACCGAGGAGCTCTGGCAGCACCTCGAGACCCGTCGCCCCGGCGAGTCTATCATGTATGCAGCCATGCCTGTCGCCGAGGGATGCAATGACGCCCTTTTGGATGCCGTCGAGCGCGCCAAGGAAATCGTCACCGGTGTCCGCGCCGTCCGTGCCTCGAAGAATATTCCCCCGAAAGACGCCCTTGAGCTCCGTCTCGTCGGCGCAGGCGAAATCGACGAGCGCATCAAGGCTCTCGTCATCAAGCTCGCCAACCTTTCGGCCTTCGTCACCGGCGCAGAGAAAGACCCCGCCGCAGCCCAATTTATGGTTGGCACCGACGAGTTCAACATCCCGCTGACCGCCTGCATCGACGTCGAGGCCGAGCGCGCCAAAATCGCCAAAGAGATTGTGTATCTCGAGGGCTTCAAGGCTTCGGTTGAGAAGAAACTCTCTAACGAACGCTTTGTCAACGGCGCTCCCGCAGCCGTCGTCGAGAACGAGCGTCACAAACTCTCTGACGCCGAGTCTAAGCTCGCAGCCCTGCGCGCCACTCTCGCCGCCCTTGCCTGATCAACAGACATCTTTCACACTTTTATATAGCTGTCAAGGCCGAAGCCCATCGTGGGTTTCGGCCTTGATTTATAGATATCCTGCTTTTGTGTGTCAACTCGGCATTTTGCTCTCGTACATGCCGCCGCCGTCAACCATCAGGTTGATGCCGGTAATCCATGAGGCGGCTTTGCTCATCAGGAACACGAAGGCGTGAGCTATATCCTCGGGCGTGCCGCGGCGTTTCATGACAATAGCGTCTGAAATCTTCTTGAGCATAGCCGGGTCATAACCGGCCTCCAAGGTCGCGTCACCGTTATCGACCGAGCCGATTACCACGACATTGAAGCGCACCTCGGGGCCCGAAGCCACGGCCATGCTGTGAGCCATATTTATCAATCCGGCCTTGGCCGTGCTGTACTCGATGAACTCGGGCGACGGGGTCGTGCCGACCATCGAGCCGGAGAACACCACCGACGCATTAGGCTCTTTGCGCAGGTAAGGCATGCAGTATTTTGTCATGTTGTAGGCACTGACAGTGTTGAGTTTATATGAGGCCACCATGTCCTCGGTGTCAGATTCCCACAACGGCGTTGCCTTACCCCACCCGACATTGTTGACGAGACCCGATATTTTGCCGAATTTGGCCACGGCCTGCTCGACAAGGCTCTTTAAGTCATCTTCTTTGGTCGCGTCGGCCTTGATGCCTATGCACTCGACACCCGACTCGGTCTGCACACGAGCCGCAACAGCCTTGACTTTCTCCTCGTTTATGTCTGTCAGCACAACATTCGCCCCGAGTAAAGCGAACTGACGTGCGGCCTCGCTGCCTATGGCTCCGGCTGCTCCGGTTATAATTATGACTTTACCCGAAAAGTCAAACAAATCTTTTGCTAAATCCATATTATCCCGGTTTAAATATCAATATTTAATTAGACAACATCATCCGGCTCAGTCGAGGGTCTGGTCACCTCCGCCGTTGACAAATATCACCTGTCCGCTTATCCATGCCGAAGCCGGCGATGCAAAGAACAGGACAGCCTGAGCTATATCTGACACTTCGCCGAGTCGTTTTATAGGCGTTCGCCTAAGCATCTTTTCCTGTAATTCGGGAGTCATAATCGACTGCAATGCTGAAGTCTTTGTAGCGCCCGGTCCAACGTTGTTTATACGCACGCCGAACGGTCCGAAATCGTATGCCAAATTGGCGGCGAGATGATTCAGCGCAGCTTTTGACGACGAATAGACACACATATTGGCCTCCTTGTCAATCGAGCTCATAGATGTGATATTGACAATGCTGCCGTAGCCCGACTTATTCATCTCGGGAACGGCGAGCTGACAGAGACGCATAGGTGCGAAGACATTAATCTTGTAGATGCGCTCCACATAATTCATATCAATCTTAAACGGATTCTCGCGACCTCCGCCACCGAGCCCGGCATTGTTGACAAGAATGTTTACCGTGCCGTAAGTCTTGATTGTGGTGTCTACGAGGTTGATGAGATCTTCGTCCTGCAGGACATTGCAGGCGATCGGTGTGGCTTTGCCGCCCGAGGCAACAATGTCGTCTGCGACGGCCTTTGCCTTATCAATGTTTATATCACTCACAATCACCGAGGCGCCTGCCGCGGCAAGTATTCTGCAGCATCCCGCACCGATACCGTCGCCTCCGCCGGTAACGACAGCGACCTTTCCCGATAGGTCAAAAAGATTCATTATATCCATAATACTAATGTTTTGTAAATTAACAAGGACATCCCTAAAACAGTTTAGTATTATCTGAAATGAGTAAACGTCCTACATCATTCACGTCGACTTATTGACAGCAATTTTGGGGAAAATGTCATAATCTGCGTAAAACATTTGGGGGAAACTGACATTTTGCAGCCGCATAATTTGGGGCACAGCGACGAATTAATTATATTTGCATCAAAACCAATAAATTAAAGAACTATGATATTCAAAAGGAAATTATATAATGAAATGCTAAAATGGAAGCACGAGTCAGACGGTCATACAGCTTTACTCATAAAAGGAGCCCGACGCGTAGGAAAATCGACACTTGCAAGAACTTTTGCTGAAAAAGAATATAAATCATACATAATCATTGACTTTACAATTTGTAAACAAGAAGTTCGTAATCTTTTCGAAGACCTCTCGGATCTTGATTATCTTTTCATGCGTTTGCAAATGATTTTTGGTGTAGAGCTGTACGATAGAGATTCCGTAATAATTTTTGACGAGGTTCAAAATTGTCCCAAAGCTCGTCAGGCTATTAAATATTTAGTCGAAAATAGACGCTATGATTATATCGAAACAGGTTCCCTAATCTCTATTCGCCAGAATGTTAAAGATATTCTTATCCCAAGCGAAGAACACGATTTATGCCTTTATCCAATGGATTATGAAGAATTTAACTGGGCTGTCGGTAATGAAGTAGCTATTTCTTTACTACATAAATTCTTCGAAAAATCTAAAGGACTTGGGGATGCAGGCAATCGAAATGAAATGAAGCGTTTTCGTTTATATATGCTTATTGGTGGAATGCCACAGGCTGTTAAGACATATATCGAAACAAATAATATGGAAAAAGTTGATATGATGAAACGCTCCATAATCAAATTATATGAGCAGGATTTCATCAAAATTGACCCTTCCGGCAATACATCAAAGATGTTTATGGCCATTCCTTCACAGTTGGCAAATAATTACGCAAGATACCAAGTATATTCAGCAACAGATGGTGTGAGAATTGAAAGATTGAGAGAACAAATATATGACATGCAGGACTCTATGGTTGTAAATATTGCGTATCATGCCAATGACCCGAATGTAGGCTTGGCGCTCCATCGCTCATCAGATCGTTTTAAAATGTATCTATGTGATACCGGACTTTTTATCACCCTTGCATTTTGGGACAAGGAGTTTACTGAAAACTTAATATATGAAAAATTGCTCTCAGACAAATTGAGTGCCGACATGGGATATGTATATGAAAATATAGTTGCCCAGATGCTGAAAGCTAAAGGTCACGAACTATATTACTATACATGGCCTTCAGAGACGAGCAATCATCTTTATGAAGTTGATTTTCTTCTTTCTGATGGAACAAAGATAGACCCGATAGAAGTAAAGTCGTCCGGCTATAAGACCCATAAATCACTTGATCTATTCTGTGAGAAATTCTCTTCGCGTGTAAATAAGCGTTACCTTGTCTATACAAAAGATTTACGCAAGGAGAAAAACATAACATATCTCCCGGTATATATGACTCCGTTCCTTTAATGCGAAGGACTTCATGGGTTGAGTTTGACGAGAAAATATAATACAGAAAAATTGTAGCGTAAACAAGGCCGGGACCCTCACGGGCTCCGGCCTTAAAATTTGAAACACAGTCAGTACGTTATGTACGCTGTCTGATCTTTAAGCACCACCTCGGCACTTAAAGTATGCTTATCTGATGATTTTATATGTGTTGGTTTTGCCGTTGTCGTAGCGATCGACGACGATGTTCACACCGTCAAACGCACGATCTGAGCTGTGGCCGAGCACGTCATAATATGTGCGGCTCACGACCTCACCCTCGACAGTTGCGTCACCGATGCCGTTGGCCACACCGACTTTGCCGGGAGCACTGAGACTGCCGTACTCGTTGACAGCTTTGACGACATAGTCATTGTCTGTTGCGGCGCGAGATTTGGCTACAGGAGCGTAATTGGTATCCTTGGTGATAGCCACGACGTTCTCGTTGCCGTCGATAACGATGTAGCAGATAGCATAGTCGGACGCATCCCATGAGAGAGTACCGTCAGAGCCTACTGCAACATTTGCGGGAGCTGCCACGGCCTCGAAGAGCTTGCGGGGATTCCAGTCGTCGGTGCCGGAGGTCACATTCTTATATGTATAACGGGCGGCCTCTTCGGCTGTCAGTACAGGATTGACCTTTGTCTTCTCGGTCTGACCGTCGACCGTATACTCGTTTCGTCGACCGGTGAGATCGATAGGATTACCGTCGGCATCCATACTGTTATATTCAGCGAAGATTTTAGGTGCGATATGCCATTCGCTCCATCCCTCGGCTGCAAACTGGGCTTTAAAACGGTTGTTGAGCAGCACGGCGATAGGCTCGTTCTGCCATGCTCGTCCGAGTTTGTGATTGCTGCCGGGACCATCAAAGAGACAGCTTTCGATGACATAGCCGTATTTGGTGCCGGCTTTATGGGCGGGAGCAAAGACGACAGAGCCTGTCTCGCGCGCCTGCACAAACGTAGAGTTCTCGACATAGACATCGCCTGAGCCATAGAAGTAGTCAACGGCGCCCTCAATCATACATTTGTTGACATAATGACGATTAGCGACACTCTTGACGTCAGTGTACCATGTGTCTTGGAACGAACGGAAATTGCAGTTGTAGAAAGCCTGACGGTCGCCTGACGATTTCATGGCGAGGCCCATAGGACCGGCCTGACGCTCTACGCCGTATGAGTTGAGATAGGTGATGTTCTCGGTGTAGAAATCAGATGCGTCGACCTGCACAACTCCACTGTAGCCATAGGTCTTTGACGACGGATTGTTGGTCGAATACTCCCAGCCGATATCGCTCGAGCCACCGTTGTTAATCCAGTATTTGATGATAGTCTTTGCCTTGTCCTGACCGATAAGGTGAATAAACGGTTTGTCATTGCTTATCTTGACAAGTTCCTCATATTCGCCGTTCTTTACGAAAATCAGCCACGGGGCTATACGACCGGTCGGAGCGGCATCAATGGCAGCCTGTACGCTTGTGTAGTCACCTGTGCCGTCTTTTGCAACGACAGTATTGAAGACGTGTGCCTCGGGAATCGGACGGTCAAATGTGGTGAAAGTAATCTGCGCGCCGGCAAACTCATTGCCGCTGAGGTCTGTGACAGCGCCTCTCTCTATTTCAAGCGTATATTGAGTTCCATACTCAAGACCCTTGTAAGCATAGGTGACAGTTTTGCTGCCGAAGACGCCTTCAAGCTCTACACCGTTAAGCGTCACGGCTCCGTTGCCGGCTTTGACGCGCTCGTTGAACGAGAGGACGAAATTGCCGTTGGCCGATGCGTTGTCAGATCCGTCAGCGGGAGAACTTGACACGAGGACGGGTGCCTCATCATCATTAAGAGCTTTTTGATCTGCATAGATGACGACATCACTTAGATAAAAACCTTCGGTATCATTTGCGCCGGGTGTGCCGAGCAGAGGCGACGATGTGTCACCGATCCAGCGTACATAGACCACTCCGAGGCCCTCGGGCAGCTGAGCGTCAAATGCTATCCACTGATTCTTGTTCTCAATGGTGACAGTCTTGAGGTCAGTATACTCGGTACCGTCAGTCGAAATCTGAATCTTCTGGACAGAGTGGACGCAGTCATTGTCAGCGGCTACATTCGAATGTACACGTATATTGCTGTAGCCTTCGGCATTGAAACGGGCAACAAAATAACGTGGATTATCCATGTCGCTGTAATTGGTGTAGCGGCGGGCGCAGTTGACAGTGCCTGTACCGAAATCACGCTGCGAGCCGCCCCAGTTTGTGCGTGAGCCGTCGCCATTGAAGAAGTCGAGCAGACCGAGGTTGTCTGATGCGAAAGCATAGTCGCCGGGACGGTTGCTGCGGGGCTCGCTCGCAGCGAGGTCCCATGCTACGATAAAGGGTATCACGTCAAATGTAGCGGTCAGCTCTTTGGCCTCGTTGACAGTGACTGAGCGGGCTTTATCGGCCGAGCCGTCCTCCCAATTGAGGAAGTTTGTGACCGAGTTGGGAATAACACTGACCACAACCTCCGTACCGGCCTCGTAAATACCGTTGACGGGCTCGGGCGATAAGCTCACTTTGCCCCACTTGGCGCCGTCGCCGGCAAGGTTGACCTTAAGAGCATAAGTCTCGACAGCGGTGAAGACTGCTTTTACATCCGTATCTTTTGAAATTTCAAATGTATAAGGATTTTCCGTCGATAGCACTGTGCCTGCGGCATCCTGCCATGAGGCGAAACGATAGCCGTAGGCTATCGTGGCGGTCACGGTCACCTGCTCCCCTACCTCAAAGACAGCCTGCGCCGGAGCTACAGTGCCGCCTTCGGCGGGTGAAGCCGTTGCTGTGAAGTTTGCGGCTGCCGAAACAGTCTTGAGCCAGCGCGGGTCACCGATTATGCCTCCGGTCGTAGACGCAGTAGCCAAAGGCGACGACGAAACGATAGTGAAATCGCCGTTGTCAGCATCGGGGAACGACAGAGCGTCCATACCGAGACCGGCGAGCGTCAGATCCTTGATGTCTTTAGTTGCGCTGCCCCCCATATTATAGTCACCATAATCGACCGCGAGGTTATTTTTAGCGACGAGACTGCCGGCATTGGCGTGAACGATAAAGGGCTTAATATTGTCGGCGCCACCTTTATATATAATGTTATCCTTTAAAGTGTAGACAGAGCCTGCGCCATAGTTGCCCTCGACCTTTGCCAAAGCACGGTCGTTGCTTTTGCCCCAACGATAGACGGTGTTGTTGGTGAAACTGAATACAAATGCATTCGACTCGTCCTTTGCGTTGGGTTTGAACAGGCTCTCGCCGTTTGTATAATTATACAAAGTGCTGTTGCTGACATCGACTTTCTTAACGATGTGCTTGGGATACATGAAGTTCCAGCCTCCGGAGCCGCACCCATAAATGAGACAGTTCTCAAAAATGATTTCGTCAATGGTATTGCCCGTGCTGTTGGTGCGCAGGAAACAGCGGCCGATACCGTGAATAGAGCAATCCTTTACGGTAATGGTCTTGATGTGGCCGTAATTGTCAAGATTGATGAAATAGCTGTCTGTCGGGTGTATGTCAAGCCCTTCGAGGATAATGCCGCCGTCAGTGAGTGACGCGTCATTTGCCCTGAACAGAGACAGGAAATCTACGGCTGCGCCATCAGCGGCTTTGAGTGTAATTGTCTTGCCTGACGGAAAAGTCAACTGGCCTCCGTATGAGCCTTCGGCCAATACGAGCACATCTCCGTCAGATGCTGCGGCATAGGCATCGGCAAAGTCACCGGTGGTGACATTCACCTCAGCTGCCTGCAGACCCAATGAGGCCGTCAAAGCGAGTGATAAAAATAGTTTTTTCATGATTAAAGTTTAAATTGATAAATATTGAAAGGTTGATTATATGTCATTCAACGGTTTAGATATTTCCCGTCGCGAGTGACGACGATGCCGTGATAACTGTCGGAAACCCTTTGACCCATAGTGTTAAAACGGAGTTCGTCGTTTTTTGCCGGCTCATCTGCGTTGATACTGCCAATAGCACTGACTGTATGGGCGTCATAGAGCTGTATCTCCTGACCCGGCTCAGTAGGGATGTCATAGAGATAAGTTTCGGGGATATGGACCGCTACAATCTTACCGGGATTAGAGACAATCGGAGCCGGCATATTGTAAGGCTGATTGATTGCGTTAGTATTCTTGCCTTCGGCTGCTTTGAGCGCTTTGCCGTCGGCCCCATAAAGGACGGTGTTGCTGCGCAGACGCAGATTGCCGCCGAGAGTCGATTTGATTTTAGCTGACACGACCTTGCCGTTGCGCCATTTTAGTTCGGTGAGTTCAAAACCGCCACGAGCGCGCAGACCGCTGACTTCGCCGTCAGACCATGCCGCCGGAAGAGCCGGGAGCAGATGCACGAAACCGGCATGTGACTGAAGGAGCATCTCAGCTATGCCGGCACAGCAGCCGAAGTTGCCGTCAATCTGGAACGGAGCATGTGCGTCAAACATATTGGCATAGGTGCCACCATTGGGGTCTGACATAGTGATATTGGGCGAAACGAGGCGCAGTTGATTTTTGATGATCGCCAGAGCATGGTCGCCGTCGAGCATACGCGCCCATTCGCAGACTTTCCAGCCCATCGACCATCCGCGGGCAGCGTCGCCGCGACCTACGAGCGACTTGTAAGCGCCGCTGAAGAGGGTCTGATTTTCATAAGCCGAAATCTGATTGCCGGGATAAGCACCCCACAGGTGCGAGAGGTGACGGTGAGATGTGTTCTCGCGGTCCCAGTCTTCCTGCCATTCCTGAACCTGTCCGTACTGACCAATCTTGTAAGGCGTAAGTTTAGCTTTAAGCGCATCGAGTTCGGCGGCGAAGTCTGCGTCTGTGCCGAGTATGCGTGCAGCCTCAGCCGTATTTTTCAACACGTCATAGACCATCTGGTTATCCATTGCCACGCCGCCGAAGAGAGAGACATTCATATCCTTGCCGGCGTCATTTGTATATTTCCATTTGCCGGGATGATTCTCGGGAGAGTTAGAGGGGCAAACCACCATATAGCCGGTCGACGGGTCTTTTACGAGAAAGTCCTGAAAGAACTCGGCGCAGCCTTTGAGTAAAGGATATATGTCGGCGAGATAAGTTTTGTCTCCTGAGAAAAGAAATTTCTCCCAAAGATGAGAGCAAAACCATGCGTTGCATGTAGGCCATACGCCTACCGGGCCATTGTCGACAGCACCGGTCGTGCGCCACAGGTCAGTGTTGTGGTGGAGCACCCAGCCGCGTGCACCGTACATCTCGGATGCAGTCACGGCGCCGGTCTTTGACACGTCGCGCACCATCTCGACAAAAGGCATGTGGCACTCGGCGAGATTGGTGACCTCAGCCGGCCAATAGTTCATCTCCACGTTGATATTGGCGGTATACTTTGAGTCCCATGCAGGATACTGGCGGGCGTTAGGATTCCACAAGCCCTGTAGATTGGCAGGCTGTGTACCGGGCTGCGAAGAGCTTATGAGCAGATAGCGCCCGAACTGAAAGTAATTTGCTACAAGTCCGGGATCATTGGAGTCACTGCTAAAATCATTGATACGGGTGTCGGTAGGATTCTTCTCCTTCGCGGGATTTGAGCCAAGGTCGAGACTTACACGGCCAAACTGTGCCTGATATTTGTCAGTATGATCGCCTAAAGCCGTATCAATATCCTTAGCCTTGGCAAGATATGCGTTCATATGCTCGAGAGCCTTGGCCTCAGCGTCGCCGCTGATATCATTATAGCTGACAAAATTTGTGGCTGATGAGATGACGATGACAGCCGATGTGGCGCCTTCGACATTGATAGACGGCGCTGCATTATTGCCCGCAACTATGCCCTGCTGGACGACGTTACGGGTCGACGATGACTGTGTACCCCCATTGTTGATGACTTTTATGAAGGTGTAGCAGTTGAGTTTGTTGGGCACGCCCTCGGTCTCAGTTTTGGCGGGCACGAGTGATGCCTCTATCATGCCGTCGTCAGTGAGCTTGTTTATGCCTAATTTCTCCATATTTGTCTTGACAGGAGCTGCATAACAGACATTGAAATCAAGTTTGCCGGGCTCTGAAGCCTCGATATGCATAATCGTTACATTGTCGGCAAACGAGGTGAAGACACGGCGTGTGTAAGTCACTCCGTTAGCTATATAAGATGTCGTAGCGACAGCCGTCGACAGGTCGAGATCACGCACATAAGCCTCTACATCGCGAGACTCGGCCGTTGCTCCGGGCTCTGCGTCGTTGAAGCGGTGACCAGGGAAGCCGACAAGCACACAACCGGCAGCCTGATACTGCGCGCCATGTGATTTTGTTGACATCCAGTTGGGGATGGCGAGTTTCTGACCCTCAGTATAGTTTTTATTGAAGATGTAGTTTCTGACTTGGTCGAGCACGCCTTTGGCGGCAGAATTATGGTTAGAGTTTGGCGACTGGCCCCAGAAAGTATCTTCGTTAAGCTGGAGTGTGTCGATAGCTACCGAGCCGCTGACCATCGCTCCGAGTCGACCGTTACCCAAAGGCAGATATTCTTCCCAATAATTTGCCGGTGTATGATACCACAGACGGTTTTTGCTGTCCAGCACGGGCGAAGGCACAGGATTATGGTCGGCCGTGATGAATGACGTCGTATATGCCTTGTCACATTTATTTCCGGCAAGGTCTGTAAACTGATTGGCGGCAACATTAAATGTATATGCTGACGTCAGATCAAGACCTTCGTAAGCAAATGTCACACGCGAGCCTGACACGACAGGTGTGAGCGTCACAGCGGCCGATGAACCGGTCTTGGTGAGTGTGGCCTTGGCCCCGTCGACAGCCTTCACGCTCTCGTTGAAGTCGAGTGTAATCTTACCGGTTGTCGGGACAGCGGTCTCGCCTTCGGCTGGAGCAATCGAGAGAAGCTCGGGACCCTGAGAGTCATCGGCAAGGATGTCGACATACTTAAGGTTATAATTGCTCGTCTTGGTAGCTGACTGTATCAGCATCCTGACGGTGAGCAGAGCCTTAGTGTCGGCGTCAAGTGTATAGACGGCGTCTGTGTAGCTGTTCCAGTGACTTGCAGCCGTATAATCGTTGAGCGCTGTCCAAGTCTGACCGCCGTCAACCGAATACACTACGCCGAATTTTGTCGCTGAGCTTGAGCCGTCGCCAATAGCGAATTTCAGTTTGACATTTGTCAGGCCGGTAGTAGGCATCGACATCTCAAAGAACTGGTCGTGTTTCGCCCCGTCAGCATAATCTGCCTTTGCCGTAAACTTGTCAGTAGATGCAGTGTTGATACGCAGCAGATAGCTCGGCGTCGAGCCGCTCGATTTAAACTGCCATTTACCGTCTGACGTATGGACCGTCACATAGCAGTCGTCAATCGGGAGAGCGCTTGTGTTCGGTCTCACCAAAGGCTGCAATGTCTTCCATCCGACATTTGCAGACTCGGCCCAGCCTTTATCATTAGGCGTGTAGACTGCCACAGTGCCTGTCTTCACCTCGTCATATCCTGTGGTGAATTCCCAATGTGCGGCCACAGTCTGCTCGGCCGCGCGCACAGAGACTCCGCCCATGACGAGAGCTGATGCAAGCATCAATAGGATTTTAGATTTTCTCATTTTTGATTGATTTGATTATGATTAAATTTAAGGTGTTTGTTCCGACGCAAAAATAATATCGCTCACCGCCCCAAGATTTAAATATCGGGTCAAAGACTTAAAAATCGAGTCAAACGATGCGCCAATGTGGAAAAATTGTTATCTTTAAGGCGAATTTAAGTCATATACCATGTCAACCACACGACGACTGCTCTGTCTGCTCGCTTCATTTTTATATACCACATTTTTGCTGTCTGCCGTAAATGAAGGCCGCACTATCACCACACGCTATGACTATCGTGACTGTCTTCCGGCTCAGCGAGTGGCCGGAGGCGTGCAGGATGAGAGAGGGCTTATATGGTTTTCGACATGGAACGGTCTTGTCTGCTATGACGGATATGATTTTCATCAGGTAAAAATCGAGCCCGGCGACAGTGCCTCAATCTCAACCAATCATCTACTTGATATCCATCTATCTGACGACAACAATATAATCTGCAATACAAGCGATGACATATATAAATTTGACTTGTCCGACTTCAAATTCAAGGATATTACTTCCCTACAAAAAGACTCTTTGAAAAACATAGTGGGACACGGATGGAGCGGCCTGACCGACCATCAGGGCAACAGATGGCATGCCGACCGTAACGGACTGTTCAAAACATCTGCCATGCATCATCCGGTCGCTCTACTCGAGGCGACAAACCGACAAGAGCCACGTGACATGATGATTGACGATGACGGTTTTCTATGGGTTTGTCTGAAAAATAACCGGAGCGTAAATATCTATAATCCTGATGGAACATTATACAAAACAATAACACTCAAAGGCCAGCCTTATACCATCTTACAGACATCCGAAGGTGATGTATGGATTGGAGGCAGACCCGGTTTTTTAATGAAATCAGACGGTGAAAGCATCTGCGACTCACCCGTTTTTGATATAGCTGAAGACAGCCATGGCAGACTGTGGGTTGCCACTTTCGGTGACGGGATAAAAATGATTGCTAATCCCCGCAGTCAGCGGCCTGTATTATCGGAATCTCTTGGAGGCAAACGTGTCAGACGTATCATAATCACACCGTCAGACAGGATTATAGCAACATCTACAGACGGCCTTCTCATCGGGACAATTGACAAAAGCGATCCGGCCAAAACAGTAATACATGCCATTCGGCGCGAAAGCGGACGCGAGTCAAGTCTCGCAAGTAACTCTTTAATGGGTATAGCCCGTGACAGCAAAGGGACGATTTATATCTCGACCGAGAGTTCCGGAGTCGATGTCATTGACGAAAATGCGCTTTTCGGACCGGCTCCTGAATTTATACACCTCGATTATACAGATTCGTCGCGCACAAACAATATCTCAAAAAATATGGCTCTGTTCGGCGACACCCTTCTGATTGTTTCCGGCATAAACACTCTGACAGCCTACAATACCGAAACGCATCGCAGTGTGTCATTCGGCCGGATCTTTTGGACTGACTCGTGTGTTTTCTCTGAAGCAGACCCGATAAGGCTATCTGACGGATCATGGCTTGTAGGAGCGATTGACGGTGTCCTCAAAGCCACTCCGCACAACATCTATTCACGCGGTTATGTCCCTCCCATAGTTTTCACAAATCTATCAGTAAACGGCTCTCCGGAGCGCTTTAGCCTTGCGAACAGTAAATCGGTCTCACTCCGGCCATCAGAGCGCAACCTGTCAATCTCATTCGCTGCTATTGACTATATTGACAATAGCGGCATAAACTATCGTACGAAACTTGACAACTCTCCGTGGACCGGTCTATCTCAATCGCGTTCGGTCACGCTCTTCGGACTCAGGCCCGGCACACACACTCTCTGCGTCCAGTCTACCGACCGTTACGGCCGTCTTGTCGACAATGTCACGTCTCTCACCATCGATGTCAGACCCGAGTGGTATGAGACATGGACGGCACGCATTCTCTTCATACTGCTCGCGTTGGCCATAATCGGCGCAATAATTTATACCATATTATATATCCGGCGTGTAAACGCCCATCGCCGAGAGCTTTTAGAGAAATATATGGAGCTGCTCAACAAAGGACACCAAAGCGGAGACACAGCCGACCGCAGCCTTCAGCGCAAGTTTGACGAATCGTCATTTCTGAAACGTGTACGTGCCTATATCGAGCAAAACATAGACAATCCCGACGCGAATATCGATGATATGGCTGCCGCCGCGGCCGCAAGCCGTTCGACACTCAACCGCCATCTACGCTCGACGCTCGGCGTATCGGGCTCGCAACTGCTCACCGAGGCACGCATGCAGCGCGCCGACGAACTTTTCGATAAAGCCGGTGACAGCGCTGACCCCGCAGAAATAGCGCGTCAGTGCGGCTACACCGACGTCTACTACTTCATGCGCGTCTATAAGAAACGCCGGTGAGACATCATCTGCTTGAGTATTAAAACTATAAAAACGCCTCCGGACCCTAAAAGGTATGGAGGCGTTTTTGAGTTGTTTTTAAAGCGATGTTATGCTTTGCAGTATATTATGCTGTGTAATAGCTGAGCTGGTCAGGTGTGAAGTTGGCGATGAAATCGGCGTGCTTTGCGACCTCGGCCTGTGCCATCTTGTTGTAGACGGTGGCAGAAGCCTTGAACGACTCGTTGCGTGTGGCGTCGAGGAGCAGCAGATAGCTCATCACGATGTTGCCGGCCATCTCTACCATGCGGCGAGCCATGAAGTCAGTGTAAGCCGGCTCATTGACGGCTGCGACAGCTGCGACGGCTTTCTCATACTGCTCGGTCATGGCTTTGAGATTGTCCTTGAGCGGCTGCAGATCGGCAGCGATTTCCTGCTGCTCGTACTCGCGGATGAGGCTCAGATATGTGCCGGTGGTCACGTGGCGGATAGCGGCTACAACCTGCAGCTGTGTTGTACCTTCGTAGATTGATGTGATGCGTGCGTCGCGATAGATGCGCTCGCAGGCATAATCTTTCATGAAGCCCGAGCCGCCGTGTACCTGAATACAGTCATAGGCGTTCTGGTTGCAGTATTCGCTGCCGATGCCTTTGGCCATAGGTGTCAGGGCGTCGGCTAGCTTGCTGTAATGCTTCATCTCGGCGCGCTCGTCGGCTGTCAGGCTGCGCTCTTTGGCGATATCCTCATAGAGTTTATACATGTCGACGAAACGAGAGGTCTCATAGAGCAGCGCGCGGCTTGCGTCGAGTTTGGCCTTCATGACCGAAATCATCTCGGCTACGGCGGGGAACTCGATGATGGCTTTGCCGAACTGGCGGCGCTCCTTGGCATAAGCGAGAGCCTCACGGTAAGCGAGCTCGCTGACGCCGACCGACTGGGCGGCGATGCCGAGACGGGCACCGTTCATAAGGGCCATCACATATTTGATAAGACCGAGACGGCGGTTGCCGCAAAGCTCGGCTTTGGCGTTCTTGTAGACAAGTTCGCAGGTGGGCGAGCCCTTGATGCCCATCTTGTTCTCGATGCGACGCACGGTCACACCGCCGTCACGCTTGTCGTAGATGAACATCGACAGACCACGGCCGTCTTTTGTACCCTCCTCAGAGCGTGCGAGCACGAGGTGGATGTCGCTGTCACCGTTGGTGATGAAGCGCTTGACACCGTTGAGACGCCATGTGCCGTCCTCGTCCTGAGTGGCGCGGAGCATCACTGACTGTAAGTCAGAGCCTGCATCGGGCTCCGTGAGGTCCATAGACATGGTCTCGCCCTCGCAGACACGAGAGATGTAGCGATGTTTCTGATCCTCATCGGCAAACTCGTAGATGGTCTCGGCGCAGTCCTGCAGACCCCAGAGGTTTTCGAAGCCTGTATCGGCACGGCTGACGATGTCAGCAGCCATGATGTAGGGAGTGATGGGGAAGTTCAGGCCGCCGAAACGACGGGGCATCGACATACCCATCAGGCCGGCCTTGCGGCAGGCGTCAAGGTTGGCCACTGTGCCGTCGGCATAGTGTGCGCGGCCGTCAGAGCAAGATGCGCCCTGATGGTCGACTGACTCGGCGTTATCGGCGATAAGGCCTCCGCAGAGATCACCGACGATTTCGAGTACTTTATCATAATTGTCCATGGCGTCCTCGAAGTTGCGGGGAGCATAGTCAAATTTGTCGGCGTCAGTGAAGTTGCGTTCCTTAAGCTCGACAATCTTGCGCATCAACGGGTGATTGAGATGATGCTTGAGATCGGGATTATCTGTATAGAAGTTAGCCATTTTATCGCTTACTTAGAGTTCTTTTTATAATATTTGATGAGTTTGGGCACGATGTCTTCCATGTTGCCTGTGATGACATAGTCGGCGATGGTGTTAATCGGCGCGTTGGGGTCGCTGTTGATGGAGATGATAATCGAGCTCTCCTGCATGCCGGCGATGTGCTGAATCTGACCCGAGATGCCACAGGCGATATAGAGTTTGGGGCGGACGGTCACACCGGTCTGGCCGATCTGACGGTCATGCTCGATGAAACCTGCGTCGACAGCCGCACGCGATGCACCGACTTCGCCGCCGAGTGTCTGAGCGAGGTCAAACAGGAGCTGGAAGTTCTCTTTGCTGCCTACGCCGTAGCCACCGGCCACGATGATGGGCGCACCCTTGATGTTGACTTTAGATTTCTCGATGTGGCGGTCGATGATCTCGACCACGAAGTCAGCGTCGCTGACATATTTCTTGGCGTCAAGGTTGATGACTTCGCCGCGATGGTTGGCGTCTTTGATTTCTTTCTTCATCACACCCTCGCGCACGGTAGCCATCTGCGGACGGCAGTCGGGGTTGACGATTGTAGCGACGATGTTGCCGCCGAAAGCGGGACGAATCTGATAAAGCAGGTCGTGATACTCCTTGCCGGTCTTGGGATCTGTGTGGTCACCAATCTCGAGAGCGGTACAGTCGGCGGTCAGACCGCTGTGAAGGCAGCTTGACACGCGGGGACCGAGGTCACGGCCGATGCAGGTGGCGCCCATGAGGCAAATCTGCGGCTTAATCTCCTTGAAGAGATTAATCAGCACGGCTGCATGGGGATTTGATGTATAGGGATAGAGGCGTTTGTCCTCAACTTTGTAGACGGTGTCGGCGCCGTAGGGGAAAATCTGCTCCTCGATGCCGTCGAGTTTGTCGCCAATCACAAGGGCCTCAAGTTTAACGCCGAGTTTGTCGGCAAGCACGCGGCCTTTGGTCAGGAGTTCGAGGCTGACATCGGCCACCTTGCCTTCGTCAAACTCGCAATATACGATAAGATTATTGTTTTCTGCCATAATTATGTGAGTTTATCGTGGCTATCAGCCGATTGTGTGATTTGTTATCAGTTCTTTGATGAGGTCTTCAATCTGAGCGTCATTGTTTTCAAGACAACGGCTTTCTTTGGCCGTGAATACAACGTTCTCGATTGCTTTGACCTTTGTCGGCGAGCCGGCCATACCGATTTGCTCCGGATCTGCCTCTACGAAGGCTGCGCCCCACTCCTGCAACTGCAGATAAGGACGAGCGTCGACAAATGCCTGCTCCTCAGCGCTCAGTTTAGCTTTCTCGCTGGGAGATACAGCATATTTGAACTTCATCAGGCGACGAGCATTGCGCGGACGGCAGTCTGCGGCCGAGCCGTTGACTGTGACCACACAGGGCAGCGGAGCCTTCACGGTCTCGACACCGTGCTCGAGACGACGTTTCACGGTAACATATCCGTCTTTAAGGTCTACGATTTCCTCTGCATATGTAACCTGAGGGATACCGAGTTTCTCGGCAATCTGGGGACCTACCTGAGCGGTATCTCCGTCGATGGCCTGACGGCCGCCGAGAATAATGTCGTAATTGCCGAATTTTTTTACAGCCTGTGCGAGTGAATAAGATGTAGCAAGCGTATCGGCGCCACCGAGCACACGGTCAGTCAGCACTATGCCGCTGTCAGCGCCGCGGAAAATAGCCTCACGGATAATTTCTGATGCACGGGGAAGGCCCATCGTGAGCAGAGTCACAGTCGAGCCGGGATTGGCGTCTTTGAGACGGAGTGCCTGCTCGAGAGCATTCAAATCTTCCGGGTTAAAGATAGCCGGGAGAGCGGCACGGTTGATTGTACCGTCTTCCTTCATCGCATCTTTGCCTACATTACGGGTATCAGGCACCTGTTTTGCAAGCACAATGATGTTTAAACTCATAATGAAATGATATTAATTTATAAATATATATTCAAATATTTTTAGTCTTTCAAGCTACAAAAGTACTCAACACAGACGTTTTATCCAAAAAAATATCGTTTTTGGAGCATCTTAGATGTTAAACTTTGTCATCAGGGCTGCCGCAGGCCGCTTTTCACTCGTAAGAGCTACCGTCGAAACAGTGTGTGCATATCTTGCATTTGGGCAGTCCTATAGCCTTGACCAAAGTCTCGAGCGAACAGAATTTGAGAGAATCCAGTCCTAACTGCCGGCGGATTTCTTCAACCATACGATTGTATGCCTCACTGCCGGTGCGCGCATATTCCTCGAGCGGAGCCTCGAATCCCTGCTCCTCGAGCAGTTTGATGACACGACGGGTTATAAGCTCCATCTCGCTTTTTGAGGACGTGAAATTAAGAAACCGGCAGGGATAAATCAGAGGCGGACACGAGATGCGGATATGCACGTCCTTTGCCCCGGCCTCGCGGATGTCCTTGACATTGTCGCGCAACTGTGTGCCGCGCACGATAGAGTCGTCACAGAAAGCAACACGCTTGCCGCGCAGCAGGCTCTCATTAGGTATGAGTTTCATCTTGGCGACGAGTTCGCGACGGGCCTGATTGCCGGGTGTGAAACTGCGGGGCCAAGTCGGGGTGTATTTTATCATACCGCGCAGATACGGCTTACGTATGCCCTCGGCATAACCGAGAGCCATGCCTGTGCCAGAGTCGGGAATGGGGCTGACAAAGTCGATGTCGTCTCCGTCTTTAAGTTCAGCTGCAGTTTCGAGACCGATGCGATGACGGATTTCATCTACGTTGCGTCCCTCATAAGTACAGGGAGCGTATCCGTAATAAACCCACATGAACGAACATATCTGCATGTCGCATCCGGGTTTCTTTAGCTGTTGAATCCCGTCGGGAGTCACTTTTACGATCTCAGCCGGTCCGACAGTATAACATGTCTTATACCCGAGATTGGGGAAGGCACAGTCTTCGGATGCGACAGCATATCCGTCGTCTTTACGGCCTATAGCAACAGGTATGCGGCCAAGTTTGTCGCGAGCCACAATCAGCCCGTCAGGAGTGAGAATTAGCATCGAACATGAGCCTTTGACTTTACGATATACATTCTCGATGCCGTCGACAAAATCTTTACCTTCGCTTATAAGTGCTCCGACGAGTTCGGTCGGATTGAGCGTATCGTAGCTATGCTCACAGAAATGGCGTCCCGCATCTAAAAGTTCGGTCTCAAGCTCTTTTATGTTATTGATTTTAGCAATCGTCACTATTGCGAATTTGCCTAATCGGCTGTTGATAATTATAGGTTGAGCATCCGTATCACTTATGACACCGATGCCTGAGTTACCTGAAAAATCATCAAGGTCAGCCTCAAATTTCGTACGGAAATAAGAATTGTCGATACTATGAATCTGACGCGTGAACTGATTGTTACCATAGGTTGCCATGCCGGCGCGGCGGGTGCCGAGGTGGCTGTTATAGTCTATGCCGTAAAACAAATCGTTGACACAATCGCTGTGACGCGTCACACCAAAGAAACCTCCCATAAATTAACCTTCTTTTCTGTTTTTATGTATCTTATTATGAAAACCGCGGGCTCCTGCGGCGCGTCCGTTCAGACGCGAGCTGCAGGAGCCCGTTGTATTTATTTTGCTAATGTCGCCTTCTCTACCCAGCGGCGGGCGTTGATAAAGGCATCTATCCATACAGTGACTTCGTCGTTGCGTCGACTGCGGGGATACCAGCCGCACTGCCACGGATAAATCGCACGCTCCAAGTGAGGCATCATGGCCACATGACGTCCGTCGGGCGAAGCGAGTCCGGCTACGGCGCCCTTCGAGCCGTTGGGATTGCCGGGATAAGACGCGTAACTATAGCGGGCCACGACGTTGTATTCGCTGACTTTCGAGGGAAGTGCAAACCGGCCCTCGCCGTGAGCTACCCAGATGCCTGTACGCACGCCCGAGAGCGGGCCGAACATGACCGTATCATTTTTAGGCACAGTCACATTGACAAACTCCGACTCGAATTTGTGTGACACATTGTGGAGCATCTTCGGGCGCGACTGCTCGTCAAGACCGAGCAGGTTGAGCTCTATCATAAGCTGACAGCCGTTGCAGATGCCGAGGCTGAGAGTATCCTCGCGTTTGTAGAACGCCTCGAGAGCTGCACGGGCTTTCTCGTTCCAGCGGAAACCGCCTGCCCAGCCCTTGGCCGAGCCGAGCACGTCGCTATTTGAGAAACCGCCGCAGAAGACTATCATGTTGACATCCTCGAGTGTCTCTCGGCCGCTCATGAGGTCGGTCATGTGTACGTCCTTGACGTCAAAGCCGGCGAGGTAGAGCGACCATGCCATCTCGCGGTCGCCGTTGACGCCCTTCTCGCGGATGATGGCTGCGCGGACACCGCTGCGGGCTGTGCGGTCGGGGTCGAGGCCGCGCGAAGCGAGTTTGCCGTCGAATGTCTTAGGCAGGATATAGCGCAGGGGCTGTCGCTTGTAATTCTCAAAACGCTCTGCCGCGCAGTTGCCGGCGCTCTGCAGACTGTCAAGGAGATATGACGGACGGAACCACAGGTCACGCAGATAGTCTATACCGAAGAGATGCTCGCTGCCGTCATGTGTGACCATAATGACACGCTCCTCGCAATATGTAGCTACGGGGAAATATTTGACACCGGCATAATCGAGTATTTTCTCGACGCTCTCCTTCTTGGCGTCGTCTACTTGGATGACGACGGCCGGATTTTCAGCGAAGAGTATCTTGACAAGGTCAGTCTCGCCTGCGGCGGTGAAACCATCAGTGTAGACCTTGAGACCACCCGAGACATTGGCGAATGTCATCTCAAGCAATGTCGTAATCAGGCCGCCGGCGCTGACATCATGCATGGCGAGCAGTTTGCGCAGCTTGACGAGACGCTGCACGGCGTCAAAGGTCTTGGCAAAGAGCGCGGGGTCGTTGACCTCGGGCACATCGCTGCCGACAGCGCCCATAGTCTGGGCGAGAGCCGAGCCGCCTAATTTGAGGCGGTCAGCCGAAAAATCTATATAATAATATGTGGTGTTGGCTTTGTTGACTGCGACAGGCGAAACAGTGCGGCGTATGTCGGCGACCTCGCCTGCGGCCGAGATGATGACAGTGCCGGGAGCGTAAACCTTGCTGCCGTCAGGATATTTCTGAGTCATCGACAACGAATCTTTGCCCGTGGGAATATTGATGCCAAGTGCGCAGACAAAGTCACTGCAGGCCTCGACAGCGCGGTAGAGCGAGGCATCCTGACCGGGGTTGTTGCACGGCCACATCCAGTTGGCGCTCAGTGACACCGATTTGAGCCCCTTGGCGAGATTGGCGCCGACGATGTTGGTCAGCGACTCTGCAACAGCTATGCGCGATCCGGCGGCTGCGTCGACAATGGCGGCCTGCGGAGCATGGCCGATAGAAGTAGCGATGCCGGCGCGGCCTTTGTAGTCGAGGGCGACGACGCCACAGTCGCTCAGCGGCAGCTGAATTTCGCCCTGACACTGCTGGCGGGCGATTTTGCCCGTAACCGAACGGTCAACCTTGTTTGTAAGCCAGTCTTTGCATGCAACAGCCTCGAGCTGGAGTACATCTCCGATATAACGGTCGAGCTCTGCGACATCGGTCTTGATATCCTGATGGCACTCCTCAACTGTCGAATCTGTCATGACGGTCTTCGGCGAGTTGCCGAACATGTCAGCCATAGCGAGGTCGATGGGCTTGGTGCCGTCAGAGGCTTTAAACGTGAATTTATCATCACCCGTAGTCTCGCCGACGACATAGAGCGGAGCGCGCTCACGCTGAGCAATCTGCTCGACACGCGGTATATCTTTGGCATCGATGACAAAGCCCATGCGCTCCTGACTCTCGTTGCCGACAATTTCTTTTGCCGACAGTGTCGGGTCACCGACAGGCAGTGCGTCAAGATCGATGCAGCCGCCCGTGGCCTCGACGAGCTCAGACAAAGCGTTGAGGTGGCCTCCGGCGCCGTGGTCGTGGATAGAGACGATGGGGTTGTCCTCGCTCTCGGCGAGGGCGCGTATGACGTTAGAGACACGTTTCTGCATCTCGGGATTGGCGCGCTGCACGGCATTAAGCTCGATGGAGTTGCCATACTGTCCGGTAGCGACCGATGACACGGCGCCTCCGCCCATACCGATGCGATAATTATCACCACCACTTACGACTACCTTCTGACCGGGCTGCGGAGTGCCCTTGATGGCATCTTTCTTTGCAGCAAAACCTACACCGCCGGCAAGCATGATGACCTTGTCGTAGGCATACATTTTGTCATTCTCATTATGCTCAAATGTCAGCAGTGAGCCGCAGATAAGAGGCTGTCCGAACTTGTTACCGAAGTCAGATGCGCCGTTAGAAGCTTTGATCAGTATCTCTGACGGCGTCTGATAAAGCCATGCGCGCGGATCGAACAGGCGCTCCCAGCGACGCTCGGCATCAAGACGCGGATATGACGTCATGTAGACAGCCGTGCCGGCGATAGGCAGCGATGCCTTGCCTCCGCCGAGACGGTCGCGAATCTCACCGCCCGAGCCTGTGGCAGCGCCGTTGAAGGGCTCGACCGTAGTCGGGAAGTTGTGTGTCTCGGCCTTGAGCGAAATCACTGTCTGCAACGGACGCTGCGTGAAGTAATCGGGACGCTCGGGATGCTCGGGATAGAACTGGCTTACGACAGGACCCTTGACAAAGGCCACATTGTCTTTATAGGCCGACACAAGACCGTTGGGATTGGTCTGTGAGGTTTTCTTTATAAGCTTGAACAGAGAGAGCTCTTTCTCGTTACCGTCAATTACAAACTTACCGTTGAAAATTTTGTGACGGCAGTGCTCGGAGTTGACCTGCGAGAAGCCGAATACCTCGCTGTCAGTCAGCTTGCGGCCGAGTTTGGCGGCGAGCTGACGCAGGTAGTCCTCCTCGTCGGGGCTCAGGGCGAGACCCTCGGCGGCATTATACTCGCTTATGTCGTCGATATAGTGAATAGGCTCTGCCTTGCGGTCGACCGAGAACACGCGCTGTCCGAGACCATTGTAGATGCGCTGCAACATCGGGTCGTGGGCGTCGCCGTCGGCTGCCGCGAGTTTTTTGTATTCTTCAATACGAGAAATGCCGGCAAGATTCATGTTCTGTGTAATCTCGACGGCATTTGTGCTCCAAGGGGTTATCATTTCTTTACGGGGCCCGACAAATCGGCCCTTCACTGACGAGGATGAGAGAGCTTTGGCGCCATCAAGCAACCAGCTCAGACGTTCTGTTTCCTGAGGGGTAAATTGGTGGTCGGTCTCAATGGCATAAAAAATGTCACTGCCTTTTTTAAAGAATACAACCATATTAAGTATAATAAGTGATGAATGATTATGGAATATTACGCCGCAAAGTTACTAATTTTTCCGTTATACCGTCCCCCATCAACCGGTCTAATTGACGTTTTTTTCTCAATATTTAGCTAAATAGAATTTTTAATATTAATTTTGCACCCGGAAAATCGAATCATATTATTACAAAACATATAAATAATCAGCTCCAAATGAATATTACATTTGAAAAGACCGACGATTGCAACGCAAAACTCATCGTCAATGTCACCGAAGCCGACTATGCGGCCAAAGTAGACGCCGAGCTCCGTAAAATCGGCAAAACCCACAACATCCCCGGCTTCCGCAAAGGTCACATCAATATAGTTCAGCTGCGCAACCGTTTCGGCAAACAGGTCAAGAGCGACGTGCTTAACAACGAGGTCTATGAGGCCGCTGTCAAATATATCGTTGACAACAAAATCAATATCCTCGGTCAGCCGCTTGCCGAAAAACTCAGCGAAATCAATCTCGACGACAAGGACTACACCTTCACATACGATCTCGGCCTCGCTCCCGAGCTCAATATCGACGTGACAAAAGACGTCACTCTCCCCTACTACGACATCGAAATCACCGACAAGATGCTCGACGAGCAGGATCACAGCCTGCGCGAGCGTTTCGGCGCACAAGTGCCCGGTGACGAGGTAGACGACAAAGCTGTGGTCAAAGGCACCATCATGGAGCTTGACGCCGACGGCAAAGTAAAAGAGACCGAAGACGCCGTGCAGGTAATCAACGGCATCGTCGCTCCCTTCTACTTCAAATCAAAAGATGAGGAAAAGAAATTCATCGGCAAAAAAGTTAACGACAAAGTCGTATTCAACCCCTACAATTCATGCGAAGGCAACGCCGCCGAGCTCGCTTCGATGCTCAACATCGACAAAGACCGCGCAGAGGATTACAAGGGCGACTTCGAGATGGCCATCTCTGAAATAATCGTAGTCAAACTCGCCGAGCACGATCAGGAGTTCTTTGACAATGTCTTCGGCAAAGACAAAGTCCACAACGAAGAAGAATACAAAGAGGCTCTGCGCGGCATGATTGCAGCATCATTCAGCGGCAACACCGACTACTATTTCAATATCACCGCCCAGCGCTACTTCAACGACAAATATGCCGCCGATATGAAACTGCCCGAGGCATTCCTCAAACGCTGGCTGGCAACCACCAACCCCGAAGCTGCCGCCGACACCGACTGGGACAAGGAATATGTAAGCATCGAGCCCCAGATCAAATGGCAGATTATCCGTGACCGCATCGCCGAGCAGCTCGGAGTCAAGATTGAGGAAGCCGACGTGATGGCACGCGCTCGTTTCATCGCTCATCAGCAGTTTGCCCAGTATGGCATCTATAACATGGACGAGGAGACGCTCAACGACACCGCCAAACGCATCCTTGCAGACCGCAACAACCGCCGTCGCATCGCCGATGAAGTCAGCGATCTCAAACTTTTCGCCACAATCCGCGAGGCTGTCACCATCGATCGTAAGACAGTGACAATGGAAGAGTTCGTAAAAATGGTCAACCCTTCTGCCGCCGCCGAATAATAACTACAAAATATATGACAATCGGCCGCTACACAAATGGCGGCCGATTGCTTTATATAAACGTTTGAGACAACGACAGCGACTGTCGCAACATTTACACCCGACATTTCATGTCATATTTTTATCTCGTTAATTTGCATCTTTGGCTTAAAGGACCTAATTTTGCAAAACACGTTTCAGAATCATAGAGATGACACGAGAAATCATCAGAGCTGTTTCAAATTCAAAGATTATAAGGGCATTTGCTGCATCGCCCTGTCCGAGATGGACCGTATTTCTGGCTGACTTGCTGACAATTTTTGTCAGCTGTATGCTTATTTTTTATCTCAATGCAGAGCAAAGCTCTGACGTCTCCTTTACGTTTTTCGGCACACCGATCGGTCGGTCAGTGGTGCTGACCGCTATTTTTGCCGTCTGCAGCCTATTCGTCAAACCCTATCAGTATATTATCCGCCTGTCAGTCTTCGAGGACGTCTACCGCGTGATGATAATGACGGTTTCGTCGACACTGCTGGCCATCGTCCTAAACTTTTCATTCGAGGTAATCACCGGCATCTACTACTTCAATATATGGAATCTTATCATCATCGGCGTCTTTGCGTTCTCGATGATGATGATGCTACGTCTCGCCATAAAATATTTCTACAAGGCCATAAGCTCAGTCGACGTAGAGAAAAAGCGTGTAATCGTGCTCGGCTCGGCCCTTAACTCATTTATTTTTGCCTCGGCATTAAAAAACGAGTACGAAGGCCGCTTTGACCCGGTCGCCCTTCTGTCGCTGTCGGCAAACAAAAATGAAAAACTCGTCAACGGTCTGCCGGTTGTGACTTACCACCCTAACAGCATTAACGAGACTTTCCGCAAATATCATTGCGACACGTTGCTCTTCCTCTCGACTCAGATCGACATAATGCGCAACGGCCTGGCCGACGAGTTCCTCAAACATCGCATCAAATTGTTGATGCTTAATCAGATTGAGGAATTTGACTCAAATTCAAATTCATTGCCTGCCATCTCGCCACATGTGCGTGATATTAAAATCGAGGATCTCCTCGGTCGCGACGAAATTCATACAAATCTCGATAACATCCGCCGCGTTATGTCAGGACAAGTCGTTATGGTCACCGGAGCAGCCGGGTCTATCGGCTCTGAGATTGTCAATCAGGTTGCACGTATCGGAGCTAAAGAGATTGTGCTGCTTGATCAGGCCGAGACTCCCATGCACGAGTTGCAGCTGCAGCTTGAGGAGACCTTCGGTGACAGCATAAAGATACATCTGTTTATCGGCGATGTCGCCAATCCGACACGAGTCGAGCTCGCCTTCCGCAAGTACCGTCCGCGCTACGTCTTCCACGCCGCCGCTTACAAGCATGTGCCCATGATGGAACGCAACCCCGCCGAGGCCGTGCTCACCAACGTCTTCGGCACCAAGAACGTGGCTGACCTCTCGGTGAAATACAATGTCGAGAAATTCGTCATGATTTCGACAGATAAAGCCGTCAATCCGACTAATGTCATGGGTGCGTCAAAGCGTATAGCCGAAATTTACGTGCAGTCGCTCTTTTTCCATCAGCGCAAATTATCTGATAAACCGACCACCCAGTTTATCACCACCCGTTTTGGCAATGTTCTCGGCTCAAACGGCTCTGTCATTCCGCTCTTCCGCCGTCAGATTGAAGAAGGCGGCCCGGTCACGGTCACACATCGCGACATCATACGCTATTTCATGACCATCCCCGAGGCATGCTCTCTCGTTCTTGAGGCCGGCAGCATGGGCAATGGCGGTGAAATATACATCTTTGATATGGGACAGCCGGTCAAGATATATGATCTCGCACGTCGCATGATATCACTCGCAGGTATGCGCGAAGGCAAAGACATCAAGATTGTCGAGACCGGCCTGCGCCCCGGCGAAAAGCTCTATGAAGAGTTGCTCAACGACAAGGAGCGCACAATCTCGACCAATCACTCCAAGATTATGATTGCCCGCGTGCGTCAATATGAGTATGACGAAGTGATGGCCCATCTCGACCTGCTTTACAAAGCAATGCTGTCGGGCAACGTACATGACATCGTATCAGAGATGAAACACATCGTGCCCGAATATATCTCACAGAACTCGGTCTTTGAAAAAATCGACCACGAAATTAATAATGACGCAAACGGAGCAGACGACTCACTTGCATCAAAAAACTAAATTAATTATGACTTTGAAATCAATATGTATCAGACTGCTGACCGCAGTCATGTTACTTTTTGCAGCTGCCGGCACAGCCGCTGCCCAATCGTCGTTACAGGATTTGCTGAAATCAGTGTCCGGCGGCGCATCTCAGGACGGGAAAAGTAAAACCGAAGGACTCGGTAAAATCGGCGACCTGATTTCGGGACTAACCGCATCATCAAACTTTGAGCTCAAAGACCTCACCGGCACATGGAACTACAGCTCGCCGGCCGTAACATTTAAAAGCGACAATGCGCTGCAAAAAGTCGGAGGCGTGGCAGCCGCCACAGCTATCGAAGAGAAACTGGCTCCCTATTACAAAACCACCGGCTTCGACGCCATGGTGCTAACCGTAGCCGATGACTTTACCTTCACGATGAAACTGCGCCGCGGCACACTCAAAGGCACCATCAGCAAAGGTGATGACGGCAATCTTGTTTTCGCTTTCAACGCTTTCGGCAAAATAAAGCTCGGCAAAGTCTCGGCTTTCGCCGCAAAATCAGGCAATACACTTACGCTGACATTTGATGTCACCAAACTAATCTCTCTGCTTAAAACCGTCTCCTCAGTCGCCAACATCAAGAGCCTCTCGACCCTCTCCACCCTCCTCTCGAGCTACGACGGCCTCTACGCCGGCTTCAAACTCAAACGATAAGTACGCACACATAATATGAAAATCCCGCCCTTTTGTGCTATAGCCCAAAATGTAGGGACGTGCCATTCGGCACGTATGATATGGCCACCCCAAAGCGCGGGACGCACGAATCCTCTACAAGTGCGGGGGTTAAAAGACTCGCGACGCAAACGCTTTTCTGCTTGTCATTGGTTAATATGCGACCCTTATTTCAAAATGCCTGAGGAAGCACCCGACTGTCGAGTTATGTCATTGCCATGTTTCACCTGTTTGCCAAAACCGAATGTATAAGCTACTGAAAGCTGAATAAACGCATGGGTGGAAGCATTACTAACCCACTTGTTGACCGAATAATGGTCGCTTTGCATCGTGTCATAAGATGATCTCCAGTTCCATCGTTGAAGATTCTGTGCCGTCAGACGGATATTCCATGCCGAATTGCCCCATCCGGCCTGCAAGACAAAAGCATCCTTATTTTTAGTCCATATTCCTGACATGGAATCATAATTGTCAGTTGCATTTTCTGAATTATATGATATGGCAAAATTGAAATTGCCCCAATAATATAGAGCCTGTACATAGTAGCTGATATAAGAATGATTTATATTGTATGGCAATCCATTTTGAACATATAACTGTGCAAGTTGGCCTGAAAGATGTAACTTCCCGTCAAAAAAATTTGAAGATGCATTGATGCCATAGTTATAATGGCTGAATTTACCTATAGGTTGTTGAATTGTCCTAATTATCCCTTCAGCTGAAGTCTCATATACAAACGCGGCACGGTTTCCAACGAACCATGAATTTGCAAATACCGTCATACTGAATTTATTAGACGGAATGAATGTGTAGTTGATGCCTATGTCATAACTACGGTGGGATTTCAACAATGGATTTCCGGTATACCACAGGAATGGAGATATCTGAATAATATTTGCGCTCTTATAATTTGACGAGGGAGGCCATACAGAATAATGTAGCACCGCCCCAAATGCGTTCTTTTTATTTGGCACAAAATTCATTGAGGCATCAATATAAGGATAGTTGGATATTGCCTTACTGTCATCAAGTTTGGTTAAAAGCCAGTTCCATCCGAAACCTAATGAAGCTAAAATTTTCTCATCTGTAAAGCTATATGAGGCTCCGATTTGTCCAAATTTTGTGGATGACTTGTCTGTGGCGGTTACAGAACCAGAATAGTTTGTGCGGTTATGTTCATACAATCCTCTGATTAGAGCCATAAAAGAATGCTTATTACTGAAGGATCGGCTATAATTCAACCCGATATTTCCCTTATGAGTGTTATCTTTCGCACCGTTATATATCATGTCCATATCTGTCTCAGAGTATAGTGAATTCTGATAGGTATGCGAATATGAATAACTCAAGGATGCAGTCAGAGAATTATTGCTTCCAAAACCTAAATAATAAAATCCGTTATAGTTTAGGTATTTTGCTTTTGAGCCCGAATCGGAACTATATTTCGACGGATTCAAAAGGTTATCGGTATATTTCACCACACCCGTATTGTCATTATGGGGAGTGTCGTCAAGGCCAACGGCTATTTGGTTGTTGGCTGTTATATTATCTCCGGAGTACAAGGCTCTGAAACTTGTCTGATAATTGTTTCTACGGTATTTAGATGACTCGGTCTGTGATTCACGCTGAAAACTTTTAATATCTCCGTTTTTCTGCGGAAGACGGAACGACTCGAACTGATCCACTCCTAAATGGTTGTTCGACATGTAATAACCATATCCCATTACATCGTATGTCATCTTATTCTTTACGAATCTGGCATTTGTCTGGAGGAATCCGGAGTATGCAATAAAGTTTTCTGTTCCCAAAGCCTTCACATATCCGCCGTATTCATATTGTGCCATTCTGAAGTTGATGACGTATCTATTCCCCTGAAATCTTGCATCCGCCGGATATTCAAGGTATTCCACGCTCTTGACATCCGATATCCTCATCATCCTAAGGTCATTCTCTGATGCCGGAACATAATCTATGTATATAGACACCGGCTGTCCGGAAGCTGTAGTTATACTTGATGAACCCAACCTTGTGTTAAGTTGGGGAATTGCCATCCTGATAAGAAGATCGTGTGCAGTCTGAGATGCGTTTTTCTGTCGTTGAGTTGGTCTATAAACACTTCTGTCAGACAATAAATAAGCATTATCAGCGTCGACTTTCACAGTCCGGAGATGAATTGGTAATTCTGACATATAGATTGTACCGACAGAAAATGATTCGCACATTTTATATGTAGGTTTATAGCCGAGACACGTAAGTTTAGCTATTACGGCCTTTTTGTCACAGGGAATTGAGAATCGTCCGGTATTATCTGTTATACCGTATGTTATGACAGTCGAATCGTTTGAAGCGAGTAGCATTACTGTAGCTGCAACTACAGGCTCGTCGTCACCTCCGATTACTCGTCCGGTGTAGCAGAATTTGCCATGCTGAAGAGCCTCTATATAGTAATTCCGGTTTTTCTTTATGATGGAAATCGGATTTAGTCCTCTGACCTCGCATAAAGCGTCATAGATATCATCGGTCTGTATTCTTGCAGAAGTGCGGTAATTGTCAAGCTCTTTGTAAATAAAGGAAATACTTACATCAGGGTTATCTTTGCTTATTCTTACAAGAGCCTCCGATATAGGAGTATTATCGAATGAATAGGCGTATTTGTAAGCGCCGGCTGAAATGAATGTCGTCACAGCCAATATTATAGTCAGTATAGTTCGCATTTCAGTCAATGGTTAGAGTGTTGCCGCTTCGTCTGATGTTTATCCGTTCGAAAGTGTTGAGCTGTTCTATCACTTCATTCAGAGTCAGTGACGGATTAAACTTATAGTACAGATGCAGAGAAGCGACATTCACGTCATTGAACTTCACTTCAACCCTGTATGCTTTGGCAACCTCTTTCATGATTTTTTCAAGAGGCTCATTCTCAAACATTACAGGAGTCAAAGCCTCATTGACAGTGTCACACTTAGTCGTTATCGTATCTGTTGATACGGCTGCAGCAGGAGGCGAGACAGCCGTATTTCCAGCAATCGATTCAGATTTATAGTCGATTACCGACACTGTAACTGCTACCCCGGCGGCGACAGCGGCGATTGATATACCGACTATTGCTGTGATTGATGCGGCACGACTGCCAAGCCATGAGAATACTCGGCGAGGACGGACAAATTGAGCTTTTGAGAATTTTTTCCACTCAGCGTTGACGGCCGGCTCTTCGAAGCTTTTTATCGCCGACTCCGTTTTGCAGAGCAGATTGTAAATTTCGCGAGTCTCCGGCTCCGACATTATTTCGGCCAACTGTTCCGAAGTATATTTTTCGGGATGCCTGATAATATCAAGCACGAGGTCATATTTATCCATTTTCGTTGAGTTTTTTACGAATGACTTTTAGTGCATTGCTAAGATGACGGTAAACGGCAGTCTCGCTTATACCCATTACTGCTGCAATACGGGAGAATGGCATACCATGGGAAAAGCGCAATTCGATGACACGCTTCGCCTGTGTAGTAATATCATTGTGTATCAGGCTGTAAATCCGTGCCATTGTTTCATCGTCAGGCCATCCTTCACTGTCGTACTCCTCATTGTCAAGAAAATATCTGTTGGCTATGCGCTGATGAATTTCACAGTCCCGGATATGGTTCAGACTACGGTTTCTGACAGCGTTTAACAGATAGCCCCCGCTGATATGGTGGCCTGTGTGTCCGGCGAGCAGCGATGCAAAAACATCATGGACGATATCGCGCGCAAGATCATTGTCATGCAGCATTGCCATGGCCAACCGGTACATCTGCGCATAATGAGCCTTGAAAAGTTGCTCTATATCGTTTCTGTTCGTCATACACTAATAAGACACATAACTTTCGCAAAACTCAACCCTCGATAGAATTTTTTGAGAAATCGTTCTACAAATTTACGCATAATTATACGTGAATTTGCTCTCATTTAAAACATGCTGCATGAGCTAAGTATGATTAGAGTGGTTTTATCTACCTCCGGCATTTGAACGGTCTGCGCCGGCTTCAAACTCAAACGATAAACAATCCTCTATTATAACAGAAAGGTCTCACCTGATGGTGAGACCTTTCTGTTATAGAAATATCTCGTGTGTCACATCCTGTTAATCAACCGCAGAAAATGCATAGATAAGTTTGTCTTCTACAGCTAAAGCTATCAAATACTTCAATATTTCCTGTTTCTGAGTTATAATTGTATCAATAACCGGATATACAATAAATATATACCGGGTCAATAAGACTATTATCTTTTATAATATTCCCACTTTTGTCCTCTATAAAGGATTTCTCGTCATTCCACATATTACCATTTGCAAATAAATAGTAATACTTGATTTCATGCCTTAAAGGGTATTTTCTTTTGGAATTCTGATAGTAAGAATTTGTCGTTTCAGAGATATTGTATACAACATAATTATAATTCTGCTCGCCTAAAGTTCTATTGGCTTGTTGAATCTTGCGTAAATCATTTAATTTTGCGATTCTATAACCACCCGGACAACGGAATTGTCTCAAACTATATGCGGTATTAAATGGTCCGTATAGTTTAACCTTTTTAAGATACTCAATTGCATCTCTCTTTTTTGCTTGCACCTGTTGTTCTCTTAAGCGCCTTTCTTCTTCTTTTTTTAACTTAGCTTTATTTTCAGGTAATTCAGCAATTGTCTTTGTGGCAATCTCAGACGCAAAAGATTTTAAAGACTGCATATCGATAATTTTTTTGCTCGTATCATTAGTGGCCAATACTAAAGCCTCTTCTGCATTTATTATGCGAGATGTGGCATATAGTTCTCCTAAAATATCAGATACGTCTACAGCAAAAATATATGCTGCGCCGGCTTGACGGCCTAATTGAATAATTTGATTTTGCTCAACCGAGCCTGAATTCTGATATCCTGATTCGTCAATAACAGTTGAAAGGATTTCATCGGCTCGTTCCACTATCTTGAACGAAGTATCATCGTTTATTGCCTTGACAATAGATGAGTAAATAACTTTTTTATATCCATTATTAACGTCACCTACAACATAAACAGCAATAAGTTTGGGATTTATGTTTTCGCCTAAACATTCTAAAACTGAAAACAATGATAAAAATACAGCGAGCAGAACTTTATTCATCTAAGTTTTATTTAATGTTAGTACGTAATTTCTTTTTGATATTTGACCCAAGTAAAGTGCTTAAGTATATAATATCGTTTCCGTTATTTATTGCTTTGTGATTGCTAATACTAAAAGCTTCCTTGCCTGTTGCAGTATTAATAAGTTTGGCTGTAAGCATTAACTGACCACGTGTTTCGACAGCCATAATACCAATAATGTATTTGGCTCCCCACATTTCACCTAAAGTACACATCTGGGCATTGCTAACCTCCCCACTATGTTGGAAAACTTTTTCTTCAGTTAGCATGTCAAGGAATACCTGAGAACGTGTAAGGAAATCAAACGACCTGTTGGCGGAGACTTGCTCACTAACCTTCGACTCAATAATAAATTTATCTCCGCTATCGATATCACCATATACAAACAATGCAATGTTATCTTTTGCAAAAGAAACACTGCAAATAATACAAATTAAAACCAGAGTTGTGAAAAGTCTTTTCATACGTATTGCGACAGATTGGTCTTTCAGTCCTCCGACCACTTAAATAAAAAAAGAAGCGTGGACTGATATGCCACGTCTTAAGTAGAAGGTGGTCGGATTACCTTTGTATGCAGATGTGGAATAAACAGCTCCACGCTATATGCGCGGAGACAGTTAGCCAACTTCTTGCATACATGAGTAAGTTTCCGACGCTTCTCTACTACAAGATGATGGGCATAACGCCTCTTGTTTTCAATAACTAATATGACTAGGATTTCTCCTAATCGCTGCAATATTACAAATAATTTTATTAAACTCCAAATCTTGTAAAGTCCCTTTCGCTGCAATTATTTGCTAAAATTTGGGGGTGTGGCGACTGTTTGCTATCTTTGATTGTTAATCAATAGTAATGGATGAGAGCCCGAGACATAAGGCCGATGGCGGCAGATGGCATAACAAGTTGCGCCGTCTGCGTTTTCGATATGCGCGATTCACTCATCATTTTTCTGTAGCAATACGTAACATATCAGGCATATCGGAGTTTATATCGACTGTTGCTGCTGGCTGTTGTCTGATAATCCTTGTCATATATTTCGGGTATGACAACTCGGAAGCGACTCTGATGCTGCACCGCCGTCTGCTGCGCATCATACAGGGTATTTTCGTTTTTAACGTCGGATTTAATCTAATCTTCAACCTGCGTGCCACTTTGCGTGCAACAAGGATGCTTAAATGGATTGTCGACATCGCCGTACTACTCACTCTGCTCCCGTGGATATACCCCCATCCCGTCCATCCGTGGCTGCCTTTTCTCGAAAAAATACTTTACAGTAACGTATTTCTGTTCGGTATACTGACAGCCTACTCTATCGTCAGACTAAGTTACGGCGTAATGAAACTGATTGGCCGGCGCACAAACCCGGCGTTGATTCTTTCGGGAAGTTTCCTGTTCTTCATCATTGCCGGGTCATTTGTGCTGATGCTGCCGCGTTGCACGGTCGTCCCGTTATCATACATCGATTCGCTGTTTGTATCGACAAGCGCGGTCTGCATAACCGGTCTGACGAGTGTCGATGTGCCTTCGACTTTCACGCCTTTAGGTCTGCTGGTTTTGGCTATACTTATACAGATCGGGGGACTCGGCGTGATAACTTTCACAAGTTTTTTTGCCATATTCTTCAGCGGCGTGCCGTCAATTTACAGTCAGCTGCTTATACGCGATATCGTTTACTCCAAGTCGATGAATAATCTCGTGCCTACGTTGCTCTATATACTTGTGTTCACGCTGGCTGTCGAGGTAGCCGGAGCTGTTGCTGTCTATCTGACCATTCCTGACGCATTGGGACTCGATGTCGAGCACAAGATGACGTTCGCCGCATTTCACGCATTGTCATCGTTCTGCAACGCCGGTTTCAGCTGCCTGCCGGGGGGCATGGCCAACCCGATATTGCTGCATGGAGCGCAGTCAATCTATTGGGTGACCTCATTGCTCATTCTCGCCGGCGCCATCGGATTCCCGATTCTCGTCAATCTAAAAGATATTGCAACCTCCTATATCCGGCGCCTTTTCATCCGTGCCAAGGGGCTTAGGCAAGGAAACAGAGCAATCCATATCTACGATCTTAACACAAAATTGGTAATCATCACGACGCTCGCCATACTCGCGCTATCGACCGTCGCATTTATGGTGTTTGAATATAACAATACTCTCGCGGGCATGACATTCGGCGAGAAAGTGTCACAGTCGGTATTCAACTCGCTCGTGCCCCGCAGCGCGGGATTCATGTCTGTCAATCCGGCGGCATTTTTGCCTGTGACATTGCTTCTGATAATCGTGCAGATGTGGATCGGAGGTGCCTCGCAATCGTTGGCGGGCGGCATCAAAGTCAACACCGTGGCTGTCGTGCTGTTAAATCTGCGCTCGGTCATACGCGGACACAGGAGTGCGGTAGCATTTAACCGACGTATAGCCATAGGCTCTGTCAGACGAGCCAATGCTGTCATAATAATTGCCATAATTGCATTTTTCCTTTATACGACAGCCATACTACTGCTCGAGCCACAGATGGCCTCGCGTGACGTCATCTTCGAAGTCACATCGGCCCTGTTTACCGTCGGCTCTTCATTAGGAATAACGGCCGACCTGTGCGACATGTCAAAAATTGTTCTTTCGACGGCCATGTTTATCGGGCGAGTCGGCATTCTCTCGATGCTTATCGGTTTTGCTGCCGGCTCGGCTGACCGCTCGGCACATTATCCGGTCGACAATATCATAATCAACTGACAAACAAAGACAAAAGCTATGAGATATCTTATTATCGGACTCGGCATTTACGGATCAAATCTCGCGCTCGACCTAACCAATCAAGGCCATGAAGTCATAGGCGCCGACAACCGGCAGGCCAACATCGACGCCATAAAAGACTACATCTCGACTGTCTATCTTATTGACTCTACCGAGGAAAGTTCGCTGAGCGTACTGCCACTTAAAAACGTAGATCTGGTTATCGTGGCCATCGGTGAAAACTTCGGCGCGAGTGTCAAGACCGTCGCACTGCTCAAACAGTTCGGCGTAAGGCATATCTATGCCCGTGCTATAGACAAACTGCATGAGTCGATACTCCAAGGGTTTGAAATCGACCGTATCCTTACGCCTGAACAACGCGCCGCCGCTGACCTAACCAACGAAATGGAGCTCGGCAGCCAAGTCGAGAGCCTTAAAATTGATGCGGATACTTACCTACTGAAGTTTAATGCCCCGCAATATTTCATAGGCGACAGTTATGACAGCCTATCGTTAAATGATTACGGTCTTACTCTCGTGGCTGCGACACGCGAGACCGAACAGACAAACATACTCGGCATAAAACATAAACTGCCCGTTATGCTCGATTTGAGCCAAAAAGGACTTATCATCGATGAAAATGATACCCTGACCGTGCTCGGCACCTCAAAGGCATTCCGCGACCTTTATCGTCACATCAACGACTGACCCGAATCAAAACTCGTAGTCGACGCAGGCACGAGCCTCTTTGTGTCCGGCAAGCAGCCCGGCAGCAGCGACGTGAGCGGGATGTTTGGCGTAAACATCCACGTCAGCCATGCAGTCGACGACGGCTGTCAGCACCACGTCCCATGATTCGGCGGGATTCTCGTTGATGCCGACCTCTATAGAGCGGAGCACGTCAATCTGCGAGGGAAGAGCCTCGAGGGCGGCCTTGAATTTTTGAGCCACGGCACGGCGTTCGTCACATGTGCCGGTAAGCTTAAACATTACAATATGTTTTACCATTTTACTGATTTTTTTGAAGGTTATCGCATTATGAATGTGCATAAAGTCGCTCTCGCAGAACTGCCACGCGCTCGTCTGTGATGTAGTCATCATAGTCCATCATCTTGTCGATGATGCCGTTAGGCGTCAGCTCTATGATGCGGTTGCAGACGGTCTGGATGAATTCGTGGTCGTGCGAGGCAAGCAAAAGGTTGCCCTTGAACGACTGCAGCGTGTTGTTGAACGCCTGAATCGACTCAAGGTCAAGGTGGTTGGTCGGCGAGTCGAGCACCATTGTGTTGGCGTCGCGAAGCATCATGCGCGCAATCATGCAGCGCATCTTCTCGCCGCCTGAGAGCACTGATGCCTTTTTGAGCACTTCCTCGCCCGAGAAAAGCATCTTGCCGAGGAAACCTTTGAGATAAATCTCGCTCGAGTCGTCGCTGAACTGCGCGAGCCAGTCGACAAGGTTTAGGTCAGTGTTGAAGAAAGCCGTGTTGTCAAGGGGCAGATAGGCTGTGGTAATGGTCTGGCCCCACTCGTATGTGCCGCCGTCGGCCTTGCGGTTGCCGTTGATAATCTCAAACAGCGCGGTCATAGCGCGCGGATCGTGTGACAGGAAAGCAACTTTGTCGCCTTTCTCTATCTGGAAGTTGACGTCTTTGAAGAGCGTCTCACCGTCGACAGTCGCCGTCAGCCCCTTTACCTCAAGAATCTTGTTGCCGGGCTCACGGGCAGGAGTAAATATGATGCCGGGATAACGGCGCGACGAGGGCTGAATCTCCTCAATGTTAAGTTTCTCGAGCATCTTTTTGCGTGAGGTCGTCTGCTTGCTCTTGGCCACATTGGCGCTGAATCGCTGGATGAACTCGAGGAGCTCCTTGCGGCGCTCCTCAGCTTTCTTGTTGGCCTGTTGTTGCTGACGGAGGGCAAGCTGGCTGCTCTCGTACCAGAAGCTGTAGTTGCCGGCGAAGAGCGACACCTTGTTATAGTCGATATCAAGCGTGTGTGTGCAGACAGAGTCAAGGAAGTGACGGTCGTGGCTGACGACGAGCACCGTGTTCTCAAATTTAGAGAGATAGTCCTCAAGCCATGCCACAGTCTCGAGGTCGAGGTCATTGGTAGGCTCATCCAAAAGCAGGTTGTCGGGATTTCCGAAAAGCGCTTTGGCCAAAAGCACGCGCACCTTCTCGTTGGCGCTCATGTCGCGCATCAGCATATAGTGTTTATCCTCCTTGATACCGAGACCGCTGAGCAGTGCGGCTGCATCGCTCTCGGCGTTCCAGCCCTCGAGTTCGGCGAATTTCTCCTCAAGTTCTGAGGCGCGTATGCCGTCAGCGTCTGAGAAATCCTCTTTAGCGTAAAGGGCGTCCTTCTCTTTCATGATGTCCCAGAGCACGGTGTGGCCTTGGATGACAGTGTCGATGACAGTGAAATCGTCAAACTTGAAGTGGTCCTGCTCAAGCACACTCATGCGCTCCCCGTGGCCCTGCGCAATAGTGCCGTGAGTCGGCGAAAGCTGGCCGCTGAGCATACGCATAAGCGTCGACTTGCCGGCACCGTTAGCACCAATGATGCCGTAGCAGTTGCCCGGCGTAAATTTCAGATTGACATCTTGAAAAAGAACTCTTTTACCGAATTGGATACCTAAATTGTTTACCGTTATCATAATGTTTATAAAAGCATTTCTAAGTTATTCAGCCTCAACAGCTCCTATATAAACCGTCGGACGAAGATGCCGGCAGTTATAATGCGACGACATCGACTCACCGTAAGCCCCTGCAGAGCGTATGGCGAACAAATCGCCGCGGCGAGTCTCCGGCAGAGTGACCTCCTCGCCGAAACAGTCGGAACTCTCACAGATTGGCCCGACGACGTCATATGAGTGTTTCTGGCGATGCTCTCCGAGAGCCGACAGATTGTCGATGCGGTGATATGCCTGATATAATGCAGGGCGTATCAGCTCGGAGAAACCGGCGTCAAGGATTACAAAATCTTTTGAGACGCCGTGCTTGACATAAAGACAGCGGCTGATAAGCGAGCCGCACTGAGCCACAATCGAGCGTCCGAGTTCAAAGTGCAGTGTCTGACCGGGCTGAAGCGGCAGATTGTCAGCGAATACTTTAAAGTAAGACTCAAAATCTGCAATCGGATGTGCGTCAGGGTCAGCGTAATCCACACCAAGACCACCGCCGACATTAATCGAACGTATATTGACACCCTTGACGGCCATCTGCGACAGCACCTGACGGATTGTGGTGCAGAGCAGTTCAAAAGGCTTTGTAATAGTTATCTGCGAGCCGATGTGAAAATGCAGACCGTTCAATTTAATACCGGGCAGCGACAGGGCTGTGTCGACAGTCTCATCAAGACGGTCCATGTCGATGCCGAACTTGTTTTCGGCCAAGCCGGTCGTAATATATTTATGTGTATGAGCGTCGATATTCGGATTGACGCGCAGAGCGACCGATGCTGTCAGATTCTCGCGTGAAGCAAGCTCTGATATGACATGCAACTCCTCGACAGACTCCACATTGAAACTGCCTATGCCGGCACGCAGGGCGAGCAAAATCTCTTCGTCGCTCTTGCCTACACCGGCGAAAACGATGTCCTCAGCCTTGAATCCGGCTTCGAGAGAAAGCGCAATTTCACCGCCGCTGACAGCGTCTATGCCGAGACCGGCGCGGCGTATCTCAGCGAGTATTTCAGAGTTGGCATTGGCCTTGACGGCATAATGCACACGCCAATCGGGACGGTCTGACAGACGACATATTTCTGTAAGAGTGTCACGTAACAACCCGAGATCGTATAGATAGCATGGCGTAGCTGATTTCTCAAGCAGTTGCAACGGGAAACGAGTTATCATATATCAGGCAGATTATGAAAATAATTTGTCACTAAGACGACGAAGGGCTTCGACCTTGTCCTCGGCTCGGATAACCATTGAGACGTTATAGTTACTGCCGCCGTAGCTTATCATACGCACCGGGATGTCTCTGAGTGCGTCTATAGCACGAGCGGCATGTCCGCAATTGTGCCACTCAAGGTCGCCGACGACACATATTATCGTCATGTCACGGTCGACGGTGACCGTGCCGAAGTGTTTCAGGTCGTCGACTATGGCCGCGAGGTGGCTCGAGTCATCAATGGTGACAGTGACACCGACCTCTGAAGTGGCTATCATGTCGATGCTCGTACAGTATTTGTCAAAAGTCTCGAAGACTTTGTGGAGAAATCCGTATGCGAGCAGCATGCGGCCGGATTTAATCTTTATGGCCGTTATATTGTCTTTTGCGGCGACGGCTTTGATGTGGCCGTCGGGCGGCATGTGATAAATCACTGTGCCGGGAGCCTCGGGCTGCATAGTGTTGAGCAGACGCACGGGGATGTTGGCGAGCTTGGCGGGAAGCACACAGTTGGGATGTAGAATTTTCGCCCCGAAATATGCCAGCTCGGCAGCTTCCTCGAAGTCAAGCTCGCTGACGGGCGAGGTGTTGTCGACATAGCGCGGATCATTGTTATGCATACCGTCGATGTCGGTCCAAATCTGTATCTCGGAAGCATTGACTACGACACCTACAATCGAAGCCGAATAATCGCTGCCGCCGCGTTTGAGGTTGTCGACTTCTCCGCGAGAATTAAGACATATATAGCCCTGAGTCAGCAATATATCGGCATCAGGGTTACATTCTATCAGACGTTTCAGATGCGAAGTGATATAGTCCATATCCGGCTCGCCGTTGGCATCGGTGCGCATATACTCGAGGGCCGGGAGGATAGCAGCCTTAATGTCTGCCGACTCCATGTAGAGCTGCATCAGGGCGGTCGACATGAGCTCACCCTGAGCTAATATCTCACGTTCTTCAGACTGCGTATATCGGCCGTCACATAGGGCTTTGAGATACGAGAAACGCTCGCCGATGACAGCCGTGGCGCGTGTGCGGAAGCCCTCGGCTTCAAAGAGTTCATCGATGACCGCGGTATACTTCATACGCAGACCGTTGAGGGTCTCCTGTGCTCCGGCCGTATTTCCTTTCGAAAGATAGTCGGCAATCTCGACGAGTGTGTTTGTGGTGCCCGCCATCGCTGACAGCACAACAATAACACGACCGCGGCCGCTGACGAGTTTGGCCACATGTTTAATACGCTCAGCCGAGCCGACAGAAGTTCCTCCAAATTTTAAAACATCCATTTTATCTATAAATCGGGAATAGAATATCTATTTAACATTCATCGCCGGGCATAATCTCGGCCAAATCGCACATCTCGTCGTAAGCGGCCCAGTCGGGGTCAAGTTCGGCATATATCGTCAATGGCAGCAGAGGCAGATCAGCCAACGCCTCGTTAAGCTTACGGCCGAAGATGTTGTTACTCAGCGTATAAAACGCCCAGTTGCGCTCGCCGGCCCCGGTGAAGATGCCGGTCATGACAGCCACGGGATCTTTGTCAAATGATGCGTTAAGGGCGTCGGTGACCTTCTCCATCATCTCGGCCGTCGGTTTGTCAGGCATCGCAGCGTCAGGAGACTCGTCATAGCGCCATGTAATCTCTATGCGGTTACAAAAACGCTTGTTGTCTCTGAAGCGGCCGATGTCGCGGCGGCCGCTGACCATAATCAGTCTGCCGTCTTCACTCTCGGTCGGTGATGTCCACCAGTCATGTTCGTGCGCCATTGTGTCTTGTGTCAATTATAAAAAATAGCCTCGCCGGAGTATAAGCCGGGTTATGTAGACGGCCCACTTTCAGACGCCGTGCCGTAAGCACGGCCGAGTTGAGCCGGTCTGTCTGTCATTTATCTGCGCCACGATGTTGCCACCGGGCTTTAGCGGTCTACCCCCCGGCAATGGACGAGCAGCCCTTAAATGCCGGTATACTTGACCTTGCAACCCATAAGATGTGCGGCGCGCGATATCACTATTGCGCCCGGTGAGCTCTTACCTCGCCTTTTCACCCTTACCTGCGCGAAGCAGGCGGTTGTTTTCTGTCACATTACTCTGCCGTTACCGACAGCTTCCCGTTAAGAAATATGGTGCTCTTTGTTGCCCGGACTTTCCTCACGCCGATGCACCGCAAGCGGCGACGGCGCGCGACAGACCCTCCGGCGCGGCTATTATAGGGTTAATTACATATATCCGCGGATTATGCCGCGTTTTGAGTTCTTGACGAAGAGGATGATTTCGTCGCGCTCTTTCGTGGCGGGCAGTTCGGCCTCGATGCGTTCGAGGGCGTCGCTGATGTTCATGCTCGACAGATAGAGGTAACGGTATGTCTCCTGAATGTCACGGATTGTCTCATTAGAGAAATTGCGGCGGCGCAGACCGATAGAGTTGACGCCGGCATATGCGATAGGCTCGCGGGCGGCCTTGACATACGGGGGGATGTCCTTGTTGACCAATGCTCCGCCCTGTATCATCACATGCGGACCGATGTGGCAGAACTGGTGGACGAGTGTGCCGCCACCGATAACTGCGTAATTGTCAACGACAACCTCGCCTGCAAGCTGCGAAGCATTTGAGATGATGACATTGTCACCAACCACACAGTCGTGGGCCACGTGTGAGTAGGCCATGATAAGGCAGTTTGAGCCGACGACGGTCTTGCCCTTGGCTGCAGTGCCGCGGTTGACGGTGACGCACTCACGGATAGTGGTGTTGTCACCGATGATGGCTGTAGTCTCCTCGCCGCGGAATTTGAGATCCTGAGGGATGGCACCGATAACAGCGCCGGGGAAAATGGTGCAGTTCTTACCGATGCGTGCGCCCTCGAGAATGGTCACATTGCTGAGAATACGTGTTCCCTCGCCTATCTCGACATTCTGGTCGATAGTTACAAAAGGGTCTATGACAACCGACGGGGCAATTTTGGCCGCCGGATGAATATATGCAAGTGGCTGTTTCATATTTGATTGTGCCTTGAATTATAGGTTATGGTTTATTTGTTCTTGATAATCTGTGCCATAAACTCACACTCGCAGACGATTTTCTCACCGACGAACGCGAGGCCTTTCATAACAGCCATGCCGCGACGCAGAGGAGTCATGAATGAAACATGGAAGAGCAACGTGTCGCCGGGAACGACTTTCTGACGGAACTTGACATTGTCAATCTTCATGAAGTATGTCGAGTAGCGCTCGGGCTCATCGACTGTGCTGAGCACGAGCAGACCGCCTGTCTGAGCCATGGCCTCGACAAGCAGCACGCCGGGCATGACGGGCTCCTGAGGGAAGTGACCTTGGAAGAAAGGCTCGTTAGTAGTCACGTTCTTGACGCCGACGATATAGCTCTCTGATTTGTCGATAATCTTGTCGACAAGCAGGAAGGGATAGCGGTGAGGCAGACGCGAGCGTATCTCGTTGTTGTCCATCAGCGGGGCGACGTTGGGATTGTAGACCGGTGCCTGCACGTCCTGACGTTTGATTTCGCTGCGGATTTTCTTGGTGAGAACAGAGTTAATGGTGTGGCCGGGCTTGGTGGCGATGACTTTGCCCTTGAGCGGGCGGCCTATGAGAGCGATGTCGCCGACGAGGTCCATGAGTTTGTGGCGTGCGGGCTCATTCTCATGACTGAGCGGACGGATATTGAGATAGCCGAGAGCCGACACCTCGCGGTGAGGAGTGTTCATCATGTCGGCGATATGATCGAGACGTTCCTGACTCATAGGAGCATCATAGATGACGATGGCATTGTCGAGATCGCCGCCTTTGATAAGGTTGGCTGCAAGCAGGGGCTCAATCTCGCGCACGAATACAAATGTGCGGGCCGAAGCAATCTCTTTGGCGAACTCGTCGACATGCTCCATCGATGCATACTGATTTGAAAGCACGGGCGAGTCAAAGTTGACCTTGACCTCGACGCTGAACTCGTCGTCGGGCAGTATCATAATCTTTGAGCCGCTCTCGGGGTCTGAAACCTCGATTTTATGCTTAACGACATAGAAGTCTTTGTCAGCGTGCTGCTCGACAAGACCTACTCGCTCGATTTCGTCTACATAAGGTTTGGCGCTGCCGTCGAGGATAGGGAGCTCGCCGGCGTTGACTTTGATAAGACAGTTATCCACGCCCATGGCATAAAGCGCAGCCATGGCATGCTCGATAGTGCTGACAACTATATCGCCTTTGGCAACGACTGTGCCGCGGTTAGTAGCCACGACGTTCTCGGCCAAAGCCTCGACTACAGGTTCACCCTCAAGGTCGACACGCACGAATTTGTATCCGTGATTTTCGGGAGCGGGGCAGAATGTAGCCTCGATCATCGCACCGGTGTGAAGACCTTTACCTTTGAGGGTAAATTGTTCGTTAAGAGTTAACTGCTTCATTTCTTTGAAAGTATGATAATGATTATTTTTTCTCAAGTTTAGCTACGCGCTCGAAGAGCTCTCCGAGACGTTTGACATAAGCGCTCTGACGCATAAAATCACGCGCCGGGACAGCAGGATAGCCCATGATGCGCTGCGACGAGGCAACGTTGTTGGGAACGCCCGACTGAGCGCCTATCTGCACATCGTCGCCGACATGGATATGACCGGCGAAGCCGACCTGACCGCCGACCATGCAGCGGCTGCCGATTTTTGTCGAGCCGGCCACTCCGGCCTGCGCGGCCATTACGGTCATCTCGCCGACCTCGACATTGTGGGCTATCTGGATGAGATTGTCAAGCTTGGTGCCGCGACCGACACGTGTGGCACCCATCGTTGCGCGGTCAACGGTCGTGTTGGCACCTATCTCCACGTCGTCAGCAATCTCGACGATGCCAATCTGAGGGATCTTGTGATAACCGTCAGGCGTCGGTGCGAATCCGAAACCGTCAGCGCCTATCACCACACCCGAATGTAAGATGCAGCGTGCGCCGACATGGCAGTTGTCATAAATCTTGACACCGGGATAGAGTATCGTTCCGTCGCCGATGACGACATTGCGGCCTACATAGACCTGCGGAAATATTTTTACGCCCTTGCCGAGACGGGCGCCTGCACCGACATAAGCAAAAACGCCGATATAGCTCTCGGCGTCGACTTCGACACCCTCTGCAATCGACGAGGGCTGCTCAATGCCCTTGGGCATGACGAACATGAACTGTGACACCATGGTCAGCAGAGCCGACAGCGTGGCATAAGGGTCGTCAACACGTATGAGCGTGGCCTTGACGGGGTGCTCGGCTTTGAAATCCTTGCCGACAAGCACTATCGAAGCCTCGGTCGTATATATGTAATGAGTATATTTGGGATTAGCGAGAAAAGTTATCGAGCCTTTGTGAGCCTCCTCAATTTTAGAAAATGTATTGACTGTCACCGAGCCGTCTCCCTCGACGACTCCGTTGACCTGTGAGGCTATCAGACTTGCTGAAAATTCCATATTGTGCACAATGATTCTCTAAGATATAAATCAATGTGCAAAGTTCATAAAAATTTTTCACATTTCGCCCTTTTCGGGCCTAAAAAGACTCGAAAGTCAAGTGTCAATGTGTCAATTTGACTTAAAAGCAGCAGCCAAAGAGCGATTTCCTGCGTGTCAGTCGCCGTCGGAAGGCTTTTCGGCCAAAGCGATATTGTCGTCTTCGATGACTATGCGGTGCTCTTTGTAAAGGCGTCCGATGGCCTGTTTGAAGTCGCGCTTGCTGCACTTGAACTCGGCTTTTATGTCGTCGGGCGACGACTTGTCGCCGTAAGGCAGACTGCCGCCCGAATTCTTCAGCCGTTCCATAATCTCGTCTGAAAGTTCGCGCACACGATTTACGGCCTTGTCTCCGAGTGTGAGGTCGATTTTGCCGTCGGGTCTTACCATCTTGACATAAGCGTCAACGGTCTCCTCAATCTCAACCGGCCGGTAAAGCTCATTCTGATAAAGCATGCCCTGAAAGAGATTGTCGACTATAACCTTATAGCCGATAGGCGTGTGCTCCCATACGAGCGCCTCGACACGCTGGCCGGGTTTGTAGTCAGGGATGAGGTTGCCGAGATATTTCTCGACTTTGGCCGACGCTACTATGCGGCCGCTCTCATTGTCGAGATACACATAGACAAGATAAATGCCTCCCTGCTGCATACGCGCTTTCTGCTCAGAGAACGGCACGAGCAGGTCTTTGGGCAGGCCCCAGTCAAGGAATGCGCCGACTTTATTAACGGCCACGACCTGCAGAAAGGCAAACTGACCGACTTCGACATAAGGCACGTCTGTCGTGGCTACAGGGCGGTCCTCCGAATCCTTATAGACGAAGACATCAATCTCGTCTCCGACCACTAAATCATCGCTTACATAACGGGCAGGAAGAAGAATCTCCGCGCCCTCATCATCAGTTAGATAAGCGCCGAAATCTACAAAGCGCCCTACCCTTAGTTTATTATTATGGCCGAGTTTTATCATTTTTAGTTCGTTTTGGTTTTACAAAATTAACAATTAATCTTAAATTTGCCGTAACAAAAAGCAAGACCTTATATATTAAGCAACATTTACCTCTTAAGATTGTTTGTCATAGAAAGTCTCCCCGATGGAAACTATACAAAAATATTTTGACTCACTGAGCGACGAGCAGAGACGGCAGTTTGCAGCCTTAGGCGATTTATATACAGAATGGAACGCCAAAATCAATGTCATCTCACGCAAAGACATTGACAACCTCTACCTCAAGCATGTGCTCCACTCTCTCGCCATAGCCCGTTTCTGGGGTCCGCTCGAATCCGGAACGACCGTCTTGGACATGGGCACGGGAGGCGGATTCCCGGGCATACCGCTTGCTATCGCCTACCCCGACTGCCGCTTTAACATAATCTACCGCATAGGCAAGAAAATTAAAGTAGCAACCGAAATCAGCCGCGCCATCGGCCTCAAGAACGTGACATTTCAGCACGGCGACATAGGCGAGTGCCGCGAGCGCTATGACTATGTGGTCAGCCGCGCAGTGATGGCTCTTGACGCACTCGTCCCACTTATTGTCAAGAATATAGCTCAACAGACACGTCCGTCAAACCGCTATGACAACGGTCTGGTATGCCTGAAAGGCGGCGACATCGAAGCCGAGTCAAAGGGCATACGCTATCCCGTGATAGAATACCCGGTCAACGAGTTTTTCAATGAGCAATTCTTTGACACAAAGAAGCTCGTCTATGTGGCCATCGGGCATAGGCGATAAACATCGAAACTCTTCTCAACTCAAATAATATGTTAAAAATCAAACAGTTCGTTTTTAATATGTTCGGTGTCAACACTTATCTCATCACAGATAAGGAGACCGGTGACACGGCCGTCATTGACCCCGGCATGATTGACGCTGCCGAAAAACGCGAATTTGACGATTATGTCAGCGCCAACAATCTTAAAATCACGCAGATAATCAATACACACCTTCACTTAGACCACTGCTTCGGCGACAACTATGTGCGCGATAAATATGGCGTGAAAGTCGCAGCCAACATCAACGACCAACCTCTCGGCGATGACATACCGGCGCAAATGGCACGTTTCGGCGGACGCATCAAGGCCGACCCTGTGAAAATAGACGTGGCTCTGAAAGACGGCGACATCATTAAGATAGGCAGTAGCGAACTGCGCGTCATCACCACTCCCGGCCATTCGCCCGGCGGCATATCACTATACTCAGCTGAGGGAGGCTTTCTGATTTCGGGCGACACACTGTTCCGCTTTGGCGTCGGACGCACCGACCTGCCCGGCGGCGACCATAACACCCTCATTAAGAGCATCCGCGAAAAGCTCATGACCCTCCCCGACGACACAAAAGTGTTGCCCGGCCACGACCGCTTCTCCACCATCGCCGACGAACGCCGCCACAACCCATATATCTAAAAGCTCGGACATAAATATGGGAGGTCGATTTTTAATCGACCAATAACTCACTAATTATCCGGAAAATGCAGAGACGCGCCTTTGGCGTGTATGATACGGCCGCCAGCACTTTACTTGCATATTATACATGCCGCCGCTCGCTGTCGCTCACTTTGGCATGTCCCTACATTTCAATGAGTTACTGGCAGCGCGCGCCGTAGGTGCGTCAGCGCTGCAGCTTTATCCCCACGCTCCTAACGGGTCGAACCGGTCCCAGTCGGCCTCGGCGGGGGGGAGCATGAGGCGGCGGCGCATTTCGTTGAGGACAGCTACTACACCAATGCGGCGAAGTGTGTCTCCAATGCCGGCCGACGGCTGCTCGCTAAAGAAAGTCTTTATGCCGTCAATCAGCTCAATAGCTGTCTGATACTGTCCGTTGCGTATCACCGAAAGCACATAAATGACAACCTGCAGCCCCGCATCATCAGACGTTGAGCCCGATTTGCCCTCACAATGACGCTCATAATAACGCGTCACAGACTTGAAGTCTTTGAGCATGAAAAAGTTGCGCACGAGCGCCTCATTGACATCAGGGTCCTGACGACCTATCTTCTTCTCATAATATAAAAGGACCTCTACGGCCTTGTCATAAACGTTCAGATCCTCGAGTGACTTGGCCCACTCTATCCATTCGGCAGTGGTCGCAGGCGGGTTTTTCTTGTCGACAATTGAGATCACTTCATCAGCCGGTGAAAGACCGATAGCCAATATATCAGTGGCAAGTTTGACATCACCGGGATTAAGTTTAAAGCACTTGTCAAGCACTGATGCCGCAAGTCTGAAGTTACGCATCTTCTCTGCCATATCATCTGACTGGGCCATATCAACATACATAGTTGCCAGAAAATGGCAGATGTCTATATCTTCAGGAAACTCGTCGGCAAGTTTGACAAGAATATCTACCGCACGGTCTATCGTGTGTTCGTCGCGTGCAAGAAGACGTGCCTGATAGAAGCGCATGGCCTTGTCGTCGGGCAGAATGGCAAGAGCAAGGTCGAGAGCCGAGAGCGAGCCGTCGACATTACCGGCCAAATCGTACTCCTGAGCAAGCATAAACCAGTACTGCTCATTATAGGGATCGATGTTTGTAAGCTCCTCTAAAAGCTTGATAGCTTCGTCGTAACGGCCGTTCATCTCAAGCACTACTGCAATCTCAAACAGCAGTGTCGGCAGATATGTGACATGGGCACGCAAAGCTTCAAGACGGTCTGTCAGCCAGTCGGTCTGACCAAGCGACGAGGCGAGGTCAACAAGCTGTATGACCTCCTCGTCGTCAAATTCGTCATAATGTGACAGCAACAGTTCGAGCTGTCTGACAGCCTCGGCGCCGGCAGGGTTACTGTTGCGCAGACGCGCGATGTCCCAGAGGGCACTCTGCTGCGAGTTGTTGTCCTCAAGATATTTCTCCGAGAGGTCCTCGCCGAACGCCGAGTAAAGCAGCGCACGGCGCTCTCGCAGAGGTATGCTGTCAGGGTACAGACGGGCACCGCAAAGCAACACTTCAAATCTGATATAATCGTCATTGAGGTCACCTGCGTAATCAAATATTTCGATGAGTTCGTCCTCATCGAAATATCTGTCGCTGCCGTTGTCAGAGAGTGATGCGCGAAAGCGGCTGCACAACTCCTCGCGACGGTCGTCTGTACCTTCTGCCATTACGGTGTTAGTGTCTTATTGGTTGAGGTTAAGCCTTTTTCTGCTCTTTCTCCCAGCTATCCTTGAGGGCGATTGTGCGGTTGAATACCAAATGCTCTGGCGTAGAGTCATAGTCGGGGGTAAAATAACCGACACGCTGGAACTGGAATTTGCGTCCGCGCTCGGCGTTCTCGGCGATGAATGGCTCAACTTTGACACCGGTCACCACCTTGAGCGAGTCGGGATTAAGCATCTCGCGAAAATCGCGGTCTGGCTCGGCTGCAGGATTCTCGACGTTGAACAGGCGGTCATAGAGGCGCACCTCCGCGTCAATGGCGTGAGCTGCCGACACCCAATGGAGCGTACCTTTTACCTTGCGGGCTGCACCGGGCAGACCGCTGCGTGTCTCGGGGTCGTATTCGCAATAGATTTCCTCGATATTGCCGTCGGCGTCTTTCTTGACACCGGTGCATTTGACGATATAGGCGCCTTTGAGGCGGACCTCAGAGCCGGGAGTCATGCGGAAGAACTTCTTGGGCGGATTCTCCATGAAGTCGTCGCACTCTATGTAAATCTCGCGTGAGAACGGCATCTGATGTGTGCCGCTGCCCTCCTCCTCGGGGTTGTTCTCCATCTCGACAGTCTCGACCTGACCCTCGGGATAGTTTGTAATCACGACCTTGACGGGATTGAGGACGGCCATGGCGCGTGTGGCGTGACGGTTGAGATCATCGCGCACAGCGTGCTCGAGGAGGCTGACAGAGTTGAGAGCCTCATATTTGGTATAGCCGATAGTCTCAACGAATTTGCGGATTGACTCGGGGGTATAGCCGCGGCGGCGCATACCCGAGATGGTCGGCATGCGGGGGTCGTCCCAACCGGCCACGAGTCCTTCCTTGACAAGCTGCAGCAGTTTGCGCTTGCTCATCACGGTGTATGTGAGGTTGAGTCGGTTGAACTCAATCTGACGCGGGCAGTATGTCTCGTCGGCAAGCTCTTTGACAAAGTATTCGTAAAGCGGACGGTGCACCTCAAACTCAAGAGTACAGAGAGAGTGTGTCACGCCCTCGAAGTAGTCGCTCTGACCATGGGCGAAGTCATACATCGGGTAGACCTTCCATGTCGTGCCTGTGCGGTGATGCGGAGTCTTGATGATGCGGTACATGATGGGGTCACGAAAGTGCATGTTAGGCGACGCCATGTCGATTTTAGCGCGGAGCACGCGTGCGCCCTCGTCAAACTCGCCTGCGTTCATGCGCATGAAGAGGTCGAGGTTTTCCTCGGGTGTGCGGTTGCGGTAAGGGCTCTCGATGCCGGGCACTGTGGGGCTGCCCTTTTGGGCGGCAATCTCCTCCGATGTCTGGTCATCGACATAAGCCTTGCCCTCTTTAATCAGGCGCACGGCAAGGTCAAACAGACGGGGAAAATAGTCCGAGGCGTAGTACTCGCGGTCGCCCCAGTCGAAACCGAGCCAGTGGATATCCTCGCGGATAGAGTCGACATACTCGACATCCTCCTTGACGGGGTTTGTGTCGTCAAAGCGCAGATTGCATGTGCCGCCGAACTTCTCTGCAACGCCGAAGTCCATGCAGATGGCCTTAGCGTGGCCGATATGGAGGTAACCGTTAGGCTCGGGCGGGAAACGCGTGTTGAGGCGTCCTCCGTTCTTGCCTGCCTGCAGGTCATCATATACTATTTGTTCGACAAAGTTCAAGCCTTTCTTCTCAGCCGACTCAGCGGCATCATTTTCTTTGATTTCTGACATAGGATATCGAAATTAGGCCCACAACTCAGGCTCAACGCCCCGAGCGCCGGGAAATTTATTAATTAGACTACAAAATTAATCATAATTTGCAACTGACAGCAACCATTGACATAAAAACTGCAGCCACAGCCCAAAAAATCACATACAGAAATCCAAAGATTTATATTTCTAAGTATTCGTAATAAGGATGAGATGGATATGTTAATTCGCGTGAGAGGTTGGGGTTCCAATAGAAGAACGCTTCGTCGAAAGCTCGGCGCGCGATGGCGGTACATGGAGCTACCTTGCGAATTTCAAAGAAGCCGATTTTAGGCCGATGCAATATGCCGGCCTCAATAAACATAGGCAGAGCGCAGTTCATTGCATTAGGCAATGAACGGTTGGAGCCGTATTTCTGCGACATCTTTTGAGTAATAAGTGCGGTTACGACCTGATCCTGAACATGGAAATATTTGCCCAACAGCGTGAAAATATCGTAAGCGAATTCAAATTTGGCAATGAGGAGCGATGACAATATCAATGTTCGGTCAGCGCTATTGCGAAGTGCGAGAAGCACTTCGTCTTTATTTTCTCGCAAAAGGTCTATAAGAGGATTTTGGTCGGTCAACTGCGAGATGGCTGTCACCGTTTTGGCTATGCGGTTTTGCCCGTTATACTCGGTAGCAGCAAGTTCGGCAAAGTATTCTCTTGAATAATCACCCGACAAAACCGCAATCAGAGCCATTTCAAGCAATGACATCGGGATGCGTTGACGCAGACCTATGGTAGTTTTCTCTGGCATAACTAAAATTTGATGAATGGAATCATGCACTCAAAAAGGTGTGAGCCTCCGTGAGTGATTTCTACTCGACCGGGCAAGTTAAAACTATTGTTGTCTCGAATAGCAAACCATAAGTTCTTATGAAGACAGCTAATTGAATAATCAATTTCCCGCTCGAATCGTTTGCTTGCATTTTCATTCATAAAGATAGCGTGACGGTGTCCGCGGCTCGCTTTCCCATAGAGATGTGCTTTTTCGGTAGGCGTAAAAGTACGCCATCCCTTAGCGAGCACATTGCCGTGGTCGGTCGTAAGGATTATGTCGAAGCCGTAGTCCTTTAATTCTTTAATGCGTTTGGCAAAGGAGTTGGCCCAAAGCTTTGTCAACGCCAACAGGTCGAGGTAAGATGACGAACTGTGCATCTTCTCGTCGAGAGCCACAGTAACGAGCGCGAGACGTTTACAATCCTGATTGATCTGCAGTTCATCCTCTCCGTTGTCGAAAATATATTGAGGGAAACCGATGGGCCAATACGATTGCCACGCCAATCGTTCATTATTGGTCGACTGCGTGTAGTCGAAAGTCGGATGCTGTCCGGCGAATATAGCTTGGCGGGACAGACAAGTAATTGACGGAATCCAAGAATATGTCCAATCCTCTTTGGCCGGGGAAACATGAAGTTCTTCGAGTGCTTCGCGAAGCACTTCATACTGCCAATAAGCCATCCCGTCTACGACAACGAGAGCCACTTTTTGGCACGATTGATAATTGTCGCTTATATGCGGAACTATGCCGTTGACGCATCGAGGCTTTAAGATTGGATTGGCATTTAGAGAGTTCCAATACGTCTCGTTGAGATAATGTTGGAAATCGAAGTTTAGCCTGTCGATTGTATCGGCAATCTCATCATATTTATCAGCTTCAACAATCTTGATAAACAATTCGCTGATACGACGAATTGTAGCGACATCTGACCAATCTGGATTGCAAATATTTCTAATAGCGACAACAGCCTCGCCAAAATCACACACCGGTTCGGCGACTGCCACAGAATTAAGGTTGTTAATCAAGTCTTGGAGCCTTTGAGCCGAGACGTTCCCTTGAATGTGTTTGTCGTACAATCCCGAAAGAATATCGAGCGGCAGTCGAGAAATTGTCTCTTTATCAACGAAATTGGGGAAAAGTTCGCCTATTTTAAAGCGTATATTGTTTGCTTTCGTCGTGATGTCCGGAAGCATTTCTCCTTCAGTGAGAATATATATAACTGACTTCTCGGGGTTTCTGCGGAGATGAAGTTCGAAGTGAACACGAAGCTTAATGGCCGAACCTACAACAACCTCGGCGGGACTTTCTCGCTTTAGCTCTTTAAGCACATCTTCGTGTGCCAAGAACCCGTCAGGATTGCTGACGATGGTAAGCGGCTGAAAGCCTCGACTGATTGAGGTTAATATTTCGTTGATAAGTTCCGACATGCCTATACGCGAGATGATGCTATTTCATAGAACTGAAGAAGCTGCTCGTCTTCGGTTAAAAGATTTTGCGGTATGCGGTCGCCGACGGCAACGATGGTTGCAAAATCTTTGTCCTGATAGCACTGCTTGAAACCGGCTCGCAGAGCCTCGACGCGAGCCTCCTTGATTTTGCCGCGCGGTTTCTGAGCGACTTCCACATAAATCTTGAACTCGCGCATGAGGGCCTTATGACGGAGAACCGTGAGATCAACGTCATCCTGAAGGTTGGGTTTGCGCCACTTACCGTCAGACTCCTTGATGAAGTTTTCTTCAAGAATCTGCATCAATTCCGGCAAGATGTCACCTTTGCGCACACCGTTTATAGCTTGCATCCATTTTGGTTGAAGGTCCTGATAGGTTTGCGGTATAGCAAGCTCATTGTTGAGCCATGCAATCCCCCCCTGTTCGCTATCAACGAAGAACAAAGATGCTTGGAAGCCATCGGTGCGTTTACGCAGTTCGTCATATTTAGCTGCTTGCGATGGTGTGAAATACATGCCGTCACGTTCTGCGTAACGATCACGTAGACCGGCTTGAAATTCTTGTGCGTTCAGAGGCACAGGGAAGCCGTGTTGAACGTAAAACGAAATAAGACGGTCATAAAGAATTTTGGGGCTACGCTCTACGACTGCGGTAGTCTTATTGCCGTGCTCAAGATGCACCGGCAGACGTGAAAGTAATTCATCGATGAAGTCCCAAACATTGGTTTCCGGAGCCTCGTTCTCAAACTTGTAAAGCAACTGTTCGCTCGGCTTGAAGCAAGAAATAATAAGGTCTTGCTTCACGGCGGTAGTTGTGGTTACGGCTTTGAACGATCCCTGTTTTTTATCCAAAGCGGCAACATTAACTACAACGAACCCCGCATTTTGCAAAGCAGTTTGAATAGAATTCCAAACTGAAGCGGCTGTATTGCTAAATTCCATAGTCAGCCACTTACCTGGTTTAAGTATTCTATAAAACTCTTTTATTGAAGAGTTCATAAGATTTTGATAATCGAAAAGAGTTTTATTTTGGTTCGGATTGATAATAGCTTCGGTATCTATATTTGTGAAAATATTAAGCCAGGCTTCCGGAATAGAGTTTAATTCAGAATATGCTATATTTGCGCCAAAAGGAGGGTCAGTGAATATGTAATCAATTGAATTATTTTCAATGGGCAATGAACATGCTGAGCATGTCATTTGCAGTCCATAAAAATCATTAGGAGAATATTCCGAAAGCGTTGAAAACACATTCTTACGAGAATTTAATACAGAAAGGACAGATGTCTCGACAGATAGAGAAGGAATATAGAGTGTCCCGGACAAGCCAGTTAAATTCCAACCTCCACCTCCAAAGAAATAGTATCGGCCTCCAAGTCGATTCATTCTTGAAACTCTACTTAGGATGCCAGTAAAAAGAAAGCGAAGCTTTTCGGCTGATGAAGTAGATTCGATAAGACGATTTAACTCACAGAGGGCAATTAGGTTTCGTCTTGTATAGAAATCTAATGTATGTGTAAACCCTTTTTTATCATTTCGTCGAGTTTCGCCCCCATCAATCATCCGATTTACGGGTGCCTTGTAAGCCTCAGAAATGTTGAAAATTCTAGATACTAACTCGAAATCGTCTGCATCTGCGATTTTTTGATATCTCTTACCGTTATATTTATAAACGATTAAACGTGGCAAATACCGTACTTGCTCTCGCGTTTCTTTGAGAATTGGGTCAAAAATGGTTTCCTTGAGGGCGTCTACTGATTTCTTTGTTAAAATTTGATTGCATGATGGGCAATTAAACTCATCCTTAATACATTTATTCTCATGATCAACAGCAACATCCCAAAACGTAATATCTTCCCCGCAATTAGGGCAACGAAAACATTCAGACCATACAACACACTCAATGACACCTGTTTGTCCGTTGGAATGTTTCGTTTTGAACATCCATTCACAATTAGCAACCAACTCTTTAATTACAAAATCCAAGTCTTTGTTAACTTTCGTAAGAGAATAAGGAGTGTTGTAGTTGTAATCAATCAACGATGCGTATGGCGATAAGTCAGAGCAAATATGATGCCTTACACCGAGATTAGCATTCTTACAGTTTAATGTAGATACCGCATTTCCCGAACCACATAATGTAGCTGCAACACCCGTCATTCCGGTACCCGCAAAACCATCTAAAACAATATCTCCAGGCTGGGTATAATTTAGAATGTATCGCATAATAGCGGGATGCGGCACTTTTGTATGATAGGTATGGGCTGTATAAATAGGATTATTTTTGCCTTCGCTAACATCGGCTGCATACGGTTCGTTGACAACGACATTTGGATGTCGTTTGCCTTCGGCTTCGAGTTGGAGCTTTTCTTGCTCCCACTCGGAGATGAAATCGTTGAGCCATGGATTGGGGCAAGCGGTATAATATGGAGGGTCTGACAGATTGATGATGTCATCATCTGACCCGATTGGGAAGCCCTCGATATTGCGAAGTTCGGGGAGCTTGGCACGAAGCTGCTCACGGAAATAAGCGCGACGTTCTTCATCATTTGAGAACGTGATGCCAAGGACTGTGACGGGACCGGATTCCTCTTGGGAAACGGCATCCATCTCGTCGAAGCCCATGTCGAGAGTAGGTTCGCCAGGGTATGATTTATGTTTCTTTGCCATTAGTCTAATGATATGCGGGCGTTAGAGCGGTCTATACCGGCAAGTTTGCCGTTGACAAGCTGATTGAATTTCTGAATAAGTTCCTCTGGAGTAAGCGGACGATTGAAAAGTGAGAAAATTTCATCGCGCTTGATTGATACCGGCGTGATGCCCCGGGTGAGTTTTTGAATAATCTGCATAACCGTGGGGAAATTTTGCTCGGTGATATGCTTGCTCTTGAAGTCTTCAAGGAAAGCGACCTGTGAGTCAGTGAGCGCATCCACGTTTTTAAGCAGATTATTGTCAGTGAGTATGAGATGATACTGAGCATCGGCGAAGTTGAAAATCTCATCGAGCTGGGTTTTCAAATCTTCGAGATTTGGGAGCGTCTTATCCTTGAACTCACGCGGATTAAAATCCTTATAGGGAGTAGCCATCATCAAGCCTTTGGTGATGGTTTCAGCCGGGCGCAGCATTTTGATGTCAACCAGCCACGGAGCGAGCTTAGGTTCGATGGCTACATAGTTTGATTGAGTTGCCAGTTTGAGAGCGGCCAGTTGGGATGAGTTGAGAAGGCGCTGACGTTCTGATTCCTGAATATTGGTAATGTGGTTCTTCTTATATTCCTCAATATACCAGTCAGCATAACGCTCTTTAAGTGCGGTCATGCGCTGACGCGATGCTGCAATCTTTGAGGTTTCGTCAGGAGAAATGCCTTCAAATTCGCGGATTGCGGCGTCTATATCCGCAACGAAAGCATCGTCATAGATATACTGACGGGCTTGTTCTAAATAAGAAATTATCGGAGAGAACTCGTTGACAATGGCCTGCGCATTTTTGATAACATCAAGATCGACAAGATGTGAGAAGGCTTCGCGTATCTGGTCGGCATTAAAGGGGAAGTTCTTTAACTTGGGAACAGTGTTGAACGACGCCATGCGGTCGGCAATGCCTTTCATACGGTCGAGGTGTGTGCGCAGAGTGATGGCGGCAGATTGAGAAATGAGTTCAATCCCTTGGAACTGGATGCCGCCGGAAATATCATGTAATGCACGAGCACACTTCTCGGCTACCTGTCGAGCATCGCTTAGTAATCGAGACAAGGCACCCGAATTAATGTCGGGGATTTGAGAGGAAAGGTCAACACCGGAAATACCGAGCGAAAGTTCACGCATAGCTGCGTAATCTACACCGCGAGGACGTCGAACGCAGTTGAAGCAGTAGTAGTCATCCTCAGGGCAGTTAACGATTTCGCCAATGTTTGCGGCATTGATAATCTTGCCGGATACATCTATCTCAATATATCCGAGAGCTACCATCGTGGCAAGAACAAGATACTCGAAGTCAGCTTCGATACCGTAATCCTTAGAACGGTATGAATGAGTTTCCTCCCAGAAACATTCGAGGATTTCATCGCGGTTGATAACCTGATTAGGGCCTTTAGACGCGAGTAAATCCTTTATGGTCTTGGCATAAATGGAATTAGCTGTAGAAAGTCTGCCTTCTTGAAGCAATCCCAATCCATATAAAATGGCCTCGCCGTTTGAGATGGATTGATTGGGATTGGCAATCTTCTGCTTGGCTTGTTTGATATGTGTTTCAAAATTACCTTGAGGCCCGAATGTAAGTGGTTGACGCAGGGCGGTAAACTTCGGATAGTTGGGTCGAGCTGTGTTAAAATGGTCTTCAAGCAAGAATGAAGTAATTTTACTGACAACCATTTCTTTTGAAGGAGCATTGAGGAGGTCAGGCGAAAGAGTCTGCTTCTCGTCTCGGTAATAGACTTCCATGTTCTCCTTGAACTCTAAGTTAAACAACTGCTTGAGTTTGTTCTTATATTGGTTTATATAATTATCATAGAAACGTTTCTGCGAGCTGTCAACCGATGCCTTAAGCGATTCAGCAGCAGCATAAAGTGCAATATAGTCCTTCATCTCTTGACTAATGTTGTCAAAGACGAAATAAACACTGTCTTCTTCATTACCGCGCTTCTTTGCCGAGTCAGTAAAGATAGGCATGAAATAAATGTAGAAATGCTGTTGCGGATGAGTGGTGCTACGTTCATTTGGGTTACCCATAAAGATGTAGCCGTCAATCATAGTCTTATGTGAATTCCAGTCGATGCGGTGTGCCCAAATGGGAAATCCGAGCCGGTATTGGTCGATTTCGATTGGGAGAAATTCAACAAGGAAGTTGAAAAAGAATTGGTCTTTGACTTCCGGGGTCATCTGCGAGGCATAGTTCCTAATCTTTTGCTCATAGTTGATGCCGCCGACTATGCGCAGGTGATATTCCTGATTAAATTCGTTCTTTTCAAAGTATTGTCCGACAGTGGCGGAAACAATTTTATTGGCGGTATTGTCGATTACGTCCTGAAGAATTTCCCGGTCAAAGCAGGTGGAATCGAGCCAGCACAAATCATCAACGAGAGTTTCGGCAGTGACACCATTGGTGGCACTGAGCGAAGCTTGAAGAATTTTCACGGCACAAGCATTAGCAATGCGATGCGCAAGATGGTTCTTCTTAGCTTGTACTCCCACAAAGTTGTCGTCAATTTTTTGGGAGACGATAGCCATAATATCGGTGATACGATGTACATCCGGGTCGGTCTGCATCTTGGGCGCAGTGAGGTCAATCCAATAGCTATCGTAAGAAATGAGGCCGGGACAAGTGTCAGGAACATCAGCACCTTTAAGAGCCTCGAATTTCGACGATAGGGTTTTGAGGATTTCTCTTTGACCGTTTTTTACTTGCACTAACTGGAAGTTGTCGAAGAAAGCCGGGTGAACCGGGAATAGCTCGACATATTCTTCAAGGTTTGCGTGCAGATCATTGAAGAATTGAGTGAACTGCGAGAGATGGTTTCTTATCCATGCTTTTTGTTCGTCAGTCTTGCGAAGCAAGCGTTGTTCGGTTACGAACTTAACCTCTTGCTTGGTAATGGTGATTTGCTTATAGCGGTCGTTGACCTTATTAAGCATGTCTCCGGCAAACTGAAATTCGGGAGAGTTATAAATAACTTCCTGAACACCGAACACTATTCGAAACTTAGAGTGGTCGGAAACTTGACCGAGAGCTTGAAGCACAGCAAGGTCGCGATTCAGTTTGTCAGAAGCGCTTCTACCTTTAAGGTAGGAAAGCATTTCGTCGATGACGAGTAAAAAGCCCTTATCTGGGAACTTCGCCTCATAATGAGCCATCATGCGCGAAAGTTGAACCGCATACGGTTCAAGCGGGCAGGCATCTGTGATAGAATACTCTATGCCGACTGAGCGCAAGTATTTGTCAATCTGATAGCAAACAATGGACCAAAGCTCTTGGCTATTGCCAAGCTCGAAACGAAGAACATTATATTTACCGGCAATTTTCGAGAGGTTTTCACGCGCCTTGTCGTTGCTGACGAGAGAAAGGTAATCCTGATTCTCGGCAATAAGCGTGAAAAGCGACATAAGGTGTGACTTACCTGTGCCGTAATTACCGACAATTTGTAGTCCAAAAGTATCTGATGTGGTAGTATAATCGAGATTTGAACAGATAAATGGGATTATAGAATCTTCGTATTCCTTTGATAACACGAAGGTTCTAACCAGATACTCTTGATAAGAAACATCATGCAGTCGGTCGAATTTTACGACCTCCGTAATCGGTTCAAAATGTAGTAGCTCACTGTATTTCATGGGTTGATAATTTAATGGAGGAAATATGGGTGGAGATTACCAATAGGGAAAGTCGTATTGAAATGCTTGCTGACAAGATGAAACTTCTCGTAGTCAGCTTCTCCGCAGTCTACAAGAATAAGTGCATTATTCTTTGAAAATGAGTCGAAGAGCGAAAGCAAATTGAATTTCAGGATTGGTTCAAAAAGAATTCCCCAGTTTGCAATAGCGACATAATCTCCAATGACTTCATCATGCATCATTGCTCTCTGCATTAGTGAATAGAGACAATCCTCTGCAATCATTGGTAAGTGGGGCGAATCAAGGTCATTCTTGATATAATTTGCGAGTTCATATCCACCATCTACCGTTTTTAGACATGGATCAATAGTCGGAGTAAAGATGACTTTATTCCGCGGACAATATTTAAGAAACTGAGCAATTTTTTCTCTCACTATGCCACCTATATCACCATAGGCTCACATGGTGAAAAGTTAACAAAAAAAGCGAGGAGCCACATTGTTGCTCATCTCGCTGTTTCAAGGCCTTCGAACTTGCCCATCATGCCAAAGACGAGCAACGGACTCCACGCTGTATATGCAAATACCCCAAACCCATTCCAAGCTGGGATGCTTGAAATGAGCCCGAGTAGGTATATACATACCCGTGGCGTCTATTGCTGCGATGTCTTGTGGCATGAGATGTTTTAGAGTGTTCGAAGTTCTGAAACAGCCAGAGACAAAGCGTCAATACACGCTTTTACCATTATGTTGATACCCGCTGTCCGATGCTAATGTCTTCTCTCAGACACACCCACAGCGTGGAATCATAGCGCAAATTTATAAAAAGATTATAACTTCCACTCTTTATATATACAAAAACTACTGTCGAACAGTTAAAATTACGGCCGGCGCAAAGAGATGCGTCGGCCGTGAGCCTTAATCGCTTATGTAAATTAACGTATTTCGGCGAGGATTTCGTTCATTTTGGCAGCGATGCGGTCGTTGGCGAGGTTGCCTATGCTGCCGGTATGAGTGTGCGAGACTTCGCGCGTGGACTTATATGTCTTGTTCTGCACGGCCATGCCGACCTGACGGTAAGCGTCGCGGAAAGGAACGCCCGCCACTACGAGGCGATTGACGTCCTCGACAGTGAAGATGTAGTCATAGCGGCTGTCGTCGAGGATGTGGTCGCGGACATTAATGTGCGAGAGCATGAAATCAGCCATGTCAAGGCACTCGATGAGTTCGGTCGTGGCCGGGAACATAATGTCTTTCATCAGCTGCAGGTCTCGGTTATAGCCGAGAGGCAGGTTGGCCGTAAGGATAGTCAACTCATTAGGCAACGACTGCAGACGGTTGCACTTGCCGCGCATAATCTCGAATACATCAGGATTTTTCTTGTGCGGCATGATGCTCGAACCTGTCGTCAATTCGTCAGGGAAGGAGACAAAGCCGAAGTTATTGCACATCCACATGCACACGTCCATGGCAAGGTGACCAAGTGTCGAGGCCACTGCAGCGATGGCCGAAGCCACGGCGCGCTCAGTCTTGCCGCGGCTCATCTGTGCGGCCACAACATTATAGTGAGGACGGTCAAAGCCGAGCAGCTCGGTCGTCATCTCGCGGTCTAAGGGGAACGACGAGCCGTAGCCGGCGGCGGACCCGAGCGGATTCTGATTGGCGATGCGGTAAGCGGCGAGGACCATCTGCATGTCGTCGGTCAACGACTCGGCATAGGCACCAAACCACAGGCCGAATGACGACGGCATGGCAACCTGCAGATGGGTATAGCCCGGCATAAGCTTGTCGCTATGCTGCTCCGAAAGAGACTGCAATCTGACGAACAAACGGTTAACTGCTTCAGCTATATGTTTGAGTTCGTCTCGGAAGAATAATTTGAGGTCAACGAGCACCTGATCGTTGCGCGAACGACCCGAGTGAATCTTCTTGCCGATATCGCCAAGGCGCTCTGTGAGCATCAGTTCGACCTGCGAATGTACATCCTCGACGCCGTCGTCAATCCTAAACTCGCCGCGGGCGATGGTCGCGGCAATCTCGTCGAGAGCCGGCAGCAGGCGGTCAAGTTCATCCTGCGTGAGCAGACCGATTTTTGTAAGCATTTTTATGTGGGCCTTCGAGCCCTCGACGTCATAGGCGGCGAGACGCAAATCGAGCTCGCGGTCAGCACCGACGGTGAAGTCCTCAATCTGGCGGTCAGGCTCAAAGCCTTTGTTCCACAATTGTTTAGCCATATTATAAAGCTTTAATTATTTCAGGGTAAATATAAAGAGCCTCGTTAATCTCAGAGAGAAGGACAAACTCGTCGGCGCTGTGAGAGCGCGACGACTGTCCGGGCCCGATTTTCAGCGAATCTATATCAGGCATAAGCGCCATATCGGAGGTCGTCGGCGAGACAAACGGCTCGTGGCCGAAAGCCTTAGCAGCCGCGACAAGTATGTGACCGGCGTCAATGACAGAGGCGTGTATGCGTGTCGAGCGCGGTGTCAGTGTGCTCCACTCAACGGTGCGACGGAGCAGTTCGACCGTCTCCTCGTTGGTATAGGCGTCGGTCGTGCGCACATCAACGACATAGCGGCAACTGTCAGGCACGACATTATGCTGCGTTCCTGCGTCTATGACCGTTACGCTTACCTTAATCGGGCCGAGGACCTTGCTGACGCGCTCGGTACGGAATTCGCGCAGACGGTTGATATCCTCGATGGCACGATAAATGGCATTGATGCCCTCGTTGCGCGCGGCGTGGCCCGATTTACCGGCAGCGACGGCGTCAAGGACAAGCAGACCGCGCTCGGCCACGGCCGGACACATGCCCGTGGGCTCTCCGACGATGGCCATATCTGGATAAAGCCCCTGCTCACGCAGATATGGCAAAAACGCACGCATGCCGTTCTCGCCCGACACCTCCTCTTCGGCGGTAATCGCAAGCAAAAGATTCACCGGCAACTCTGTGCGTTTATACAGCTCGATAAAAGTCGAGGCGAGAGCCACACCCGAGGCGCCGGCGTCATTGCTGCCGAGGCCGTAGAGGCGGTCGCCAACGATTTCAGGCTTAAACGGGTCGCGGGTGTATGACGACGAGGGACGGACCGTGTCGTGATGAGAATTGAGCATCAGCGTCGGTCGCACGGGGTCAAATCCCGGAGCGACGGCATAGACATTGTTGCGGAATCGCCGCACGTCACCCACCCTCTCGCCGAGCCACTGCTGCCAGATGTCAGCCGTGGCAGATTCGTCGCGAGAAAACGACGGAGCGGCTATCAGACGCTGCAGCAACGCGACCGATTGGTCAAGATATTTATGTGCGGGCCTTGCGTCCATCGGTTTATTTCGTGCGAATTACAGTACCCCCGCCGATATTCAGCGCTTCGGCCTGACAGATTCTGACCTCGGAGACACCTGCTGCGGCACAGGCAAGAGCGTTTTCAATCTTGGGTATCATACCTTTGGCAACTATGCCCTGCTCGCGCAATTTTGCGAATGACTCGTCAGTAACCAACTCTATGACGGACGCGGGGTCGTCGACATCTGCAAGAACTCCGGGTTTCTCAAAGCAATAAGTCAGCCGTGTCGCATCAATGCGCGACGCGCCCTGAGCGACAGCCGCAGCGACAGAGTCTGCATTGCAGTTGAGCAACGTGCCGGCATCGTCATGGCATATGGCGCAGAACACAGGCGTAACGCCGGCTGCGAGCAACGAAGCGATGAATCGGTCGTTGACTGCCGACGGGTCTATATCGCCGACAAATCCGTAATCAACAGGATTGGCCGGGCGGCGGCGCGCTGGAATGGCATTGCCGTCTGCACCTGACAGACCGACCGCATTGCAGCCTTCGGCCTGCAGCATCGCGACGATACGCTTGTTGATTAGGCCGGCATAGACCATCGTTACTACGTCAAGCGTCTGACGGTCTGTCACGCGGCGACCGTCAATCATCTGTGTCTCGATGCCTAAGGTCGTCGAAAGGCGCGTGGCTTCCTTACCGCCGCCGTGGACGAGTATTTTGGGGCCTTTGAGCGTGGCGAAATCGCGAAGGAAAGCGGCTAAAGCCGCAGGATTATCAACGACGTTGCCGCCTATTTTTACTACGTTAATCATACTCCCGGACGGTTAAAGGCTTTCGAGCATGCGTTTTAGCACTGTCTGTGCCGAAATCTCGCGATTAGCGGCCTCGGGGATTACGAGACTGCGCTCCGACTCGATGACGTCGTCAGTGACAATCATGTTGCGTCTGACAGGGAGACAGTGCATAAAGAAAGCATTGTCAGTCAGGGCCATCTTCTCGGCGTCGACAGTCCATGAGCGGTCAGTCGACAGCACCTTGCCATAATTGGGGTCAGCATAGGCCGACCAGTTTTTGGCATAAACAAAATCCGCACCCTCAAGGGCCTCTCGTTGGTCATAGATGATTTTTGCACCGGCGGTGAATTTCGGGTCGAGTTCGTAGCCGTGAGGATGGGTAATGACAAAATCGTAGTCAGTGGCATTCATCCATTCGGCGAACGAATTTGGAACAGCCTGCGGCAATGCCTTGGGATGAGGCGCCCATGTCATGACGACCTTGGGACGCGCTTTGGTCTTATACTCCTCGATGGTGAAAAGGTCGGCAAAACTCTGCAGCGGATGGCGTGTGGCAGCCTCCATGCTGAACACGGGACGGCCTGAATATTTTATGAACTGGCTGATAACCATCTCCTCATAGTCCTCGCGTTTGTCCTTCAGACCGGCGAAGGAACGAACGCCAATAATGTCGCAATATGAGCCCATCACCGGAATAGCCTCCAAAAGATGCTCTGCCTTATCGCCGTCCATCACCACGCCGCGCTCTGTCTCCAAACGCCATGCGCCCTGATTTACATCGAGCACCATCACATTCATGCCGAGATTCATAGCGGCTTTCTGTGTCGACAGACGGGTGCGCAGCGACGAGTTAAAAAAGATCATGAGCAGTGTACGGTTACGTCCAAGCTCGGTGAATGCAAAACGGTCTTTTTTAACAGCGGCGGCTTCGGCAAGAGCGATGTCAAGCGGGCCTATATCATTGACACAAGTGAATTTTTTCATAGTCAGCAAATAGTTTGTTTAAATTTGTCGAGGAACAAATCGGCCTCGGCCTTTGAAATGGAGAGAGCCGGCAGCAGACGCAGTGTGTACTGCGCTGCCCCGCCGGTAAACACGTGATGCTCAAATAGCAGCTTACGGCGCAAATCAGAGCCGGTGAAGCCATCGACTTCAAGACCGATCATCAGACCGCGACCTCTGACCTCGCTTACTCGCGGAAGCTTTGAAAGCTCCGAGATAAGATATTCACCGACACGGGCTGCGTTGTCGACAAGGTTTTCCGACTCGATGACGTCGAGAACGGCTATTGCCGCAGCGCAGGCGAGATGGTTGCCGCCGAAAGTCGTGCCGAGCATACCTTTCTTAGCCTCAATGGCGGGAGAAATAAGCACGGCGCCCATGGGGAAACCGTTGGCGATGCCTTTGGCACAGGTGATAATGTCCGGACGTATGCCGGCATACTGATGGGCGAAAAATTTGCCGCTGCGCCCATAGCCTGACTGTATCTCATCGAGTATAAGCAGCGAGCCGTTGTCATGGCAGGCCTTAAGAAGCTCTTTAAGAAAATCATCATCAGGCACATGTATCCCCGAGACGCCCTGTATACCCTCGATGATGGCGGCAGCATACTCACCCGTAGCGAGTTCGCGGCGCATGGCCTCCGTGTCGTTCAGCGGGACAAAAGTGACATTGTCTGTCTTATTGAACGGCGATTGAATCGCCGGATTATCAGTTGCTGCGACAGCGCCCGATGTGCGGCCGTGAAAAGCCTTGCCGAAAGCCAGAATTTTGCTGCGGCCTGTAGCGAATGACGCCAGTTTGAGGGCATTTTCATTGGCCTCGGCACCGGAGTTGCAAAGGAAGAGACGGTAATCGTCATAACCCGAGACACGGCCGAGCTTCTCGGCGAGACGGATCTGCAGGCTGTTGATGACCGAATTAGAGTAGAAGCCCAGTTTGGCCGCCTGTGAGGCGATGGCCTCGACATAATGCGGATGGGCATGACCTATCGAGATTACGGCATGGCCGCCGTAGAGGTCGAGATAATCGGTGCCGTCAGCAGTGAAGACATGTGAGCCTCGGCCGCTGACCGGCTCTATATCATATAATGAATATACATCAAAAAGTTCCATCTTGCAAAATTTTAGAAGGCCGAAGGTTTGAGCCTCAGACCGGTGTGCTCGTCAATGCCGAGCATGATGTTCATATTCTGTACGGCCTGACCCGACGCGCCTTTGAGCAAATTATCCTCGGCACATGTAATCAGTAGTTTATCGCCGATTTTATCAACGTGGATAATGGCCTTATTAGTGTTGACGGCCTGTTTCAAATCAATTGGCTTGTCGCTGACGAATGTGAACGCGGCATCGCGGTAAAAGTCCTTATATAATTTCACGGCATCCTCGGCTGACAGCTTGCAGTCAAGATGCGTCACGGCAAAGATGCCGCGCGCAAAGTCACCGCGCATCGGAATGAAATTGATGCGCGAATTATAGCGGGGCTGCAGTTTGGCGAGTGTGGCGCCGATTTCAATCAGATGCTGATGGGTGAAAGCCTTGTAGACCGACACATTGTCTGTACGCCAGCTGAAATGACTCGTCGGACCCGGTTTGACACCTGCACCTGTCGAGCCGGTCAGAGCAGTGATGTTGATTTCACCGTCTTCAGGCAGTAAGCCGGCCGCGGCAAGCGGCAAAAGCGACAACTGGAGCGCCGTGGCGAAACAACCAGGATTGGCGACCGACTGTGCAGAGACGACCCGGTCACGGTTAATCTCGGGCAGGCCATAAACATAACCATCAGATTCGTCTCGATAGTCCTGCGCAAGATCTATCACGCGCAGATGTGCCGGGCGCTCGTTCTCCTCCCAAAATTTGCGGCTGTGGCCGTGAGCCGAGCATAGAAAGAGTATATCGATGTCGTCAAGCGGATGTGTGTCCGAAAATCTGAGGTCTGTCTCGCCTATCAGTCCGTGATGGACGTCAGAGATGGCCTCGCCGGCGTTACTCGTCGAGTGGACGAACTCGATGCTCACCTCGGGATGATTGATGAGCAGGCGCAGGAGTTCGCCGGCCGTATAGCCGGCGCCTCCGATTATACCTATTTTTTTCACGACTGCGGCTGATTATTCGGCTTTGCCGTTCTTGACCTGATTGTTATGGTAAATCTTCATCTGATTTCCCATAATTTTGGTAAAGCCCTTGACGTCGTCGGCCGTCCATGCCTTATTGACCTCGCCGTACTCGCCAAAGTCGGTCTTCATAAGGTCAAAGGGTGAGTCGACGCCGACGAGTGTGTAGCAGTAAGGACGGAGCGTCAGCTCGACGGTGCCGCTGACATTGCGCTGCGAGCTCTCGAGCATCTTCTCGATGTCGCGCATGACGGGCTCGAGATATTGCGCCTCGTGCAAGAACATGCCGTACCATGTGCCGACTTGGTCTTTCCAATACTGCTGCCATTTGGTCAGCGTGTGCTTCTCGAGCATCTTGTGAGCGGCGATAATCAGAATCGGAGCTGCGGCCTCGAAGCCCACACGGCCCTTGATGCCTATGATGGTGTCGCCGATGTGCATGTCGCGGCCTATGCCGAAACGCGAGCCGATGCGCTCGACCTCGCGGATGGCCTCGACCTTGTCGTCGAAATGACGGCCGTTGACTCCGGTCAGCTCGCCTTCGTCAAAGGTCAGCTTCAGGGTCTCAGGCTCGGTAGCTGTAATCTGTGATGGATAAGCCTCCTCAGGCAGAGTCTGCTCGGAGTGCAGAGTCTCCTTGCCCCCGATTGACGTGCCCCACAGACCTTTGTTAATAGAATATTCAAGTTTCTTGAAATCAGCCTCATAGCCGTGTTTCTTGAGATAATCAATCTCATACTCGCGGGTCAGAGTCATGTCACGCGTCGGAGTGATAATCTCAATCTCGGGTGCAAGAATCTGGAATGTCAGGTCAAATCTCACCTGATCGTTACCGGCGCCTGTCGAGCCGTGGGCTATAGCGTCAGCTCCGATTTTCTTGGCATAGTTAATCGTGGCGATAGCCTGAAAAATACGCTCCGAAGAGACCGAAATCGGATATGTGCCGTTACGCAACACGTTACCGGCTATCATATAGCGTATGCTCTTGTCGTAATACTCGCGGGTGATGTCGAGAGTGGCGTGTGAGGCGGCGCCGAGACGTTTTGACTTGTCAGCGATGACTTTGAGCTCCTCGTCGGTGAAACCGCCGGTATTGGCGATGGCGGTGTGGACCTCATAGCCGAGATCTTCTGACAAATATTTTACTGCAAATGATGTGTCAAGGCCTCCTGAAAACGCCAGAAGGACTTTCTTCTTTTTTTCTTTTGTCATTATTATTGATTGATTTCGATTTACGTAAATATTAACGGCCGCCTGTCTTCAGATGGAGCACCTTGTTGATTGTGTTCCTGAGTTTCATGACGTAAGGATTGGGGCGGTCTTTCTCTGCAAGAGGTTGCTGAGGGTCGTAAAGCATGCCGGTGCAAAGGCACATGCGGCGGTTATTACGCTGCAGAATGTCGTAGTTTCTGCAACCCTCGCATCCTCGCCAGAACTCCTCGTCATCGGTCAGCTCCGAGAATGTCACGGGCTTGTAGCCCATGCGCGAATTAAGCTTCATAACCGGGAGCGACGTGGTGATGGAGAAGATTTTGGCAAACGGAAATCGAAGTCGAGCCAGCTCGAACGTTTTCGCCTTGATGGCGCCGGCAAGGCCAAGATGGCGATATTCTGGATCGACAATCAATCCGGATGTTGCGACATAATCTCCATGACCCCAGCTCTCGATGTAGCTGAACCCTACAAGACGGTCGCCGTGGAGAGCCACCACACTTTTACCGCCGTTGATTTTCTGGGCGATATACTCGGGTGATCTCTTGGCAATGCCGGTGCCGCGCTGCAAAGCTGATTCGTAAATCAGACGCACGATCAAATCGGCATATTTGGCGTGTGAGGGCTCGGCAAACCTGACTGTAATGTCTTTAATGTCCATTTCTTAGTAAAGTTTCCGAATTAAATTGTGATAAAAAATCTGCCAAAATTACATTAAACATTTCATTTTGGCTTTATGATTGTAATAAAAACTTCTTAAAAGAAGTGATTTTGTCAATAAAGCGACCTGTCAATCGGCAAAATCTATCGACAGACCTATCTGGAATCGTCGCGGGTTGAGAGGATAGTTTGGTGACGAGAAATAATTATTGCCGCCGAACAGACCTTGGTTGACATGAGAGAAGAGCACATAGAAACGTGTCTTTGACAGTTTCATGTTGGCATAGGCGTTCATGAACGGATAGTTGCCCAACTTGACATCACGCTGATTGACAAACGACGCCGTAGCCGGCTGATAGGCCGGTGCATAATACTTTGTATAGTAATTGCAATCGACGCCAAGCTGCATATATAGTGTCGCTATGCGGAATGTAAAATACAGGTTGGAGTATATTGCGAGATTGGGCAGAGGCAGCACGACATCGTCTGACGTAGTCTGGTAAGTCACGCGGTTATCCCAGTGCAACGCGCGGTATTTTAAGTTCTGACTCAGACGAAGCGAGAGCACCTGTATATTTGACGATGACTGGCGCGGCAGAGCTGACGAATCAAAATAAATCTGATTCTGTATGTTGTCGACATCTACGTCAACGACTGTGCCCGTACGGCCGACTGTAAGTGTACCGCCAAAGCCGACGCGCCGTGTCTTGCTGAAATCGTTACGCCATATAAAATGATTTGACAGATAATTATTCATCAGATATGGCGGAGCCTCGTTATGAAACGAGCCTCGCCCGACGACAGAAACGCTGTCACCGAAAAGTTTAAACCGTGTACGGACATCGCCTTCGATATCAATATCTCCCGCTACCGGACCGAGGAAGCCGAAACGGCCTGTGACTCTATAGGTGAGCAACGAGCCGCGCTGTTTGGTCAACTGACCGCCCACCCATGCAAGATTTTGAGTCGCACGCGGATCTATATTGTCAATCCCTTCGGGGAAAGGGTCAAGCCCGAGTTCGACATGGTTAAGCGTATCGGGGGTCTGCTCGTAGCGGCGGATCTGATGGGTGACAAACGCCGCCAGACCAAACTTGGCGAGGCGGTGAAAACCCTCTAAAAGTGAGATTCCAACAGTATTTTCGAGCGACCACATAGTCGTATAATCGTGAGTATGGTCAGGCGAGAGATAACGATGCTCAAAGAACTCGTTGCCCTCGGTTGCATTGCCGTTGTCAAAGACATGACGCCCCTGCTTGTAACGCAGCGTCCATATGGCCGAAGTAACGGGTATATAAGTGCGCACTGTACGCATAGTGTCGGCGTCTTCAATCTCCTCCTCGTGCCAGTAACCTATCTTATAACGGTTGTTGAGCATAAGGTCTGTGCCGGCGACACGCGTGTGGGCGGCTGTCAGGCGCGTCGGAATAGACTTCGGGTTGATAGTTGTCACACCGCCCTGCAATTCGGCCGGATCTGTTATATAAAGCACGTCTGTAATACCGCCGTTCTCCTTGTTGACCATGTTCCAATGGTTAAAATAGCCCTGAAACTCGTAGCGGTCGCCGAGATATGAGCCCGATACGCCCCATATAAGGTCTTTTGTGGCCTGATAGTTGTAACTGCCCTTCGAATAAAGATAGTCGAGCAAAGCGCCCACCTGAGCCTTTGCGTTGATATTTCCGGAGAAAATAGCTTTCAGACGCTCCTGAGCGTTGTCACGGCCGCCGGCCGAGTTAAACGACAGCAGTGTCATCGGGATACGCGTATTGTAAAATTTACGCGACTGCTCCGACGGGAGCCATGTCGCCAGCGCGTCGGTAAAGAAAAAGTCGCTCATGCCCTTGCTGCGGGCGAATATCATGTTCTTGCCCTCGGCTCCGAGATTGCCTGTTGTGGCATAGGCGTCAGACGAAAACGACGGCACCGATTCCTGTGCATAGTTAATCGGCAACGTGTCTAAAGTCGCCGGCTCACGTAATCCGAGCGGCTCAACGATACGCCATGCATATGAGGGAGCTATCTTGCGGGGCTTTTGCGCGATAACGGCGACAATCGAGCCGACAACAAGACAAAGCACTAAAAAAAGAGATCTCTTCATAACAGGTGCAAACTTACAAAAAAATCACCGTATTAACCCGGCATCGTCAGACTTATTCGTATATTTGCCCCTAAAATTTACCGGACAATATCATGCATGGCTCCATCTGCAATCTGAGAGCTGCCCGTAAGAGTGACATCCGGAGCATGCTCGAAATTTTTGACTGCGCGCGCAAATACATGCGTGCGACAGGCAATATGACACAATGGCCCGACACCTACCCTTCGACAGCGGTAATAGCCGACGACATCGAAGCCGAGCGCAGCATGCTCATCACAGATGCGAGCGGACGTCCTGTCGCAACATTCTGCCTGCTCAGAGAGCCCGACCCAAATTACGCACTGATCTACGATGGTGAGTGGCCTGACGACATGCCATATGTTACGTTGCACCGTGTGGCCTCAGACGGCACCGTCAGCGGAGTCACTTCCGCAGCAGTGGATTATGCCGTCAGACTTACACGTCGGAATGTGCGCATAGATACTCACGCCGACAATCGCCCGATGCAGCAGGCCGTCGAACGTTTGGGTTTTAAAAGATGCGGCATAATCAATCTCGCTGACGGCTCTCCGCGAATCGCTTATCAGCTTAACGTCTCAAAATATATGGAAATTAACAATATCGTGCCCGACTGGGCCAAAGAAGTAAACTGCGCCATCACAGTCTGTGACGCCGAGTGCCGCATAATCTACATGAACGACCTGTCACGACGCACATTCGCCAAACACGGCGACCTAATCGCGCGCAATCTTTTAGACTGCCACAATCCGTCATCTGTAGCCATAATACATCGCCTGCTCGCCGACGGCGGTACAAACGCCTACACTATCACCAAGAACGGTCAGCGCAAAATGATTTATCAGTCTGCATGGCGTCGCGATGGCCAAATCGCCGGCCTCGTCGAAATCTCCATGGTCATCCCAGAAGAGATGCCACATTACAACCGCGACTGAAACCTGATGCTATCTGCTGTGCGACTGAAGTGTCGTTTTTCGTTACGGGCAATTAAGTATTGAGTATCAGCGCATTAGCTCATTTGCCCCGTCTTTCACTACAAAAGAGACTGATATGGTATTATTTGCGGCCATTTTTTGAACAAAAATTTGTTTTATGATGTTTGTTTGCTATATTTGCAAAAAGACTATTGAAATGCTCGATTTAATAAACTATATCCTTAGAGAATACTCAGATATTATTGTTTGGGCGATTGTTTTATTGGTGATATTTGTTATTTTTATTTCAATCTGTTTAATGTCTACTTTTCCGAATTTAGATATAGAAGACCCTGACTTTGATAAAAAACTAAAGCAGCGTTTAGATGAAATGACACATCCTAAATTTGATAAAGAATAGTAGGACTTAAGTATTTAAATTCCACCATTATTGGGCTTTAAAAATCCTATACGAACTAATCATCGCCTAATCTTTTTGTCATTTTTTCAAATCGCTTTTGTTTCTCCTCGGGAGTAAGTTCGGGGACATTGTTCTGAGTCTTTGAGGGCTTCCCGTCCCATGGCAGCGGTAACAACTGCTGCGGGGTGATTCGTCGTTTGACGTGCGCCCGGATGCAAATCAAAGCGAAGATGCATCGACCTGTCCCATCATGGCTTTACCCATCAGGTTGCCGACCGTGACGGCATCGCCTGTGGTAGCGTTCAGCCCTTTTTGTTGAGCCAAAAGGTTATTCATCGCCGGCAAAAGGGTGTCGAGGCTGCTTTTCTCTTTAAGGAAAGTCGCTATCTGCTGTGCACCCGATAGCTGCACCTCGTCGCCGATGACGCCTATCTGCTGTTGCGCAGATGCAAGGTCTTTGATGCTCTGTATCTCCTCGTCGGTCGCACCCATGCGCTGACGCATCACTGTCATCAGCTTGGTCTCGGCCTCCTCCTGTACGGCGTAAGCTGATGATAAGTCCCCCATAACCGACTTTAAAGAAGAAATAGTGTCACTGACGGCATTAAGACTTTTTGAAAAAGCCGCGAAGTTAATAAATTGCTTATTTATTTTTTCAGCCGCTGTAACTGTTGCGGACATAACTTTACGTAAGTCGTCGGCGTTGGCAGTTAAGACTTTTAGCCCGTTTGCCCCGTCTTTCATCACAAAGGAGACAGATATTGTATTATTTGCGGCCATTTTTGTTATAAGCTATTGTTTGTTTGTTATATTATTATTATATTTGCAGAAAAAGGAGGTCAAAATGATTGATTTACTTAATTGGTTTCTTTGTAATCATATGGATGTTGCCGTATTTTTGGTAATCGCTTATTGCGTGATATTATTAATTGTAGGAGTTGCGATGGCCTATGGAAACCGCAATGGCAAATTATTGGAGCCTCCTGAACATGAGGATTAAAATTTATTGATTGTCAAGGGAGATAGTTTTAGCAATCACTAAATCTCTGCGCAACTTTTTCAAATCGCTTTTGTTTCTCCTCGGGAGTAAGTTCGGGGACATTGTTCTGAGTCTTTGAGGGCTTCCCGTCCCATGGCAGCGGTAACAACTGCCGCGGGGTGATTCGTCGTTTGACGTGCGGCTGGATGCAGATCGCGGCGACGGTACGCGTGCGGTCCCAAGCGTCGTGGCTGCGGCCTTCGGTCATGTCGCGCCATGCCCGGCAGATGCTTTCAAACTCTATGAACGTACATTTGCAGAAATCATCGTGCGACATGCCTATACAGCCGACGGCGAGCCCTAAGAGGTCGTAGATGCCTGCCGGGGTTTCTTCGGGCGACTTTTTTTTTCATCGCCCGCGCCACCGTCACCGGCCGAAATGGCATTGCTCCACTCGGTCATATCGTCGGGAGTCAGGCAGTCGGCAAAATCCATCAGGGACATATCAAACTGCTTGCCCTCGCGCTTTGCCGCAGACGCCACACAGCACCACAGATAAGTGCAAAGGTCGCTGAAACTCGACGGGTCAATTTCTGTAATCTCACGTCCTGTCTGCTCCTTGAAACGCAGCATAGCCCCCATAGTGGGGCTACAGGGGTATGCTGTGCCGTTTACGGTAATCTCGATGCGTTTCATACAGTCGGAGCCTCCTCGGTTAAACCGGTTTCGTCGAATGTCACTTCACCGTCGTTCTCGAGGCTGATGCTGTAGGTCGCATCGTCCTGAGCAGCGTCGCTGCGCTCCAACGACGCGATGACAAACTTGCAAATGGTAGGGGCGCAAAATTTTGCGCCCGCTATGAAGCTAAGCAATCCCCGATTGCGAGGACGCAAAGTATCGGACCAATGTAAAAAAGCGGTTGTTAAAAATTATGTAGGGACGTGCCTTTGGCACGTATTGTTTGGCCATGATTATCGGCGAATTATACATGCCGCAGCTCCCGGCCGGTCGCTTTGGCATGTCCCTACATTTTTTCCATAGCCTAAAAAAAGGAAAACCGCAAACGCTTTATTCAGCATTTGCGGTTTTAAAGAGTGTCCGAGATGAGATTCGAACTCACACAGCCTAATGGCCACTACCCCCTCAAAGTAGCGTGTCTACCAATTCCACCACCCGGACATTTATCGACTTCTCACTGACAGAACGTCGGTAGAAAATTTGAGCGAAAAACGGGACTCGAACCCGCGACCCCAACCTTGGCAAGGTTGTGCTCTACCAACTGAGCTATTTTCGCGAGTTATGCTCTGCGGTCTGAGAAGACGAATAAGTATTTAAATGTTCTCTAAAAACTTTGAGCGAAAAACGGGACTCGAACCCGCGACCCCAACCTTGGCAAGGTTGTGCTCTACCAACTGAGCTATTTTCGCAAGTATTTTAAATGTTCGTTCTTTGCTTTTGCGTTGCAAAGGTATGCCTTTTTCGCGAAACAGCAAAATATTTCAGCTAAAATTTTTCGATAGATTTTCGGCAAAATGTTTTCCACATTGAGCATGAGCGCGTTCCGAGCAAAAAAAATTTCATTTTCTCTACAGCCTTTACAAAATCGGGCTCAAAAGTCTCACAATCGACTCTAATGCCTAACGGGTATAAGGCATGCGACGCCACTCGGGCTGCGAGACGC
>CBCSTG010000013.1:0-72523 GCA_965143025.1 uncultured Bacteroidales bacterium
CGCTTGCAAATCTTAAAAACTGTTATTAACTTTACCGCGCATATCGGCCGCGGAGTCCCGATAGGGGTGCGCGGCGGGTTGCAGACATAACAAAGCGTTTATCAGACGCTTGTTCTTGACGGATCGAAATCTGGCAGTTTCAAAATCTGAGTCAAGGATGAGGCGACGATAGGCGTCTTTCGGGGTATGATACCTTTATATGAGTGCACGCTCGGCGTGTTCTCGCATAGATATATCATACGGCGTGAGACTCCGCGTTGCTCGTTCTACTCAGATGGGCACATGCCAGAGCCTCGATTCGTGGGACGAGTAACAGATACAGACTCTCACGCTTTTTGTTTATAATCTGTTGGACTGTGAGTCTTCCAACGCCGAAAGACCAATTATCACAGTCCGGCTATGAGAAAAACTATCATTGGACTCGTTGCACTGCTGTTGGTTTCAGCAACCGACATGTGCTTTGCGCAGCTCACCAAAGAGCAGATTAAAGAGCGTCAGGAGCTTGCAAAAGCCTCCAAGAAAGAACTGAACGAGAAGGCGAGCAAGGCGGCCCGCAAAGAGGCCAAGCGTCTGACCAAAGAAGGCTGGAGGACCGCTCCCGGCGCACTACCCCTCGAAAAACAACTTGACAAATCCTATCTGATGCAGAGCCAATATGACTCTGACGGATTCCCTGCGTTTATCATGGCTGAGGCCATGAGTACGGGCGGCAACTATGACGCAGCCAAAATGCAGGCACTGGAGCTCGCCAAGCAGAATCTCGCAGGTCAGATACAGACCGAAGTCACCGCACTCATCGAAAGCACTGTCGCCAACGAACAGATGGTGCAGAGCGACGCCACGTCAATCACACGCAGCGTTATGGCGAGCAAAAACCTTATTTCGCAGAGCATAGGCCGTGTCGTGCCCGTTGCCGAGGCTTATCGTGTCGTCAACGGCAACAACCGCGAGGTGCTCGTGCGCATCGCCTACAGTCAGGCTATGGCTAAAGCAGCCGCCAAACGTGCCATCAAACAGGAGTTAGAGCAGCGCGGCGACTCTCTTCACAACCAGCTTGACAATCTGTTAGGCTGGTAATCCACGGGTATAAAACTGTCAGTATGGCACTGCGTCTGCTAATCTTCTGTATCGCTTTTTTGTCTTGGAGCGCTTGTTTTAGCGCGCCCAAGACAAAAAAGGTGCACACGGAGTATCTCTACCATCTGCCGGCGAATATTTCACAGGACGAGGCCCGTGAAATAGCAGTTCAAAGAGCACAGGCTCAGGCAATCGCCGATGAGTTCGGCACGGTGGTTACTCAGTCGTCGTCAATACGTATTGAAACCAGCAATACCGAATCCAATACGGATTATCTCTCAATCGGCGGCAGCGAACTCAAAGGAGAGTGGATAGAGACTGTCGGAGAGCCTGAATTTGAAGTTATCACAGATGGCAGTGATGTCGCGTTATTGGTGAAAATCACCGGTGTAATCCGCGAAATCGAAAGTGCAAAAGTACCGTATGAGATTAAAATGCTCAGAAACGGCATTCTGGATGCCTGCGAAAGTGATGTTTTCAAGAGCGGTGATGACTTATATATGTCATTTAAGACACCTTCGACCGGCTATCTTGCAGTCTATCTTGTTGACACCGAGAATCGCGCATATTGTCTTTTGCCTTATCAGGGTCAGGAGTCGGGCTTTTTCCCGGTAAAGGCCAACCGGCGTTATGTATTCTTTAATAAAGAGTGTGCCGAGAATGTAGAGCGAAGTGTCGTTGACGAGATTATCCTTGAGACAGCGCAGTCAAAAGAGCGAAACAGGATACTGACGGTGTTCTCACCCAATAAATTCTTTAAGGCAAACGACGACCTGACACAAAGCGATGTCCCCCGTAATCTGAGTTACGCCGATTTTCAGAAGTGGCTGACAAACCTAAAGAAAAAAGATGTTGACGCCTCGATAATGGAGACATCCATTCTGATAGCAAACGAATAACCGAATAATGGATATTATGCAGTGGGCTTTTGCTTAATACTCATTGATTTAATTGATTAAGCCCGGAAAAAACACATTTCTTATGAAAAAACTTTTGAAACTTGGTGTTGCATGCGTCATCGCCATGTGCGCAGCAAGCTGTTCGGTAACAACACCTGTCGCTGCAACTTCTAACCCCGTCGGTAACAAATGCGGTATCGCCAAAACAACAACCGTCCTCACAATCTTCGGTGGCTCGGCAGACTGCGGTATCAACAAAGCTGCTAAAAACGGCGGTATCACACGCATTTCTCACGTTGACTCTTTCACAAAGAATTATCTCGGCATTGTAACTATCTACGGTGTGCGCGTCTACGGAGAATAATACACCCCAACTATTAACTGTCATGAGGTCGTGTCATATGCGATACGACCTCATGACATAGATTTTATAAAATGCGAAAACTCTTACTGCTTATCTTTATTGTAGTCGGCTCACTGCTCGCGTCGGGACAGTCGGCTCAGGGACGTTATGCCAGCCGTATGACGGCCGACGGCACCCTTTTCTTTATTAATCCGCATAAACTCGGTGACCTGACAAATATAAGGAGGTTTGAATATGATATGACTCTTCTGACGTGGACTGACTCGGTGACAGTCAACTTTACGTTTGAGTCGGATATGATGGAAGTGCCGTCTTCTCTGAAAATCACATCCGGCGACAAGTCATACGTGTGTCATGATTACAAGTCTTTATTTATTGATATAAAGAAAAAGCATTACGAGATACGCATCAGCTCGCAGTTTGCGGTTGCGGACATAATAAAGATAATAGACTCGGCAGTTCCTCCGGCTTTTGTATTCACACAGAATAATATAACCGAACGCGCGGCATATAAGGCGGGCGCTTGGCGTAAAGACCGCAGAAAATTGTCAGACATTGTCAAACTTTATCTTAACTCAAAAAAATAGGCAAAATGAAACGCATTTACACTTTATTATTTGCACTCACGATATTGGCTGTTCTGGATGCCGCAGCCGCAAAAACAACTAAAATCAAGCTTACAGGCACTTGTAACGAGCAGATTCTGCTGACTGTGGGTCAAACAGGACGTACGGAGATTATCAGCGCGTTCCCTTATATCCTTGAAGTCAATAAATCGGAACTCCCGATTAAGCTTAAATTCAATTCCGACCATTTCCTTTATTATGATATAGACGTGCCCAAGAAACCGTTTGACATGACCGGACACGTATATCTTGTGAAAATTAATGAAACGGCTATGCAGATGCAGAACATGGGCGGTGGGCAGCCGGCTCAGCCGCAGATTGCCGCAGCTCAGACTCAAAAGCCGGTTATCGAAGGCATAGACACATCGCATGGCGTCAATGCCGCGCCGCTGACCGGACGCAAGAGCGAAAATACATTTGCCCTTATTATTGCCAACGAACAATATGACATGGCCGTGAATGTTGATAATGCTACTAATGACGGACTGGCCTTCAAAGAGTATTGTCTGCGTACATTAGGTATACCTAATGACAATATCAAATATGCATCAAATCTGTCTTTCGGCCGCATGAAGAAAACTGTCAACGATATGCTTGAGCTCGTCGATATGATGGACGGGAAGGGTAATCTTATTATCTATTATGCGGGCCACGGCATACCCGACAATAAAACTAAAGATGCTTTCCTGATGCCTGTTGACGCAGACGGCACGGACACCGAAGTCTGTATGTCACTGACCGGTCTCTATTCGCAGATAAATTCCAAGCGATTAAACCAGTGTGTTGTTTTCCTTGACGCATGTTTCAGCGGCGCTCAACGTGGAGGCGACATGATTGTGGCGGCACGCGGTGTCAGACTTAAACCAAAAGAGGCTGCTCCCGAGGGCAAGACTATAGTTTTCAGTGCGACATCGGGCGATCAGGCCGCTTTTTCGCATAAGGAAGAAAAACACGGACTGTTCACATACTACCTCCTCAAAAAATTTCAGGAGAGTAAAGGAAATGTTTCTTTAGGCGAACTCGCCGAGTATCTGACCGAAAAAGTCGGGTTTGAGTCTCGTCGTATCAATAACTCGCCTCAGACCCCCACGGTAATGGTCGCACCCGGGTTGACCGATAAATGGAAAAAACTTTCTGTTGCGAAATGAGCGGGGCCAAGACCTTCATAATTATATGCTTAATGACCGCTTTGTCGTCATGTGGCTCAAAACACGACGACAAAACAGCTTGGGACGAGACATCGCGATGCCTTAAAATCGAGGGGACCGGTCTCTGTTATACTCCACCTACCGACATCAGCAACTGGATAATAGCTGATGATGAAAACCTTATCTTCCAAATAAAATTTTGTGGAGTCGACACCGTGTCACGTATTTGCATGACAGTGATAAACCCTGAGACTGATTGCGAAAATGTGGCCGGAATGGATTCGGTTGCGGTGTATAAGCAGATACGTGAAATTACGTGTCAATATCCGTCTGAAAGCATAATAAAGTTTGCTCCTGAGATTGAAAGATGCGTGTATAACGGCGCGGACGGCTGGAGATTTACGTCCGACATATCGATAAAAGAAGGGTTTGACACAGTCAGTATAGCCAATCACGGATATTTTTTTGACTGCGGCAATGAAATCTTAGGTATCGTCGCCACAATTCCCGGCATCGTCGCCGACAAAATGTCTGACGACGATATTGAGAAATACTTATCCGGGCTCAGAACAGGAACGAGTTTATAATCCATATCGCGGAATTGTATGAGGGTTGGATTATTTTTTGACACGGAGGACGTATTTTTACAAACTAATACGTAATTTTGCAGTTGGCGGTCAGGGTTTTACCGGTGACGGCCGGAATATTGTCATAACCTTTTAAATGATGCGATATGCGTTACAAAGCGGCATTGGTATTTGTTTTATCTGCGGGATTAGTGTCTGTCAGTGTCTGCGGACAGTCTCAGGATTATCGTGAGAAGTATGAGCAGTTCAAGAAGCAGGCGCAGGCCAATTACGGCTCGTTTCGCGACGAGTGTAATAAAAAGTACGCTGATTTCCTGAGGCAGTCGTGGGAGCAGTATAAGGGTAACGCTCCGGTGCCGCGCCCCAAAGATGACAAGCCCGTTCCGCCCAAACCTTATGAGCCGCCGGTCGAGGATAAGCCTGTCGTGGTTAAGCCTGTAGATGTCACGCCCGTTGTACCTGCGCCGGTGCCGCAGCCCAAACCTGTCGAGCCGATCAGGAGTGTCCCGACGCCTGACGATGATACTTTTGCCTTCGACTTTTACGGCTTGAAATGCAAAGTCAAGCTGCCTGACTATGCCAAGCTGACCATCACCGATTGTCGTCCGGCCTCTATTGCCGACGGATGGGAGAAACTTTGCGGCAAGGAGATGAACAATGCCATCCGCAATTGCCTTGAGACGCGTCTGTGCTACAATCTCTGCGACTGGGCTTATCTCGAATTTCTAAATCAGCTGGCGGCCGAATATTGTAGCAACCGCAACAGTGCCACACTACTCGCTGCCTATTTATACTGTCAGTCAGGCTATCAGATGAGGTTAGGCGATGACGGCGGACGTTTGGTAATGCTCTACGCCAGTCGGAGCAGTATCTTCGACAAGCCCTATTTTGTGATTGACGCGACGACATTCTATCCCTACGGCGAGACATCAGGCTCAATCAGTATCTGTAACGCCGCCTTTGAGGGCGAGACTCCGCTGTCGCTCGCAATTGACAAGGAGCAGCTTTTAGGCAAGAGCGTCTCGGCGCCTCGTGCTATCACGTCAAGAGACTATCCCGAAGTGTCGGCCGAGACAGCTGTGCCGACCGAGTTGGTAGAATTCTATGACACATACCCGACATCGGCCATCGGCGGCAATCCGCTGACACGCTGGGCCATGTATGCCAACGTGCCATTGGCCACAGAGGCCAAGGACCGGCTTTATCCTGCCATGCGGAAAGCCATCGAAGGGCTATCAAAACAGGAGGCGGCAGAGAAGCTGCTCAACTGGGTGCAGACAGGTTTTGTATATGAATACGATGATAAGGTCTGGGGCCATGACCGCGCTTTCTTCGCCGAGGAGACGCTGTATTATCCTTATTGTGACTGCGAGGACCGTTCAATCCTGTTTTCGCGCATAGTGCGCGATCTGCTCGGCCTTGATGTCGCCCTGATATACTATCCGGGCCATCTCGCCACGGCAGTCTGCTTTGACGGCGATGTGAATGGCGACGCCATGACAGTCGGCGGCCGCAGATTCACGGTCTGCGACCCGACTTACATAGGCGCTCCCGTCGGCGCGCAGATGCCCGGACTCGCCTACGACAAAGCTCAGGCAATCCTTTTAGACCGCTGACCGCCCCGCGACCACGACCGCTAACGCGGACGTCTCTTTTGTTTTAACATCCCAACCGTGTTATGCAACCGACCCAATAAAAGTTTAAAGTATATCTGAAACGTTCCGGGGCGGAGTCTTTAAAAGCTGTAAAGGAGTGTTATAGGGGGTCAATTGCAAAAGCCGGTTGAAATGTTAAATAGAACATATATAATTATGTAGGGACATGCCAAAGCGACCGTCAGGGAGCGGCGGCATGTATAATTCGCGAATCATAGGCGGCCACATTATACGTGCCGAATGGCACGTCCCTACATTGTTTTTAACAACCGCTTTTTTACATTGGTCCTATATAATTATGTGTGACAAGCCGTCGCTCCCTGACGGTCGCTTTGGCATGTCACACATTTCAATTGCGCCCCTACTTTGACGTCGCGATGCTGACGCGGACCTATATCAATACTCGATGGCAATCAGCTCGCCGTCGATGTCGTAGATGATGTCGTCAGGGGTATTTTGGATGAGGGAAACTTTATAGCCCTTGGTGCCCTTGGCCTTGATTTCGTTTACCATATTGATATAGCCTTTGTCGGTGAGATGGCGTACGGTTTTCTCGGGCAGCACGGCCTTGATGACGCTGAGGTCGAGAGTCTTGTTCTTGGGCGCTTCGATTTCCTTGACTTTGCCCTTGGAGGTGACGTCGATTTCCACGCCGTTAGAGAGTGTGAGCTCATAAATCTGTTTCTCAAACTCGATGACCGAACGGGCTATCGTTTCGTCAGGATAGAGCTTGGCGACGGTGGCTGTGACAGCGGCCGGTATCTGTGACTGCTCCACTGAGCCGGCGATGGCTATGCCGGGGCTGCCGGCGGTGAGAGGATTCTGAGCTGATACGCCTGCGGCCGAGGCGATTGCGGCAGCGGCGACTATGAGTGCGGATGCTATACGTTTCATGACTTAAGATAATTAGTTATCAGAGTAATAACACCCTCCGCCCCGCAATAGTTTACCCCTGCCTCACAGCCCGAGCATTGCGGCCGGCGTAATGCCGAGTATGACGCACAATGCGCGTGCGATGCGCAGTGTCGGCTCTGCTCGGCCGGTTATGTAATCACTTACTCTCGACGGGCTGATGCCGAGCTCTTGTGCGAGCTGCTTCTGTGTCATGCCCCGCTCTTCGATAGACAGACTGATGAGCTCGCCGATAGTGGGTTTGGCTATCGGATAATGCACTTTCTCGTATGCTTCAACCACGTCAGACACGATGGCAAGCTCGATGGCATTTTGGTCATCCGCCGGAGTCTCGTCAGTGACGAGCGGCAGCAACTCCTCGATGCGATTGAGCGCATATTCATATTGTTTTTTTGCTATATCCATGTCGTTTATAATTAGATGGTTGAACAATCTATTTTATCATATTCGCTGTGACTGCCTATGAATCGTATAAAGATTCGTCCGATGGTGAATTTAATCACAACCACCAAGCGATAGTTATTTCCCTTGATATTAAAGACATAATGCAGATTGCCCACATAATCAGTCGCAGGGAATGTGGTGCGTATGTCAGAAAGATTATGCCACTCAGCCTGTTCAGCAATCTCATACCATCGCTGCAACGCGATTCGTGAATCCTCGTTGCCCGGCGTTTCGTAGAACTCCTTTATTTTACGATGTGAAATTATATGCATAGCCTTTCACCTTGAAATAATAGCTACAAAGATAATGATAAATTTTGAAACGCAAAATTTCATAGCGTTATAATTGCGAAAAATAGAATTTAGCCGCGGAGATTGTCGTGCAATTCAGGAGAGAATAATGTAAAGAATAAGGATATTTTTTTGTCATACTATTGCTAATCTTAAAGAGTGTTATTAATTTTACGGTGCAGACCGCATCGCAGAGGCCCGGTCAGGGCAAAGCGGGAGGGTCGGCAAACATAATTGAAAGCGTTTATCCGCGCTGATTCTTGTCGTTCTGAAATTCTCGCAAAATTTCTATCTAAGACAAGGATTGAGCAACGGTAGATGCCCGTGGATATGTGATTATCTTGCATTCGGCACGATATTTCGGGAGAAATACAGCCGGACGCTATGGTTGCATATACAAGCGTGGGCTTCTGCAGTTGCCGTCCGACTTAGATAGGGCAATGCGAGAAGCCTCAGAACGTAGGACGGTAACAGATACAGATTCCTGCGCTTTCTTGTATAAACCAATCAAATGCCAACGAGAGGATGACCGCGGCAACTGAAAGTTTATGGCGACGTCGCCTGATAAAAAAGGTTTTGCCGGGAGTTGGACCACTTATGGTATTGCAATCGGACTGACGGTTTTGGCTTGTGCCGTAGCCGTTATCTTACGTCTATTCACGAGTACTGATTTACCTTTTCAGACTTTTGCGGCCCTTATCGGTGTGATTATCACGGCTATAATTACCGGCGTGTTGCTTAAGGGGCAGAGTGACGCCGAGCGACGCCAAAAGGAGCAGTCAGAGGTTTTCAAAGAGAAGTTGGCCACGTATAACCGTTTTCTTGATGCGCTTTGCAAGTATGTCACCGAGACGACCGAGAGTAATAAGAAGGAATTGATATTCCATGCCATGGCCATACGCATGCATTGCAGCGCCGATATGATTGACGAGTTTGACAATCATGTCACCCGGCTGTTGAAAGGCACGGGCGAAAATACGGAGTTCGGCATTTTGGTCGACTCGCTCAATAACATCGCGTGCCTTTTCAGAACGGAACTTTATGGCGAACAAGGCGGGGTCAATTCTAAGAAACTTAATGACTTTGTCGAGGCTATTGCCGGTAGTCAGGAAGAGCCCACCGAGCAGCAGAAACGTCTTGACGCCGCTGCGGATGAGAAAGAGGATGCCGAAACGGTCGGCAAAAGCACCGTCGCGGGCTGGGGCTGCAAAATCAAGGATCTGAAATCACAAGGATGGTCTCTCACCGAGGGAGACGACTCGTTTAAGATAAGCTCTGACGCTGTGAGCGTGGAGATATCAGTCTACCGTAAGAAAGGCAAATATGTAGTGGAGGCGATAAAAGAGGGTGACAATGATTTCTCTCAGTCGCTCAAAAATAATTTCAAGGGCGCCCGTCGCTATGGCACATGGTGGCGCGAGCTGCCCATATCAAATTACGGTGTCACCGAGGGCTCGCTTTTGCAGCAGCTTCCGACCAATGACCGTGCACGTGCATCGGTCATCAAATGGATCGACAAGATAACCGCTTTTGTTAAAAATTATAATCAGATGAAATGACAGAGTTAGAAAAACGTATTAACCGAGTAACGGGCGGACTAACACCCAAGGGGATGGTAGGACGAACACTCTCAAGTGTAAAGAAGACTCTAAATTCTTCATCAAATATTGTTGTTGCGGTCAATGATTTTGGCGATAATCTGCAAGATAATATCGGGGAAGAAGTCGGCGGTATCACCGGAGCAATCGGAGGATGGGTTGCCGGGAAAGCAACAAAAGTGGCGGGAGGCTTGGCCGGCGGAATAGTCGCCGGTACGCTTAAGACCGTCGCGGGAATAATCCCCGACTCATCAGACTTGAAATTGCCTGAAAGTGACCAAAAGGTCGCATACTGCATTGATACCTGCACCCTCCCGACGGACAAATCGGAACTATTCGAGCTCCTTCAGTTTGTTCACGGTGCTTTGAATTCATCGTCCTCGCCATACGGCAAACAGGCGAAAAGTTCATTGACGGCATTGCATAAGAGAGTTTATGCGGCGTTGCTTGTCGCGGCAAAAAATGATTCGGAAATCCTGAATGTCGCCAAAGATTATGCGCCCCAAAAACAGTTTGGCCTTTTTAGCCGTTAAATCAGATTTTTATAACTATTAAATCATAAGAGATGAAAAATTACGAATCTTACCTTTTTCCAATCTTTTTGCTCGCAATGGGAGCTATTACATTGAGTGGTGTTGACCTGTTCGGAGCTGCAATTCTCGAAGGCGCGGCGTGGAAACAGAATGTAATCTTTACGTTGCTCCTGATATTCGGTATGTTGCCGCCGTCAGTCAGAGAAATGAAAGCCACATGGATGGTGGCGGGCTATGCCCTCGCATTCTTTATGTTTGGCGGAGCCAATATAATCGGCACAGTAGGTATTATGCTCGGGCTTGAAAAGATAATTTTAGCCGTCCTTGTGCTGTTTATGGCCTACCGTCTGTGGGCCGAGACATGGCGGGTCAATAAGCTGTATATGATTGCTCCGGCGTTAGGAATCGTGTTTGTCGCGCTGCTGTTCCCGATTCAGGATCAGAGCATAATCGGCAGCGGAATTGATGCGTTGAAAAACTGGTCGGCATCTGATTTCACCAGTGATAAGGGCTTTCACATTTTCCTCGGTCTCACGGGATTGTGCGCCGGCGTAACAGAAATGCTCATTCTCTCAAAATCGCCCAAAACTGTTTCCGAGACCATAGAGGTTGCTGAAGTTTCGGCAGCAGAGTAAGTTATAGGATTTCGACTTGTCAGACAAGTCTGAATTGGTCAGACCGTTAGGACATTAGCGACTGAATAACAACGGCGCCCGTGAATTTCACGGGCGCCGTTGGTTATAGATGATGATGTCGGTTACGATTTACTCGTTGCCGGCGGGTTCGTCAGAGTGGTTGTGGCCATGGTTGCCGCCTTCGCGACGGGGACCGCGGTTGTCGCGGCGCGGGCCACGGTCGCCTTCACGACGGGGACCACGCTCAGCACCTTCGCGACGCGGACCGCGTTCGCCGCGGGGAGCGCGCTGAGGCTCTGTCCAGCCTTCGGGTTTGGGCTGCAGGGCACGCATCGACAGACGGTATTTGCCGGTCTTCTTGTCAATCTCGATGAGTTTGACGTCGACCTCGTCGCCTTCTTTGAGGCCCGATGCCTCCATGTTTTCGAGACGATTCCAAGAAATCTCGGAGATGTGGAGCAGACCGTCGCGGTTGGGCATGAACTGGACGAATGCGCCGAAGTCCATGATGTTGGCGACCTTACCGTGGTAGACTTTGCCTTCCTCGGGGAGCTCGACGATGGCGTTAATCATGTCGAGAGCCTTGTCGATAGAGGCTTTGTTGGCAGCAGCGACCTCGATATAACCGCCTTCGTCGATTTCGTCGATTGAGACAGTGGCGCCGCTGGCTTCCTGAATGCCTTGGATGACTTTTCCGCCCGGGCCGATTACGGCACCGATGAGCTCTTTGGGGATGGTCATGGTGACGATGCGCGGCACGTGAGGCTTGTAGTCTTCGCGCGGTGCGGGGATGGTCTGGTTGATGATATTGAGGATGTGGAGACGGCCTTCACGAGCCTGATTGAGAGCTTTCTCAAGGATTTCGTAGCTGAGGCCGTCGCACTTGATGTCCATCTGTGTGGCGGTGATGCCGTCGACTGTGCCGGTCACCTTGAAGTCCATGTCGCCGAGGTGGTCCTCGTCGCCGAGGATGTCACTGAGGATGGCGTATTTGGGGCTCTCGGTGTCGGTGATAAGACCCATGGCGATGCCGCTGACGGGTTTCTTCATCTTGACGCCGGCGTCGAGCAGAGCGAGTGTGCCTGCGCAGACAGTAGCCATCGACGATGAGCCGTTAGACTCGAGGATGTCGCTGACGATGCGGCATACATAGGGGAAGTCGTCGGGGAACATGCGTTTGAGCGCACGGTGTGCGAGGTTGCCGTGGCCTACCTCGCGACGGCCTACGCCGCGCTGAGCCTTGGCCTCGCCGGTCGAGAAGGGAGGGAAGTTATAGTGGAGCAGGAAACGCTCGCGACCCTGATTGAGCACGTCATCGAGGATTTTCTCGTCGAGTTTTGTGCCGAGGGTTACGGTCGAGAGCGACTGTGTCTCGCCGCGGGTGAAGATGGCTGATCCGTGAGGTCCGGGCAGATAGTCGACCTCGCACCAGATGGGGCGAATCTCGGTGGTCTTGCGGCCGTCGAGACGGATGCCTTCGTCGAGGATGCAGCGGCGCACGGCCTCTTTCTCGACATCGTGGTAGTAACGCTTTACGAGGGGAGCTTTTTCGTCACGCTCTTCCTCGGGGAGTGACTCGATGTATTCGTTGCAGATAGCGTCGAAGCTGTCCTGACGCCAGTGCTTGTCAGCGCTGCCTGCTTTGGCGACGGCGTAAGCCTTGTCGTAGCATTTGGCCTTGACGTCGGCGCGGAGTTCCTCGTCGTTGACCTCGTGGCAGTATTCGCGTTTGACGGTTTTGCCGGCAGCCTCGGCGAGCTCAATCTGAGCCTTGCACTGCACTTTGATAGCCTCGTGGGCGGCTTTGAGAGCGGCGAGCAGGTCAGCTTCGCTGACTTCATTCATCTCGCCCTCGACCATCATGATGTTGTCGTAGGTGGCGCCTACCATGAGTTCCATGTCGGCTTTCTCAAGCTGCTCGAAGGTCGGGTCGATGACAAATTTGCCGTCGATACGGGCCACGCGCACCTCAGAGATGGGGCCGTTGAAGGGGATGTCGCTGACAGCGAGAGCGGCCGAAGCGGCCAGACCGGCCAGTGCGTCGGGCATGTCGACACCGTCGCTAGAGTAGAGGGTGATGTTGACAAATGTGTCAGCGTGATAGTTGTCAGGGAAAAGGGGACGGAGCACGCGGTCGACCAGACGAGATGTCAGAATCTCATAGTCGCTTGCGCGTCCTTCGCGTTTGAGGAAACCGCCGGGGAAACGACCGGCCGATGAAAATTTCTCTTTGTACTCTACTTGCAGGGGCATGAAGTCGACGCCTTCGCCGGCCTCCTTTGCCGAAACAACGGTTGCGAGGAGCATTGTGTCGCCCATGCGCAACTCTACCGCTCCATCGGCCTGCTTGGCAAGTTTCCCGGTCTCGAGTGTAATCGTGCGACCGTCAGCGAGCTCGATGGTTTTTTTGATTGGATTCATAAATGTTGTTTGTGTTATATTGTATCTTCGTGATAATTCGCGCAAAGATACAAAATTACCGCGACATTTCAAAACCCTTATTTCAGGATGGCGCTGTCTATGCCCGAACTTTGCTGCAACTCGTTGCCGGTGTTGATTTTCTTACCGTAAGAGATTGTGTATGTGGCTGTCAGTCCTATCATACGTGAGCTTGACGGATTGTAGTTTTCTGACGAAACGGCATAATGCTCGGAGTCAAACACCGATGTCGTGCGGCCGTTACGTCTGAACCAGTTGCGGAAACTTATGTCGAATTTAAAGTTGCCGGCCGCGCATGAGGCATATAGGCCGTATGTATACTGTGCGCGCTGCAGATAACCGTTAGACCATGCGTTGAGATATTTCTGCGGCGTGCGGTAGAAAAACATCAGAGACCAGCGGTCACGCACATAAAGGCCCTCCAAGGCAGAGGTGAAGTCGTTGACTCTCTGTGCGTCGCAACCGGTCATGACTATGCGCCTTGCCATGCCCGAGACTTTGAATGACAGCGAGTTGCCGGGCATCTTCAGACTTGCCGACAAGCGTGCCGACCAGATGTTTGACGAGCCGCTGTTTATGCTGCGTCTGACTAATCCGTTTATGTCGGGCAGAGTGTAAAATTCATAAGCCTGTTTGTCGGGATTTCCCTCATACTCGAGCGAGGTCGTGAGCGATATGCGGTTATTGGGTATGTAGGTGTATTGCGCCATGGTCGAGGCGAAAATCGTGTTGCGCAGGTCGGGATTGCCTTGCAGCCAAAGCAGTTCGTTGCTCTGCACGAGAGCGCCGTTTGCAGTCGATGCTTCGGGATGTGAGTTTCCCCACCAGCCTTCGATAGACGCCGAGTGCTTGTCGTTGATATTATACTGCAGCTGCAGGCCGAGGCGGGGATTCCACTGACGCAGGGTGCTGACACCGTTGAGGCGTCCTTCGACAAAGGAGAAGCCGCCTCGTGAGTATAGGCTGAGGCCTGATTTCCAGTTCTGCATATATTCGAGGAAGAGCATGTTTTCAGACGATAGCAGTTTCTGGCGACCGTCATAAGAGCCTGCGTAATGAGTGTCATAGATGGTGTTGAAGGTCATCAGTGACGTGCGGAATGTATTGTCATGTGAAAACTTTTTGGAATACTGGATGTTTGTGACGGGAGAGTGGATTTTCTCTGTGTTGTCGTTGATTATGGCGCGGTGTCCGTCGAGTCGGTATGCCGAATTGTGGTGTGTATTGCCGTAAGTGTAGCCCCATGATACGGTTATAAAATTGCCTTTCGGCATGTCGAAACGGTAATAGCCCGACAGAGAGGGGTATAGGCTTTGGTCGCTCTCCTCTGACACGGCTCGGGCACTTTGGCTCAGGGCGTCAGAAAAGTTTACGGCCGAAATATTGCGTTCATACGGTGTGGCTGAGCGGCCGAATGACAGACGGTGCATTATATATGTACGGTCAGTGCGGTGCACGGCTCTTAATGATGTCCACTGCGAATTTTTTCGGAGCAGATAATCGTTGCCCGAGTTTGTATTCCGTCTGATTTCGGGATAGCTGATATTGTCGTAGGGAACATTGCGGAATATTTCGTTAGATGCTGTGGGCTGCCTGTCGTTATGTGTGAAGTCGCCGTCGGCGACAGCGTCGAAAGTCCATTTTTTATATGCGAATTTGGAGTATGCCGTGGCTCCTCCAAAATCAGTGCTAAGTTCCTGACCGTAGGCTGAAAGTTTGGTATATCCTCCCCACTCGTAATGCTGAATGATAAAGTTGACGACATGTTGGGCGCTTTCGAATCTCGGATCGTCGGGATAGTCGAGCACTTCGACGCGCAGCACATCCTCGGGGCGGAGTCCCTTTAAGTCCTGCTCTGTGGCCGGCGCGTAGTCGATAAATGTCCTGACTTCTTTACCCGCCGCAGTCTTTATGTCTGTTGAGCCGGGGGTGATGTCTAACTGTGCTATCTGCATCATGCGCAGCAGGCTCAAGGCGTCTACGGCGTTCTTTTTGAGTTTCTTGGCGGGCAGATATTCGACTCCGTGGCTGATGACGCGCTGTGTACGTCCCTCGACTACGATTTCGTCAAGATTTTTGACAGATGTGCTGTCAGATTGTGTCGTAACCGTCGAATCAGGGGGGGCGCATAGAGCCGGAGACGATATAACGGATAATGATGCAAGAAACGTTAAAAGCAGATATCTCATAAATTCATAGAATTGAAATGACCGGAAAAAAACATAGGTGACCGGTTATAACATAAAGACAACCGGTCACCTTAAATTGTTACACGAAAATTGAAAAAAATCACATCCGTTTGTCAGTCCCCTCTAATATGGACTTGTAGCGGCGGTCGTCGCTGATGACGCGCAGGGCCTCGCGGTAGTCGGGCGAGAGCGGATTGACGGCGCGGAAGTAGGAGCCGTCCTCGTATAAGTCGCGTGTCAGCAGTCCTTTAAGCACGGCGAGTACATAGGGACGGCTGCGCTGCCACTGCTCGTCGTTGTATGTGATTTTGTCGCGTTCGCCGGCTTCAATCAGCTCCTTCTCCATCTCGGGCGTAACCTCGAAACGGGCGATGAAGGCGTCTTCGTCAGGATAGTCTTTGAGGAGCTCGGCTCGGTGACGGTCGACGTAACCGAGGCAGTACTGGTTGACGACGCCTTTGGCCACGAGGTCACGGTAGTAGGGACTGAAGAATGTGGTGTCGGCCGGCACGAAGACGTCGGGCATGATGCCTCCGCCGCCGTAGACCGGACGGTGCGTGCGCAGGGTCTCGAAGCGCAGCGAGTCGGGGCGCTGGATGCTGTCGGCGCTCCAGAGTTCGCCGCTGTTGTAGCGGTTGAGCATGTCGAGCATGTACTCCTCGCCGTGGCCCTTGTCGTAGTGTTTCTGTATCGAGCGGCCCGAGGGTGTGTAGTAGCGGGCCGTGGTCAGTCTTATCATCGAGCCGTCGGGGAAGGGGAAGGGGCGTTGCACGAGTCCCTTGCCGAAGGTGCGGCGGCCGACGATTGGCGCGCGGTCATTGTCCTGCAGCGCGCCAGAGAGAATCTCTGAGGCCGAGGCCGAGTACTGGTTTACCATCACCACGACGGGCATCTGACGCAGAGCACCGTCTTTGTCGAGATTGAAATACATAGGCTCGGCGTGCAGGCCCTTTGTGTAGACCACGGGGTCGTCTTTAGAGAGGAACTCCGAGGCGAGCTCGACGGCAGCGCCGAGATATCCGCCGCCGTTGTCCTCGAGGTCAAGGATGAGGCGGCGCATGCCTTTGCGCCGGAGTTTCTCGACGGCGCGGGCGACCTCTGCGGCAGTCTCCTCGGCGAAACGGCTGACGCGGATGTAGCCGACGGAGTCGTTGGCCATGTAGGCGGCGTCGACGCTGTAGATGGGTATGTCATCGCGGACTACGACGAAGTCGATGAGGTCGGGCGAGCCGCCGCGTTTGACTTTAAGATGCACTTTGGAGCCTTTGGGGCCGCGCAGTATCTTCAGAATAGCCGAGTTTGGCAGCTTGCGGCCGGCGATGATGCTGTCGTCGGCGGCTATGATGCGGTCGCCGGGACGGATGCCGACGCGCTCCGAGGGGCCTCCGGCGACTGTCTGTATTACATAGACCGTGTCTGTTGCGGCGTTAAACTGTATACCGATGCCGCTGAATTTGCCTTCGAGCGGCTGTGTGAGTTCCTTTGTCTCATCTGCGTCGGTGTATGACGAGTGAGGGTCGAGGGTCTTGAGCATGGCTATGATGGCTTCGTCGGCCATCTTCTTGCTGTCGACGTCTTCGACATAATAATTTTCGATGAGGGCGGCAGCCATGCGCAGTTTCTGGTCGGGGGTGAGTTGGCGCACCTGTGCTGACATTGTCAGGGCGAAGACTGTGATGGCGAGTAATGCCGAGCTGAAACGTTTAATCATTTATCTAAGTTTTTGCAGATTGTTGGTGATGAGTCATTTACCGGGCAGGTATGCCGAGACGTCGCGGCCGTAGGCGCGCAGCTCCCTCACTATCGACGATGAGACGGCGGCGTGCTCGGGAAGGCTATATAATAAAACGGTTTCGAGGCCCGAAAGTTGGCGGTTGATGTCGGCCATGTCGCGTTCATACTCAAAATCCTTGACGGATCGCACTCCGCGCAGCAGCCAGCGGGCGCCGCAGCGTGCGGCCATGTCGACGGTCAGGCCCTCGTAATGTGTGACAATCACGCGCGGCTCGCCGGCATAAAGCGCGGCGATAGCCTCGACACGGCGGCTGACCTCGTCGGCCGATGTTTTGGCCATGTTGACGCCGACAGCTATTACGATGCGGTCAAACAGCGGCAGCGCACGGCTGACTATCGAGGCGTGGCCTACGGTGAACGGGTCAAACGAGCCGGCGAAAAGTGCCGTGCGCAGCTCGCCGGCAGGTATGATTTCAGGAGATTTCGCTGTCATCTTCGTAGATGAGGTTATTGATGATAAAGCCCTGACGCTCCATGGTGTTTTTACCCATATAGAACTCCAAGAGTGCGTCGACGCCGTCCTCTTTGCGCAGGTTGACGCGGTCGACTCTCATGTCCGGTCCGATGAAACCGCGGAACTCTTCGGGCGAGATTTCACCGAGACCTTTGAATCGTGTGATTTCGGCGTTGTCGCCGAGGCGGGCGATGGCGTTTAGGCGTTCCTCATCGTTATAGCAGTAATATGTCTCGGCTTCCTGTCCGTTTTTGCGCGAGCCGCGGCGGGCGGTCTTGCGGTTGCGCACACGGAAGAGTGGGGTCTGGAGCACGTAGACGTGGCCCTTTTTGATGAGGTCGGGGTAGAACTGCAGGAAGAAGGTAATCATCAGCAGGCGTATGTGCATGCCGTCGACATCGGCATCAGTGGCTATGATGACATTGTTGTAGCGCAGACCGTCGATGCCGTCCTCGATGTTGAGGGCTGCCTGCAGCTGGTTGAACTCGTCGTTCTCGTAGAGCACTTTCTGTGTGGCTCCGTAGGTGTTGAGCGGCTTGCCCTTGAGCGAGAAGACGGCCTGTGTCTCTACGTCGCGTATCTTGGTGATTGAGCCGGCGGCCGAGTCGCCCTCGGTGATGAAGATGCTCGAGGCGTTTTTCTTCTGTTCGTCGCCCTTGGTGTCGTTGAGGTGGATGCGGCAGTCGAGCAGCTTTTTATTGTGGATGCTTACTTTCTTTGCTTTCTCACGGGCTATCTTGGCCACACCGGCCATGGCCTTGCGCGAGCGCTCGCTCTCCTGTATCTTGTGGAGGATGATGTCGGCCACGTCAAGCTCGCGGTGGAGGTAGTTGTCGAGCTCTTTTTTGATGAAGTCGCCGATGAATTTGGCGACGGTCGGGCCCTCGGGACCCATGTCGCGCGAGCCGAGGCGGGTCTTGGTCTGAGACTCGAAGACAGGCTCTTCGACCTTGATGGCGACAGCCGCCACCATGCCGTTGCGTATGTCGGAGTATTCGAAGCCGCGGCCGTAGTACTCCTTGATGGTGCGTGAGACGGCCTCCTTGAAGGCGCTCAGGTGTGTGCCGCCCTGTGTGGTGTGCTGGCCGTTGACAAACGAGTAGTACTCCTCGCCGTACTGGTCTGCGTGGGTTATGGCCACCTCGATGTCGTCGCCCCGCAGATGGATGATGGGATAACGGGGCTCCTGAGTCATGTTTTCGCGTAGCAGGTCGAGCAGTCCGTTGCGCGAGCTGTAGCGGCGTCCGTTGAGGCAGATGATGAGACCGGTGTTGAGGAAAGTGTAGTTTTTAATCAGAGGCACGATGTGCTCCTCGTCAAAACGGTAGTCGCGGAAGATGGTCGTGTCGGGGGTGAACGAGACGGTGGTGCCGTTAGGCTCGTCGGTGTCGGCCGGGCCGATTTCCTCAAGTAGCTCGCCGCATGCAAAACGGGCGCGTTTGAGCTGTCCGTCACGCACCGATGTGATTTCAAACGATGTCGACAGGGCGTTGACGGCCTTGATGCCGACGCCGTTGAGGCCGACAGATTTTTTGAATGCCTTTGAGTCGTATTTGCCTCCTGTGTTCATTTTTGAGGCGACGTCGACGAGTTTGCCGAGGGGCACACCGCGGCCATAGTCGCGGACGGTCACGGAGGCGGCGTCGACATCGACGTTGATGATGCGGCCGAAGCCCATCATGTATTCGTCGATGGCGTTGTCAAGCACCTCTTTGAGCAGCACATATATGCCGTCGTCGTTGGAGCTGCCGTCGCCGAGTTTGCCGATATACATGCCGGGACGGCGGCGTATATGCTCCTTCCAGTCGAGGGTGCGTATGTCGTCTTCGGTGTATTGTGATATGCTCTCTGATGCCTCGAGGTCAAACTCGAGCTCGTTGTCCTGACTCATTTTCTCGGTGATGTGATTTAAGTTAGATGCCTGTGACTGCGCGGCTCTACAAAGTTAATAAAAATCCGCGCACGTGACAAATTAATGTGGAACGGCCGGACAATATGGGGACAAGGACGGCCGTTTAAAGATATATGACATTCAAAATCGCTACTATCGTCATCCCTGTCTTTAATCGTCAGGAACTGATTGTGCGCTGTCTCGATTCGGTGGCTGCGCAGCAGTCTATCGGTGATTACAGATTGGTTGTGGTCGACAATAATTCGACTGATGCGTCGGCTGATGCTGTGAGGCAATGGCTTGACGCTCACCGCGATATCGATGGGTGCCTTCTGCATGAGAGCTGTCCCGGCGCTGCAGCCGCCCGTAACCGCGGCCTTGAGGTTGTCGACACAGAGTATGTGATGTTTTTTGACTCAGACGATATCATGTTGCCCGGCCATCTTGATATGATAGCTGAGGCCATAAGCTCTGACGGCGCGACGGATGTCTTCGGGTGGGATGTCGATTGCACACTTGCGTCGGGTCGTGACTACCGGGCATATTTCGGGGCGCGTCGGCCTGTTAGTGAGCAGATGCTGTATTCGTCATTTGCCACTCAGCGATTTATTGTGCGCACGTCACTGATTCGTGAGGTCGGGGGATGGGATGCGATGCTGCAGGGATGGAATGATTTTGAGTTGGGTGTCCGTCTTGTACTTGCGCGTCCTGCGATAAAGAAGTTAGGCGAGGGCGCCACGTCAACTGTCCGTGTATATTTCACGCCTGAGTCTATTACGGGCCGTACGTTTTCGGCGTCGCCCGACAAATGGGAGACGTCATTAAATAAGATTGAACGCGATTTTGCGGCGAAGTTTCCCGACTTGCTCTTTTGGGTGGCATACCGCCGAGCAGTGCTTGCCGGAATGTATGCACGCGAGGGAGCTTCGGACAATGCCGCGCGTCTTTTGGCGCAGGCCGTAGCTCCGCGATTCGGGCGGCTGAAGGCTCGCGCCGTTTATGAAGTGACACGCCTTTTCGGTCGCGGCGCCAGCCTGCTCGGGCGTCTGTTGCTTCCGACGAAGGAATAAACTCTATATACAAAAAAGGACGCATTTCGCGTCCTTTTTTTTGTCGAATAAAAATTTTTACAAATATTTTGCCACTGTGGCGTCAAGTTTGGTCGGGTCGGTGATGCGCTCGCGCAGGTCGCCGTTACGGTCGATGACATAAGTCAGCGGCAGAACGGAGACGTTGTAGTTGACCATGCTTGTGTTGCCGTCAGTCGGAGAGTTCCAGATTGTAATCCACGGCATGTTGGAGGCCGAGCGGCGCCACTCTGTCTCGTCGGGATCAAATGCCACTTGGAATATCTCGAGGCCGCGGTCGTGATACTTTTTGTAAAGGTCGGCCATGATGACGTTATAGGCCGGTGAGGATTCAAGACCATAGCTTGTGAAGCTCAGTAGCACTACATCGCCTTTGGCGGCAGTGGCGTGGAGGCTGTGCTCTTTGCCGTTATTGTCATAGCCCTTGATGTCAGGGCCGAGGCCCGTTTCGGGGACTTCGATGGTGGTGGTGTTGACAAGCGCAGGGTTTGCTCCTGCCTTGGCATGGATAAAGAGGTCGCGCAGATAGGTGGTGCGAGGATCGTCGGGACGGTTTGTGGCGAAACTCTGGGCCACGGCGCCGATGACTCTGAGGTCAGACGGTACGGCAGGGTCGAAAAGCGGACGGCCGGCGACACGCTTGTTAATGATATAGTAGGCCGTAATCAGTTCGTTGTCAGCGAGAACGATTTCGGTCAGATTACGTTTGAGCAGCGAGTCGGTCTGCGCGGCTGCCTCGCCTTTGGCAGCGGCTGTGGCGGCAATCAGAGAATCGACAGTCATGAAGCGGGCGGCCGAAGGAGTGCCGCTGATTTTGTATCCGCGGCCGAAGTCACCGGCTGATGCCGTGATGTCAATGGCGGAGACTGAATCGACTGGGAAGTAAATCGAGCGTCCGTCAAGACTCAGACGGAGCACCTCGGGATAGGGTGCCGGAGTGGCCGAGCGGTAGCTGAACTTACCGTTGTCGGCGACGCTTAGCGAGTCGATGGTGTACCAGTTGTTGTTATTGAATCCCTGCAGTGCTATTTTTTTGCCGGCGCCGTCAGAGAGAGTGCCTTCGACAGACCAACCGTCAGACTTGGAGCAAGCCGTGGCGAGAGCGATAGCCGCGAGGGCTATGAGGCTGAGTTTTGTGATTTTCATTAATAGTGAAAAATGTGAGTGATTGTATTCGTTTGTTCCGAGGCTCAGAGCTCGGCGGCAATAGCGTCGGCAATCTGCTGCATGCGCTCGGGAGCGAGCTTGAGCTTTTCGCCGAACATGTCAAGGTCGCGCTCGCTGTTGAGCGGCACAAGATGGATGTGGGCGTGAGGCACCTCCATGCCGAGAACGGCGACACCGATGCGGCGGCAGGGCAGAGCTTTTTTCATCGCCGTGGCGACTTTTTTTGCGAACAGCTGCAGGCCTGCGTACTCCTCGTCACTGAGGTCGAAGATGTAGTCTGTCTCCCGGCGCGGTATCACAAGCGTGTGTCCCTCGGCTATAGGATTGATGTCAAGAAAGGCATAATAATGCTCGTCTTCGGCTACTTTATATGAAGGGATTTCGCCGGCGGCAATGCGAGAGAATATAGATGCCATATCGTTTGGAATTTAAAATGAAATTTCGACGATTTCAAATTTCATCAGACCCGAGGGCACCTTGATTTCGACGATTTCGCCGAGCTTGTGGCCGAGCAGACCTTGGGCGATAGGAGTTGACGAGGCAATGCGCTTGGCCTTGAGATCAGCTTCTGAATCGGCCACGATGGTGTACTCCATTACCATGCCGTTGGCGATGTTTTTGATTTTTACGCGGTTGAGAATCTGTACCTCGTTATTGTTGAGTTTGCTCTCGTCGATGATGCGTGCCTGAGCCACAAGGTCTTTAAGTTGCGAGATTTTCATCTCAAGCATGCCCTGAGCCTCCTTGGCGGCGTCATACTCGGCGTTTTCCGAGAGGTCGCCTTTGTCGCGGGCCTCGGCGATTGCACGTGATATTTCGGGACGCTTAACTGACTCCAAGTAAGCGATTTCTTCCATTTTCTTTTTGTAACCTTCTTTGGTCATGTAAGTGATAGCCATAAGAGAGTGTCTTTAAGGGTTAAAATAAATTTAAAGGTCAGACAGAGTAAAAAAATAAAAGAAACTCGGCCGCTGCGGGCGAGTCCCCCTGTCATCAGATGATACTATTTTGTGAGGCAAAGATAGGCACTTTTCGTCACATCGGGCACTTTTAATGCTTAATAGTTGTTAAATTGTCATATCGGATTTGTTATAGTTTCGCTATTATACAATATATTATAGGCCGCCATGTCGTCACGGCGACAGGCTGTGGTATCGTCTCGACGAGCGTCACCCGAGCCGATACATTCGGTTGTCTGTTCAGAAATTTAATTTTAAATTTGCGAGTGGATGAAAAATTAAAACAAGACGCTCCGCTATGAAATATCTAATTATAATTATAGTCTGCTTGGTCTATGTGCCTTTGATGAATCCTATCGAAAAGGCGATAAACAAACGTATAAACAAGCGTTGGGTCGCATATATCGTTAATTTTGTAATCTCAGTCATCATATTGATAATACTCTATTGGCTCGCCGCCCTCATAGGCTTCGATGCGTTCGAGTAATTTGTGATTTGCTTTCAATTTACTACTTTTGTATAGGCAACAACAGCGCAACCTGACGGCTCGTGCACATGGGATATGTTGTGATTTGCTTTCAATTTACTACTTTTGTATAGGCAACAACAACGCGATGTGATGTCACCTGTCAGGACTGCAAGTTGTGATTTGCTTTCAATTAACTACTTTTGCATAGGCAACAACAGACGAAACTCCGCAGATGGCAGAATGTGCCGCCGAACACTGCAAACTCGCTCAGACGGCTTAAAACGCTAAAAACGCCTATTGGCAACACAAAATGAATTTCAAAACTAAATAGATTTATTATGATAGGTTTAATTTTATGGCTGATAGTTATAGCAATTATAACTTTTAACGCCTCTATGGACTTTCTTTTCATATTTGTCATAATACCCCTATTGACCGCCGTAGTTTTCGGCGTATTTGAATTATCAGCCCGTCTGACCAACAAAAGGAAATAAAATGATAGGACTTATAATATGGGCGCTCCTGATTATATTTATAGGGGCTTGTGTAAATCCGACAATGCCAATTGCATTAATAACCCTGCTCACGGTTGCTTTCGCAGTCTGCTATATCGGACATCGACTGTCGATAAGAAACATTTTAAAAGAACTTGATACCATGACAGACCCGGATGAGACGGACGGCAATAACCTCGACAGAGGGGCTCAAATAGACTCATGGGAGCGCAAATAGGGGAGAACTCACCCCACGCGAATAAACCGAACGAAATAACCATTAAGTTGTGATTTGCTTTCAATTAACTATTTTTTGCATAGGCAACAACAGCCGCCGTTAAAACTGTTTTTAACATGATGATTAAATAAACTTTGCTACCTTTGTAGCGATTAAATAAACTTTGCCCGCTTAGTAGTCTGCGAAGATGAACGGCGGGCGTTTCGTTCTATCTCCTTTTGTTTGATACAAAGATACAACATTTATAAGCCTGAAACAATAGCGTAGCACGCTAACTGATAGTATATAAGCCTCACGCAAACACCGCAAATCAAGTCAGACCAAAAAGCGGACTAAATGTTAAAGCGCCCGACACAGCGCACACAAATAGCGTCTATCGCCCTGATTTAAGACCTGACCGCCAAAAAACATGTCAAGCAAAATCGCGTTAAAGAATATCAACAAACATGCAAGTAATCGTTAAGGAAATTTAAAGAGAGCGTTTGTCGAATTTTAATTATCTTTGCATCAATAGAGCAGCCGAAAGCATCCGCCCAGAGCGCCAAAAAAAACAAATACTAAATTATGCAATTTTCAAAGCGTGTCAGTTGTGATTTGCTTTCAATTTACTATTTTTGCATAGGCAACAACAGCAGGTTGAATGTGATTGCAATATGAGTTTAGCTCATAAACTTTGTTTTTTGAAGTTAAGGATGCTATCTTTGCAACGAAGGTTTATGCGGCTTTTCACATGTCGGCCCAAAAGGGTGCAGGCTTCGGACGGTCCTTAAACCTTTTTTCATGTTAAATCATTTTTTGTAATTTAGGGAGTGGAAATATTAAACAAAAATGTGATAAAATGATTATTAAGTTTGGAAGGCTGTGCATGGCGGTGGCTGTGGCAGCGACGGCTCTGAGCGCGTGCTCGGGCTCTGAAAATAATGAAAAGTCTATGAGCGAGAATCAGGTTAATCCGGCTATTGAAAATATTATGACGCGTATGTCGGTGCGGTCTTATACTGACCGCACGGTTTCGGCTGATACGGTCGAGGTGCTGCTGCGGGCTGCAATGGCGGCTCCGACAGCTGTCAACAAGCAGCCGTGGCATTTCTTTGTGGTGCGCGACGAGAAGGTGCGCAACGCTATCGCCGACTCGTTGGAGTATGGCAAACACGCTCTGCGTGAGGCTTCGGTGGCGATTGTCGTGGCCGGCGATTCGACTCGTTTCTTGGAGGGTGAGGAAGCAAGCGGTTTCTGGGTCGAGGACTGTTCGGCTGCAGCCGAGAATCTGCTCTTAGCGGCTCACTCGATGGGGCTTGGCGCTGTATGGTGCGGTGTCTACCCGATTTCGGAGCGTGTGAATATGCTGCGCAAGTTGTTAGGCGCCGGTGACAACATCGTGCCCATGTGCATCATCCCCGTAGGATATCCGTCCGGCGAGAATACGCCGAAAGACAAATGGGATGCGGCCAAGGTCACTTATATGGAGTGATAGATTACCATAAATATTTATGCCCGGAGCGTAATACTCCGGGTGCTTTAAATGCTCCTACGGTGAGATGCCACAGGGCGCGAGGCAGCGATGACTGTCTCGCGCGCCAAACGCGCCATGCTTTTAGTGGTATACGTATTATGCTGTTCATGCTGCCATAAGACAAAGCGATGAAACAGCCTTGCGCTCTAAGGGCTTTTGGCGTCAGGGTCGAGAGATTTCCGGTTGAAAATTGAGGATGCTCGCAGATAGTTACGGGAAAGTAACGACAGTTTAATCCGCGGCGTATCGCTGCAAGAAGGAAAAGCGAGTCATCAGCCCCTTCAAAATATGGAGCACCGGCTCCAAAATCAGGATGACAACGGAGGCCGCCGAGAGTAGTCCGTCGCACTGCAATCTCAAAAGAAGAAACCCAATAGCCTTTGGGAAGCCTGTCAGTTAACCGGCATTCATGTTTCGGGAAATTGGGATTTGCCGGATGGACGGCTTTGAAACATGCGAGGTCGAGGTCGGGATTCTGTTCAAATGTCCTGATTACAGTGGGCATTGATTGGTCTGTGTATATGATGTCGTCGTCAGCGAAGAGGATTATGTCGGCTGTGCACCGGTCGATGGCGTTATTGCGGTTGATTGCCGCACCTCGAGTGTCTGTGCGGCAGATGATTACATCTTCACGTTCGGTCAGCTCGCGGGGAGCCTCGGCGTTGTCGCTTTTCTGCCACGATATGATATATCTAACGTCTTTATGTTCGGGCAGATACATACGTGCCAAGCGGTCGATGCCGTCAGCGCCGTAAGTTATGAGTGCGACGTCGAGTGTCATCATTTTTGTTTGAGTGCTAAACGTTTAAGCCAGAAGTCTAAGTATCGCCGGGCGACGGTGACGCAGTCGTTGTGCTTGACGACAAATTCTCGCGAACGTCGTCCGCGCTCGGCGATTTCCTCGGGGTGGAGGATAACGTTTTCGATTGTGTTGGTAAGCGCGTTGACGTCCAAGGGGGCGTTGATGATAGGGTGGTTGTCGGTCTCGCCTATGAAGTCATAAAACTCAGGTTCGGCACCGGAGATTACGTTGAGGCCGTAAGCCATGGCGAGCAGCGCAGTCGTGGCCGGGGTGTAGCTGTAAATCTGGTCGAGAACGATGTCGGCGTTGCGCAGAAGCTCGATAAATTCGTCATAAGGACGGTTCTCAACTATGACGAGTTCGGCTTTGTCTGGATGACGTTCGACAACGCGCCGGGCGGCTATTTCGAGTAGATCGGTGCCTTTCATTAGTTTTCGGTTACGGTCACGGCCGAGGAAGATTCTTATCTTGTCACGCCGGCGGCCGGCCAAGTCAACCGGCTCAAGCGCCGATGTGTCGATTGGTATACCTCCGTAAGCGATTTTCTCGGGAGGTAGCCCGTAGCCGAGACTTAGATAATACTCATACAACAAGGCGACTGCTCCGTCAAGTTCAGAAAAAACATGACTCTGATAATTTAATAATCGGGGGGCGTGCCAGGCTTCCCATTTTTGTATATTGGCGATGTGATGTCTCGATGGCTCGCGGCCGACAAACCATTCGCTGTAGCGCAGTGGCCCGGCGGGGTCGGCGCACATCTGAAGATAATATCTGTCATGGCTCATCATTGTAAGAAAAACTGCTCCATTTTCACGTTTGAGTCTGTCAAAAAGATGGTAAAGGAGAGGTAATCTAAGACTCACAAAGTTTACATCGTGAACAGCAACGATATCATAACCGCGCAGTTTCTCATGAAGAATATATTTTAGGCGTAGAAAAAGTTTTAGCCCTCCGATTTTGCCGGGGGAACGGCTTATGTCGATATCTCGTGACGTTTTACGCCATAGTGACCCGTCTGACATCACTGTCACGTCGCAGCCGAGCCGGCGCAGACCGGTCGCGAGAGCCCGATGGCAGTTGCTGTAGTCGCCGAGGAGTAATATGCGCGGATTGCCGTCCATGTTTAATTAACGGCGCGGCCGAAAGCTTTATTATATTTTTATTACTTTTGTGGCGTTATGACACAGTTTACACAATTTCTTCAGGAGTATCATCTGCTCGGGCTTTCGACAGGCCTGATGACATTCCTCGTAATCGGTCTTTTTCATCCGATTTGCATAAAGTGCGAGTATTATTTCGGCACGCGCTGCTGGTGGTGGTTTCTGCTTGCCGGTCTGGCGTTCTGCATCGCGGCGGTTGTCATCGACGATGTCTTTCTGTCGACGCTGTCAGGTGTGGTTGCCTTTTCGTCGTTCTGGACCATCAAGGAAATCTTCGAACAACGCGAGCGTGTGCGCCGCGGATGGTTTCCGATGAATCCGCGGCGGCGCGACGAATATTAATTAGCTGACGATCAACAGTACATCGCCTCGATTTTGTCGTGGTAGATATCGTTGATTATAGGACGGCGGAGTTTGAGGGTGTTGGTCAGCTCACCGGCCTCGATGGTGAACTCTTTAGGCAACAGGGTGAATTTCTTGATGCGCTCAAAGCCTGCAAATCCGTTCTGAAGGCGCTCGATTCGCTCGGCAATCATCTTCTTGATCTCGGAGTTCTCGATAAGCTCGTCTACGTTGCGGAAAGCGATTTTTTTGCGGCGGGCATACTCTTTGAGCGCTTCGAAAGCCGGTATGATGATGGCTGTCACATATTTGCGCTGGTCGCCGATGACTGCCACCTGCTCTATGTACTTGTCTTCGCCGAGGCGGCTCTCGATGGCCTGCGGGGCGATATACTTGCCGTTGCTGGTCTTGAAGAGGTCTTTGAGGCGCTCGGTCAGTATCAGAGCACCCGAGTCGTCAAAACGTCCGGCATCGCCCGTGCGAAACCAGCCGTCTTTGGTGAACGCTTCGGCCGTAGCCTCGGGGCGCCGGTAGTAGCAACGCATGACTGTCGGCCCTTTGACCAGAATCTCGTTTTCTTTGCCGATTTTGACCTCGATGCCCTCAAGCGGAGTGCCGACGGTGCCGATTTCGTAGCCGACGGTGGGGAAACATGTTACGGTGGCCGTGGTCTCTGACAGACCGTAGCCGATGACGATGTTGATGCCGCAGGCGTGCATAAACTCGACGATGTTAGACGAGAGGGGTGCTCCGGCCGTAGGGAAAATATTGCCGTGGCCGATGCCTATGGCACGTTTCATTACTGAGAGAACACGTTTGTCGTAGAAGCGGTATTGCATCTCAAGCCATGCGGGCACTTTGCGCCCGCGACGCACGTAGTCAAGGTTGCGGCGATAGCCGATTTTAAGCGCACGCCGCACCATCAGGCGCTTGATGCCCCTCATGCCGGCAATCTTTTCCTGCACGGCGGTGTAAACTTTTTCCCAAAAACGCGGCACAGAACACATGCAGGTCGGTTTGACCTCGCGTATGGCTGTCTGGATTTCCTTGGGGTTGTAATTGATGGACACATGTATGCCCGAATCGAGACAGAAGTAGGTCCATGCCTTCTCAAAAATATGGCTCAGGGGCAGGAAACTCAGTGATGTGTCGCTGTCGGAGAGGGTCTCGAGGCGGCGATGATGTATCTCGATGGCTGCATCAAAACAGCTGTGGGGCAGTACGGCGCCCTTTGGCTCGCCGGTTGTGCCGGAGGTATATATGAGGGTGGCGATGTCGTCGGGTGTGGCTTCGGCCGCACGCAGATTAACGGCATCGTGACTCTTGGCGCCGGCGGCGCGTCCGAGTTTGACGAGGTCCGAGAATCGCATTATTATCAGACGTTCGTCTTTGTCAGGCTCTATTGTCTCGTCAAAGCTGACAATTACACGCAGAGTAGGGCAGTCGGCCGCTATCTCACGCGCGATGTCATATTGGCGTCGGTCGCCGGTCATGAGCATTACCGCTCCCGAATCGTTGACGATAAAGCGCACCTGCTCGGGGCTGCTTGTCGAGTATATCGACACGGGGATGGCACGGTTGCGGTAGCAGGCAAAGTCGGTAATAAGTATCTGCGGGCAGTTGGCCGAGAAAATGTTTATCATCTGCTGTGGCTCGAGGCCGAGAGTCTCGAGTGCGCAGGCCACATCGTCGACGTCGCGTCGCATCTCATTCCAACTGTGATCAAGCCATTTGTCAGAGCCGGGACTGCGGAAGGCATAGGCCGCGCGGTCGCCGTAGCGTAATGATTGACGGATGACTAAATCGGTGAGTATATTTGGCATAAAATAGCTTTCTTAGTTGAAAAACGGCACAAAGGTAAAGGCTTTGCTTTGTTTAAAAACAAATAAGTGATGTCAAAGTGAGCTTGCGTTAACAAAGATTGCCATGTTGCACGCCAAATGTAAATAATAGTTAATAAAAATTGGCCATTTCTTGATAATTCATTATATAATAATCTGTTAACGTAATAGAGGTGTTGCGTTTGTCGAATTTATCTTAAATAAAACATGTCTGTAGCTTAGTCTGTTAACGGTAAAAATGACTAACTTTGCTGCATAAACAGACAATAAATTCTTTACGCCATTATTGTTAAGCGCTCCTGATTTGGAAAGAAGTGTCACTCTTATAAACGTGGTCAGACAGCCTGCAGACCGTCAGGTGTATATGTCGAGTTTCTGTGAGGCATGGATTGCTTCGGGAGGCCGTGTAATACTGCGGCCCAAGTCACTTGACAACCGCGTGGTCAAGAATATTGTCAAGGCCGCGGCCATGACGGGGGTGCATGCTGTCAATCCCCGGCGGGCATATCTTGTCTGTTCGCGCGGCCAGCATCTCCTCAAATCGTCGTTGCCGTTTAACTTCAAGGGCGAGATTATCCCTATGCTGTGGGACTGCTGGCCTTACACATGGCGACAGCTCCGCCGCGATTTGAGCCGTCTGAATGTCCGTACGTGTTTCATGACAGCCTCTGACGCGGTCAGGCATTTTCAGCCGCTTTTCCCCGATATAGAGTTCATCCATATGCCCGAGGGATTGGACATGTCTGACTATCAGCCCGGTCCGGCGCTGGCCGAGCGCGGCATAGACATCTATGAGATAGGACGCAAATATCCCGCCTATCATCAGTGGCTCATCGAGGCCGGCATAGGAGAGCGCCACAGTTTCATCTATTTAGACAAAAAGCCCGACGGCCGCAGCTATATATTCGAGACGTTCGACGATTATCTCGCCGCAGTGCGCGACTCTAAAATCAATATTTCGTTTCCGGCAAGTGTCACCGATGAAGTTAACCGCGAGGTCGAGACCCTGACGATGCGTTACTGGGAGGGCATGCTCTCTCGCTGTGTCATCGTCGGCCACTGTCCGCGCGAGCTCAGCGACCTCGTAGGTTATAATCCCGTCATCGAGGCGGACCTCGGGGACCCTGCGGGTCAGCTTGAGGCTATACTCGGCGACATCGCGTCATATCAGCCGCTGGTCGACCGCAACATGGAGGCGGCGCGACGTTTCGCTTCATGGCGTGTGCGTGTCGCCGAGATGCGTCGGCTGCTCTCCGAGCGCGGATATAATGTATAATTTTTCAGTATTTAGATATGGACCGAGCTAAGAAAGAGGTACTCATCGATTTAACCAACTACGGTAATGTCACATGCGGATTCGGGCAGATAGCCGAGAATTATGCACATCGTTTTGCATCTGCCAAGCATGACAGATTCAATCTCGTCTACCTTGTCCCTAAAGGATGCAAGGAATGTTTCGGTGACGGAGTGAGAACTGTCGAGAAAACCACTCTGACAAAGTTCCTGCCGATGACGCGTCCGCGAGTCGACCTGTGGCATGCTGTCAATCAGCAGTGTAAGGTGATGCCGCCCAACAGCTCTGCCAAGTTTGTCTATACGATACACGACCTTAATTTTCTGACTGAGAAGTCACCGGCCAAAGCACGTCGTTACCTGCGCCGTCTGCAGCGCCGCATCGACCGCGCCGACGCCGTGACAGCCATATCGAAATATACGGCTGACCTTGTCACTGAACATTGTGACTTAAAAGGCAAGGCCGTTAAGGTAATATATAACGGAGTGGAGCGGGTCGATATGTTGCCGGACAGCCGTCCGACATTCGCCGGCGAACGTCCGTTTTTCTTCACCATCGGTCAGATACGCCGCAAGAAGAACTTTCATCTGCTTTTGGATGTCATGGCCGCAATGCCCGAATATGACTTATATATAAGCGGAGATACACGCAGCGCCGGTGGCGTCTATGCCGAGGAAATCAGACGGGCCATCGAAGACAAAGGGCTTAGTAATGTTTTTCTTACGGGTACAATATCCGACCAAGAGCGCATCTGGCTTTATCGCCACTGCGAGGCTTTCCTCTTCCCGAGTCAGGGCGAAGGCTTCGGCCTGCCGCCCATCGAGGCCATGCAGTTCGGCAAGCCGGTGTTTGCCGCCGCACGCACATGTCTGCCCGAAATCTGCGGCGGACATGCCTATCTGTGGGACGACCTGACGACCGACGAGATGCTCGAGAGCATCCGTCAAAATCTTCCCGCTTTCTACGCTGACCCGTCGAAAGCCGAGGCCGTGAAAGCCTACGCCCGGACATTCAGCTACGACAACCATATCAACGCCTATCTAAATCTCTACAACGAGTTATTAGGAGAGTGATAAGATAGGCCGCAACGGCTATGGCATAGCTGCATCCTCACAGGCTTTGGAGAAAACCGTGGAGGCGGGGGTAGACTGCGTCGGGGGTAAGGAGGTCGAAGGTTTGACGGGGGGTGAGGTCGGCACGTTCAGCAGGCGTGGTGACGTCGTCGGCGCTGATGCCCATGGCCGCAACGGCGTTGCGAGGAATCCATGTATCGGGTTGGCCGAATGGCGAGCAGACGACAAACGAAGGTTTGCCGAGTGCATGTGCGAGATGGCGTGTGCCGCCTTCGTTGCCGAAATAGAAGTCGCAGTTGGCGGTGAGGGCGGCCAGCTCTCTGAGCGAGCGCGCCGAGACGTCTATTTTGACGACAGACGGGCGGCCGAGTGCTTCGTAGGCCTCGCGTGCGTCCTGTTCTTCCTGTCCGGGGGCGTAGTTGAAAATGAATTGCAACTCGGGGCGCTCGGCCATGAGTCGGCGCAGCATCTCGGTCATGTAGTCGGGACGCCAGCGTTTATCGGCAATCTTTGTTGTGACGCCGATGAGCCACACGGGGCGGTTGAAGTCGATGCCGGCGGCAGCCATGCGCTGACGCATGTCTTCACGCTCGCCGTCGGTGACATAGAGGCGGAAATCGTCGGTATAGTCTATGTCGGTGATGGCCGAAAGTGGCTCGGCGAGCATCAAATCGCGCTGCACCATGTCTGTATGTAGCGTTGGTGAGTAGTTATCGACCTGATGAGTAAGCAGGCCGAGGGCATATTTCTTGCGGCGGCCGATGCGCCACGGCGTCCGTAAAGATAGTAGCGAGAAGAGCAGGGTGCGCGTCGTTGAGCGCATGTCGATGATGACGTCGTAGCGGCCCTCGCGCACCGTGTGCCATACTTTGGCGACGTAGCGGCGTGTGGATTTGAGTTCGTCACGGTCAAAGGCTATGACGCGGTCGATGTCGGGATGACCTTCGAAGAGCGGTGCAATGCCTTTGTTAAGCACAAAGTCGATACGAGCCTCGGGGAAGGTGCGTTTGAGCGTCGAGCAGAGCGCGGCCGCGAGTATGGAGTCGCCAATCTGGCGAAAGCGCAGCACGAGTATGCGTTTTATCGTGGAGGTGTCTTTGGTTTTCATGGTGTGGAGCGTCGGGTCAATACCATGTGATGCCGTTAGAGCGAGACGAGCGTTTGTCGTACTTGAGGTCGCTGAGCATCGACGATTTCACGGCTATGTGGAAGTTATAGCTTTTATACGGTCCGACCGGCACAAAGCTCGCTGACATCTGGAAGCAGTGCAGGTCACGCGAGATGTTGCAGTTCATATAGGCGAGTTTGTGGGTGTCGAAGTTGTATGAGGCCGTGAACGAGAAGTTCCAGTTTTTGGTCGGCTTTATGTTGCCGGAGAAACTGAGATTCTGGGTAATCTTACTGTCGTACTCCATCTTCTGCTTGTTGAACGCGCCGTAGGAGTAGGCAAACGAGTAGTTGACAGACAGACTCCAAGGCACAGACCATTTCATGTAGCCGTCGTTGCCGAACAGCTCGTCTTCGGGCACATCCTCGTCGTCATCGTCGCCGTATCGGCCGTAACGGTCATCAGCGGTGTTGTTGCGCGAATTGTCATTGGCATTGTTCTTGGGGTCGTTCTTTTTCTTGCGGCGGAAGGTGTCGTTGTTGAACGTATAGGAGAACGACGAGCCGGTCGAGCGCAGACGTCCGATGCCTTTGCCTGCTTTCCAGCGCGGCACGTTGACACGCACGGGGTTGCCGTACTCGTTGAGCTGATAGGTGTAGACATCCCATATTGCCGAGAGGTTGAGGTTGAAACCCTTGGTGAGACGCAGCAGTATCGAGGTGTTGATATCGCTCCATTTGAGCGAGTCGGCGGCAAGGTTATAGCTCTGTGAGATAGACAGATTCTCGATAAGCGAGATTTTCTTCTCGCCGATTGAGTCGTTGTCGGTCTTGACCTTCATCTCGAGGTTGTTGGCCAAAGAGAAGCTTATAGAGCCCATTTTGCCCTCGCGCGGTGTGCCGTAGAGCGCATTGGGGAAGTAGCTGTAGCGGCGCGTCTGCATCTCGCCGTTGGTGCCGGGATATAGATATTCGCCATAGTAGCCGAAGAAAGGAGAGCCGAAATCAGGCGCGTAGTTGAATGATATCGACGGAGTCATCACGTGGCGTATCATCTTGACTTTCTTGCCGAGGAAACCGAGAGGCTGGAAGAAACCGTAGACTTTCGTGTCAAGCGAGAGCGATGCCTGAAAGTCATAGACATTGTAGAGGCTGTATGACGTGTCGCATACTTCGATGCCGCGCATCTCGTCCCACTGTCGTTGGACTTTGGTGGTATACATGCGGTCGGTGAAGTTGACCGACGGCGTGATGTTGATGTAGTTGAACGCGTTGAAGGTTGCCGAGATGGGTATGGAGTGTCGCATGGCGTTGCGCCAGTCTTTGATGAGGCTCTTCTTGAAGAATTCGTTCTGCTTGGCAGTCAGCGAGTTCTGCAACTGACCGGAGTATGAGAGCTTGATTTTTTCATACCATCGCTCGTCTCCGACTTTTTTCTTGCGCTTGAAAGGGTAAGTCTGTGCCATCGTGACGGTCACGTTGGGGAAAGACACGGCGAGGGTCGAGTCCTGAGAGCGCTGGGCGATATTGAGTGTCGTCGACAGAGACCACTTTGTGCCCGGGAAACGATAGGTCATGTTGACCGACGAACTCTTGGTGTTCTCGGTGAAAGACGGTGAGTAGTATGAGTTGAGGTCGTTGCGCGAGTAGCCGGAGGTGGTGAAGTTTACGCTGGCCGAGAGATTCATGTTGGGGTTAGCCTTCGAATCCTGCGAGTGGCTCCACAGCACTTGGAAGTTGGTTTGTGTCGCGTAGTCGGGCTCGCCTTTTTCGCCGGTGATGGTCTTCAGATAGCTTATGTTGAAATTGCCCGAATATTTGTAGCGCTTGACATAGTTTGACTGGGCGCGCAGTCCCCATGAGCCTTTAGTATAGATCTCACCGGTGAGCGCGGCGTCGATATTGTCGTTGATGGCAAAATAATATCCGCCGTCACTAAGATAGAATCCGCGGTTATAGTCGTCGCCGAACGACGGCACGATGATGCCTGACGAGTAGCTTTCGGTGAACGGGAAGTAACCGAACGGTACCGCGAGGGGCAGCGGAAGACCCGCCAAGACCATGTAGGCCGGACCGGAGACAACGTTTTTGCCCGGACGCACCTTGGCTTTGGTGAGCTGGAAGTAGAAGTGCGGACAGTCGTGCTGGTCGCAGGTTGTGTAGCGGCCATTCTGGATGTAATAGTCTTTGCCGACATCTTTTTTTGTGACACCGCCGGTCAGATAGCCCTCGCCCTGCTGGGTGACGACGTTGGTGATATATCCTTTCTCGGTGCCGAAGTTATAGCGCATCGTGGCGGCCTCGTACTCTGACTCGCCCTGCTTGAAGACCGGTTTGCCGATGACCTCGCCGACAGAGTCCTCGCGGCCGACGGCGTAGACTGTGTTGTCTTTGAGATTCATCTCGATTTTGGCGGCGTCAAGCGATATATCGCCGTATTTGACCGAGCTCTCGCCGAACATGAACGCAGAGTCGCGGCGCAATATCACCATGGAGTCGCTCGACGAGAAGTCGACAGAGGTCTCGAGGTCGACTTTCTCTTTGACGATGCGGCTGCGGCGTGTGGGCATTGTATCGATAGCCGTACTGTCTGTTACTAACACCAAGCACGTGCTGTCAGCTGCTACCGCGGCGGTAGAATCGACGGGGACGACCGAGTCTGTCAGCATAGCAGCCTGTGGCAACGCGGTGTCAGACACGGCTTTAAGCGGCTCGGCACTGTCGACAGCGCTGAGGCTGTCGGCAGCAGGGATGCGCGACGCACTTCCACTCGGCCCCGACAGCGCGAGGCAGAGCGACGGCAGCATTAGCAAAGTGATGATATATAGGGGCGAACGTTTCAAAACCGTTAGGCAGACTATGGCATATAGTGCATAATCGTGACAAAGTTAATAAAAGTCCGGCGTATTTCGGCAAAAACAGAGCCGGCAGGAATGCTAAAAAGTGCAATCCTGCTGGCTGACAGTGTTTTACGCGAGCGCTTTTAACGCTTGTGCCTGATTACTTGCAGTTCTCGGGGCGGAGACGACGGACAGTCTCGGCTGTGCGCCACATCTCGCTGTCACGCATCTCTTTAAGCTCTTTCTCGAGACCCTCGCGGTAGCCGGGTTTGGAGTTTGAGTCGATTGAGATCTGGGCCTCCTTGCCGGAAGCGACGCTCTCATAGAGACGCTCCATGACGGGTTTGATGGCGTCGTGGAAGGGGTTTTTCCAGTCCAAGGCACCACGCTGAGCGGTGGTCGAGCAGTTGGCATACATCCAGTCCATACCTTTGGCGGCAAATAGAGGCATCAGTGACTGTGTCAGTTCCTCGACGGTTTCGTTGAAAGCCTCGGAGGGGGTGTGACCGTGCTCGCGGAGCACTTCGTATTGTGCGGCGAAGAGGCCCTGAATGGCGCCCATCAGCGCGCCGCGCTCGCCGGTGAGGTCACTGATGGCCTCGCGGCGGATTGTGGTCTCGAAGAGATAGCCCGAGCCGATGCCGATGCCGAGAGCGAGGGTGCGCTCAAGTGCGCGGCCTGTGTAGTCCTGTTCGACGGCGAAAGAGGCGTTGATGCCGCGGCCCTCGAGGAAGAGCGAGCGGACAGTGGTGCCCGAGCCTTTTGGTGCGACCATGATGACGTCTACGTCGGCCGGAGGCACGACTCCTGTGCGGTCGCTCCAAGTGATTGCAAAGCCGTGGCTGAAATAGAGTGCGTCGCCCGCTTTAAGGTTAGCCTTGATGACGGGCCAGACGCTGAGCACGGCGGCGTCAGAGAGCAGACACATTATAATAGTGCCGCGGCGTGCGGCCTCCTCTATACTGAAAAGTGTCTCGCCGGGGACCCATCCGTCAGCGACAGCCTTGTCGTATGTGCGTCCGGGGCGCTGGCCGACGATTACGTTAAAACCGTTGTCGCGCAGATTAAGACTTTGGCCCGGACCCTGCACACCGTAACCGAGCACAGCGATTGTTTCGTTTTTAAGTGTTTCGAGGGCTTTCTCCAGAGGGAACTCCTCGCGAGTGACGACGGTTTCTTCGACACCGCCAAAATTAAGTTTTGCCATTTGTATTATAAGTTTTTAGAGAGTTATTTCATTTCATTGAATATGCAGTGTCTCCAGAATATCGACGCGCCGACAACACGGGTCGAATCGCGCACGATTTCGCAGTCTGATCGATCGTCATGTGTGGCGACGCGCAGCGTGACGTCTTCGCCGAAATAACACTCGTGCTGAAACGATATGTCGAGGCGTCTGACCGCGTTATGGTCGTACCGGTCCATGTCCCATTGGTTGAGCAGCAGCTCGATATAACGTACGGTGTTGACGTGGCGGTTGAAGTCGATGTCGCAGTATCTGAATTTATATTGAGTTTCGGCTGCATCGGCAGGCAGTGGCCCGAGACGTCTGTTTTTTTCAATCGGGCAGACGCGCGATGAGACGGGGAAGGCGTCACGCTCGTAGATGCTGAGGTCGGCAAGTGTGCGCCGGGCCATATCGATGGCGGTCCAGACCGTGCGGGCGTGGCCTATGACCGTGCCGTCCTCGGCCGTAATTTCAAAGCAGCGGTCGCTGAAACAGCGGTTATAGCTTTCAATCCACGTGGTCAGGGCATATGACTCGTTGATAGCGGGCCAGCGTTCCATTTCAAAACTCAGGCGGCTGAGCACCCAGCCGATATTGGTCTGGATTAGTGTCGAATAGCCGATATCGAGCTGATTTGCGTGTTCGGTGGCGGTCTCGATGATGCGCTCGACAAGCAGGGTGACGGGCATCGTGCCCTGAGCACCACACTCGCCGGCTGTCAGGAAATATTTGTGGTGGTGTTCGGTCGGACGGCTCATTGTTCGGCTTCGAGGCGCTCCTGTCGCAGTTTTTGTTCTTCCAAGTAGAGATCGACATGTTCGACCGGCGACTTTGTGACGGCGATGCGTCCAGAGCGTACAAACTGGCGTATGCCATAGCGGCGCAGGCGGTCGAGCAGGGCCTCTGTCTCCCACGGGTGACCGGATTTCTCGATGACGGTGTAATCAGGTGTGATTTCGAGTATACGGGCGTTGTGTTCTCTTACGATGTCCTCGATATGACCATCAGCAAGCAGGCTCTCGGTGGGCACTTTGTAAAGGGCAATCTCCTGATAGACAATATCATCATCAGTGTAGAGGAAGGCGCGGATGACATCGACGCGTTTCTCTATCTGGCGCACGACCTTCTCCATGGTCGGGCGGTCGGCCCATGTGGTGATGGTAAGTTTATGGATGTCGGGCAGCGACGACGCGCTCGCCGAGACATCCTCAATGTTGAGGCAGCGGCGTGTAAAAATCACCGACACCTGATTTAACAGTCCGACACAGTTCTCGGAGTAGACCGTGACGGTGAATAGCTGGCGTTCGGGATGAGTCATAGCTTGTCAATATCGTCTTGACCGAAGAGTCGGTCACGGTTAAGTAATATATAGTCGACGGCCTTGCCGACAGGTGTCATCGGGAAGACCATGTCGGTCTCGTCGATGCTGACATTGAGCAGATAGGCTCCGTCGGCGTCGAGCATGCGTCGTATGGCTCCGTCAAGCTCGTCGCGCGTGGTCACGTCTTCGGCCGGGATGCCGTAGGCGGCTGCAAGAGCCTTGAAATCAGGATTGAGCATCGGGGTCGACGAGAAGCGGTGATTGAAGAAGAGCTCCTGCCACTGGCGCACGTTGCCGAGGAAATTGTTGTTTAGCAGTATGATTTTGACCGGCACGCGGTACTCCATGATGGTGCCGAGTTCCTGAACGGTCATCTGCAGGCCGCCGTCGCCGCAGAAGAGGCAGACCGTGCGGTCAGGGGCGCCGATTTTGGCGCCGATGGCTGCGGGGAGGCCGAAACCCATAGTGCCCAAGCCACCGGATGTGATGAACGAGCGCGGAGCGTCGAAGCGGAAGTAGCGCGCCGACATCATCTGATTCTGGCCGACGTCGGTGACGGCTACGGCTCCCGATCCGGCAAGAGAGCACACACGGTCAGCGACCTCACCCATGGTCATGCGCGGGCGCGAGGGATTAATCTCGACGCTGACAGTCTCGCGGCGCTCGACTTCGTTGCAGCGGTCAAACAGGTCTATCCACTCGCGCCGCTCTTCGTCGGCCTCGCGGCTGTCGACGAGGGGCAGCAGGGCGTCAAGCGCCTCACGGGCGTCGGCGTTGACCGCGAGGTCAGCGTGGACGGTCTTGTTGAACTCAGAGGGGTCTATGTCTATGTGTATGATGGGCGTCTCGGGCGCATATTTGCCTGTGACGCCTGTGACGCGGTCGTCAAAACGCATGCCGACGGCAATCAGCAGGTCGGCGCGGTTGGTCAGGTAGTTGACGCCTACATTGCCGTGCATGCCGAGCATGCCTTTAAACAAAGGATGGTCTGACGGCATGGCTGACAGGCCGAGAAGTGTAGAGCCGACGGGCAGACATGCTTTCTCGGCAAGCGCGGCGAGCGAACGCTCGGCGCCCGAGAGAGTCACGCCCTGACCGATGAGCATCAGCGGGCGCCGGGCGGCATTAATCATCGAGGCTGCACGCGAGACTGCCACGGCGTCTAACTCGGGCCGAGGATTGTAGCTGCGGATATAGCGCAGGGGGCGGTGGCCGTCATAGTCGATGAGGCCTATCTGGGCGTCTTTGGCGATGTCGAGCACGACGGGGCCGGGACGACCGGTAGAGGCGATGTAAAAGGCGCGGGCTACGGCCGCAGGGATGTCCTCGGCACGGCGCACCTGATGAGCCCACTTGGTGATGGGCTGGGTTATACCGACCACATCGGTCTCCTGAAAGGCGTCGGAGCCGAGGTATTGCTCGCCGACCTGACCTGTGATGACGACCAAAGGCGTCGAGTCCATCATGGCGTCGGAGAGACCTGTGATGACGTTGGCGGCTCCGGGACCCGAGGTGACGATCACAACGCCGGTACGCCCCGAGACGCGGGCAAAGCCCTGCGCGGCGTGGATGGCGCCCTGCTCGTGACGCACGAGGATGTGGTGCAGGCGGTCAGCGTAGTCATATAGCTTGTCGTAGACAGGCAGAATGGCGCCTCCGGGATAACCGAATATGGTGTCGACGCCCTCGGCAATCAGGCCTCTGAGCATGGCCTCGGCGCCGCTTATTCGTTCAGTTTGATTCATTAGACGTTCTTGATTTCGGTTTGATAATAATCATCGTCTGACTGCGCCTCGGTCAGCCGAAGTCACTGATGCGGCGTAGGCCTGCAGGGCCTTGGAGACGTGGCGGTCACGGCTGCGCGGGGTGTAGGCTCGGTCGCCATATGATTCCTCTTCGCGGCGCCGCGTTTCTAACTCGCTGTCGGTCAGACGTACATTGATTGTGCGTGCCGGGATGTCTATGTCGATAATGTCGCCGTCGCGCAGCAGGGCCACGGGGCCTCCGGCAGCTGCCTCGGGCGAGATATGGCCGATGGAGAGGCCCGATGTGCCTCCCGAGAAACGTCCGTCAGTGATGAGGGCGCACTCGCGGCCGAGATGACGGGCCTTGATGTAGCTTGTCGGATAGAGCATCTCCTGCATGCCGGGTCCGCCCTTGGGACCCTCGTAAAGTATCACGGCGACCTCGCCGGCCTTGAGCGAGCCGTCAAGTATGGCCTCGACTGCCTGCTCCTGCGACTCGAAGACGCGGGCGGGGCCTGAGAATTTCAATATAGAGCTGTCGACGCCGGCGGTCTTGACCACGCAGCCGTCAGGAGCGATATTGCCGTGCAGCACGGCGAGGCCGCCGTCGGGGCTGTAGGCGTGGGCGGCGTCGCGGATGCAGCCCGCGGCGCGGTCAGTGTCAAGCGTAGCGTAAGTTTCTGTGGACGAGCCGGGCGTAACAGTTCGGCGTCCGCCGGGAGCGGCGTGCCAGATGTCGTTGCGCGACGGATCGTGCGCTTCGATGGCCTCGGCGAGCGTCAGGCCGTCGACACGTCTGACGGATGTGTCAACGAGGCCGGCCTCGGCGAGCTGACGCATGATGGCAAGAATGCCGCCGGCGCGGTGTACGTCCTGTATGTGGTAAGCCGAGTTGGGCGCGACCTTGCAGAGCACGGGGGTGACGCGCGACAGACGGTCGATGTCGTCGATAGTGAAGTCGGCGCCGGCCTCAGCGGCCACGGCGAGCAGGTGGAGCACGGTGTTTGTCGAGCCGCCCATGGCGATGTCAAGGCTCATGGCATTGAGCATGGCGGCGCGTGAGGCGATGGAACGCGGCAGCACGGATGTGTCGCCGTCGCGGTAGTATTTATAGGCGTTCTCGACAATCTGACGGGCTGCGTCGCGGAAGAGCTCGAGGCGGCGTGCGTGGGTGGCCACGAGGGTGCCGTTGCCGGCGAGCGACAGGCCGAGAGCCTCGGTCAGCGAGTTCATGGAATTGGCGGTGAACATGCCCGAGCACGAGCCGCACGTGGGGCAGCCGTCGCGCTCGAGGGCGGCGACTTCTGCGTCGGAGACGCTCTCGTCGGCCGATTTGACCATGATGTCGACGAGGTCGACGTCTTTGCCGCCGACACGTCCGGCCTCCATCGGACCGCCGCTGACAAATACAGCGGGGATGTTGAGGCGCATTGCGGCCATTAGCATGCCGGGAGTGACTTTGTCGCAGTTTGAGATGCACACCATGGCATCGACGCAGTGAGCCGAGACCATATATTCGACCGAGTCGGCGATGAGGTCGCGTGAGGGTAGGGAGTAGAGCATGCCGTCATGGCCCATGGCTATGCCGTCGTCGACGGCTATGGTGTTGAACTCTGCGGCGAAACAGCCGAGGCGCTCTATCTCGTCCTTGATAAGCTGGCCGATGGAGTGGAGGTGGGTGTGACCCGGAACAAACTGTGTGAATGAATTGACGACGGCGATGACCGGGCGGCCCATTTGCTCGTCGCGCATGCCGTTTGCGCGCCACAGCGCACGTGCTCCGGCCATGCGGCGCCCTTTGAAGCTCGTGTCGCTGCGCAGGGCGATTTTATAGCTGACTTTGTCGGCGTTCATATTATGTATCGGGAATAGACTATTTATATGTTATATAACATATTTCTGCAAATATAGATTGCTTTGTCTGAAAATGCAAATTTATGCACATAATCTTGTCAGGTGAGCAGATACGTTTGTTTGGACCGATCACGCGTATTATACATGCCGACGCTCCCGTCCGGTCGCTGTGGCATGTCCCTACATATATAATTTGACGGATATAAATGCAGGCGACGGGGAGCCGGGCCTGAGTGGCTGTCGGCTCCCCGTCGCGGGGATTATTGTCATCCCGTTATGACGGGAGTGATTATCAGAAATTAACGGCGGCGTGCTCTCTCGTCGATGCGGTTGAGATTGCTCTTGATTTCAAAGCGGCTTGCGAACTTAACAGACGGTTTTGTCGTGACTTTGCGTGCTTTTGCGGCTTTGATTTTTGCGGCGGCTGCAGCCTCGTCAGAGCCCGGGAAGAGGATGCAAGAAGCACTCTCTCCATAGTACCAGTTGTTGGGGATGAGATTACCGGTCAAATTGAAGAACGGCATGTTCATGACGAGTACATCATCCTCGAAGACTGTTGCGACAGAGTTGGTGCCTGTCTCGGGATTAACTTCGAGAATCTCCTCTTTGGTGTAGCCTAATGCGCCCATGAGATAGCCTTCGAAGTTGGCAAGGTACATGTCACCGATATATTTGCCGTCCTCTACTTCGTAGTCGCCCCAGCCGCTGAACTGCGGATAAACGGGGATAACCTCAGAGTCAGCCATGTCGATATAAATATCGCCTTTGGTCGTGGAGCTGTTGGGAGCGGGGCAGTTAGCCGAGTGATAGGGATCAACGACGCGGTAGAGCTTGGGCTGTTTCTTAGACTCCTGAATGTTGACGGAGAAGGCATACTGGAGGGGATCGAGACCGAAGACTGCGCCGATTACCCAGCCGTCAGCCATGGCGCCTTCGCCGAGATCGTTCCAAGCGGCGTCGTCGCCGAAGAGGTTGACATAGACCGACAGAGTCGAAGATTCCTTGACCTCACCGTTCTTGTCCATTGAGACGGCAGCGAAGGTGTACTGTCCGCCGGCGATGATGTCAAATGAGCCGCTGTGGTCGGCGTCGCGTCGGGCGATTTCGACCATGTTGGGGTCAGAGCCTTCGGTGAGTGCAGCGATAAGGGCAGTAGCGTCGCCGCCCTTTGTCACGCCGAGACGGACAGCAGCGGTGTTGGCGCCGAAACCTACAGAAGCCGAGATTTTAGAGTCGCCGGCAGGCGAAACGAACTGGCCGAGATACTCGATGGGGCAGGTATAGTCGCCGAGCGATACGCCGGGGAGAGCGAGGAAACGCACGGCCGCAGAGGCATTGCCGTAGTATATGCCGGCGTCAGTGATGGCGAGGGCGTTGCGTGCGGGCATAGTGAAGATGCCTTTGCTGAATGTGGCGGCAGTCTCTGCCTCGTTTGTGCCCGCGGCAATGTCGTAACCGTAGTCATTGCAGAAGACCATGTAGCCGAGCGAAGCGTTGAGATAAATCTTGGACTCGGTCGGGAGGATATAGACGTTATTGGGGTCTTCGGCGTGGATAATCATGTCACACTCGTTGTCGGCGTCGTAATTGCCTGCGCCGAGCGAGATGCCGTTTGTACGGGCCATGGCCTCGGCAAATGCTGTGCCGAAAGGTGCTTTCAGACGGTATACGCCCTCTGTGTCGTCAGATTTCTCGACTTCGACCTGATAGGTGCAGGGTTTGATATTAGAGAACATGCCGAGGAAAGGCATTGTGAATGTGCCTTTGCCGAGTGATGTCCATGTTCCCTGACCGGCCGGAGCGGGCATCTGGGCTGTGATTGTGAGCTCAGACAGACCGTACTCGCTTACAGCCTGACCTTCGGCGAAACCGATTTTGAGGGTGTAGGTGCCGGGGGCGAGAGTGGCGGGATTGTAAGAGATTTCGACTTCCTGCTCGTCGACGCCGGCGGGGAAGGTCACGGTGGCGGGCATCGAGAACTCACCGGCCACGAAGTTGTTGACAAGGTTAAATGTCTGCTCGGCCTCAGAGTCTGTGCGGTCGATTGTGACGGCAAACGATGACGCGTCAGCCGACAGTTTGACAGATGTCGGAGAAGAGACGGGGAAATATGCTCCCGGCTCGTATGCGGCGGGCGTGTAATCTACCTCGTCGTCGCAGGCTGCGAAACCGGCGCTGAAAAGCACGGTCGCGGCGGTTGCCAATAGATATTTATACAGTTTCATGATTTTGGAGCTTTATTAGTTGGTGGTGTATGCGCCCTGTGTGCGCGGGTTGTTCCACTCGAGGACGGCTTTGTTGTTGGCGCCTTCCGAACGGACGATAATCATGTTCATCCAAGCCGGACGGCCGTTGGTGTTGAAACGTGCAGCTGACATGAAGTTGGTGCCTTCGTAGCGGCGTGTGACAGACATGTTGAGACGTTTGATGTCAAAGAATGTCTGGCCTTCGCCCCAGAGCTCGATGCGTTTCTGCAGCACGATTTCGTTGATGATGTCTTCCTGTGAGGTAGCCTCGCAGCTGTAGGTGTCATAACGACATTCTTTCATGAAGTTCTCAAGTATCTCTTTGCCGGCATTGGCATTGCTGTGAGCGACAGCCTCGGCATAGATAAACCACATTTCCTCGATACGCATCAGCGGGATAGCGACGGCAGAGCCGACGTTGTAGTCGTTGGTGTTGGCAAAGCCGGGGCGGAATTTCAGCGAGGCGTAGGCGGGCAGATAGCCGCGGTTGTCCTCCTCGATGAAGGGCTCCTGACCCTCGAGCTCGCCGTCTTCGGGAGCTACGAACGAGAGCTTGCGCCAGTCTTCGTCGTTGATCTGGTCATAGAGTGATTTGTCAATCATCTGGAAAGGACCTGCGGCCGAGTAACCGTAGTTAGCCTCGTTAGATGCCCATGAAGTCCAGTTGAGGATACCGGTCTGCACCTGATCGTTCTCTTTGACAATCTGTTCGCCCCAGAGCCATGACGGAGTAGTGATGGTGTTGAAACCTGTGGCGATATTGAGCCACTCGTCTTTTGTCAGAGGATATGCGCCCTGAGCCTCGCCTGCCTGAATGGCCTTGACAGCGTATTCGGCGGCTTTGGGGTAGTTCTCGTCCCACATGTAGGCGCGGGCTTTCAGACCGTAGACGACGGCCATGCTGGGCACGGTCTTTGAGGGAGCCGTGCGGATTGTTGCGCAGTATGTCTCGGCTGCGTCGAGGTCATCCATGATGAATTTGAACATCTCCTCGTGTGTGGCGCGGGGATTGTCGATGGCCTCTTCTTCGGTGGTCTCCTCAGTTACGATGGGCACGGTCAGGCCGGTCACGTTGTTGCCGTACTGGTTTACGCCGCTGACAGCATCGTTGGGCAGGAACTCATACATGCGGGCCATGTCAAGATAGCAGGCTGCGCGGAATGCGCGTGCGGCGCCGTAGTAGTAGACATAGAGAGGATTCTCGTCTTCGGGGTCGAATGTGCCGACGGCTTTGTTGCAGGCCTGAAGCCATCCGTTCATAAACGACCATGTGAAACCTGTTGTGGCATAGCGCTCGTCGTTGTAACGGTTGCAAGACCATGAGGTATAGTGGTCGTAGTTAGACTCCGCGGTGGCATAGTCACCGGTCTCTACGTCACGGATATGCATTATAGAGCCGTAGCCCCAGTCATAGGCGAAGTCACGTCCGACCACGTTGAAGGTATTGAGGAAGGAGGGCATGCCCCAGAATATCGACGAGTATGCGACGTCTTTGCCCGCGAGTTGGTCCTCGGTCACACCGCTGGTGGGGAGGACTTCTTCGAGACAGCCTGTGAGGGCAATCGTCGAGGTCAGCGCGATGGCTGCTCCTAATTTGTTATATAGACTTTTCATAATTGTCATCTGGAAATTTTAGAAAGTGATGTTGATGCCGCCCGAAATTGTGCGGATGGGAGCATAGTAAGATGCTGTCGAAGAGCCGGCGAGAGACTGGCGCGGATCGAGGCCCTGACGTTTGCTCCAGAGCCATACGTTGTCGGCGCTCAGGTAGACGCGGAGTGATTTGAGATACATCTTGTCGGTCACGGTCTTGGGAAGTGTGTAGCCGAAGTTGATGTTCTGCAGGCTCAGATAAGAGGCGTCAGTCAGGAAGCGATTGCTTGTCGATGTCTGATATGCGTAGTCATCGTTGCCGTTTGTGTAGATGTTGCGGGGCACATCGGTGTTGGTGTTCTCGGGAGTCCATGCGTTGAAGAGGTCGGCGTGGAAGTTGTAGCCTCTTGAAGTCGATGTCGGAGAGCTCATCATCTTTGCATAGTCAGAGTCGTAGCACTGGCCGCCGATAGAGTAGGCGAAGTCAACCGACAGGTCAAAGCCTTTGTAAGAGCCGTGGATGTTGAAACCGCCGTAGACGTCGGGGAGAGCTGTGCCCTGACAGTATTGTGTGGCGTAGCCGTACTCTGTTGTGGTCTCGCGGATGGGATTGCCGTCCTCATCCTCGCTGTCCATCCAGTAGAGTGCGACACCGGTCTCGGGGTCGACACCTGCGTAAGAAGGCATCAGGAAGGTGTAGAGGGGCAGGCCTTCGCCGTAGAAGTACGAGCCGTTTTCATAACCGCCGTGACCGTCGTGTGTGACGGTTTTGCGGCGCGGGTCGAGTTTGGAAATCTTGTTTTTGTACCATGTGAGGTTGAAGTCAACACCGAGGTCATAGTCTTTGCCGCGGAGGATGTCGCCGTGGAGTTCGAGCTCGATACCGCGGTTGGTCATGTCGCCGATGTTGGCGTAGTAGCCTGTCCAGCCGAATGAATCGGGCAGGGGCACCCAAGAGAGCATGTCTGATGTCTTGCGGTAGAAGCCCTCGAATGATCCGCTCAGGCGGGCGTTCCAGAGGCTGAACTCAAAGCCGGCGTTGAAGTTGCCGTTTTTCTCCCATGTGATGTCGGGATTACCCATTGAATTGGGGCGGATGGCGACGTCGCCGTCGACGTTCTCGATTACGTAGGTGTTGACATAGCGGAAGTTACCGATGTTGTCGTTGCCCTGCTCGCCGTAGCTGGCTTTGAGCTTGAGTTGGTCGACCCAAGGAGCGTCAAACCATGACTCCTTGCTGATGATCCATGCAGCGCCGACAGAGAAGAAGTTGCCCCAGCGGTGTGACGGATGGAAGCGTGACGAACCGTCGCGGCGGAACGATGCCGAGCCGAAGTATTTGTCGGCGTAGTCATACTGACCGCGGAAAATCCAGCCTTCGTTGTTGTATTTGGTCTTTGATGATGACTGGTCACCGCCGACAACGGCGCCGGCGAGCTCGTCATTGTTGGGGTCGAACATGTTGCTGCGCGAGCCTGACAGAGCGTATGATGTCGACACATAGTTCTCGTGGCCTGCGAGGAGGCTTACGTTGTGGTCACCGAACGAGTGGTCCCAGTTGAGGAGCTGCTGCAGGGTGTAGGTGCGTGTGCGACCGTGGGCCTTGCTGACGATACCCTTTGAGTCGGCGTATGAGCCGTAGTAGGGGTTAGTCACAGTTGTAGAGCGTGTCTCGTCAAGGTTGATGTTGTTGTTAGAGGTGAATTTGAAGTCTTTGAGGAAGCGTACTTCAAAGAAACCTGTTGTCGAGAAGGCGTAGCCCTCATACTTGTTAGTATTGAGGATAGCGTCGCTAAGGGCGTTTGAACGGGCAAACGACGGACGACGCAGGCCGGCGTTGGCACCGTCACCGTAGTCATACACTGTGTTGCCGTTATCGTCGATAATGATGTTGCCCTCGGCGTCGCGGATAAACAGAGGATAAATCGGGGCGACCTGTGAGCCGGCAGCGAAAATGTTGCCCGATGAGGCGCTTGAGCCGTCCTCGTCAAGCTGTTTTGCGCGGTAGTGGGTGTAGTTGGCTGTGCCGCCGACTTTTAACCACGATTTAACCTGTGACGAAGCAGACAGACGGCCGGTCATACGCTCGTAGCCCGAGTTGTTGGTGATACCCTCGTTGTTGAGGTAGCCGAACGATGCATAGAAGTTACCGCGCTCGTTGCCGTTGCTGACGCTGACGTTATACTCCTGACGGAGTGATTTTTTGTAGGCGTTTTCCATCCAGTTGTCGGGCATGAGCATGTAGTCGCCGACAACACGGCCGAGAGTGGCCTGAGGATTGAGTTTGCCGTCGCGGCCGATGAGAGTCTGGCCGGCGGGGATGGTGTAGACGTTGTAGCCTGTGCCGTATGTATTGTCAAAGAGGTGGCTGTTGGCCCACATGTATGCGCGGTCGGCGTTCATGCCGTTAGAGAGCGCGTAGTTGTTGAGGGCGTCATAGAACACCTCATAGTACTGGGCGGGGTCTTTGACCATGTCGTAGAGACGGCTTGCGCGGCTGTTCTGGCCCCACTTGGCGTCTAAGGTGACAACGGCCGAGCCGGTGTCGCGGCCCTGCTTGGTGGTGATGAGGATGACACCGTTGGCACCGCGTGCACCGTAGAGGGCGTTAGAGGCGGCGTCCTTGAGGACGGTCATCGACTCGATGTCGGCGGTATTGATGTTATTGATGTCGCCGCTGTAAGGAGTGCCGTCGACCACAATCAGAGGCGAGTTGCCGGCATTGATTGACGAGATACCGCGGATGCGGATTGTCGGGGTCGTCTGACCGGGCTGGCCCGAAGCGTTGGTCATCTGCACACCGGCGACACGGCCGTCGAGTGCGTTGAGCACGTTGGTGACCTGTGTGTTCTCGATTGCGTCAGCCTTGACGACGGCAGCCGATCCGGTGAATGCCGATTTTTTGGCCGAGCCGTAAGCTACTGCAATCACTTCGTCGAGGTTAGTGGCGCTGAGGTGCATCTTGACGAGCATTTCGCCGGCCGACGGGATGTTAGCCTCGACGGTTTTGAAACCGACCATTGAGAATGTCAGTTTGCCGACATTGGCGGGGACTTTGATGGCAAAGACACCGTCGATATCGGTAACGGCTCCGCCATTGGCGCCGGCTGAAACCGAGACGCCGGGCAACGGTTCGTCGTTGTCGACGTCGAGGACAATACCGCGAACGGTGCGCGTCTGAGCCGACGCACAAAGGCTGATCGCGAATACTGTCATGAGTAATAGAAACAGCTTTTTCATACTTAAATTAATTAGACATAAATTGATAAAAACTTAGAATTTGCTTTTTATTGGCTGTTTTGTATCATCATATCTCTTGTGCAGAGATACAAAATCAGCTGCTACGTCTTGATAATCAGTTGTTTAAAACTACAAAACGGGCCCGCTTTCTCGCGCGCGTACATTATATAATAAATAAGCAGGGTCATATAGGCCGTATAAGGCCTATAGGGCTTATATGACCTATATTTCACAAAATATCTGTTAATAGTCTGATAAACAGGGGATAATATGTTAAATGCCTTCTTGTGGTGATAATAATGATTTTTATCGCCTCTCAGATTGTCAAAATGATATTAAATAGCTGTGTTTACAGGCATTTTTATAACATAAATTACAATAAACAGGCGACAAAGTGTTAAAATCAGAGAATTTTTCCTTTCATTTGTTTACCGTTTTCACAAATATTATTATCTTTGCGGATATTATTGTATCTCTGCACAAGAGATACATGTGTAAAAAGATTGCTAATTATTGCATTATCAACGTTTTAATCAATTTATGTCTAATTAATTTAAGTATGAAAAAGCTGTTTCTATTACTCATGACAGTATTCGCGATCAGCCTTTGTGCGTCGGCTCAGACGCGCACCGTTCGCGGTATTGTCCTCGACGTCGACAACGACGAGCCGTTGCCCGGCGTCTCGGTTTCAGCCGGCTCCAATTATGGAGCTATCTCTGATGTCGAAGGCGTTTTCACTATCACTGTTCCCGCCAAGACAAGCAAGCTGACATTCAAGATGGTCGGCTTCAAGACAGCTGAGGTCAATATCCCCGCTGCCGGCGAAATGATTGTGAAGATGACTTCTGCAACCACTTCTCTCGACGAAGTGATAGCAGTCGCCTATGGTACAGTTAAGAAATCGGAGTACACCGGCTCGGCGGGTATCGTCAAAGCCGACCAGTTAGAGAACACACAGGTTTCTAACGTCACCAATGCTCTCGCCGGTAAAGTAGCCGGTGTGCAGACCGTCAGCTCTAACGGTCAGCCGGGTGTGGGCGCAACGGTGCTCATCCGCGGTGTCGGCTCTATCAACACCTCGACAACACCTCTTTATGTAGTCGACGGTATGATCTACAACGGTGATATCTCCGCCATCCCGACTCAGGACATCGAGGCTATGACCGTCCTCAAGGATGCCGCTTCGACAGCTCTTTACGGTGAGCGTGGCGCTAACGGTGTTATCCAGATCACCACAAAGCGCGGCTCAGAGGGTAAGGCACGTGTCACTCTCGACATGAAATGGGGCTCTAACAGCCGTATGTTCGGCAACTATGATGTCATCTCTGACCCCCGTACCTACTTTGAGACCTACTACAAGGCCATCTACAATACTCAGACTCTCGTCAACGGCATGACTGACCGTCAGGCCCGCGAGTATGCCGACTCTCACGTGTTCGGTGATATAGGCTACCGTACATTCTCTGTGCCCGAAGGTCAGACCTACTTCACGGCTGACGGCAAATTCAACCCCAATGCCACTCCCGGCTGGTCTAACGGCAAATATTATTTCACTGTCGACGACTGGGCAAAAGAGAGCCTTATCCACGGTCTGCGTCAGGAGTACAACGTGTCAATCTCCGGCGGTACAAACCGTCTGAACTACTATGTGTCAGGCAGCTACCTCGGTGACGACGGCATCATCCGCGGCTCACACTTCAAACGTTTCTCAAGCCGCGCCACTGTCGACTATCAGGCCAAAGACTGGCTCAAAATCGGCACCAACATCATGTATACATATTATGACTCGGGTTATCCCGACGGTCAGACCAACGACGGCGCCACGACAGGCAACTCGTTCTACTTCATCAACGGTCTTGCTCCGGTCTATCCCGTCTATGTGCGTGATGCCGACGGCAAAATCATGATTAACCAAGCCTACAACAAGCCCATATATGACTATGGCGACGGTAAGGACTACGGCAACGGCAACATGGGCTACACACGTTCGCAGAGCGGTAACCCCATCGGCCAGCTCACATACGACAAAGAGAGCTATCTGACAGATATTATCGATGCCAAATGGTATGCCATCCTCACTCCGATCGACGGCCTCACCATCACCGGCAACGCTAACCTCTACATCGACAACACACGCTCGCACTATCTTGCCAACGGCCTCTACGGCCAGTTCAGCTCAATCGGCGGTCAGGTGTCACAGGGTCACGAGCGCTCGCGCACTCTGTCGTTCCAAGCTATGGCCGATTATAACAAGACTTTCGCCGATGTCCATAACGTCGCCGTGATGGTCGGTTACGAGAGCGAGTCTTGGAATGATGAGACTGTTTCGGCTATCGGCTCGGAGCTTTATCAGCCCCTCGTCGAGTATGTCAACAACACTTCTGCCGACAAACGCGGCTACGGCTCTGCTTACAACCTCGCCCACCGTGCATTCATCGCGCGCGCACGTTACAACTATGAAGGCCGCTACTACGTCAGCGCCTCATTGCGCCGCGGCGGCTCATCGCGTTTCGCTCCCAATAAACGCTGGGGCTCGTTCTGGTCAGCATCTGCCGGCTGGGACATCTCTAAAGAGGCTTTCATGCAGGACTTCACACAGAATGTCGACATGCTTAAATTCAAGGCATCGTTCGGCCAGAACGGTAACGACCTTATCGGCGCACGCTATATCGCCTATGCCGACCAGTATCGCCTCGTAGGCTCTGACGGCGTATGGTCAGACGGTACACTTGCTTATAAAGGCAACCCCGATATCACATGGGAGAAATCAAACGCTTTCAATATCGGTTTTGACTTCAGCTTCTGGAAAGGCAAGCTCTCGGGCTCGGCCGAGTACTACAACCGTCAGACATCTGACATGCTCTTCAACATCCCTGTATCTCCGTCGTTAGGCTACTCGAGCATGCCTAAGAACGTCGGCTCGATGCGCAACAACGGTTTTGAAATCAACCTGACTTATCAGGTCATCAACACCAAGGATATTACTTGGGATATCAATGCCAACATCACCTTCCAAGGCAATAAGGTGCTCAAACTTGCCCCCGAAATCCTCGACGAGAACGGCTACTGGAAGTATTCGACCATCCGCTGGTATAAAGAGGGCGAGCCGATGTATCAGTACTATCTGCCGCAGTTTGCCGGCGTAGACCCCGAGTCGGGCTACTCACTGTTCTGGGCTAAACGCACAGTCACCAACGAAGCCGGCGAAGAGGTAGAGGAGCTTTACAAGACTCCCGAGTATCAGACAGCCCGCGACACCTATCAGGTATCGACCGGCAACATGATGCCCAAGGCTTATGGTGGTTTCGGTACAACAGTTACCGCCTACGGCTTCGACCTGAGCGCAGCCTTCTCTTATCAGTTAGGAGGCAAGATTATTGACGCAGGTTATCAGAATCTCATGCACACCGGCAACAATATCGGTATGGCATGGCACAAGGACGCAATGGCCGGCTGGACAGCCGAAAATCCCAACACCAACGTGCCCGCCCTGCAGACCAATCCTAAATATTCTTACGCCACCGCAACCAGCGACCGCTTCCTGATCTCAAGTAACTATCTTGCGCTCAACGATATCCAGCTCGGTTATACTTTCCCGACAAAATGGGTGTCGAAACTCGGCTTCTCTGACCTGCGCATCTACTGCGCCGCCGAGAACGTGGCTCTCTGGTCAAAACGTAAAGGTCTTGACCCCCGTCAGGGATTCACATCGTCTCAGAACTATACTTACGCTCCTATCCGCACTGTCTCGGGCGGTCTGCGTGTGAATTTCTAATCAATCATCCTCAAATTGATTAATCGAATAAAACAATGAAAAATCTAAATAAATATCTCATCTGTGGTGTTGCAGCCGTCGCTGCCGCTTCGTGTGCCGATCTCGACACCGAGTTCTACACCGACTACGTGACCACAGACCAGAAAGAGAGCACTCTCCAGCAGAATCCCGAGCGTGCCATTGCTGCCGTGACCGCCGTTTCGTCAGAGTTCGGCAGTTTCTTCGGTCAGGTATATGACGAGCACTATGACTACGGCTATCCCTCGATTATGATGGGTCTCGACTCTCAGACCGACGACTACTTAGCCAAAATCCCTTACACATCGTCGCATGTGTACTGGTTCCGTTTCCTGCAGCCTAACCCCAACGGCGTGCCCACAGGCATGGCTTGGTATCATCTCTACAAACAGATTAAGACCGCCAATGCTCTGTTAGCTACAATCCCGGCTGACACTGACAACAACGAGCTTAAATTCTATCGTGCTCAGGGTCTCGGTGTCCGCGCCTTCGACTATTGGGTACTCGCTCAGCTCTATCAGTTTACATACGTGGGCAACGAGCAGAAACCCTGTGTGCCTATCATCACCGATGAGAACGAGCTTACAGCAGCCTCAGAGGGCGCTCCGCGTGCTACTGTAGATGCTGTCTACACTCAGATCCTCAACGATCTCAACGAGGCAATCACTCTGCTTGACGAGTCAGGTATCACTCCCGAACGTGTCATGGAAATCAAGCCCAAGCGTATGATGTCGCTCGCAGCCGCTTACGGCATGCGTGCACGCGTCTACCTGACCATGGGCAAGTATACCGAGGCTGAGAATGACGCCAATTCCGCCATCACTTCTTTCACCGGTCGTCCTTATTCACGCGCCGAGGTTTCTGTTCCCTCGTTCAATCTCTCTGAAGATCCCTCATGGATGTGGGCTATCATCGTTTCGGAGACCGACCGTCCCTCGACAACCGGTATCTGCAACTGGCCTTCGCAGCAGGGCTCGTTCAACGACGGCTATGCCAACTTCGGCGGCTGGCGCTGGTGCAGCAAGAAACTTTATGACGCGATTCCCGCAACTGACGTGCGCAAAGGCTGGTTCCTCGACGCCAACTACAAGTCGGCCAACCTCTCGGCTTCGCAGCAGGCTTATCTTGACTCTTATGTCAACGAGGATGCAAGCCTCAATATTTATCAGACAATGTCGAGCAACATCATGCCTTACACGCAGGTCAAATTCGGTCTCTACGGCGGCGCTCTCGGCAAATCGCCGACTTATGCCGACGTGCCTCTGATGCGTATCGAGGAGATGTATATGATTGTCGCCGAGTGCCAGGCCATGACAAACCCGACAGCAGGTCTGCAGACTCTTGCCAGATTTGTCACCGCTTACCGTGACGCCGACTATGAGGCTCCCGCAGTTTCGTCTTCAGCCGAGGCTCGTGAGGAAATCATCAAACACCGCCGCATCGAGTTCTGGGGCGAAGGTCTCGCTTGGTTTGACGTGATGCGTCTCAACAAAGGCATCGACCGTACAGGCTGCTACGCCTTTGACAACGCCAACATCAAAATCGAGCCTAACGACCCCGTGCTGATCTACTGTATTCCGCAGGAGGAAATCAATGCCAATGCCCAGATTTCGGCATCTGACAACAACCCGACCGGCACACGTCCGACTCCCATCCCTCAGTCTATTCAATAACAATCAATCATCGACACAATGAAATTTCTAAAATATTCACTTATCGCAGCAATTGCCCTCTCCGGGTGCATGGCTGCCTGCAGCGATGACGACGATTATGCTGTCGGCGAGTCCAAGCAGGGCGTATTCTTCCCTGCCGGCAATCCCGATGAGCTGACCCTCAGTGCCAAAGCTCCGTCGTTTGAAATCACTGTCGCCCGTACAGACGCGTCGGCCGAGCAGACCTTCACGCTGACAAACAACTTTGCGGCCAACACTTTCACAATGCCCGCCACGGTGACATTCGCCACCGGTGAGGAGGAGAAAGACGTGACCGTCAGCTATGACCCCGATCTCGCTCCCGGCGACTATAATATCGTCATCGGTTTTGCCGAAGGACAGGAAGTGGCAAACGTAGGTTTCTCTACTGTTGAGATTACAGCCGTTATGCCCGTGCCCGTGCCTTGGAAACAGCTTGGCGAGTGCACATTCACCGATCCCTTTGTAACAGCCGGAGCTTATGGAGACGAACTTACCGGCCCGCTTAAATATAAGGTCGAGATAGAGGAGTCGGGTGAGACCCCGGGACTCTATCGTCTCGTTGCTCCTTACGGCACGGCTTTTGCGAATGCCTTTAAAGAGGCTTTCGGTGAGGAACTTGATGCCGACATGTATGACAGCGCGAACGAGGGTTATCTTACAATCCACGCCGAAAATCCCAAGTATACATACATTATGCCTCAGTATATCGGCGTAACTATGAGTTCGGTGGACGGTGCTATGATAGGCATGAACGAGGCCGGTTACTATATTGCCGGAGGCAACTCATTTGATGCTGTTGTGGCTCAGGCGGCCTCGTCGTTCGCAGTGTTCAAAGACGGCATTCTCAAATTACCTGCCAAAAATGGTCTGCTTAGTTTCGTAAATGCAGAAGGCCCGTATTACGCCAATATGGACGGAGCCATAAAGATGATTGTAATGCCCGGTGTATCAGCCGGCGACTATTCGGCATCCATCAACTATCTCGGTCAGTTTGTCAATCCGACGACCGGCGAGAGCTCGGCAATGGCTACATTTGAGTTCGGTAAAGACGTAGTTTCTGCCAAAGCAGCTCTGTCGACAACAGGTGACGCAAACTCTCTCGCCGCTGCGATTATCGGCGGCACAGCCGCCAACATCGTTGACGTGAACATGGCTGCCGGCGCTCAGAACTCGTTCCCCGTTGTTATGGGCGGTACACAGACTCTCGTAGTCGTGACTTATGACGACGGCGGTGAGGCTCAGGAGACTGTTTCTACCACATTTGACATGAACCTCTTCAACGACGACGCCGCATGGACTTCACTCGGCACCGGTCTCCTCGCCGACGGCTGGATTACAGGTGTGTTCTTCGTTGACGATCCTCTGACTGCCGCATGGGAGGTTGAGGTACAGGAGTCTAAGACCACTCCGGGCATCTACCGTCTCATCAAGCCTTGGAACACTGCAACCTGTCCGATTCTTTCGTACAACCAGTCGAAGTCTCAGGCCGACCTCTATATCGACGCTACAGATCCTGAATTTATCCGCATCATGCCGCAGGCAAGCGGTTATGCAGACTTTGAGCCAATGACAAACGGTCATGTTCTCGGCAACTTCTTCGTGGCTAATGTCGAGGGCTATTTCAACTCGCGCGGTTTCAGCAAGGCTCAGATTGTGGCAAACGATATGGTCATGACCTCTATGGAGGACGGCATGTTGGTTGTCCAGCTGCCTTATCTCGATTGTGACGGCGGTATTCCCGCACGCGATCCCGAGACCGGCGAAATTAAGAACACTCACTGGGGCGCATTCTGCCAGCTCTCTGCGTTGCTCTTCCCCGACGCTCTTGATGAAGGCGGCGAGGCTGCAGTCAGCGGCAAACGTCTCAAGGCAGCTTCGAAGGCTATGTCTAACCGTCCGTTCCGTTCGAGCTTCTCTATCAAGAAGAAATTTAATGTCGTACGTCCTCACGAGTATTATAGAGTGAATAACCTCGCTTTTTAAGCTGTAGCGACTTCATAAGCAATAAATCAAGGGAGGCTGTGCCGCAAGGCACGGCCTCTTTTGTTTTTCGGCTTGCCGAATTTATTCGTATATTTGCGGGACTAATTATTAATCTTAAAAATACATACTCAAGATATGGCAACATGGTTTGAATGTAAAGTGCGCTATGACAAGATGCAGGAAAACGGCGCTGTAAAGAAAGTAAACGAGCCCTATTTGGTCGACGCGCTGTCGTTCACAGAGGCGGAGGCGCGCATCATCGAGGAGCAGACCCCCTATATATCGGGCGAATTTTCGGTGTCGGCCGTCAAACGCACTCGTATCGCCGAAATATTCTTCAACGAAGACGGTGACCGCTGGTATATGGTCAAAGTGGCCTTTATCACCATAGACGAGCGCTCGGGCGTAGAGAAAAAGACCTCGCAGTTTACGCTCGTGCAGGCCTCGAACTTCAAGGAGGCGCTCGACAATTTCACCGAAGGCATGAAGGACACCATGGCCGACTATGAAATCATGTCTATCAGCGAGACTCCGCTGATGGATGTCTATAAAGTCAAGTTAGAGGGCGCTTCGGCTCCCAAAGCCGAGTAATAGCCGCAAAATTTATGTCACAGGACAATATAGCCTCACGTCTTGACGCTATCCGGGCCACATTGCCCGACGGCGTAGGGCTCGTGGCGGTGTCTAAGTTTCATCCGGCTGAGGCTGTCATGGAGGCATACGAGGCCGGACAGCGCGCGTTCGGCGAAAGCCGCGTGCAGGAGCTGGAGCAGAAGGTCGACCGGCTGCCTTCAGACATCCGCTGGCATTTCATAGGCCATGTGCAGACCAACAAGCTCGCACGTCTCATAGGACGCGTGGCCTTGATAGAGAGCGTAGACTCGCTGCGCCTGCTGTCGATGATAGACCGTCTGTCGGCCGAGCGCGGGGTGGTGACACGCGTGCTTATGCAGGTGCATGTGGCCGCTGAGGAGACAAAATTCGGCTTTGACCCCGACGAATTGGTCGGGTGGTTTGCCTCACGCGGCTTTGAGTCGCTGCAGGCGACGCATATCTGCGGCATTATGGGCATGGCCACCAACACTGACGACGAAGAGCGTGTGCGCGCTGATTTCCGCCGCATCGCCGACACGCGCCGACGCATACTTGAGGCAGCGCCGGATTTGCGCGGTTTTGACACTGTGTCGATGGGCATGAGCGACGACTATCCCGCTGCAATCGAGTGCGGCTCGACTCTTGTCAGGGTAGGGACTGCGATATTCGGGCCGAGAGCCTATTGAATTTTTAAATTTTATTATTAACTTTGTGCCAATACCACAAGCACGACTGACATAGCCTTAAAATTCATCACATACTCTAACATCCAATACCAATCAAAATGACTCAAACGACTCAGAAGCGACCTATCGTCGCAATCATCACGATGTTCTTCCTCTTCGCGATGATTTCATTTGTCACCAATCTCGCCGCTCCTATCGGCACAATCTGGGGCAACACTTATGAAGGCAACAGCGTGCTCGGCATGATGGGCAACATGATGAACTTCCTTGCCTATCTGTTTATGGGTATTCCCGCCGGCAAACTTCTCGAGAAAATCGGTTACAAAAAAACAGCTCTCTGGGCTCTTGGCATCGGTGTCGTCGGCCTGTTGATTCAATACCTGTCAGGCATTGTCGGAGCCGACACCGTCGTATTCTCATCAGAATCAGTTGTCGACGGCGTGCTGACACAATACAGCGTCTGCGCCAACTTCATTGTATATCTGCTCGGCGCTTTTGTCTGCGGTTTCTGCGTGTGCATGCTCAACACCGTGGTCAACCCGATGCTCAACCTGCTCGGTGGCGGCGGCAACAAGGGCAACCAGCTCATCCAGACCGGCGGCGCTCTCAACTCGCTCTCGGGCACACTGACTCCTTTCTTTGTCGGCGCGCTCATCGGCCAGCTCACCAAAGACACCACTATCCAGCGTGTCAGCCCGCTGCTTTTCATTGCCATGGGCATCTTTGTGGTGGCATTCATTATCCTCACCGTTGTGCAGATTCCCGAGCCTAACAAAACTGATGACAAGGCTAAGAAAGTCGTTTACAAACATTCGGCTTGGAATTTCCGTCACTTTGTTCTCGGTGTTATCGGCATCTTCTTCTATGTCGGCATCGAAGTCGGCATCCCCGGCACCCTCAACTTCTATCTCGCTGACCAGACCGCATCAGGCGCGGGCGTCGCAGGCGACGCTTCGACAATCGCCGGTGCGATTGTTGCCATCTACTGGCTGCTCATGCTCGTCGGCCGCAGCTGCTCGTCGATTATCTCGGGCCGTGTATCTGCCCGCGCTCAGCTCATGGTCGCAGCCGCTGTCGCTATTGTCTTTATAGTTATCGGTATCTGTCTGCCCAAATCGGCCACAGTGCCCGTGCCCGAGTTTATCTATTCAGGCGGCGCCGTTGTCCCGGCCAGCGCCTTCCTGCTGATACTCTGCGGTCTCTGCACATCAGTGATGTGGGGCGGCATCTTCAATATCGCCGTCGAAGGCCTCGGCAAATATGTCGCTCAGGCTTCGGGCATCTTCATGATGATGGTAGTCGGCGGCGGCGTTATGCCTCTGCTTCAGCAGGGTCTCGCCCGCATCTCGGGCTATATGGGCTCTTACTGGCTCGTTGTCGCCATGCTCGCTTACCTCTTCTTCTACGCTGTGGGCGGTTACAAGAAAGTAAACTATCTTGACGAGTTTGACAGCAAAGAGGAGAAAGAATTAGAGAACGCCATCGAGGATGCGCTCTAATCGTAAGGCATAGACTTTACAATCTCTGATTGCATGATATTATCGGCCCGGGGTCAGCAGCCTGCGGGCCGATATTTTGATATAAATTGTCTGACTAATTGGCGTATCCGTCTTTTTAGACAACGAGAATTTGGACGAGAGACAACTTTGTTGTAATTTCGTTGCAGTAACCAAACATAAAATCATTAATAAATCCACAAATAAGCAATGAACACACAGGTTTTAAAACATGCGGCCGACAATATCCGCATCCTTGCGGCCTCAATGGTCGAGAAGGCCAAATCGGGCCATCCCGGCGGCGCCATGGGTGGCGCTGACTTTGTCAATGTGCTTTATTCTAAGTATCTGATTTCAGATCCCGACGACCCCACATGGTTTGCACGCGACCGATTCTTCCTTGACCCGGGCCACATGTCGCCGATGCTTTATGCAGTTCTGGCCATGACCGGCAAATACACGCTCGCCGAGCTCCAGCAGTTCCGCCAGTGGGGCAGCGTGACCCCCGGACACCCCGAACATGACCCCGCACGCGGTGTCGAGAATACCTCAGGCCCTCTCGGTCAGGGTCATACGATGGCAGTCGGATGTGCGATAGCAGAGCGTTTTCTGCAGGCACGTTTCGGTGATGTTGTCGCCCACAAGACCTACGCATTCATCTCTGACGGCGGCGTGCAGGAAGAAATCTCGCAGGGTGCCGGCCGTATCGCCGGTTATCTCGGTCTTTCAAACCTGATAATGTTCTATGACTGCAACAAAATACAGCTGTCGACCGAAGTCGATGCTGTCGACCGTGAGGATTATGCCGCCAAATACCGCGCATGGCACTGGCGTGTAATCGAGATTGACGGCAATGACCCCGAGCAGATTGCAAATGCCATCGAGGAGGCTCAGAAGGAGCAGCACAAACCGGTGCTCATCCTCGGTCACACCGTGATGGGCAAAGGCGCCGTGCGTGCCGACGGCTCGAATTTCGAGAGCCAGTGTTCGACACACGGTCAGCCTCTGAGCAAATCAGGCGCCGATTATGCAGCCACTGTCAGAAACCTCGGCGGTGACCCCGAGAATCCTTGGGCGTTTTTTGACGATGCCCGTCAGCTCTATGAGCAGCGTGCCGACGAGCTCCGTAAAATTGTCGCAGAGCGTAAAGCCGCCTATGATAAATGGGCTGCGGAGAATCCTGCAAAGGACATCGAACTCAAGGCCTATCTTGCCGGTGTCGTTCCCGACGTAGACTATGCCGCCATCGTGCACAAAGCCAATGTCGCCACCCGTCAGGCATCGGCCGACGTGCTCGCAGTGCTCGCCGAGAAAGTCGGCAATATGATTTGTGCATCTGCCGACCTCGCCAACAGCGACAAAACCGACGCTTTCCTCAAAAAGACACATCCGTTTACCAACGGTGATTTCAGCGGTGCGTTCTTCCACGCCGGAGTGTCTGAGCTGACCATGGCGGCAATCATGAACGGTATCGCGCTCCATGGCGGTGTCATCGGCGCATGCGGCACATTCTTCGTGTTCTCTGACTATATGAAACCTGCGGTGCGTCTCGCCGCGCTGATGGAGCTTCCCGTCAAATATATCTGGACACATGACGCATTCCGTGTCGGTGAAGACGGCCCGACTCACGAGCCCGTCGAGCAGGAGGGTCAGCTCCGTCTTCTCGAGGAGCTGCGCAACTTCAGCGGACGTCCGTCTATTCTGACACTCCGTCCGGCCGATGCGGTCGAAACCTCGGTCTGCTGGAAACTCGCGATGGAGAACACTCACACTCCGTCGGCTCTTATCCTCTCGCGTCAGGATATCCCCGAGCTGCCCGCAGCCTCGGGCGACCGCTACAAGGAGGCTCTCGGCGCCGCACGCGGCGGATATATAGTGATGAATCCCGCTCAGCCCGACGTAGTTCTCGTCGGCAACGGCTCTGAGGTTTCGCTGCTCTGCGAGGTCGCCGTGGCTCTCGACGCCGAGGGCATCAAGGCCCGCGTCGTGTCGATGCCTTCTATCGGCCTGTTCAATGACCAGCCTGAGGATTACCGCGAGAGCGTGCTCCCGGCTGATGTTCCCCAGTATGGTCTCACCGCCGGTCTGCCCTCGACACTGCGCATGATTAACGGATTCCGCGGTGAAGTCTTCGGACTCTCACGTTTCGGCGCATCGGCTCCCTACAAGGTGCTCGATGAGAAGTTCGGTTTTACTGCCGAGAACATTCTCAACCGTGTCAAAGCCTTCCTCGGCCGTTGATTGAGGGTGGCGGCGGTAATATAACCGATCTTTTACAATACATATCATAAGAATCTGACATCGTGTGTTCACTTCAGCCTCAGGCCCTACACCGGTGTCAGACTCTTATATATTATGGAGCAATACTGCATTGTGAAACCATTAATATGATGTGAGAAAAAGGGTTTTAAATGCATGGAAACTGCGTGAACAGACGTTTTTTTGATATTGGCGAAAAATTTTATATAATTTTAGGACAATATCAAAAAAATGTATTAACTTAGCGCTCGAAATTTGCAAGGAAAAACTATATAACATTCATCCAAATATTAACTAATTATGAAAAAAGCTACTCTTTTAGCATTTGCTTGTGCTCTCTTTATGGGCCAGTCTCTTGCCGCACAGGAGGCTTCTCAAGAGGTTACTTTTGTTCCTGATGAGACTCAGGGCGTCCTTGTTAACCGCTTCAAAAACAACTGGTTTATTACCGGTGAGGTCGGTGCATCGATGTACTTCTCAAAACATGACGTGAAACTTGGTATCGGCGACCGTATCACACCCGCCGGCTCAATCTATCTCGGCAAATGGTTCTCGCCTGTCTTCGGTCTCCGCGCCGGTGTCAACGTGCTTCCCTTCAAGGGCCTCAGCTCTAACCCCGATGTTTCTGGTGTCCGTCTGTATGAGAGCAAAACTGCCGGTTACTGGAATCAGAAGACTATCGAAGTCGGCCCCGTATTTGACGCAATGGTCAACCTTACTAACTGGTGGTGCGGTTACAAACCGGGCCGTATCTACAACGCTACATTCTATGTAGGTGCCGGTCAGTACTGGACTCTCGCCCGCAAACAGGCTAACCGTAACGACAATGGTTGGGCTGACGCCAACAACAATATCTTCTCGCTCCGCACAGGTATCATCAACGCTTTCAACGTAAGCAAACAGGTTCAGCTGTCTCTCGATATCCGTTGGTCAGCTTTCTCAGGCATGGCTGACAGCTATCAGGGCTACAACCCCAAAACCAGCGACCTTCAGGCTTACCTCGGCGTAACCTACAACTTCAACAAACGTGACTGGTCAGCTCCCGTCGTTCCCGTTTGCCCCGAGCCCGAGAACTGCGACGCTCTCCGCGCACGCCTCTCTGCTGCTGACGCACGCATCGCCGACCTCGAGGCTCAGCTCCGCGACTGCCTCAACCGTCCTGTTGAGAAATCAGTTGAAAAAGGCCCGGTTGCCACTATCTACTATCCCATCGGTGTTTCTCGCCTTACACGTGAGGATCGCAACATCCTCGGCGCTATTGCTAACGTGATGAAATCTAACCCCAAACAGCACTACCTCCTCACAGGTTGGGCCGACAACTACACCGGCACAGAGCAGATCAACATCCGTCTCCGTCACGCTCGTGTAAACGGCGTTGCCAAAGAACTCAAAAAGAACGGTGTTGCTGAGGATCAGATCACAGCTACAATCAATAACGGCAGCCTCTGCGACCTCGGCGAGAAATATGTTGCTCTCGACCGTGCCGTCACAATCGAGGAAGTTAAATAATAAACTACTTTCGTGAATTAAGCCGCAAGGCTATTTAGATGAATACCGTCGGGGATCTGCGTGATGCGCAGGTCTCCGACTTGTTTTAGGGGGCTTATAAGTAAGGTAGCTATAGTAGCTAATATAGCTAATTTGCACTGGCGGTGATTCGCTGTTAAGGAAATTGTGAGTAACTTTGCAGTCGCTATGAATAAGGCCGAACTAAGACAAAGACTTAAACCGTGGATGCTGCCTATTGCTATGGTCGGCGGCATGTTGTTTCACGGGTTTATCGAGCGCATTGCGTTTATCGCGCCATACCTGATTTTCGTAATGTTGCTAATAACATTCTGCAAGGTAAAACCGTCGGAGTTTCGCGTGACACGTCTGTCATGGTCGCTTCTCGGCGTGCAGCTTTTCGGCTCTCTTGCAGTATATTTCGCATTGTTGCCGCTCGGCGACGATTTGGCTCAGGGAGCGTTTATTTGTGTCTTCTGCCCGACTGCTACTGCCGCTCCTGTAATCACCGGTATGCTCGGCGGATCTGTGGCACGTGTGGCTACATATTCGATTGTTTCTAACCTGTCTGTGGCTGTTCTTGCTCCCGTGTTATTTGAGTATATGGGGGGCGCGTCGCTCGCCGGGGGGATGTCGTTTTTCGAAGGTTTTATTACTATTTGTTATAAAGTCGGCCCTCTGATTATCGCCCCTTTACTTATCGCGATGTTTATGAGCCGTACAGCGCCGCGTGTTCACCGTGCAATTGCAACGAGGCAGTCTCTGTCATTCTATATCTGGGCTGTGTCGCTTTTTATTGTTGTGGGGCGTGCCGTGAGCTTTGTTATGGCAGAGCCTACGGAGAAGGTGCCTGAGATGCTTCTGCTTGCAGCTGTGTCGCTTGTAATGTGCTGCCTGCAATTCTATATCGGGCGTCGTGTCGGTCGTCGCTGTGGTGACAAAATTGCCGGTGCTCAGGGGCTTGGACAAAAAAATACGGTCCTCGCCATATGGATGTCTCTGACGTTCCTTAATCCGATTTCTTCGGTAGGACCTGCCGCTTATGTCGCATGGCAGAATACAATCAATTCGGCCCAATTATACTTTAAGACACGTAAAAATGCCAAAGTAGGGATCGGTTAGAACTTTAGCCGTGTCTCTGTGTTAGAATTATAACAGCTAAAACTTTCCTATCGATTATGAACAGCATGTTTGAAATCTTAATGGGACTGCCGTTGTTCAGAGGTGTCAGTCGCGACCGCATCGCTGAGATTGTCGGAATGGCAAAGTTTCATTTTCTCAAATATCTTCCTGACGAGAATATTGTCTCGGCCGGAGCGCCCTGTGACCATATTAAGTTTATTATCTCGGGCTCTGTACGCTCGACTATAGTCAATTCTGACGGACGGTTTAAGGTGAGTCAGACACTTGACGCTCCTGACGTGATTGCTCCGGATTTCCTATTCGGTCGCGCTACTAACTATCCGTGCTCTGTCGTGGCGAGTACGCCTACGGGTATATTGCAGATTGCGAAGAATGATTATATAAAGATTCTGAATTCGGATCAGGTATTCCTGTTCAACTATCTTAATGTATTGGCGATGAATGCGCAGAAAGCAGTTGACGGTGTGCTTGCGCTTACGACAGGCAGTACGGAAGAGCGTATTGCATTTTGGATTATAGCACTTACGCAGCCTACGGGGCGCGAGATTACACTGAGTTGCCGTCAGCGCGATTTGTATTCGTTTTTCGGCGTGCAGCGCACAAGTTTTATATCCACGCTTGAACAGATGAAGTCAAAAGGTCTCATAGAGTATAATCAGAACGAGATCAGAATCATCAATCGTCGCGATTTGGTCGGACTGCTTGTGGCCCACCCCGAAGCAAGTAGAGACTCGGCTGTTGTAGAGAATCTACAGTCATAGTTGGCCGGATAAATAATATAACAGACCGCATAAGTTTGTCACTGCTCACGCAGTGTGACTCTTATGCGGTTTCTGTTTTATGCCGGCCGTAATGACACCGTGACTCCGGCTTTATAAGGATTGTATACCTTTTATTAGAGTAATTGTACCATTGCTTTTTGTAGATGTCAGGATGCGAATTTCTGATATAAAATTACATTATATCGCGGCAGTCTCGCCGGATGTATTGGTCTGATATAAATATATTGTTATTATATTATTTTTTAAAGTCTTTATTTTCATTGATTTATGTTGATATGGCGTCAGCTATTGTATAACTTTTAATTTATATCGTAACATTGGATTTACTGCTGATTTGCTTTTGCGTTCCAATCGTTGTAAATTTGTATTCGATAATCTGTATCGCCATGAGAGAGATAAGACGGTCATTTTTTCTATCATTTATAATTGTATGTATCATATCGCCGATTGTCATCGAGGCTTTGCCTCGAAGTATCACTCAGGCGATTGATACAGTTGATGTGATGCTTGTTGCGGCAGACTCGCGAAGTGCCGAACGTATGCATCAGGCGGCTATACTCAGCAAGAGGGCATCGGATAGCAATATAACTGATAAATCAAGGATTTATCTTGAGGCCGGACGACGCTATCGAGCAGTAGATGTTGACTCTTCGTTCGAGACCTATGGTATGGCCGTTGAAACGGCTTTAAACAAGCGAGATAAAGTATTGGCCGAGTGCGGACTTGCCTCGGTGCTTCCAATGACCGGCGCTATAAAGGAGGCCATTGAACTGTATGAGTCAGCAGATAAGCGGGGACTTGACAGCGTCACACTTCGTGAGGTCTATATATATGGTTTTGATTTGTACTCCAATGCCATGGCTGCTTACGGAAAAGGCTTGTATTATGATTATTATAGAGAGCGTGCCGCTCTGATGACCGATTCGGTGCTTATGTTTTCAGACGGAGTCAAAACCCCGGAAACAAGTTATTACAATAGTATCGGCCTCTTATTCAGGGGGCAGTATCCGCGAGGGTATGCGCTTGCGCTTGACGCTGTCGACCGAAGCGACATGTCTGACGGTTTCTATGGACGCATAGCCAGCCTTGTCAGTGAGTATCATCGTCTTTATACGCATAAATCAGATGCCGAAACATTTTATTTGGCTCTTGCGGCTGCGAGCGATTTGCAGAATGGTACTCGCGAAACCACTGCGCTGCAGAGGCTTGGCGTAAAATTATTCGAGGACGGAGATATTAATAGGGCGAGTGAATATTTGAGCCATTCGCTCAAGGCTTCGCTGACATCAGGCGCAAAAATACGTACGCTTGAGGGTGTGTCGACCTTACCTTATATCTCAGCCGCTCAGAGTAAGTCTGACAGCAATATGCGCGCGATACTTACGCTGCTTGTCGTGATGCTCGTTCTTGCGATGGTTGTTATGGTCATGAGCATGATAAGTGCGCAACGCAGCAAGCGTGCGATAATCGAGTCGAAACATCATGCTGATATGCTTTTGTCTGTCAAGGATGATTATATCAAGGCTATGGTCGCGCTGTCGTCAGACACGATTGAGAGGCTTGAGGAATTCAGCCGTTATGTAGTGCGCAGGATTAAAGCCGGTCAGGCTATTGACTTGAGTCGTGAGCTCGTGGAAGGACATGTGGTCGATGAGCAGGTCGCCAAATTCCATAATATATTTGACGATGCGATTTTCAGAATCTACCCCAATTTTGTTGATGAGGTCAACGCGTTGTTTGCTGAAGACAAAAAAATCAGTCTCGCGGCACCGTGTACTTTGACGCCCGAGCTGCGAGTCCTTGCTTTTATGCGTCTTGGTGTAACTGACAGCAACCAAATAGCAAGTTTTCTCGGGCTTTCGCTTAATACTGTGTATACTTATCGCAACCGATTGCGTAACAGGGCCGAATCGCGCGAGAACTTCGAGCGTGACATTTTGAATAAACTCTGAACGCAGCTAATTAATATCTTATATTATGTGCTGTGACTTAATTGCGTAAAATGTTGATATATAGTTTTATATATCGGATTATAGGTAATATTTGTTTATATTTGACTTTGATATGCGTGCATATCCCTTTTGCGCAGATTAACTTTGTGGTGTAAATAATTATTAGGTCTAAATCAGATACATGATATTATTAGGCTAACAAAAGATATTAATAAGGATTTTTAAATGGTTTTAGGTATTTAGTGTTAGAGACACCAAAAGACGAGCCGACCCGTGAGGGCCGGCTCGCTGATTTTATACGGTCGAGCGTTTTTACAATGGTAGCGGCTTGCGGCGGAACGCATCGATGTAGCTGCCGGGTGTAGAGTTATAGATGTCTATGCCTCGACAGCGTGCGAATGCCTCAATGCGGTGATAGCTGCGGAAAGCCGTATAAAGGCTGAACACGATATCGTGGAGCGGTATGCTGCGGTAGGCTGTCTCTGTGCGTATGCGCTCTTTTTCGTTATCCTTATAATAATGGTCAAGGGCAGAGATGACGTTGTTTTCGTCGGTGACTGTTATTGTGCGCATCCATGAGTGGTCTGCGCCCGTCAGGAAAATCTCCTTGAAGCCCAAAGATATGCCTATCATTATCGCTGCAATCAGCACATTACGCGGGCGTGGCATTGCAATCGAGCGCCCGTAGACAAACCTCTCGAACGCGCCGAAACCCTCGGCTCCGACGGCGTTGAAGCCCTCGATGCGCAGTGTCTCGCTCTGTCTGAAAACATTACGGGCAGTTTTTATAAACCGACGGTCGACGAAGACAGTCATGGGCCAGTCTGTCCGGTTGATATTGTCTATCAATTTTGAAACATTGACTTCTGATGTGGCCGACATAAAGTGAGGGTCGGCGAGCACATAGTATCTCGGACGAAGTTTTAAAAACTCCTCGGTGTTTGCGGCAAAATTGACCGCCATGAGCGTACAGCCGGGGAGACGGTCGCCGTAATCAGCCATTGTCTGACGAAGTGAAGGGCCGTTGCCGAGTATAATGAGGCGCCGTTCTGTCGTCTGCATGCTTTTGAAGGCCGTCGGGCGTGACTGCAGGCAGATTTTCACGATGCTCTTGAGCGTCTGTCCGGTTTGTGTGGCGAGTTCAGAGACTGTCATCGTCGTATTTATGAGTTTTAAGATATTGCACTACGTCGATCGGATTGAAGTCGCCCGTAGAGCAGATTTTTTCGCTTGAAAATGTCAGTGTGCGGCACATTTCATCGAGCTTTTTGCGCCCGAAAATCCATTTGTACCAGCGTGGTTTGATGTCGAAGACACGTTTTTGGGCGATGCGCCATGCAAGTGCGTCCGCGAGGTCGTTGATGCGTGTTGCCGAGCGTCCGCAGATATTATATATGTCGGGGTGGCTGATGGCGATGCGTGCGGCGTCAGGCAGGTCGACTGCGTGGATGAAACTGCGCTCGGCCTCATTGCCGCTGACTCCGATGAAGGTGCCACGGTAGATCTGTTCGGCCATCTTGCGTGGCAGTCCGGTCATGCCCGTGGCGATTATATCTGTCGCACGCAGTATAGGCGCAGCAAGACCGTGGGTGACGGCGGCGTTCGCGAAGCCAGTCTCGGCTGCTGACCATGCAGATGACCGGTCAACCGACGTCAGCTCGTTGTATAGACAACCCTCGGTGACATCGTATATGTCTGTTGACGAAATCATTACTGTCGCATCTGCGTCGTCCGGACTGTCGGTGAGCCTGTATTCAGGCATCAGACGCTCGAAGTAGGGGCGCACAAACTCGCGGCCGGGTGCCACTAACCATAGCCTCGGGCGTTTGTCTTCGATGGTGGGTTGGTTGAGCTCTTCTGACATTATTGTTTTAATATGACGGCGAAAGACATGCAATCGCAGTGTTTCTGCGGCAAAGTTACGCAAAAAGCTCAACTTGACGCGACGTAATTTCAGCCTTTTGTGTAATTTTGCACGATAAATGTAAAAACACTAATGGCTAAGGACAGCGGCCCTATACATATAGATATAGCTCAGGTGCTTGCAGCGCGATTAGGCTTCTGGTCGCGGCTTGTGCCCGGTTTTGCTGTCCGTCGTCTTGAGCGCACCATCTGTCAGGACCGCCTCAACGAGCTCTTGGAACACAATTATCCGCGTGAAGGAGCTGAGTTCTGCGAAGGTGTGCTCTCTGACCTTGACGTCAGCTTTGACATAGTCGGGGCCGAGAATCTGCCGCCGGTCTCGCATCGTCGGGTGCTGATAGTCAGCAACCATCCGCTCGGCGGACTTGACGGCATGGCTCTTATCGCATGGGCCACACGCCGCTACGGTTGTCGTGTCAGATTTATTGTCAACGATTTGCTGATGGCCGTGACGCCGCTGCGGACTGTCTTTCTGCCTATTAACAAACACGGCGCCCAGAGCCGTGACGCCATACGTGCCATTGATGAAGCCATGGCCTCAGACGAGCCCTTGCTGATGTTCCCCGCCGGACTGTGCTCGCGTCAGAAAACGGCCGGCGCCGAGGTCGAGGACTTGGAATGGAAAAAGATGTTTGTCAATAAGGCCATCGAGTCGCGCCGCGACATAGTGCCGCTCTACTTTGACGGTCGCAATTCAGACCGTTTTTACCGTGCGGCGCGCCGCCGCGAGCGCTGCGGGCTGAAATTCAACATTGAGATGATACTTCTGCCCTCAGAGGTTTTCCGCGCCGCCGGGAGCCGTCTGCAAGCCGTCTGCGGCCCGCTCATCCCGTGGCAGAGCCTGCGCGGCGGCAACGACGCCACAGCCACAGCTGCTGATGTGCGCCGCTGTGTATATGATTTAAAACAAAAATTACAAAACGATAAATGAACCGGAGAATTATCGATGCCGTCGACCCGGATGTGATTGAGGCCGAACTCACTGACCAATTCTTTTTACGCGACACCAACAAGGCCGGAAACAAGATTTATGTCGTCGACGCCGCTTCGGCGCCTAATGTGATGCGCGAGATAGGCCGTCTGCGTGAGATTGCTTTCCGCCTCGCCGGAGGAGGCACGGGTAAAGACTGTGACATAGATCGTTACGACACCATGACTCCTCCCTGCCGCCAGCTTATCGTCTGGGATCCCGAAAGTAAACTCATACTCGGCGGCTACAGATATATCTGCGGCAAAGATATACGTCTTGACGATGACGGACGTCCGCGCATCGCCACAAGCCATATGTTTAACTTCTCCGAGCGTTTTATAAAAGATTATCTGCCTTATACCATCGAGCTGGGGCGCTCGTTTGTGCGCCCGGAGTATCAGTCGTCGCGCGCCGGCGCCAAAGCCATCTATGCGCTTGACAATCTCTGGGACGGCCTCGGGTCGCTGACCGTCGTGCATCCCGATATCAAATATCTTTTCGGCAAGGTGACGATGTATCCGAGCTACATCGAGCGTTGTCGTGACATGATTCTCTATTTCCTTCACAAGCATTTCCCCGACCCTGATGACCTTGTGCGGCCGATTCGTCCGCTCAACACCTGCATTGACCCGCAGGCCATGGAGCGCCTGTTCACCGGCGACAGTTTCAAGGCCGATTACCGCATACTCAACGCCGAGGTGCGCCGCTATGGCGTGACCATCCCGCCGTTAGTCAATGCTTATATGAGCCTGTCGCCGACGATGCGCATGTTTGGCACAGCCATCAACGACGAGTTCGGCGACGTCGAGGAGAGCGGCATCTTCCTCGTCATCGACGAAATCTTCGAGGAGAAAAAACAGCGCCACATCCAGTCGTTCATCCAGTCACAGCACTAACCCGATGCGCACTGCAGTGCGTATAACCGTTTTTAACAGTCAGGTGTGACAAATGTCACAGTTTTTTTGAGTTAGCGTTCATAACTTTGCGATGAATCCAAAATTAAAAGGTTATGAGAAAGATTATAGTCGTCCTGTTGTCAGCACTGATGTCGATGGCAGTATGCGTTGCTGCGTCGGCAAAAGAAAAGGCAAAGTCTCAGTATCCGCATGCTATTCTGACACTTAATGACAGCACGCTCATTGCGGGTTATTTGCGCAGCAATTTACACAATGTGGGTAAGGATGTAGCTGTCAGTGAGACTTGCGACGGAAATAAAATGTCATATAAAATTGCCGATATAAATTCTCTTAAAGTGACTTACCCTGATGGTCAGAATGAAGTTTATATCCCGATTCGTACATGGAAGGATTACTCTCAACCGACACTTGCAACGGTCTGCTTTACCGGCAATCAAGTTGTAGGATATCGTATACCGACCCAATATATTAAGAGTACGGCTGCCGTTCCGTCATCCAATTTCCAAAGCTACTCATGGAATTATGAAGCATGGGTATTCGCTTATCGGGTCGGTAATGAAGAGGTAATCAGGACATTTTGGGTGCACATACCTGTAAAGAAGGCGCCCAAGCTAAAGAGCATAATCAAAAAAGCCAAGAAGGATTTCAAGGACTATCCGGTCGTTGCCGAGACTATCGTGTCAGACGGTCTTACGGCTGACACGATAATACAAAATCCTTGTATATTGCTTGATATACTTGATAAGCATCTTGAATAAAGAGCCTCACACGGGGTCTTAAAGTAGGAATCCTTGCTGCTGCAGGGCTGGGAGGATTTCTTTGTGCTCGCCCTCTTTGTAGTAGCCGATGATGTGGCTTATCCAGTCGTTGGTGGTCTGAGAGCCGCTGCGTGTGCGGTTATACTCCGAGACCTCGCTGTCATAAGCGAGTATCTCGGGCGTCATGTCGTCAGTGCGGTAAGCGTTATGGTGTATCAATAGCGATCGGGGCTGTTTGGGTTTCATATCAGGCATCTCCGACGGAACGCCGACGGCGAGTCCGCAGACGATGGCCACGCCCTTCGGCAGATTGAGTAATTTAGTGGCTTCAGTCGGAGCCGCCGTGCGGATATAGCCTATAGGGCAAGTGCCCAATCCGCGGCTCTCGGCAGCGGCGATGGCGCTCATCATGGCTAATGTGGCGTCGACCACGCCGACAGTGTAACCGTCGGCCGTCGAAGCGAAACTGCCGGTTTCGATACCTTTGGCCTTTGCTCCGAGAGCAATCTTGTTATAGTCGGCGCAGAACACAAAGAAGTGATTGCATGTCTTGATTTGTTTCTGATTTGTCAGCGCGTATAGCTGCTCCTTAAGCGGCTGGTCGTCAATGTCGATGACCGAATATTGCTGCCCGTTGTAACTTGTCGGAGTGTTGCGTATGGCTTCATAGATAAAGCGCAGGTCGTCATCGGCGATTTTGTCACGCGTGTAGCGCCGTATGCTTCGCCGCTCAAGCAGCGTATTTTCTACAGTCTTGCTCATTATAAAAACATTTTATGATTTGTATTAATAACGTTTCTGTAACGGCATAGGTTTTGGATAAATGCAGCGGGGGCGTGCGGGATAATACCCAAACCCCCGGACGGTTAAAAGTGGGGTAAGCGTTGCACGATTTTGCGTACTCGGCGGTGCCCCAGT
>CBCSTG010000014.1:0-70456 GCA_965143025.1 uncultured Bacteroidales bacterium
TAGGATAGCTACCCGATCTCACCACGGCCGCAGGCCGTCGGCCTGCTGCACTGTTGATATAGGGTATGTTTAATATGCCATGTCATCTTGGTTGGCGTCGCCAGTGAAAACCACTTCCCAGTGACCGCCCTTGTCAGGACCTATGCGGCGCAGATAGCCGTCGTGTTTCAGGCGCGAAAAGTGGCGTTCGATGCCTTTGGTCGATACGCCGATGATTTTTGATATTGCTGCGGCACTAAGCTTTGGATTGTCAAGCAGCAACTGCAGTATTTTGCCTCTCGTTTTAAGCGGATTTATAATTAGAGGAGTGTGTATGTACGCTCTTTTTTTCTTTGGCTCGGCCTTTTTGACCGGTTTCGGTAAAGATTGGACATAGACCGAGAAGGCTTTTAAATCCTCCGAAAGATGCACGCACATCGTTTCAGAGAGATAACTGCGGAACAGGTCGGGATTGTTATGCAGGATGCTGTCTCGATAGGCCTCTATATAAGACTTTGAGTCGTTTGCGTCGACACGTGTCGGGAGCAGTCCGTACTCGCATTGCATCCAGTTGGTGACAAGTCTTGCCATCCGGGTGTTGCCTGATGTCCACGGACTGATATATATCAGCATCCGCTGGATGTCAAATGTGAAATAATAGTAGTCGATGGTGCTTTTCAGCGAAATCTGACGCCTGTATTCGTTAATATCATTGCACAGATGTCTGACAAGATTGCCGATGTTTTTTGCCGGAGCATGAGACAGCCCGTCGGGCCCCTCGGGCAGTTCGTGTTTACGGAAGTCGCACGACGGCTCCTCTGATTCGTTTAAATCGTCGGAGTTTATGATGCCCGCAAGCACACATAGTTTGTTTATGTCGATATCTACATGATTGCGGGCATATTCTTCCATCTTTTTATATGCACGCGCAAGAGAAATGACTGTCATTGTCTCGGCTTGATTCTCATCATTGGCCTTCGGGTCAAATGACATGTAGTTAGGCTCGGCCGGGGTCGTATTTTCACTTAGAGCTGCCGAGTGCAATATGAGTATCCGCGTCCATAACTGATTGAAGTTAGGGAGTTGTTCGATACCCGACGCGTGATACTTCGTTATAATATCATTTAAACTATCTTTCACGCCGCTAAGTTAATTAAAATATCAATTTTATTGAAGAGTATTTAAGGTAAATGAATGTAATTATATCGTAAATAAATTAAAAAGAGTTTCAACGTTCACCCAACGCTTTATGCCATTAAGTCAAGATGTTTTCGTCGTTATCTGATTGAACGTATATTGAATTATAGGGCCGAAAAACAAGCCGAATTATCTTATTTTAATTAATTGAAACTAAATTTTAGATATGGATTTTATTATGTGACCTTTATCTGTGTGCCCGTAATTATCAGGTATAAAAACAGTATCGGCATGCCTTCAAGGCATGCCGATACTTTAAAGATATGTCGTGTAATGTAATTATTTGGCGGCTGTCTGTGCGGGCTCTTCTTCTACGCCGGCGAGAACGGGGTCAATCATGATGCGGCCGCAGTATTCGCAGACGATAACTTTTTTGTGGAGCTTGATTTCCATCTGCTTTTGGGGCGGGATGCGGTTGAAGCAGCCGCCGCATGCGTTACGCTGCACATAGACGATGCCGAGGCCGTTGCGGGCGTTTTTGCGGATGCGTTTGAAAGCCTGCAGTGTGCGCTCGTCGATGCCGGGCTCGAGGGCTTTGGCTTTCTCGCGGAGTGATTCTTCTTCCTGACGTGTCTCGCTGACGATTTCGTCAAGTTCGGTTTTCTTTTCGGCGAGGATATGGTTGTGGTCGGCGAGTTTCTCCTGAGTGGCGGCTATTTCGGCGGTCTTTGTCTCGATGGCACGTGTATAGTCGTTGATATGTTTTTCGGCGAGTTCTATTTCGAGATTCTGGAACTCGACCTCTTTTGTGAGGAGGTCAAACTCGCGGTTGTTGCGCACGTTGTCAAGCTGTTCTTTGTAACGGTCGATGAGCTGAGAGCAAGAATTGATTTTCTCTTTTTCGGCTGCAAGATTCTGGCGAAGCTCGGCGATTTCGCGGTTATAGTTTTCGATACGGGTCTGCAGACCGGCGATATTGTCCTCGAGGTCCTTGACTTCGAGAGGCAGCTCGCCGCGAATGGTCTTAATCCGGTCGATTTCCGAGAGAATTGTCTGGAGGTCGTAGAGGGCTTTGAGGCGCTTTTCGACCGAGAGGGTCTGCTCTGATTTCTTATCGGTTGCCATGTGTTAGATATACTTTATTGGATTTGATTCGATTTCTGATAAATAGCATGCAAAGTTAGGAAATTTTTTTGTAATAATCTGATAAAAAATTTCTTTTGTGCAGGCTTCGCTCTCATAATGACCGATGTCGATTATCAGCAGACGGTCTTTGTAGTCGACAAAGTCATGATAGCGTGTGTCGGATGTGATAAACGCTTCGGCGCCGGCTCGCATGGCGTCAGCTGCAAATTCGCTGCCCGAGCCGCCGCAGATGGCGATACGTCTGATCTGCAGCTCGTCGTCGGTCACGAGGCCGGTGCATCTTACGACGGGAGAGCCGAATGCTTCTTTGACTGCGGCGATAAGTTCTGATGGTCTCATAGGCTTGTCGAGTGTCGCCAGAATACCTAAGCCGAGTGCAGGATCTGTGTTCTCGAGAGCCGAGACCTCGATATGCACATCGTTAGAGTCAAGCACATCGGCGAGCATCGCGGTTACGGCGTCTGCCTCAGAGCGGTCTATGACGCAGCTGATTGTCGATGTGGCGGTCTCGCTCATCGCGGCCAGCGGGTCTGCCGCAGCATCTGTTGCTGCTATTTTAGTCACGACGTCTGTCGACGATGTGCAGCTGAAACCATCCGGCCGTAATCCTGTAGCGAGGCCGAGAGCCTCAAACATAGCAATTCGTACGTCGTCGGCGCGTTCGCTGCAGACCGTTACGCTAAGACGCGTGCGTCTGTTCTCTAAAGGTTTGAGCACACGGTGTGGTCTGGCACCTAATTTCTCGGCCATGCGGTAGCTGACGCCGCCGACAGTGCTGTCAGTGGCGGTGTGTGACGAGTAGACGGCTATGCCGGCGGCCACGGCTTTCATGACAGCCTCCTCGACCGCCGTGTTGCCGCACAGCTTGCGCAGCGGCTTGAAAATCAGCGGATGGTGTGAGATTATCAGGTTGCAGCCGCGTTTTTTTGCTTCATCGACTATGTCGGGCGTGACATCGACACACAGCAGCACGCCGGTACATTCGGCGAGTCGCGAGCCTATCTGCATGCCCGTGTTGTCCCACGACTCCTGTAGAGCCGTGGGAGCAAATGACTCGATGGCTGAAATGATGTTTGCGTTGGTCATCTTTGCCGGCGGCCTATGTTATTCCTTGGGTTTGACGAGATCAATCTGCAGTTCGTCCAACTGTTTCTGATCGAGTGCTGCGGGAGCGTCGAGCATCACGTCGCGGCCCGAGTTGTTCTTGGGGAAGGCGATGCAGTCACGGATGCTGTCGAGTCCGGCGAAGAGCGATACCCAGCGATCGAGGCCGTAGGCGAGACCGCCGTGAGGCGGTGCGCCGAACTTGAATGCGTTCATCAGGAAGCCGAACTGCTCCTGAGCCTTCTCGGGGGTGAAACCGAGTATCTCAAACATCTTGGCCTGCAGCTCGCTGTCGTGGATACGGATAGAGCCGCCCCCGACCTCGACGCCGTTGATGACCATGTCGTAGGCATCGGCGCGCACGGCAGCCGGGTCTGTGTCGAGCATGGGGATATCCTCGTCTTTGGGATGGGTGAACGGGTGGTGCATGGCCATCAGGCGCTGCTCCTCGTCGCTCCACTCAAACATCGGGAAGTCGACGACCCAAAGGCAGGCGAACTTGTCCTTGTCGCGCAGACCGAGCTGGCGGCCCATCTCGAGACGGAGCTCACACAGCTGCTTGCGGGTCTTCATGGCGTCGTCGCCGCTGAGGATGAGGATAAGGTCGCCGGGCTCGGCGTTCATCTTCTTTTTGAGTTCCTCGAGAGCCTCGGGCGTATAGAATTTGTCGACCGACGATTTGACTTTGCCGTCGGCCTCGACGCGGGCGTAGACCATGCCTTTGGCGCCGATCTGCGGGCGTTTGACATATTCGGTCAGCGCGTCAAGCTGTTTGCGTGTGTAGTGGGCTGCGCCCTTGGCGTTGATGCCGCCGATGTAGGCCGCGTTGTCAAACACGCTGAAACCGTGGCCCTTGAGCGTATCCATCAGCTCGACGAAGCGCATGTCGAAACGCAGGTCGGGTTTGTCGCTGCCGTAATACTTCATGGCGTCAGCCCAAGGCATGCGTATGAACGGCTCAGTCAGCTCGATGCCGCGGATGGTCTTGAACAGATGCTTGGCCATGCCCTCGAAGAGCTCTATCACGTCGTTCTGCTCGATGAAGCTCATTTCGCAGTCAATCTGTGTGAACTCGGGCTGACGGTCGGCGCGCAGGTCCTCGTCGCGGAAGCATTTGACAATCTGGAAGTAACGGTCCATGCCCGACACCATCAGCAGCTGCTTGAGCGTCTGGGGCGACTGGGGCAGGGCGTAGAACTGGCCGGGATTCATGCGTGAAGGCACGACGAAATCGCGTGCGCCTTCGGGCGTAGAGCCGACGAGCATAGGAGTCTCGATTTCGAGGAAACCTTTTGAGTCAAGGTAGCGGCGCACCTCCATAGTCATGCGGTGACGCAGCTCGAGGTTGCGTCGCACGGCGGCGCGGCGCAGGTCGAGATAGCGGTAGCGCATGCGGATATCATCGCCGCCGTCAGTGTCGTCCTCGATGGTGAACGGGGGCACCTCGCTGGGGTTGAGTACTGTAAGCTCGTTGGCGATGATTTCGATGTCGCCGGTGGGCATGTTGGGGTTTTTGCTTGTGCGTTCGGCCACAGTGCCTTTGACCTGCACGACAAATTCGCGGCCGAGGTGATTGGCGGCCTCGGTCAGTTTTGCGTCATGCTCGATGTTGAAGACTACTTGTGTGATGCCGTAGCGGTCGCGGATGTCGACAAATGTCATGCCGCCCATCTTGCGGCTGCGTTGCACCCAGCCGGCGAGCGTCACTTCGCGACCGGCGTCTGAGAGACGGAGCTCTCCGCATGTATTGGTTCTGAACATATTGTTAAGTAGACAGTTAATTTCGATTGTCGGTTTATCAACCTACAAAAGTAATCAACTTTTACCAATCATCAAAATCAAACATCACACCGCACATATAATCGGCGCATATTATTATATAAAAAGACAGGCTGCGCCGGGTTGGCGCAGCCTGTCTGTAAGTGATATCCAAGATGTGGTTATCTAATGAATTTCGATGTTTGTGTCGTGCCGTCGGCGCCGGTGACGGTTACGATGTAGAGCCCTGCGGCGAGGGCAGAGCAGTCGACTTCTGTGGCGGTGACATCGATTACGAGACTGCCGCTGACGTCATGGATTCTGACCGTTGGGCGCTCACCGGCGCCGTTGACTGTCATTAAGTCGCCGCTGCGTGAGATGATGATGCCGGTGCTGTTTTCGATGTCAGAGATTGCGCTTGGTGTGGCGATTTTAAATCTTACCGGATCGCTGATTTGTCTGCTGCCGGAGAAGAATGCGGCCATATACTCTTTGCCCGATTCGCCGGCGACAAAATTGCCCGACGCGACAACAGACTGTGAGTTACCGGCGCTGACAAAGTAGATAGGCGTGCTGAACTGTGCCACAGCCGCTACGGAGCCGCTTGTGTAGGGGAAGATGGCCAGAGTCAGTTTGCCGGTGAAATATCCGGCCGAACATGTCAGAGTGGCGGATACGCTGACATCCGTGCGGTCGACTGCTGTAGTGTTGCCGTCGGTCATGTGTACGTCGGTCACAGCTATCGAAGTCTCGTCGGGTGCGGCAAGCAGCGTGACGGGGATGCCGTCAGAGACAGGCTCGTAAGTTTTGGCGTTGACGAAGTAGAGAGTGTAGTCGCCCGGATCAGGCTCTCCGGTCTGCGACGAGAATCTGTAGTTTGAATAATAATCGACGTCGCTTGTACCGCCGGCCTCGATGTCGAGCTGATATTCATTGCCGAGAGCTGCGATTTCGTTGTTTGAGTCGATAAATGCGGCGCAAACCGGGCCGTAATATTCATATGTGGACGATGTATTTGCGGCGGTCGCCGTAATATGGAATTCTGAGCCGATATAGAAAGGTGTCGGCGTGGCTATATCGCTCACTGTCACAGATGCCTTGACTATGGGCTCGAACGAGACTGATTGTCCGCTCACAGTCATAGTCAGCGAGCTGACAGAGGTGATAGGCGCGGTTAGCTCCGTCCATTTGCCGGCGGCATCGCAATAGGCGGGTGAGACAGTATATGTGCCGTCAGTGACGTCGTCGGGAACGGCGACAAAGAAGGCGCCGCGTCCCGCACCGAACGACAGATTGACCTCGGTGCCTTTGAGATAGCGTGTCTCTCCGCCGGGCACGGCGACGACTTTAAGGCCGAGCGCGCCTTGGAATGTTGCGGGCGTAAAGTTGAAGATGTCGCCGTTAAACTGTATGCTGTTGCCTTTGACAGCAGTCTGGCTTGCAGGCAGGAAATCTGAGGTTAGCATCAGGTTGTAGTAATACTCTGAAGTTCCCGAGGGGCGTTTGACGCAGGCGATGATATCCTGATCGAAGTTGAAACCTGATGTGGAGCCGCCGATACCCTGTGACATGGGGTCAAGGGCTGTCAGCAGGTAGTAGCCGTCGCTCAGACCGCCCCATCCCCAGTTGAAGTGGAAATATCCGTCACTGCTATATCCGTCGCAGACAAAACTGTGGCCGCCCTCGGAGCTCTGTCCCGAGTACTGTACGGGACCGTAGTCGGTGAGTTGGGCATAGACGATGTTCTCCCAGTCGACGAGACCGTAATTGTCGCGCGATAGGTAGCGCACGCCCTTGTCATAACCGAAATAATCGGCAAGTGCCTTGACAACCTCTAATGACGATGCTCCCGACTCACTCGACGAGTAGTCCATGCTGACCGATACGCCGCAGCTGTACATAAGCGTGGCCACGGCATTGCGCTGTGCCTCCGTGGCCGTCGATGTGTATGTGTCGAGCATGTTGGCCCAGTCGTAAGTCGTCTCGCCGTAGTTGACGGTCAGGGTCTGGCCGTTCCAGCTGTAAGACTTTGAGCCTGTACCTTTCTCGGGCCACTGATGGTAAGCCATCACCTGTGCGAGCGCTGTGGCCACGCAACCCGTGACCGAGCGTTTGCCGTTGTCCATAGGGCAGAGGTCGTTATATGGGGCGTCCTGATTCCAGTGAGTCTTGCATAGTGGGGCGATGGCGTCGCGGACAGGGCGTGCCGGCGCGCGCATGACACCCGACTGACGGGCAGCCTCAATCTGGCGTGTGTATGTCTCGAGCCAGTAGCGCATGGCCGGCGGCATCGTCTCGGCGCTTACCGAGCCGCGGTCGGAGTAACCGAGCAGTGCGGGAGCCTCAGACTCGGCGCTGACAATCAAGTAACCTTCGCCTGACGCCGGGGTGTCAAACACATACACCGCAGGCTCGCCGGCAGCGGTTTTTGCTGTCATTACCGGCAGACGGTCTGAAATTTTAGCGGCTACGCGGGCTGCGGCCGGTTTCGTTTTGTTGACGCGGGCGAGAGCCTCGGCCGGACCGAGCACATCGGCCTCCGCGGTCAGTGAGCCGATGACGAGGCTCAAAGCCGTTACATAAATAAAAGAGTAGAGATGTTTCATAACGTTGAGTGGCGTTTGATAGGGATAAGCATTTAAGCATAAATTACAGATTTATAACAATTATAAGTCAGGCAAATGTTCGTCACACACATACTTTTATTAACTTTGCGTCAATATAAGCAATCCGTAACATCACATTAACAGCTATGTCACGTCTTTTACCAATCGCAATGATAGCCATTATGACAGCATCATGCACAAAATCGGCCAAGCTCGAGTATCCGGCTGCGCCGACCGACGACACCGTCGACAACTATTTCGGCCATGAGGTCGCCGACCCATATCGTCCCCTTGAAAACGATACAGCCGCAGCCACGCTCGCGTGGGTGGAGGCCGAGAACAAGGTGACACAGGACTATCTATCAAAGATTCCGTTCCGCGCCAAACTGCGCGAGCGTCTCGAGCAACTCAACGATTATCCCAAACAGGGCATGCCCTCCAAGGAGAGCGACGGCCGCTATTACTTCTATCGCAACGACGGCCTGCAAAACCAGTCGGTGCTATACCGCTCGGCCACACCCGACGGCGAGGCCGAAGTATTTCTCGACCCCAACAAACTCTCTGATGACGGCACCGTAGCGCTGACAGGCGTCTATCAGTCGCATGACGGCAAGCACACCGCCTACACAATCTCGCGCAGCGGCTCTGACTGGACCGAGATTTACGTTATGGACACCGAGACCGGCGAGCTCCTGCCCGACCATATCGAGTGGGCTAAGTTCACCGGCGCCGCATGGCAGGGCGACGGTTTCTATTACAGCGCATACGAGCGCCCCGAGGCCGGCAAGGAGTTCTCCAACGCCAACGAGTACCACAAGGTTTACTATCACAAATTAGGCACGCCTCAGAGCGAAGATAAGGTCGTCTACGAGAATAAAAACGAGCCTCTCCATTTCCACAACGTCGATGTCACTGACGACGAGTCGACCCTGATTGTCTACGGTGGCGGACAGGGCAACGGCAACTCGATGTTTGTCAAGGACCTGCGTCGCCCCGACTCAAAGTGGGTGACTGTCGAGCCCTCGCAGGACAACGATATCTCTGTAATCGGCGCCCGTGACGGCAAACTCTATATGATGACATCGGCCGACGCTCCGCGCAACCGCGTCGTTGTTGCCGACATCGCCCGCCCGCAGCGCGCCGCTTGGCGTGACTTCGTGCCCGAAGACAGCACCGCCGTGCTCGTCGGCGCGCAGTTTGCCGGCGACAAGCTTATCGCCACCTATGACAAGGACGCCTCACACCACGCCTATGTAGTCAACGACAAGGGCGAGCGTGTCAACGAAATCAAGCTGCCGACCTACGGCACTCTCCGTTTCTCGACCGACCCCAAGAGCGACGAAGTCTACTACACGTTCTCGTCATTCAGCTATCCTCCGACGGTCTACAGCTACGACATGGCCACAGGCGACAGCAAAGTCTTCGCCGAGACCGAGCTCAAGGACTTTAATCCTGAGGATTATGTGACCGAACAGGTATTCTATCCATCGGCCGACGGCACAAAAATCCCCATGTTCATCACTTATAAGAAGGGTCTGCAGCGCGACGGCAAAAATCCCGTCTACCTCTATGGTTACGGCGGCTTCAACATCACGCTCAACCCCGGTTTCTCGGCCAACCGTCTGCTCTGGCTCGAAAACGGCGGCATCTATGCTCAGGCCAACCTCCGCGGCGGCGCCGAGTATGGTGAGGCATGGCACCTTGCCGGCACGAAACAGCAGAAACTCAACGTGTTCAACGACTTCATCGCCGCTGCCGAGTATATGATTGGCGAAGGCTGGACCACTCCCGAGCTCATGACCATCGAGGGCGGCTCTAACGGCGGTCTGCTCGTCGGCGCCGTGACCAACATGCGTCCCGACCTTTTCCGCGTCGCCATTCCCCGTGTCGGCGTCATGGACATGATGCGCTACCACCTCTTCACTATCGGCTGGAACTGGGCTCATGACTACGGCACATCGGCCGACTCGCCCGAGATGGCCGAATATCTGCTCGCTTATTCGCCGCTACACAATATCAAGAACGACGGCACACCTTATCCCTCGATTATGGTGACTACCGCCGACCACGATGACCGCGTCGTCCCGGCCCACTCGTTTAAATACGCCGCCACTCTGCAGGCTGCCGACACCGGTGACCGTCCCAAGCTGATACGCATCGACTCAAAGGCAGGCCACGGCTCGGGCAAACCCATCGCCAAGATCATCGACGAGTATGCCGACATCTATTCATTTATATTCTATAACCTCGGCATAGACCCGACCAAAAAGTGAATTTGAAATACAGACTATATCTGACGAAGCTGAGCGCCGCCCTTGTGACGGCGCTCTTCTGCTCGTCATGTTTCACGGGCATCGAGTCGACACCGCGCATCTCGTCAGACGATGTGCGTCGTCAGCGTGTCTCGGCGTCGCCCGAACAGCTTTTTCTGAGCGACATCCGTCCGCAGTCGCCGTCGCAGTGGCAGCCGGGCAAGCGTTTTTATGTCGCTGATGACAAGATTTCGATAATCTTTGCGGCCGGTGCCGGCACAGACCGTCCGCTGTCGGGGACTGACATCATCTTCGAACGATTTGAACAGGTGCCGTCCGTGACGGGGCAAGGTGCCACGGAGTTGGTCTTCCGTATCAGCGGAGATGCGTCGGGCAAGCTGCTGAAGTATCCCGTGGCAGCCGATCTCAAATCGCTTGAGAGCCGCGAGCGTCTCGAGGTGCCTTTCACCATCGAGCGCTCTGTCGTCGACAGTGTCGACCGGGTGATGCGCGGCAACAGCTACTATATCTCGACGCCTAAGTGGTATGCAGCCGTTGACGGTCGCGAGACTGTCGGACGCCGTCATATCCCGGTGCGCATCGACAGTGTGACGACCGGCACTTATATATATCCCCTGCGCGTGTGGTTTACTCCGTCAGACGATACGGCCAAGACATTCTACATCCCGATGACCATCGGCACTGATCGCGCCGCGACACGCAATTTTGATGCCGTCTTTCATTTTGACAATCCGCGTCTGCGTTATCCCCGCATTACAGACGATGTTTGGGAGCTGATTATCAACAGCCGTGTGCGCGACGGCATGACTCGCGACGAGTGTCGCCTCGCTCTCGGCGCTCCCGACAGCTACCGCACAATACCGGTCACTAATGCCGTGGTCGAGCAATGGAGTTATGCCGACGGCGTCTATCTGATTTTTGAGGACGGCCTGCTTACCCGTTACCGTATTTAGTCTGCTGACCATATGGAACTTACATTTCTCGGCACAGGCACATCATGCGGCGTTCCGTTTATCGGCTGTGACTGCGAAGTCTGCCGCTCGACCGACCCGCATGACAAACGTCTGCGCGCATCGGCACTTGTCACTTTTGACGACGGACGCCGGCTGCTGATTGACTGCGGTCCTGACTTCCGTCAGCAGATACTCGCCTGCGGCTCGCCGTCGCTCGACGCCGTGCTGCTTACTCACATCCACTATGACCATGTCGGCGGTCTTGACGATATGCGCCCGTATGCCTATGGCAAGCCTTTCCCTGTCTACTGCCGCGCCGACGTGGCGCGCAACATACGCGCACGTCTGCCATACTGCTTCGCCGAGCATCCTTATCCGGGCGTCCCGTCGTTTGATCTGCATGTTATCGACCCGGAGCAGCCGTTCACCGCTGCCGGCGTCGATGTCGAGCCATTGCCGGTGATGCACGGGCGGATGCCTATTGTCGGCTTCCGCATCGGTCCGTTGGCTTACATCACCGACTGCCTGACGATGCCAGATACGACTCTTGATAAAATCAAAGGCGTCGACACTCTTGTTATCAATGCGCTCCGCATTGAGCCCCACATGTCGCATATGAACTTACAGGCCGCTCTCGATGTTATAAAATCAACGGAACCGAGACAGGCCTTTCTCACCCACATGAGCCACGACATCGGTCTGCATGCCGCTGTCAGCCGTCTGCTCCCCGAGGCTGTGTCGTTTGCCTATGATGGTCTGACTGTCACGATTCCCGAGTGACATCAACTATTGTAAGCAATTCTAAAACATAGCATCATGATTAAAGTAACTTATCTTGACCACAGCGGTTTTGCCGTTGAGACCCCTGATGTCTTAATGGTTTTTGACTATTACCGCGACCCGGCTCATAAAGTTAAAAAAACGCTCGAACACCGGCCAGACCTCCCCGTGGTGTTCTTTGTCACACATCGTCATCACGACCATTTCAGCCACGAGATTTTTGACCTCGGTCAGAGTCACAAACGTCAGTATATCATCAGCAATGATGTAAAAGACAAAGACATTCATTTCGATATGCCTATCGGCTGGATGAGTCATGGCGACAAGATTGAGGACCTGCTCGGCGGTCTGACTGTCAGGGCGTTCGGCACGACCGGCCGCGGATGTAGCTTTGTCGTGACCACCGCTGACGGCAAAAATATCTTCCACGCCGGCGAGCTCGGCGAGTCTCCCTCGCATAATGACGATTCGCCTCGTGACATTCATGCCTACCGCGAGAAATTTGAGGTTGCTGTCGGGCGCATCGCCGAGGCACAGCCAACGTTTGACCTCGCCTTTATGGCAGTCGAGCCGGTCGACAATCCTGACTTCGCACAGGCTGCCGTGTACTTCTTGGAGAAAGCCAATGTCGCCGTCTTTATTCCTTATCACACTGATGACCCCAAAGACAAGGCCTACGATTTCGCCTCCTATCCGTTCACCAAGGACGTCGCCACACGCATGGTCTGCCTTGCCAAACCCGGCGAATCAGCCGAAATCTGACACATACGCGAAAGATATTTATAAAACAGCGAGGCCGCGCCAAAACAGGCGCGGCCTCTGTTATTATCAGGCCAATAAAATAGTAGTAGGGACGTGTCTTTGGCACGTATTGTTTGGCTATCAGGCGATTATGTGCAAATGTAGCGAGTTATACATGCCGTCGCTCACCGACGTTCGCTTTGGCATGTCCCTACATTGCAATGGGTTATATCTATTGTGTTCCTACGCTCCCGTCAGCAGTATCCTGAGCGGCTTTGACGGGCTGATAAGTCGGTTGAAACCCAATGTTACGGCGATTATGGCCGCGGCAAAGAATGACGAGACGAGCAGCAGCGGTACAAAGCCAAGAGCGGCATCCACGACCCACGGGCGAAGGAATCCGAGCGGGAACAGGAAAAAGTAGTGTAGCAGATAGATTGCCAGACTGTTGCTGCCGAGATAGCTCCACATGCGGGCCCAGCGGTGAGGCGTCGCGGCCTCCGGCGCATATGCCTCAAGGCTCCATGGCCTGACTATTGTGATAGCCACGATGGCTATGCAGATATGCAGGGCGCTGCGGGCGGCATCGATGACAACGTCGGGCACGGCCGGGAACTCCCACGGCCAGCAGACATAATAGAGCAGGGCGCCACCGACAAGTATCGAGACGGTAAACGCTGTTGACGAACGGCAGATGCTGTCAAAACGCTTTTTGTAGAGCGATGCTAACACTCCGGCCATGAAAGCGGGGAAGAATCTGAATGTCAGCCTTATGCTGAGTAGGCCTGTGATGTTGTCGGGCAGAAGTACGTAAGCCACGACGCCGAGTATAACCCATGTGGCGGCGATGACCGCAATGCGGGCGGCGGCTGATGTGATGCCGGGTAGGATGCGGGCCAGAACGGCGTAGACGAGGATTATCTCAAAGAGCACGAGCGTAAACCAGTAGCCGTTTTTCCATTCGCCCGTCCACAGCCCCGCGAACGTAGAGTCCAGCGGACTCTGCAGCCCGGAGTGGGGGAAATAGAATATCCATATTGTGCTGACGACGGCCATGGGAATCAGCAGTTGCTTTGCGCGCTTGCCGAGCGCAGGCAGCCGCCATTTCGCGCCGTCGATGACGCGCAGTGTGACCATGCCGCTTATAAAGAAGAACAGCGGCATGTGAATCTCGCCGATAAACTTGAACAAAGCGGCGCGGTCAATCTCGCGGATGCACATCGTCAGTACGTGACCGGCGACGACCATGAAAATGGCGATGCCTTTGAGCATGTCGAGATAATGCAGTCGCTTTGAGGGTTGTGTTGTCATGTTGTTTTAAGATTTATGTATCGATACACAAAGCTACTCAATTTTGAGCAAAAACGGTGCGTCGACGATATAATTTTTAACCCGTACTCACGTTAATATTTTGTCCAATCATTATACATCCGCAATAAATGTCTTTCAGACTCAAACATATATCCATTGCTTTCGCCATGCTTTGCGTGGCTCTGACCGCCGGGGCAGCGGTAAAAATTACCGGACGGCTCACCGACGAAAAGAATGAGCCGCTCGAATTTGCCACAATCCGTGTCGTCGGCACCGCTCTCGGCGCCACCAGCGACCTTGACGGCCGCTACACCATCTCTGCGCCCGAAACCGACACGCTGCGTCTTGTCTTCACCTGCCTCGGCTACGAGGAGGCGCGGCGCCGACTGATTGCGCCCAAGGGTGAGGTGACTGTCAATGTCAAGATGACTCCGGCCAGTTATGCTCTGCAGGGTGTCGAGGTGTCGGAGATACAGAAACAGACCGGCGCGATGCAGAAGATTGCCGCCGACTCTTATCGCATGGCCCCTGACGCGAGCGGCAACGGCGTGGAATCGCTGATTACGACGATGGCCGGTGTCACATCGGGTAACGAGCTCTCGGCTCAGTATAACGTGCGCGGCGGCACATATGATGAGAACTCTGTATATATCAACGGCATCGAGGTCTACCGTCCACAGCTCGTCTCGTCGGGACAGCAGGAAGGTCTCTCGATAATCAATCCCGACCTCGTCGGCTCCATCAATTTCTCGACGGGCGGTTTTCCGGCCCGCTACGGCGACCGCATGTCGAGTGTGCTCGATATCACTTACCGTCAGCCCGAGTCCTTCGAGGGCGCGGTGTCGGCCTCGCTTATGGGCGGCTCGGTGGCCATCGGGTCGGCCTCAAAACGTTTCACTCAGCTCCACGGCCTGCGTTACAAGAGCAATTCGTCGCTGCTGTCGTCGCTTGAAGACCGAGGCGAATATGACCCGCGTTTCTTTGACTATCAGACGTCGATGAGCCTCAGGCTCGGCGAACGCTGGAGCGTAAATTTCCTCGGCAACATCGCTATCAACAATTATAAGTTCATCCCCGAATCGCGCACGACCAATTTCGGCACATCGACCGACGCCAAACAGTTTAAGGTCTACTTCGACGGCATGGAGAAGGATAAGTTCGAGACATGGTTTGGCGCGCTGACGCTCAATTACCGTCCCAACAAGTTTAATGAATTCAGTGTACTCGCCTCGGGCTTCCTCACCAACGAGCTCGTGACTTATGACATCAGCGGCGAGTACTGGCTCGATCAGGCGGGTACGTCAGGCGACGGCAACGGCTCGGGCTCGATAGGCGGCGAGCTTGGTGTAGGGCGTTATCACGAGCATGCACGTAACCGTCTCAAGGCCTCGGTGATGAATTTCGGACTACGAGGCGCCACGGGCATCAAGCGTCATAACCTAAATTACGGCCTTACATACAGTCACCGTCAGATTTATGATCGTACGCGCGAGTGGGAGCTGCGCGACTCGGCCGGCTACTCTCTGCCCGCCGACCCCGACGCGCTCAAGGTGATTTACAACTTGGACTCGCGTCACGATGCAAGTATAAATAATCTTGCCCTCCACATCGACGACAACTGGCGCCTCGACGCCGCGGCCGGTTATTTCAACTTCAACGGCGGCGTGCGATTCAGCTATACCGATTTCAACAGCGAGTTCCTCGTCAGCCCGCGCGTCAGCGTCGGTTTCGTGCCGTCAAAAGCGCCGCGCTGGGCGTTTCGTTTCGCCACGGGCCTCTACTACCAGTCGCCGTTCTACCGTGAGTTCCGCCGTCCGGTGCCCGACGCTGACGGCAACACCATCATCGAGCTTAACAAAGACCTCAAGTCGCAGCGCAGCTTCCAGCTGATACTCGGCTCTGACTATACGTTCCGCGCGTTCGAGCGTCCGTTCAAGATTTCGGCCGAGGCGTACTGCAAGTTCCTCGGCAATCTCATCCCCTACGAGATTGACAACCTCAAACTTGTCTACAGCGGCGAAAACCTCACGAGCGGTTTTGCCGCCGGTCTCGACTTCAAGCTCTTCGGCCAGTTTGTGCCCGGCAGCGACTCGTGGCTCAGCTTCTCACTGATGAAGACGTCAGAGACGCTCAACGGCGTCAAGGTGCCGCTGCCCTCTGACCGCCGCTACAGTTTCGCCCTCTATTTCACGGATTATTTCCCGAAATTTCCGCGCCTCAAATTCAATCTGCGCGGCATATTCTCTGACGGTCTGCCGATGACAGCTCCGCGCGGCAGCCGCGACGAATGGTACTTCCGCGCTCCGGCCTACAAACGTGTCGACGTCGGCTTGGCCTACGCCCTCGTGCAGCCGCCCAAAGACGGCGAGTCCCGCCGCGGACTTCAGAAAGCCTTTAAAAATGTGTGGCTCGGGCTTGACTGTTTCAACCTCTTTGACATCTCCAATGTCAGTTCCTATTACTGGGTGACCGATGTCAACGACATACAGTATGCCGTGCCTAACTATCTGACGCGCCGTCAGCTCAATGTGCGTCTTTCGCTCGAGTTCTGAGCAATCGGCGGCTTTAGTTTGTTATAATTTTATATAACTCTCTATCCCGTTTTACTATGCACGGTAAATCATTTGTCATCGCCGCTTTTGCGCTCACTGGCCTCGCACTGCTCGGCTCGTGTTCACATCGTCATATTGACTCCGCCGCCGGCTCGCGTCTCTCTGTAGTCACCGGTGAGCCTGCCCGCGAGCTGCCTCATGCAGTCGTCTACCGCACGTCAGTCGACTGCGACAGCCTTGTAGCTGTCAACCTCAACGCCGCCCGCGATGCCGTCGTCTCATATCCGGCGCCGACTGATGTCAGCGCCGCATCGGTGCCTGTGCGCCTTGCCGACGGCTATCTCCTCGACCGCCGCGGCATCAGCCCGTCAGCAGGATTTATCAAGATGACTTATAGCGAATACTCGCGCCTTAAGACGGTGCCGTCGCCGGCCGAACTGATGAAAATGCTTGTGCCCGGCGCCGAAGTCACGACATATGTCCTCTTGCCCGAAACCCCGGCCGAGGCCCTCGCCGACACTGCCGCCGTCAACCGCCTCATCCGTGCCGGCTTTCCCGGCTGCCGCATCATCAAACAGCCCCTGACGATTACGGTTAAATAATATGGAGGGCCGATTTCCAATCGACCGATAACCTATTGAGCAGTAGTGAAATGTACGGACGTGCCTTTGGCACGTATAATATGACCGCAAATAGCACCGGAGGTGCGAATTGTCTACAACCACCTGCGGAGCAAGCCCGCAGGAGCTTGCGAAGCTGGTGGATATGCCGCTACCTCCTCCATCTCGCGACAAGTTGCGGAGCAAGCGCAGTCGCGACACGGCGATAGCCCATGTTATCTGTAACCCTCGGCTAACGCCATTGCGTGCCGGCGCGGCTCCGCGGCTTGGCGCGCTTTTTGGGGACATTTTTATCCCTCAGCTTCGCACTTCGCGCTCCGCAGAGGGTTTTAGAGGATTCGCGCGTCCCGCGCTGGGCATCCCGGCGGGATGCCGATGCGGTCGCAGACCGCTCACAACCCCAAATTAAGCGCGCAGCGCGTATTTGGGGTGTCTTGGCCGCCTCTTCAAAATTTTCTCGGAGAGAATAAACATAATGCACTATTCTACAATCATCTGCAAATGTTAAATCATGATAGCTCCATAAAACACACATTCCTCCGGTCAACATCGGTCTTACCTTTGTGCAAAAATGAATTAGATGATTTTTATAGTAAAAAGAAATTTGTGATGTGGAATGAGATATTACAATAAATATTTATTAACTTTGGAGCGTATTCTCCGCATATCAAAGAGTTGATGAGGAATACATTATTTTTATTTATTAAGGTGTTATTGAAATTTTATCTTTAGTTCTCAAACTTGGTCGTCTGAAAACTATACGAAGATAAGGTTTGCAATAGCACCGCATTGATAGCTTGTATTCTGTCGTGACTGACAGTCTATATAGCATATCGGTGTGGGGCTATTGTTTTATCCGTATAGTTAGGTAGACCAAGACCTGAGAACTGGATAAAACTAAATACAGGTCCTGCACCTTTTGTTTTTATCTTATTAATTTCTTTAGGAGCTGGGAAACTTATAATATTATGAATAAACTTAGGAAGGTTCGTTTTTCTCAATTGAAATGGGAAATGTGCTTGAATGAGAAAGAACAAGGTGAACTTAATAATCTTGCAAAGGAAAGAGACGGATATTTTCATTGCTGGACAGAAGAAATAGATGAGAGTAAATCTATCCCGTATATTAAGAAAATGGCTTTAATTGAAGATTGTTTGACAGGCAAACTACATAAGGTCGAATATAATCTTATAAAATTCTTAGAGTGAAATTGGATATGATTAAGAAGATATCAGATTCTAAATTTCTTTTGGAATATTTAAAAGAAAAACATATGCAGTGGCTCCTCGCGGTAGACAAAAAGGCACGTGAGCGGATTGAAGATACTGTCTGTGGTTTTGTTAATAATAACATGGATGATGCAATATATCTCATGGCAAGTGAAGGACGTGCATCCGGGCTATGTTCTTATCCTTATTTTGAAGAAGATTTGAATAAAATAATTAATGTTTTAGAGTCAATGTCATAATTTTATTAATATGAAAAAAATACTATTTATCATAGCAACAATAATATATCTTTCGCTGCAAGGCAGAGTATATGCATATGATTTGGAAATTGATGGTATCTATTATAATATTACATCAATTAAGGATTTAACTGCCGAGGTAACTAAAGGCGAAACTGAATATACGGGTGATATAATAATTCCCGATAACATTGAATATAATGGAAAGGCATTAAGTGTAACATCAATAGGTGAAAATGTTTTTCTCGAATCATCAATTAAACAAGTTAAAATAGGTGATAATGTTAAAATAATTGGAGAAAGTGCTTTTTTTCACTCGACATTGGAACAAGTTGAAATGGGAAAGGGTGTAGAATCTATTGGTTGGAGTGCGTTTGGGTGGACTAAAATTAAGGAGATTAAAATACCGGCTTCAGTAACATTTATACATGCTGAAGCTTTTTATAATTGTGAAAACCTTAAAAAAGTTGTTATAGAAGATGGCGACGGAGAAATTAAATCTGATAGAGATGGCGGTACACTTTTTATTATGTGCCCTATAGAAGAATTTTATTTAGGGAAAAACATAAATATGCATCCTGAAGGTGATTTGTATAATGGTAAATTACCTCTATTTTTGTGGTATGCAAAAAAAATAGAAATAGGACCATATGTCACCACTATAGATAGCTATCTATTTAATGGAGCATCTTCTATAACAGATATAGTAATACCCTCTAATGTAAAATTAATTAGAAGAGGTGCTTTTAGCGGATGTTCTAAGTTGAGAAAAGTCGTTTTTGAAGATAGTGAAAATGTATTAATTGGAGAATTTACAACATCGGCTAAGATAGATTCACTGTATTTAGGAAGAAATTTTAAAGGTATCTCAGACCAAAAAAATATCTTTAAAAATACATCAGTGAAAAATCTGAATATAGGTAGTAAGGTTACTGAATTACCCGAAATTCACTCTCCGGAATTAGAAACACTTTCACTACCTTCAAACGTAGAAATTATAAACTCTTTGTCTGGATGTAATTTAACAAATATCTATTGCTATAATTTATTTCCTCCGCTCATTGATGCTGATGACTATTTTGATAATTCTGTCTATGTTAAATGCGTATTACATGTTCCGGAAGAATCTCTGAATTTATATCAAAAGGTCAGAGGTTGGAGAAATTTCTTTAAGGTAGAAACAATGCCCAAAACCGGAATAAATGATGTTATTAATGACGGGGATGATTTAATAGATGTGTTTAATCTACAAGGAGTTAAGCTTGACGTTAAAAATCGTAATGAGATGTCAAAATTACAAACGGGAATATATATTATAAATGGGAAAAAAGAATTTGTGAAATAAAAAAGTGTTATAATTTGTGACTTATTTAGATGAGATAGATAATAAATGTCTATCTCATCTTATTTAGGCCGTAATAGCTTGACTAATAATGATATTTTGTAGATTGGTTTATTTCAATTTTTCTTTAGAAAAGGCTCCTATATAAATGTTAAATCATTATCCATCCATAAAACACACATTCCTCCGGTCAACATCGGTCTTACCTTTGTGCAAAATAATAACGCACTATGAAAAAGACACAAAAGACCATTACCGCACGTATCCCGGTCGAACTTCTCAGTCAGATTCTCGCCGATCCTGAGAACATCTCGCTCTGCCACGCGCTCGTCGCCGCTATCATCACAGCAGAACGTATCCGCCGCCCTGACGGCGTAGCATCCGACCTTGACGACAGCGGCCTGAAACCTGCGAAGTCACCCGAGGCCGACGCGATGGCCGAGGATGCACGACGTCGTGTCGTGCGGGCCAAAGAGCGTCGCGAGCGCTGCATGCAGAGGGCCGAAAAACGTGTTGCCATCCTTCTGAAAGTAATGCTCGACAGAAAGCCTGTCGAGTTGTCGGCGCTTTTCGGTTCCGGCCTTTTCACACGCGAACAGGAACGCGCCATTGACGCATTGCTTAATCCGACTGTCCGCACAATCAAAAAGTTGTCTTTCGACCAACTCCGGGCCTACTTCCTTCCGCTGTTTGTAAAAGTGACCAATACCGACATAAATACGCTCCCCGCCGCCGACCGCCGCCACCTCCTCACCCGATAGGGCAGATATAGAAGGCCGATTTTTAATCGGCCAATAACCTTTTGATTATCAATAAAATGTAGGGACGTGCCTTTGGCACGTATGATTTGGCCGCCTGCGCTTTACGTGCATATTATACATGCCGCCGCTCGCTGCACTCGCTTTGGCATGTCCCTATACATTAGGGACTTACGAGTCAGTAGCGCCGTCAGGTGCGTCAGCGCAGCGCCGTATGTGAGCCTATGACAAGCCGATTGTTGGTAGGGGCGCAAAATTTTGCGCCCGCCATGAAACCTTGCAATGCTTGACTGGGAGGGCCCAAAGTATTGCGCCCCTACTTTGACGACGCTGACCCATTATACATGCCGCGCTCGCTGCACTCGCTTGGCATGTCCCTACATGAATAAAAATCGGTCGGCTCCGTGGAGTCGACCGATTCAGGCGAGTAGCGAGTCCGGGAATCGAACCCGGGTCTCCACCTTGAGAGGGTGGCGTGCTAGGCCACTACACTAAATCGCCATTTGCACTGCAAAGTTATGCTTTTTATTCGGTCTGTGCAAGTCCCGGCACGAAATTTTTTTGAAAAATCTGTGTCGGGACTCACTATCTGACCTTAAATCTGAGATTTAGACTGCGAATTATTTTTGTCTTCATTGTCGCTTGCCGTGCCGTTAGATGTCACATCGTGTGTCTGACTGTCATCAGAAGAGGCGGCCACCGGCGCCGCAACATTGTTCTGACTGAAGACTTTAGACAGATATTTCTCTTGGAATCGTTGCAACAACTCCCAGAAGTTTGGCACGAAGAGTGTGCCGACGACTGCGTTGACGGCCATGCCGAACACAACGGCGGTGCCTAATGACAGTCGGCTTGCGGCGCCTGCACCTGTGGCAAACAGCATGGGCATCACGCCGAAGACAAATGCGAGAGCCGTCATCATAATCGGACGGAAGCGCACAGAGCCGGCGTCCTGTGCGGCCTGTCGTATCGGCAGACCCGACTTGCGGTAGTCCATGGCGTATTCGACAATTAGAATAGCATTTTTAGCCGCCATACCAAGCAGCAGGATAATACCGATCTGGGTGTATATGCTGATGCTCTGGTTGAGGAATATACAGCCGATGATTGTGCCGAGTATAGCTGTCGGGGTGGTGATGACGACCGCCACGGGGTCGGTCCACGACTCATATTGGGCGGCAAGCACGAGAATGGTTATGATAATGGCGAAAATGAGCACCATTGATATGGTCACGCCGGCTTCGGTCTCCTGATAAGCTTCGCCGGTCCAAGCGTAGCTGAAGTTCTTGCCGAGATTTTCGTCGACAATGCGCTCCATGGCCTTGATGCCGTCTGACGAGCTGACGCCGTCGGCAAGCGTGGCGGTGACGGCAGCGGTCGTATACATGTTGTAACGGCTGATGGAGCCTTGGCCGAGTGTCGGCTCGACAGTGGCGAATGCCGCGAACGGCACCATGTCGCCATCTGTGTTGCGCACACTGAGTTTCAGCACATCGTCGGCCGCGCCGCGTGCCGCCATGTCGGCACTCAGGTTGACCTGATAGACACGTCCGAACTCGACGAAATCATTGACGTAGCTGCCGCCCATATAGCTCGAAAGGACAGAGTAGACCGACTCTAAGGTGAGGCCGAGCAGCTTTACGCGGTCGCGGTCTATTTTGACCGCATATTGCGGTACTTCGCCTTCGTAGAGTGACGAGACTTCCTTTATCTCCGGCGTACGCGCGGCGGCCTCCTGCACGGCGGCGACGGCCTGTTTTATCTCTTTTGCTCCGAGGTTGTTGATGTCGAGAATCTGCATCTGCAGTCCCGATGACATACCCAGACCGGGGATGGCCGGCGGGTTGACCGAGAAGATTACGGCATCCTGTATCGGGGCTGTCATCTCATAAGTCTTGGCTATGACAGCGTCGACGCTCTGGTCGCGGCCTTTGCGGTCTTTCCATGGCTGCAGAATGACAAACATCGAGCCGAGGTTGCTGCCGTTGCCGCCGGCGAGAAATGACATGCCGCTCATCGAGATGACGTCCTTGACCTCGGGCAGAGCCATAAGGTCGGCTGAAACCTTCTTGACGACGCTGTCGGTGCGCTCAAGCGAGGCGCCTGTCGGCAGCTGGACTGATGTCATAAAATAGCCCATATCCTCCTCGGGCACATATGATGTCGGCCATTTCATAAAGCCCCAGAATGCGGCGAAACAGATGGCTATAAAGATGACAAGCGACAGAGCAGGGTGTCGGAGCATGCGTCCGACTATATTGTTGTAGCCGTTGCGTGTGCGGTCAAAGACTTTGTTAAACCAGCGATAGAGGAAAAACCGCGGCTCGCCGGTCTGTGGTTTGAGGAACAGTGCACACATGGCCGGAGTAAATGTCAGGGCGTTGAAACCCGAGAACGCGGTCGACACAGCGATTGTGAGCGCAAACTGTTTGTAGAGTTCGCCCGTAATGCCCGATATGAAGGCTGTCGGGATGAACACCGAGAGCAGCACGAGCACCTCGCCGACGACCGGGCCTTCGAGTTCGCTCATGGCCTTCTCTGCGGCCTGACGGGGCGTGACTCCGCCTTGCCGCAGTATGCGCGCACAGTCCTCGACTACCACTATCGCATCATCGACCACAATCGCTATCGCAAGCACAAGGCCGAAAAGTGTCAGCGTGTTGATGGTGAAGCCGAGGAGTTTCATTACCGCGAATGTCGCGATAAGCGATACGGGGATGGTTATCATGGGTATGATAACAGCGCGCCAGTTCTGCAGGAAGAGCAGGATGACGAGCATCACAATCAGCGTGGTCTCGAGGAAGGTGACAAGCACCTCGTCGATTGACTCGGTGACAAAGTCGGTGGTGTTGAGGATGATATTATATTTGACACCGTCGGGGAAATATTGCTCAAGCTCGGCAAGACGCGCTTTGACGCGATTTGCAACTTCGAGAGCGTTTGCGCCCGGCAGCTGGTAGACTCCGATAAGCCCGGCCGGCTGACCCGAGACGCTTGACTCGATGCTGTAGCTCTCGGAGCCGAGGTCGACTGTACCGATGTCGCGCAGCCTGAGAATTGAGCCGTCGGGATTGGTGCGTATGACTATGTTGCCGAACTCTTCGGCTGTTTTCAGACGTCCGCTCGAGGTCAGCGAGAACTGGAACTGTTGGTCGTTATTCATCGGCGGCGCACCTACGGAGCCGGCCGACACCTCCATGTTCTGACTCTGTATGGCGGCATAGACATCAGACGGCGTCAGCCCTCTGACACGCATACGGTCAGGGTCTAACCACACACGCATACTGTACTCGCCGGCGCCGAAAGCGCCGACCTCGCCTACGCCGTCGATGCGCGACAGTTCGTCGACGATGTTGAGTTTGGCATAGTTGGTCAGGTATAGAGCATCATAACGCTCGGGGTCGTCTGACTGCAGAGCCACGAAGAGTATGATGTTGGTCGAACGAGATGTCACCGAGACGCCCTGCTGCTTGACCGATGAGGGGAGTGTCGGCTCGGCGAGCGCCACACGGTTTTGCACCTTTACGGTGGCCATGTCTATGTCGGTGCCGACCTCAAATGTTATCGTCAGTCCGTAAGAGCCGTCAGAGCCCGACGACGAACTCATATACATCATCCCCTCGACTCCGTTGACCTGCTCCTCGATGGGCGCGCCGACGGTTTCGGCCACTGTCTGTGCGTCTGCGCCGGGATACATGGCCGACACCTGTACGGTCGGAGGAGTGATGTCGGGAAACTGTGCGACCGGCAGAGACTTGACGGTCAGCAGGCCGACAAGCACCATTAATATAGCGAGCACTGTCGCGAATATCGGACGGTCTATGAAAAATTTTGAAAACATCTGCCTTATCTTTTAAGTGATGACTGTGTGATGAGTGCCTATTTTACCTCGTGAGGATTGACCTGTTCGCCGTTGCGCACCTTGAGCAACGCGCGGGTGACATATCGGTCGCGGGGACCGATGCCGTCGGTGATTATCGCCATGGTGTCGTTTATGGTCTCTGATGTCTTGACCGGGGTGTAAACCACGCGGTCGGAGTCGTTGACCACATATAGGTATTTGCCGAGCTGGTCCGTGCCGATTGACGCGGCTTTGACCATGATAGCGGCAGAGTCGACAGCGTATGGCAGCGCGATTGTCGCGTACATGCCTGATTTCAGCTCGCCGTATGGGTTGGGCATTTTGGCTTGCAGTTCCATCGTGCCGGTCTCACGGTTGATCTGCGGCGCGATATAACTCAAGTCGGCGGTATAGCGGTGAGGAAGTTTTTCGGAGAAATTGACCGGTATGCTGCCGAAGTCGACGCGTCCCGAGCGTTTGAAGTCATCAATCATGGACAGATAACGGCTGTCTTCGATAGAGAAGTTTGCCACCATCTCGGAGTCGTCATATATCGTGGCGAGAGTGACAGGCGAGCCGGCGCCCGCAAGGTATGAGCCTACGTTATAAGTCGCTTTTGTCACATGGCCGTCAAACGGTGCGGTTACGGTGCAGTACCCTAACTGAGTACGTGCGCTGCGTAAAGCCGCCTCAGACGAGGCTATGCGAGCCTCGGCCTCCTCCATGGCGCTTTTTGCCTGAAGCACCTCCATCTGGCTGACAGCGTCGCTTTCGAGTGCTTTTTTGAGTGCGGCATACTGGCTTGATGCGTAGGCGTAGGCGGCGCGTGCGTCGGCAAGCGCTGACTCTGCCTGAGTGACGGCGTCACGATAGCTTTTGTCTTCGATGGTAAACAGCACCTGACCTTTGCGCACGAAGTCTCCGCTGTTATACTGTTTTGATGTGAGATAGCCGTTGACACGGGCTACAAGGTCAACCTCGAGATTGGCCGACAGATAGCCGGGGTAGGTGACATGCAGCACTACGGAGTCAACTACGGGACGCGTGACGTCAATGGTCTCGGCGGTATTCTCAGGGGCGGCCTCTTTGTGCCGGCAGGACGCAGCCGCGACTGTCAGCAGTGCCGACGCTGCGATTATGGCGGTTTTTGTAGTTTTCATTATGGTGTGGATTAACGGGTTACTGTTTATTGTATTTGCCAGCCTCCGCCGAGTGCTTTATATAAATCGACGAGGGCTGTCAGCGCCTCGCCTTGGGCGACGACGAGTGAGTTCTGATAGGTCAGCAGGTTGAGCTGTGCGTCGACGACGTTTGTAAAAGCCGTCAGGCCGCCTTTGTAGAGATCGAGTGACAGTTTCTCGGCTTCTTGGCTCTGTTCGACGACATCATTGATGCTGCGTATATAGTTTAGATAGTGGACGTAAGCCGACATGGCGTTGTCTGTCTCCTCGACAGCCGTGAGGACTGTAAGATTATAGTTGTCGACAGCCGTCGACAACTGTTCGCGGGCTTCGGCCGTGGCTGCCCGTCGCGCAAAGCCGTCAAACAGTGTCCATGAGAGCACAGGTGCGACGGTGTAAGTGAAACTGTTACGTTTGAAAAGGTCTTTGGCGTCACGGGCCTGTGTGCCGATAGAGCCTGTAATGGCGAGGGACGGCAGATAGTCCTTGCGCGCGATGCCGAGCTGCTCGGAGGCTACTGCAATCTGCTCGCGTGCGGCTATGATGTCGGGTCGGCGTGTCAGCAGGTCCATTGGCATGCCGGCTGACGTAATCTGATTGTAGTCGGGGAGTGGAGCCAAGGCGGTGAGACTTATTCTCAGGCTGTCGGGGTACTCGCCGAGCATCACCGAGAGCGCGTTGATTGTGGCGTTTATGGAGTTTTCGAGCAAAGGTATCTGCGAGATTGTCGAGTAGTAGACCGTCTTGGCCTGAGCGACGTCCAACTGCGATGCGAGTCCGGCTTCATGGCGCGCCTCGGTTATTCTGACGACCTTGAGCTGACTCTCGGAATGACGCCGGGCGACCTCCATCTCGTTCTGGTATACGCGCAGCTGTATGTATGTTGTGGCTATCTGTGCACGCAGGGCCACGAGAGCAGCCTCGAAGTCGGCACGGCTCAGGCGCACGTTTGCTTTGCCCTGACGCACCTGAGAGGTTATTTTGCCGAATACGTCTATCTCCCAGCTTGCCGACGCGCCGAGATCCCATGCCGACGAAACGGATGCCGGCACATCCCGGCCTTCGGCGGCGCCGGAGCGGCGTGTGCGTGTCCATCCTGCGTTGACGCCGATTTGAGGATAATATGCAGAGCGGGCGGCGTCCAACCGACGGCGCGCAATCTCTATGCGACGCGCGGCTATGGACAGGTCATAGTTGTTTTGCTCGCCGATGACTATCAGCGAGTCAAGCACGCTATCTCCAAACCGTGTCCACCATGTCGCGTCGTCATAAGGCGCCGTGTCAAACCCGTTGTCTGCATCCCATGACGCCGGCATAGGACGGTTGAGATATTTCTGCCCGTCGTTTTCCTGTGGTGCGGCTGACAATGTGACACTTGGCAATGCTGCCAGACTGAGAGCCGTGATTAATCCTTTGACATTCATAAATAAATAGTATTGAAACGCGTCGTTTTTACTTATATTTTTATAACATAATGGCGGATAATTGGACAATCGCGCAAGCCGTATTTAATAATATTTAACAAGCGTTGGCGCGAGGCGCATCCACACAATAAGCGGCCCGACAATACGTTATCAAATAGTGAGGACTGAGCGCTGACAATTGTCTGTTTTTGCGTAACTTTGTTCTCGCTTATGAAAATGAGATTCATCCGATTTAAACGTAATATATCAATACTCGCAGCTGTCATTGCGGCTCTCGGCATCTGCTCTGCGGCTCAGGACGGCACGTCTGCCTACTCGTTTCTCAACGTCACATCGTCGAGCCGCATCTATGGTCTCGGCGGCGTGAATATCTCGCTTGTCGACGATGACATCACATCGGCCGACCAGAATCCGTCACTGCTCGGCGGCGAGATGGGCCGTCAGATTGCGTTCAATTACATGCATTATGTCGGCGGCTCCAATTTCGCCGGTCTGAAGTATGCTCAGGCCGCCGGCGAACGCGGCGCTTGGGCTGCGTCGGTCAGATATTTCGGCTACGGCTCGATGAAGGAGACTCTGCCTGACGGCTCTATCGTGGGTGATTTTTCGCCTAAAGATGTCGCTTTCGGGGCTAAATACAGTCACGACATCACCGACCGTCTGAGTGGAGGTGTGGATCTGAAGTTTATATACAGTTACTACGCAGATTTCTCGCCATTTGCTCTCTCGACCGACCTTGGCATCAATTATTATGACGACGAGCGAGACCTGTCGCTGTCGGCTGTCATAGCCAATCTCGGCGGTCAGATCAAGCGTTTTGACAAGGCCTATGACCGTCTGCCGTTTGATGTCAGATTGGGATGGTCACAGTCATTCGGCTCGTTTCCCGTGCGTTTCTCGGTAACGGCATGGAATCTGACCAAATGGCATCTGCCGTATGTCGACAACGGCGACGGCAGCGCCGAAAACGAGCCCGTCGTAAAAGACAAATTCATGTCAAATCTGATGCGACACCTCGTCTTCGGAGCCGACCTGATTTCGAGCCGCAATTTCTATATCGGACTCGGCTACAACTACAAGACACGCACAGACATGTCGACTTACTCGCGCTCGTTTGTCTCGGGATTCTCGCTCGCAGCCGGTTTGAGGGCCAAGAGTTTCGGTTTCGGCGTGGCGCTTGCCCAGCCACATACCGGCGCAACAACTTTTATGCTCAATCTCACATGCAGCTTAGACGACTTGCTGCACTGATAACATAAAACATCTTCTTGATTATGTCAGAAAAGAAAATCATCATAGCTCTCGACGGTTACTCATCGTCAGGCAAAAGCACCATGGCCCGCCGCCTCGCCTCGACCATCGGCTACAGATATATTGACTCCGGCGCGATGTATCGCGCGGTTACACTCTATGCGTTAGACCACGGCATGATTGACGCCGGGGGGCATGTCGACACCGCGGCTCTTGAAGCAGCGCTGCCGTCGCTGACCATTGACTTTATGCCGATGTCAGACGGCACCCAGCACACGCTGCTTGACGGCCGCGATGTGGAGGCGGATATACGCACTCTCCGCGTGTCTAACGCCGTGTCGACCATAGCAGCGCTCCCCGAGGTGCGCCATCGTCTGACGGCCATGATGCAGCGTTTCGGCGACGAGCGCGGCATAGTCATGGACGGTCGCGACATCGGCACTACCGTCTTTCCCGATGCCGAGCTCAAGATTTTTGTCAACGCCTCGGCCGAAACCCGTGCGCGCCGCCGTTTCCTCGAGATGGTGGCCAAGGGTGACGCTATCAGCTATGAGGACGTGCTCGCAAATGTCGTGCACCGTGACCACCTCGACGAGACCCGTGAGGAAAGCCCGCTGCGCCGTGCGGCAGATGCCATCGACTTGGATAACAGCGAGATGACACTTGACGAGCAGAACGAGTGGCTGCTTGACCGATATAAGGAGGCCGTTGCGAGATGAGCGTCCGTGTCGAGATTGACAGCGAGTCGGGATTCTGCTTCGGTGTGACTGCCGCCATCGGCAAAGCCGAGGAGGAACTTGAGCGTGCCGGCAGTCTGTATTGCCTCGGCGACATCGTCCATAACTCTGACGAGGTAGAGCGTCTGCAGCGCAAGGGTCTGGAGACCATCACCCACGAGCGCCTCGCCGGACTCAGAAACGTCAAGGTATTGCTGCGCGCCCACGGCGAGCCCCCGGAGACCTATGAGACGGCGCGCCGCAACAACATAGAGATTATCGACGCCACCTGCCCCGTCGTGCTCAAACTGCAGCAGCGCATCAAGTCGACCTGTGAGCGTACCGACCGGCATCCACAGATTGTCATTTACGGCAAATTGGGCCACGCAGAGGTCAACGGCCTCGTCGGACAGACCGGCGGCCGCGCCATAGTCGTGGAGGACATGGCCGGATTGGACCGCATAGACTTCACACGCGACATAGCGCTTTACTCGCAGACCACCAAGTCGTTGGAGGGTTTCCGCGCCATCATCGACGAGATAGAGCGACGCAAGGCTCCCGGCGTCAGATTTGAGTCGTTCGACACCATCTGCCGCCGAGTCTCAAACCGCGTCGGGCATCTGCGCGACTTCGCGTCGACACATGATGTGGTGTTGTTTGTCGCCGGCTCCAAGAGCAGCAATGGCAAGATACTCTACAATCACTGCCGCGAGGTCAATCCGCGCACCTATCTGATATCCAATGCTTCGCATCTTGACAGCGCATGGTTGGACGGCGCCTCGAGTGTCGGCATCTGCGGTGCCACATCGACGCCGCGCTGGCTGATGGAACAGGTGAGTGACCGTGTCAACGAGTTGCTCGAACAGACCGACACGTCAGCCAATGGATAATTTCATTGCCATAGACGTCGAGACAGCCAACTACGAGCCGACCAGCATTTGCTCGATAGGTGCTGTCAAGGTCGTCGACGGTGTTATAGCCGACCGCCGTTACAGCCTCGTCAAGCCCGAGCCGGAGTGGTACAGCCGCGGATGTGTGGCCGTGCACGGTATCACTGACGAGATGACGTGGGACGCGCCCACGTTCGGCCGCGTGTGGACTGACTGGCAGGAGTGGATGGAAGGGTTCACCCTCGTAGCACACAACGCCGCTTTCGACCGCCGCTGCATCGCGGCAGCATGCCGTGTCTATGGCTTGGAGTCGCCCGACGATTTCCTGTGCACACTGACGGCGGCGCGCCGCACGGTACCGCGCGGTGTCTGTGCCTCGCGCTCGTTGGACTCGCTCTGTGACTTCTTCGGCATTTCACTTATTAATCATCACAATGCACTCGACGACGCCGAGGCATGTGCAAAACTTGCACTCATCTTATTATGAAGGTTTCCAGTATATTCACCATAGGTTTGTTATCCGCCGGGCTCGCTATCGGCTTCCTGTCATGCTCTTCGTCCAAGACTAAGGACTGCACCGCCGCCCGCGAGGCCGCCCGTCGCGATGTAGACTCTGTGCTTGTCGCCCCCGAGGGCTCGATGGCGCGCGAGAAAGCTATCCTCGCCATCCGTGTACGCGAGAGCAACCTCCGCGCCCATGGCTACGCCGACGCCGCCGACAGCTATATCGACGAAGCCCGTCACCTCCTCATCGACTCTCTGCACATCATCAATCCTTGCCCCGGTGATTGAGCCATTAATGTATCTCGGAGAGATTTAATGGGGGTGTTGCAGAACACTGATTGCATATAATCGTAGGGATATGCCTTCTGCATGTATTATTGGCAATCAATTAGATACGTATACGTGCCAAAGGCACATTCCTACATCTTCTGAGGTTTTATCCCCCCTTATAACCCCGAATTAAGTGCCTTAAGGGCGCGTATTCGGGGTTACAGTGAGCCTCAAACAAATTTTCTCGAAGAGAATAAACTCATATTTAAGCCGGCGTAAGCCAAAACGGCAAAGAGCTTTCGCCTTTTCGTGACTGCGCATGCTGCCGCGGCTTGTCACGAGGGGGGGATGTATTTGTCTATCCGCCGGCTTTGCAAGCGCTACAAGCTTGCTACGCAGACGGTTGTAAAGGACTCGCACCTCCGGGGCTTTTTGTGGCCAAGTTATACGTGCCAAAGGCACGTCCCTACATTTGACTGATAATCAATTTGGTATCTTTAGGACGATTGCAAATTACCACTCAATGTCGTCGACATGTTTTTTGGCGGCCAAGTTATACGTGCCGGGGCCTGTCGGCGGACACTCGAGCCGAGTGTCCCTACAAGTTGTCGGATTTAATGTGTAGATGATTGATGTGATGCTTGCATGTTAAAATGTGTTTAGCATGCTATTCGACATAATTTAGTGCTTGATTTTTAATGGTGTGGCATTTTGCTTGAAATGGCGGCTAAAACGACCGATTTGATAGCAAAAAGGCGTTTTGTTTTGCAATGTGATATAATAAATGTTAAAATAATGTGTTTTTATTGTCGTTTTGCTTGCGCATTTATGGGATGCGGCTTAAATTTGCAATGTGTTTTTCATGGTATAGATTTAAGGTTAACTGGATTGGTTGTCGGGAGACAATCAATTTTTTTATATAGATGTTTTTATAATTTATATCAGCATTTAAGCTAACCCTAACATAAACCTTTAAAATTATATATACAGCCTGCTGTCACGTCAGCTTGACGCGGGCTGTTTTAATGTTACAAACTTTAGTGAGGCGAGCGTGTTAGAATAATGTAAAGATATTTGAGAGAATCATTAATTCAGATTACATTATGCCGGCTTATCAATCTCGTCCCTTTACATTTGACCGCGTTGTCCGAATTCTTGCGGGCGTCGCTCTGGTCGTCGGTGCTATATGGCTGATCAATGTGCTGCGCAATGTGCTTTTACCTTTTTGTTTAGCGTGTCTTATTGCTTATTTACTTGAACCGTTGGTTGCTGTAAATCAGCGTGTTCTGCATCTAAAGGGGCGTGTCATAGCAAGTCTGCTGACGCTTTTGGAGGTGGCGATAGTTTTCGGTCTATTGGCTTATTTATTTGTGCCTTCGATAATCGGTGAGATACATCAGCTTGATGACATGATACACTCAGGCTCGGGGCGTGATGTAAATGTTCCGTTGATGCCACCCGAACTTGTCGCGCCGATTAAGGATTGGATTAATGATTTCAGCATCGATAATCTTATAGAGAGCGAGCATTTCGAGTCAATCTTGGACTCGGGCACAAGTTTTGTCGCCGGAGTGATAAATTTCCTGCTGCACACCTTGGAGTGGCTGCTAACGTTTATTTATGTGATTTTCATACTTATAGATTATCAGTCGGTGATGGTGGGATTCAGGATGCTTGTGCCAAAGAAGTATCGTCCGATAGCTTTTAGTATCGGTGATGATATCAAAAACAGCATGAACCGTTATTTCCGCGGTCAGGCCCTGATAGCTCTTTGTGCGGCTATATTCTACTGTATCGGATTCTCGATTGTAGGCATACCGCTTGCAATCGTACTCGGTATAACGGTCGGCATATTATACATGATACCTTACTTCCAGTATGTCACGCTGATACCCGTGGCGCTCGTCTGCCTGATACAGTCGTTTGGGGGCGATGTCGGTTTCTGGCCGGAGTTCGGCAAGTGTCTTTTAGTCTACGGTATCAGCCAGTGTATCTGCGATTATGTGCTGACGCCTAAAATTATGGGAAAGGCGATGGGGCTCAACCCGGCGGTCATACTGCTGTCGCTGTCGGTATGGGGCACGCTGATGGGACTGATAGGTATGATAATAGCATTGCCGCTAACAACGCTGCTATTAGCTTATTATCAGGAGTTTGTAATCAATTGCGGCGGCAAAGGCCAAAATAACTGTCCGCCTGACGACGGTATAATTACAGAAACGGCTGACCCAACGGACAAACCCGCGTCAGCCGATTCGTAATGGCATAGTTATTACTCGTTGACCGGCCCGAGCTCGAGTATGGCTCCGGTAGCCGGATTGAGAAGGAGTTTTGACGGAGACTTTTTGTCGCTGAAGAGCTTGGGGTCGAGGCCGAATGTGACGCCTAACTGAGCGAGGTCGACTTCCTCGTGTGCGATGGTCTGATTGTCGTAGGTCAGCGTGATGACCGCGCGTCCGGGGATATTGTAGGCAACGCCGCCTTTGGGCCATGTCTTGGTCTCGCCTTTTTCGTTGACAGGGAGTTTGCCCTGCTCGACGATGTCGACCGAGATATAGACGGGGGCGCCGCTGAGGTCGTTGGCGTCGACAATGCCGTCGACGGGCGACAGGCGCACGAAGACCTCGTTGTTGACGCTCTCGCTGTCAGGCTCGAATGTGATGGTCGATACGGTCGTATAAGTCTTTGTTGTGCCGCTGAACATGGCTGTCAGCGCTGCTTCCTGAGCCGAGAGGTTGTCAAGGGCAAGTTGCATCGACTTGCCGTCGGGGGGCGTGTTGTCAGCCTGACCCGAGATGAGGTCAGAGCGGTTTTCGCGGAGCTCAAAGATGCGCTGCGCGGCGAGGTCGGCGCGTTTTGACAGCGACGAGCCGAGGGTCATTTCCTGCGTGAAGGCCTGTTTGGCCGCCGGAGTTTCCAACGGGGTGGGCTCGGCCGCGCGAGCCACGGGCAGCTCCGGAGTGTCGATGTCAGGAGCTTTGTCGGTATTGATGGCGACGGGGCAGTTGTTGTCGGCTATAATCATGTAGGGATTGGCGCCGCCTTTGAGCGTCGCCTCCCAACGGTTGTCGGGATCTGCCACGCCGCGGGGCACGATAGTCACGCTTTTGACTCTTACGGAGCGCTCGGGCTTGATTATGGCGTTGTTGTCGCCTAATTTCAGGCGTGCATAGTTGTGAAACTCGCCGGGCTCTTTGAGCGTATGCTCAGTCTCTATGGTTATGTCTAAAAGAGTGCGGGGAAGGGTGTAGATTAAAGCGTAATCGTTTGATTTTGACGCGGTAAGACGCTGCACATTTTGTGCGACGAGCCCCTGAGCGCCGATTAAGGCAATCGAGGCAAAAGCTATGAGAGTTTTCAGTTTGTTCATATTGAGGGTAATGAGAGTTTCAGGTTGATTTTATGACTGTGTCATGATGTTGCGTATTGCCGGGCCGACAGAGTCGGCGACGTCTTCGGCCGTTGTGCCGTATGAGCCGTTGCGGCGTTCGGCGACACGTCCGGCGATGCCGTGCACATATACTGCCACGACCGAGGCAATCTCGGGCTTGTAGCCTTGTGCGAGAAAACCGGCCATCAGACCGGTCAGCACATCGCCCGAGCCGGCCGTAGCGAGCGCCGTGGTGCCTGACGAGTTGTAGAGCACCTTGCCGTCGGGACGCACTATGGCGGTGTAATGGCCTTTGAGGACAATGATTATCTTATAGAGCTGAGCAATCTCGATGGCTTTGGCGAGACGTGCCGAACTCGATGGCTGCGGTCCGAACATGCGGTCAAATTCGCCGGCATGAGGCGTCAGCACAGACAGCATGGGCAGATAGTTGAGTATGGCGGGTTTTATGGCGATGCAGTTGAGCGCGTCGGCGTCAAGGATGACCGGCCGTCGGTTTGCCGCGGCGACTTTGAGGAAGTCCTCAAGGGCGCGCAGGGTCTGGTCGGCTGTGCCGATGCCCGGGCCGATGGCTACGGCGTTATAGTTGCGCCGCAGCTCGATTGCGCTTATTGCTGTGTCGGAGCTGTCGGCCTCGAAAAGTGCTGACGGCACTGAAATCTGCATAACGCCGAATCCGCATCGCGGACTGTGGCATGTCACCTTGCCGCAGCCGGATCGTGCCGCAGCGCGCGTCGCGAGTACGGCGGCGCCCATCATGCCGTATGAGCCGGCAAAAATAATGGCGCTGCCGAAGTCGGCTTTTGAGCAGTCGGGACGGCGCTCAGGGAGGATGCCTCTGATGTCAGACTCCTCGATGAGATAGAAGTTGCTTTTTGCACGTCGCATGTCTTCGCGGGTGATACCTCCGTCGATAATTTTCCAGCGTCCGACGAGCTCGAGGTTTTCGCTGCTGAAGAATGACAGACGTGGCGCCGCGATGGCTAATGTGACGTCGGCGTGTATTATGTTGCGGTTTATCAGGCCGATTGTCGGGTCGGCGGGGAGGCCCGAGGGTACGTCAATCGAGACAATCGTCGCCCCGGATTCGTTGATGTTGCGCACGAGGTGCTGATAACCGCCGGAGAGGGGGCCGGTGTGACTGCTGCCGAACAGGCCGTCGATGACAAGTGTGTCTTCGTCAAGCTCTGGCATGGCGAATCTCAGACCTGTGACCTCTGTGATTGACTCTTCAGGCATTTCTGCCTTATATAGAGCGGATGCTTCGGCGCATACGTCATTGAGACGGTTGCCGCCTATATTAAAGAGATATACCTCCGGTCTGAATCCGTGCTGACGCCCTAAAAGTCTCGCGGCTGTCATGGCAAAAGCTCCGCAATCGTCAGGTCCTGCGAAAATGACTGTTCTCACAGACGATTTAAAAGCACTGACAATTTCGTCGGCGACCTGTGTGCCGATATGCCCGACAAAGTCACTGTGACTTATGCCGAGACGTTCGATGGCAGCCTTTTGCAAGGCTTTTATAGTGTCGTATGTGAATATCTTCATTTTCCTCGGTCAGACCTGTCGGTTTGTTAGGCGGGAATATCGCGCCCGTGCCTGCGGTCATTGACTACAAAATTAGTCAAAAGTCTTTGACGAGGCAAGACAAGTTTAATTTTGGAGGTGGAAATTTGCGATGTTGGAGGTGGTGAATGCCTTGGCTGACGCCTTTTCGTGCCGGCGCGGCTCCGCGGCTTGGCACGCATCTATAAGTTATGCTCGATAGTCCCCCGGCTACGCACTGCGTGCTTCGCGCGGGGGTTGTAGAGGATTCGCACCTCCGGTGCTTTTTTGTGGTCATGTTATACGTGCCCCAAGCGCGTCGCTAAAATTCATTGGAAATCATCGTGCTACATATGTACGATTGAAAATAGTCCCTCCATGGTTTGCGTATGTAGTGTTTTATAGGATTTAGAGCGGGCGCAAAATTTTGCGCCCCTACTTTTGGGTCTTTAAGTTTTGTCGGGGTGAGTGTTAACGAGGTTTAATATTGGTGTTGATTGGTGGTGTAATAGTAAATAAAAGTTAACCATATGTGATTTTCTGTCTCAAAATTATGTTTTAAAACATATTTGACTATAACTTTGCATCAGTTTTTCATGGTATTAGATTTAAGGTAAGAAGATTATTCGTCGCGATGACGAGTAATTTTTTTTGTGCCTGCGCGAAAGGTGGTTTATTCTCTCCGAAAAAAAACGAATTTGGTGGGCGCCGGACGAGGCCCCAAATACGCGCTTCGCGCTTAATTTGGGGTTGAGAGCGGTCTGCGACCGCATCTAATCCCTCCGGGATAAGTCATTCGAGGCTGTGTCCAAGTATAATGTGCATATAAAGCGTTGGCGGCCAAGTTATACGTGTCAAAGGCACGCTTCTGCGATAATATACTGATAATCAGGTGGGTAAAAATGGGTGATTGGAAGTCGCCCCTCCATGTGTGATTATTTGAGGCGGAAGTTGTAGCCGAGGGTGATTTCTAACGACATGCTTCGAGAGGCGCTGAAGACATCGGCTTTGGTCGAGGGATAGATATTGCCGAGACCGTAATAAAAACGACCTTCGAGTGTCAGAGAGTGTCGCGGCCGAATGTAATACTCGATGCCTACGCCGGCGGTGATGCCGTAATCAAATTTGTTCTTTATATCCATCGACAGCTGGTCGGTCGTGCGGTTTTTGACCGGAAAGCCTTCGACCGATGCCAAGTTACGATAGTCAAAATCCGCGCTGATATTGTCTGAAATCATATACGAGAACTCGGGACCGAGATTGACAAAGCATTTAAAGCGTCGTGATCCAAAGTAAATATGCGTCATCACGGGAAGTTGCAGATAGGTCAGTGTGCGCGAGTAGCTGAACGGCTCGCCCTCAAAGTTTTCCTTCCATCCGCGCTGAGTCCATCCGAGTTCTCCGATGATGCCGAAGAGTTTTTCTTCGGCATAACGGAACGTGACGGCACCGGCTGTGCCGTTGAGCCACGACTGTTTGACCGACGGGGTGAACGACATGCGGGCCATAGACATACCGGCTCGGCCTCCTATGTAAATATGCGGCTTGTAATGAGTCTCGGCTGAGACGGTGACGAGTCCCGAGAGCAGGGTGAGGCAGATGAGAGAGAGGGCAAGTCGGCGCAGGCCGTGTTTTAATGCTGAATACATTCCGAATGATTAGTACAGGCGCATGTTGCGGCCGTCGGGTGTGAAACGTATGATGTAAAGCTCGTCGTTATAGTAGCCGGCGTTGTCGCCCTCGGCGCGTTTGAAGTCGAAACTCGACTGTGCTCCGCTGTAAGGCGAGCCTTCGGGATTGTATATGCCGTCGTTGGCGCGGATGTTGCGTATCAGATATGAGCCTGTGTCAAAGCCGAGGATTCCCTGAGAGGGCACGGCGTTCATAAGCTCGGAGCCGTACCAGCGCTGAAAAGCATCGTTGATATTGCGGTAGTCGAGAGAGTTTTCGTCAATGTCGAAACGCGAGTAGACTGTGGCGTTGAGAGTGTGGAGTATTTCTGCCGCATCGCCTCTGAAAGCTGTCCAGTCGGGGTAGCCGAAAACTGAGATGCGTGACGGGTCTTCAGACTGTTCGCGCAGTTTCTTGACAACGTGGCTGAACTTGTTAAACTCGTTGAGATGACCTGATGTCGGTATTATGACATAACGGCTGACGGAGTCAGACATGGCTTCACGCAGACTTGACGACAGCAACGCGCCGTCATAGACTACTTCGACCGGCTCTTTGCCTTCGCTGCGGTATTGCTCGGTGAGATAGTTGATAAATTCCTGTTTCTCGTTGGGGCCGTTCTCGTTGCGCAAAATAAGGGGAGTCGCATCGTCGAAATAACGGCGTATTGCCTCTACGGCCTTGCGGTACATGGCACGCTGCGGTATGTTGGCCTGCAGGACATTGGGCATAGTCTGATAGAGCGTGTCGCGTACGCTGAAGACATTGAGCACGTATGCGTCGGCGGCAACCGGTGATGAGGCGATGGCGGCTATCGAGGCATCGTCGTCGGGAGCGATTATAACGGAGGGACGCGGCTCGGCTGACGCGAGGATGTTTTTGAGACGCTCGGGACTGTCGCCGCAGTCATAAGTGACTATAGTCACGGTGTCACCGCGGGTCGAAAGGGTATCGGCCGCAATCATCAGGCCTTTATAGAACTCAGTGTAGAGATTTGCTTTGCGTGAGGGATTGGAGTCGTCGAGCATGAACGGAAGTATCACGCTGATAACGGGGCGCGCCTCGACCACTGAAGTTTCGTCATCTGCGGTGTCGACGGGCTGTGTGACAACTGTTGTGGGCGGATTGACAGGAGTGAGGTCGGCTGTGACCTCAATTGGCTTGACAGTGACCGGCTCGGCAGGGGTCGGCGACTGTTCGGGGGTGGTCTCTTCGACGGCGACCGTCTCATGTGTTTCCGACTGCTGTAGCGGAGCGGTCTCCTCGGCTGCGGGTCTGTCAATTACCGGCTGAGGATCTGATGTTGACTCTGTGGCGTCAGATGGCAGACGCAGCTCCTGACCGGCTTTCACGCCGTTGACGGCGTCAGGATTGAGCTCAATCAGGCGGTCGACGGTGATTCGATACTGACGGCTTATGCCGTAAAGGGTTTCGCCTTTTTTTACTTTATGATATGCAATGCCGGGCTCGGCCGGTCGTGACTGAGTCTCGTCAGGGTCTATCCGGAGGGGTTTGCCGTCTTTATTGTATTCGGCCACGGGGAAGTAGAGTATGTCGCCGGCTTTGACGATGTCAGCTGCCGATGGATTGCTGCTGACAATCTGCTCGCGTGTGAGTCCGAGCGATTTGGATATTGAATAGACTGTGTCGCCACGGCGCACGACATAATAATAGCAGAGGCGGTCGTTGACTTTTTTGACTGGCAAATCGAGGGCGTCGGCTGTTAAAGCGCTTGCAGCGATTACTGTTGCCGCCAAAATGCGGCGAAATATTTTTGACAGTGAAACCATTTGTCTGTAAATTAATAGTGCAAAGATATATCATTAATGTCAATCAGTTATCGTCGCGGGGCTTTTTTTTGATTTTACAACATCTATGACTGCCGAGAGACATAAAAAATCAGCGCCCCGTTGAGGCGCTGACAGGTTATTTATGTATGTTTTAAGACGATTATTGCAGAGTGCCGGCTTCGGCCTGTTTAATCATCTGTTCGCCGGCGGTGATGTAGATTTCGACACGACGGTTTTGAGCGCGGCCTGCGGCAGTCTCGTTAGAGGCTACATAGTCGGCCATAGGCACGCCTTTGGCAGTGATGCGTGTGGGCGAAACGCCGCTGTCGACAAGGTAGCTCATCACGGCTGCGGCACGCTCGTTCGAAAGCTTCTCATTGACGGCAAACGAGCCGGTGTTGTCGGTGAAACCGATAACCTGAATGTCAGTGCCGGGGTTGTTGTTGATTGAGTTTGCAAAACGCGACAGGTCGGCCTGAGCCTGCGAGTTGAGAGTATATTTGCCTGTGGGGAAAAGTATACCGCCGTCGAATGTCACCTTGATGGCGCGCAGACCGTTCTGGTCTGTAGTTTCCTCGACTTTGGCCTGATTGGCGAGCTGCTCCTGAAGTTCGCGCTCCTGTTTGTCCATGCGTTTGCCGATCAGCGCTCCCGCGCCTGCGCCGACAGCCGCTCCGATGGCAGAGCCGATACCTGCGCCTTTGCCGCCTCCGATAAGCGCTCCGAGGCCTGCTCCGACAGCAGCGCCGCCACCACCTCCGATAAGGGCGCCCTTACCGGTGTTGTTCATTGTCGAGCAGGAAGTTTCGGCGAAAAGCATTGCCGACCCGATGAGGGCTATACAAGCGATTTTTGCAAATTTCATAATTCAAATGTGTTTAGTTAAGTGTTAATATTCATCTGCTTTGGGGGCCTATCTCGGCTCACCACTTTACAAAAGTACAAATTATGCGGCGACTATGTTTGGAAACTCACAAAAATTTTAACTAATTTTGTCGAGTTAATCGATATCGAATTTATGCCAAAGGTTGAAAGCATCTCTAATAGCCGTAAGAACGCACTGCTCGGTCATATAGGCGCTTTGGTGACGGTCGGTATGTGGGGCGGCTCTTTCGTGTCCACAAAAGTACTTCTCGACCATCATATGGGACCGGCCGAGATATATGTCTACAGATTTGTCCTCGCATGGCTACTGATGCTGATTGTCAGCCATAAACACCTGTTCTCACATTCGCTGCGCGACGAGTTGCTGTTTGCGACTTGCGGCATCTGCGGCGGCTCGATATACTTCCTCGCCGAGAACACCGCTCTGGAATACACGCTGACGACAAATGTGTCGTTGCTGACATCGACTTCGCCCCTTATTACCTCGATGCTCGTCGGTCTGATGTATCGTTCAGAACGTCCGACCCGCGGTGCGATGGTCGGGTCGCTTATAGCCTTCACGGGAGTGGGATGTGTTATTTTCAACAGCAGTTTTAATGTCGAGATACGTCCGCTTGGCGATATTTTGTCATTGGCGGCCGCTTTCAGCTGGTCAATCTACAGTATAGTGCTGAGGCGTCTTAATGCGGTCTATGATGTGTGGTTTATCACACGCAAGACATTTTTCTACGGCGTGCTGACAGCAATCCCGTTTGTGCTTGCCGAGCCGCTGAATAATCCGGCCGAACTGTTGACGCAGCCTGCGGTGTTGGGCAATCTGCTTTTCCTCGGTCTCGGCGCTTCGATGCTCGCCTACATATTATGGGCTATGACTATTAAGAAAGTCGGCGCGGTAAAGGCCAACAACTACATGTATCTGCAGTCAATCTTCACGCTCGTCATATCGGCTCTGCTCATCCACGAGCATGTGTCGCTGGTAGGCATATTCGGTTGTGCACTCATCCTCGGCGGCCTGTGGTTGGGCGACCGTCTGTCGCAGAAGTGGCGCTGAAATCCTGTTTATTTAAGAATTTACGAAGTAGGCTTCGTCGATAATCTGACGGGCGAGTCGGGCGAGGGGTGCATTGCCGCCGTCGTGTGCGGCGAGGTATGTCTCGGCGTATGCTTTTGCCTCTGACGGATGGCTGTAGACTAAATTTGCCATCAGTCTAAGGCCGGTGTAAACCTCTATGTCTCTGCGTGCGTCGCTGAGTAGCCCGGCAAGCTCGAGAGCATAAGGCAGATGGCGCAACAGGCGGTGACAGAGCACGTCGGCCGTTTCGGCCGAGTCGGGCATTGACTCAATCCATCTGCGGGCGTCGTCGATAGTGAAGTCGTCACGGTCGACAAGCATCGGGGCGAGCAGCATGCTCTCGCGTGTCGTCGTGTTTGCCCACAGACGCTCGGCGAGCTCACGGCTGTGAGGCGTCTCGGCGGCGGTCTCGACAATTTGCGGCAGATTAAGGCCGAAAATTATGCGGTAAGGGCAGCCGCCCTTGCGCAACACGTCGGCAATCACTCCGTTGCGCAGAGCGAAGAAGTGACGCTTGACGGTCTGCATCTCGTTAAATGATTTTTCTTCTTGTTGCATAATGCTGCAAAGTTAGTGACTTTGACAAAAAAATTGTAAATTTGTGACTCAATAAAATGACACAACTTTAAAGATTCCAACAGCTATGGCTCAGAAACCCTCGATACCCAAAGGTACGCGTGACTTCTCGACAGTCGAAATGGCCCGCCGCAACTATATATTTGACACAATCCGCGATGTTTTCCGCCTCTATGGTTTCCGTCAGATAGAGACTCCGGCCATGGAGCAGCTGTCGACTCTGATGGGCAAGTATGGCGAAGAGGGTGACAAGCTTCTTTTCAAGATACTTGACTCGGGTGACTTCATGTGCGGTGTCGACCGCGAGCTTGTCGACTCGGGCAACTGCGCGCGTCTCGCTGCCAAAATCTGTGAGAAGGGTCTCCGCTATGACCTTACTGTGCCTTTCGCCCGTTTCGTCGTTCAGCACCGCAATGAGCTGCAGATGCCGTTCAAGCGTTTTCAGATACAGCCTGTATGGCGCGCCGACCGCCCGCAGAAGGGCCGCTACCGCGAGTTCTATCAGTGTGATGCCGATGTAGTCGGGTCTGATTCATTATACAATGAAGTGGAGCTGCTGCAGATGATTGATGAGGTGTTTGCACGTCTCGGCATCCGCATCGCCATCAAGCTCAATAACCGCAAGGTGCTTGCAGGCATCGCCGAAATTATCGGAGAGCCCGACAAAATCATAGACATCACCGTAGCCATAGACAAGATTGACAAGATAGGCATCGACAATGTCAATGCCGAGCTGGCCGAGCGCGGTCTGAGCGCCGAAGCCATCGCCGCCTTGCAGCCAATCCTCTCAATCAGCGGCACTTTAGACGAGCGCCTTGCAGCGCTGAGCAGCCTCTTAGCCAACTCCGAGACGGGTCTGAAGGGCGTCGACGAGCTTAAATTCGTGACATCTCAGACGATGGCCCTCGGGCTGCGCGCCGAGCTTGATCTTGACGTATCGCTCGCCCGCGGTCTTAACTACTATACCGGTACAATCATCGAGGTCAAGGCTTTGGACGTGGCTATCGGCTCAATCACGGGCGGAGGCCGCTACGACAACCTCACCGGTGTCTTCGGCATGCCGGGTCTGTCGGGCGTAGGCATCTCGTTTGGCGCAGACCGTATTTATGATGTGCTTAACACGCTCGAGCTTTATCCCGAGACGACATTGGCATCGACCACGGTGATATTCGCCAACTTCGGCGTGGCTGAGGCCGCAGAGTCGATGCGCATAATCAAGCAGCTGCGTGCTGCCGGCGTGAGCGCCGAACTTTATCCCGACTGCGCCAAGATGAAGAAGCAAATCGGTTATGCCGACGCGCTCAATATCCCGTACATGGCCATCATAGGCGAGTCTGAGCTGGCCGAAGGCACGGTTACGCTCAAGAACATGACGACAGGCGAGCAGTCAAAGGTGACACCCGCCGAGCTTGTCAAATTACTCTCTTAAGGTTCTGTTAGTAAGGAAATAGCAGCTGCATTATGATGGCGTCGTGATAGAGGCCGTCATGACGCAGCCATGACCGCAGTTTGCCTGACGATTTGTAGCCGGCATCGGTGAAAAGTCTGAGCGACTCGCGGTTGTCCTCGGCCACGATGACGGCAAGCTGGTGCATGTCGACGACGCGGCGCGCATAGTCGGCCGTGAGGGCGAGTGCCTCACGGGCAAAGCCCCGCCGTCGGGACGCTTTGGCCACATAGATGCCGAGCATGGCGCGTCGGTCGCGCGGGTCATAGTCATACAGCTCGACGAGGCCTACGGGTGTGTTATCGGCGGCGTTGTCGGTGATAATTAGCCGCAGTCCGCGCTCAGAGAATATGTCGGCACGATAGTTCTGTATGTAGTTCCAGAGCAGCTGGCGGCTGAGTGGCGCGCGGTTGGCGCCTGACGGCCAAGACTCGGTGTCGTTCTCCCACAGATACAGGCTGTCAAGGTCTGACGGCTCGACTGCGCGGAGTGATATTTTGGTACTTTTAAGAATTTCCATGATATTCTTTTGCGAATTATACGTGCCAAAGGCACGTCCCTACATTGTTTGTGGTGCGGGTTATACATGCCGAAGGCATGTCCCTACATTGTTTGTGCTTTGAGTTGTACATGCCAAAGGCACGTTCCTACATTGTTTGTGGTGCGGGTTATACATGCCGGAGGCATGTCCCTACATTGTTTGTGGTGCGGGTTATACGTGCCGAAGGCACGTCCCTACATTGTTTGTGGTGCGGGTTATACATGCCGGAGGCATGTCCCTACATTGTTTGAGGTGCGGGTTATACATGCCGAAGGCATGTCCCTACATTGTTTGAGGTGCGGGTTATACATGCCGGAGGCATGTCCCTACATTGTTTATTTGAATTGCGAGCTGAAGGGGACACGGTTGAGGAGCGAGCGACCGAGGGTGACTTCGTCGGTGTACTCGATTTCGTTGCCGACCGACATGCCGCGTGCTAATTGTGTCAGTCTGACGCCTGTGTCGGCGAGTCGACGGTAGATGTAGAAATTTGTTGTGTCGCCCTCCATCGTGGCGCTTAGTGCCAGAATGACTTCGTCGACCTCACCCCCGCGGACACGGTCGACCAAGGAGTTTATCTCGAGCATGTCAGGACCGACGCCGTCGATTGGCGAAATCAGGCCGCCGAGCACGTGATAAACACCGCGGAACTGTCCGGTATTCTCGATGCTCATCACGTCTTTGACATTCTCGACGACGCAGACCGTCCGTTGGTCACGTGACGGTGAGGCACAGATGGGACATAGTTCCTGCTCGCTGATGTTGTGGCACACGCGGCAGTAGCAGATGTCGCGACGCAGGCGTATAATAGCCTCGCCGAGAGCGGTTGCCTCTTTTTCGTCGCGGCGCAGTAAATATAACGCAAGCCTTAGAGCTGTCTTACGTCCGATTCCGGGCAGTCGTGACAGCTCGGTAACTGCATCTTCGAGCACTCGTGAACTGAATTCCTGATCCATTGTCGATATGATTATGGCGATTCACAACTCGGGCCGTCGTAATCTGACTCAGTTTATTAGACTGCGTCGTTTGCGGCGGCCCGTTTAAGGTGTTGACAGGTAGCTTATCAGCAGCCCTGTACTAAAGATACGATAAATTCTTTTTCGTCTTCGGGGTCGGCGTCAATATTGATTTTGCCTTCGCGGGCAAGCCATCCGAGGGCAGCGAAAACCTCTTTATCTTTCAGTTTGGTGATTTTCTTAATCTGTTTGATGCCAAGAGCGTCAGCTCCATTAAGAGCAACCCATACGGTGCCGGCGTTTGTGCCGATTGTTTCAGTGTTCATTGCTTTTCTCTTGTTAATATGAATGTTAGACAAAACTAAATTATAACATTAAATATTACTATGTGTCTGCAAACATAGTAATAATTTCTCTTTTAATCTCTTTATTTCTTTAACAATTTATATTAATTTTAGTTCAGGTTTGCGTAAAATGTTGATATTCAGCGATAAAAAATATCGGGTAAATTTGGTCAGTCTCGACGGAATATTGTAATTTTACATTGTTATTATTAGAAATCAACGATTTGTCAATATTATGGAAGGTCGCGTCATACGCAACACCGGCTCTCACTACGTAGTCCGCCCCAATGACGGGTCGGCCGATATCAGCTGCAAGATAAAAGGCAATTTCCGAATTAAAGGAATCCGCACCACCAATCCGGTGGCGGTCGGTGATTTCGTGACCGTTGGAGTGCCCGCATCTGACGGCACGGCTTATATTACAGCCATCACACCTCGGACAAACTATATCATACGCCGTGCGAGCAATCTGTCAAAGGAGTCTCATATAATTGCCGCCAATATAGATTGCGCGCTGCTTGTCGTCACTTTGGCCGACCCTCCGACATCGACCACATTTATAGACCGTTTCCTTGCCACGGCTGAGGCTTATGGCGTCAAAGCTCTGATAGTCATCAATAAAACCGACTTACTGACCGAGCCCGATGACCGCGAACTCTTGGACGCAGTGGTCTATCTCTATCGTTCGATAGGCTATGACGTGGTCTGCGTTTCGGCGCGTACGGGCGAGGGCATCGACGCGCTCCGCGAGATGCTGCGCGACAAGGTGACGTTGCTATCGGGCAACTCCGGAGTGGGCAAATCATCGATTATCAACCGCCTGATACCGGGACTTGATCTGCGTACAGCCGCTATTTCAGCCGCTCACGGTACTGGCATGCACACAACGACATTCTCCGAAATGTTTGATTTGCCGGGCGGGGGGAAGATCATAGATACTCCGGGAGTGCGTGGATTCGGCACTGTTGACTTTGCCCGTAACGAGGTGGCGCATTACTTTCCCGAGATATTCCGTATCTCGGCCGACTGTCGTTTCGGAGACTGCACACACACCCACGAGCCGGGCTGTGCTGTCTTGGATGCTGTTGAGCGTCAGGAGATTGCGGCATCACGCTACGCCTCGTATTTGAGCATACTCGATGACGCCGACGAGAGCAAATACCGCGAGGCCAATCGCAAGTGATGCCTTATCATGCGTGTGACGCGCGTCGGTAGAGCACTATGGCGATAATCGTATAAATGAAATTGGGAATCCACATCGCTATGAAAGGCGATGTCTGACCTGACAGCGCAAAGGTTTGAGTCACAGTCATAAATAATATATAGCTGAAACTCAGCACAAGGCCTATGCCGATGTTGACGCCCATGCCGCCTTTGACCTTGCGCGACGACAGAGCCATGCCTATGACTGTCAGGATGAAGGCGGCGGCTGTCATGGCGTAGCGGCGCTGATATTCGGTCTCGAAGGTCTTGATGTTGGCCACACCGCGGCTCTTCTGGCTGTCGATATATTCGGTAAGCTCGGGAGTGGTCATCTTTTCGTGGTCATTTTTCGAGATGAGGAAGTCGCGCGGCTGGAAGGGTATAATCGTGTCTAATGAGCGACCTTTGGTGATAAACTCGCGGTTGTCTTTGAAATCGCGTATCACGTAGTCGGTTACGCGCCAGTTGTAGAGCGTGTCCCACTTGATGGTCTGGGCGGTCAGTCGCGAGGTCAGTCGTTTGTTCTCGTCAAAAGATTCGAGTGAGAAACGCGAGCCGGTCTTGGATATATTGTCGTAGCGGCTCATATAGGCGATTTCGCCGGGGGCGACCATCAGCATGATGTTAGAGCCGTAGTCGACGCGCTTGTTTTTGACGTAGGTGTTTGAGTAGTCGATGCGCTTGATGTTGGCCGGCGGGATGATATAGGCGTCTAAAACAAAGGTGCACGAAGCGATGATGAGGGCCGAGAAAAGATAGGGCCTAAGCAACCGGCGGTAGCTCATGCCGGTCGAGAGCATGGCGATTATCTCGCTGTTGTCGGCCAATTTCGATGTGAAGAAGATTACGGCGATGAATGTGAAAAGCGGCGAGAACTGATTGGCAAAGTAAGGCAGGAAGTTGACGAAGTAGTCGACTATTGTCGCTTTGAGGGGTGCTTTGAGGAAGGCGTCAAGTTTCTCGTTGATGTCAAACATCACTACGATGGCCAGCAGCAGTACGATGGCAAAAACGTAGGTGCCGAGGAATTTGCGTATTATATATCGGTCGAGAATCTTGAACATTGCCGCTTGTTATTGAGGAGAGATTAAACTATTTAGAGTCTGCGCATCAGTTTGGCGCACATTTCGGTCTTCCAGTCTTTGAAATCGCCTGCGATGATGTGACGGCGCGCTTCGCCGACGAGCCACAGGTAGAAGGCGAGATTGTGAATCGAAGCTATCTGCATCGCAAGCAGCTCCTGAGAGATGAAAAGATGGCGCACATAGGCTTTGGTGTAGACTTGGTCAACAAAACACGGGCTGTCGGGCCACAGCGGACTGAAATCGTCGGCCCACTTGAGGTTGCGCATGTTCATCGTACCCTCGGGCGTAAATAGCAGACCGTTACGGCCGTTGCGCGTGGGCATCACGCAGTCCATCATGTCGACGCCGCGGTCGATGGCCTCGAGGATGTTGACAGGTGTGCCTACGCCCATGAGGTAGCGCGGTTTGTCGGCCGGCAGAATGTCGTTGACTACCTCTATCATGTCATACATCACCTCAGCCGGCTCGCCTACGGCGAGGCCTCCGATGGCATTGCCGTCAGCGCCGAGTTCGGCCACAAAGCGTGCCGACTCGCGGCGCAGGTCTGGGTAGGTGCAACCCTGTACGATGGGGAAGTAGGCCTGCGAGTGGCCGTAGAGGGGCTCGGTTTCCGTGAAGTGTTTCCATCCGCGCTCGAGCCAGTGCTTGGTCAGGTCGAGCGACTTGCGGGCATAGGAGCGTTCGGCTGTGCCGGGCGGGCACTCGTCGAGCGCCATCATGATGTCGGAGCCGATAGTGCGCTGTATGTCGACGACATTTTCGGGCGTGAAGAGATGGCGCGAGCCGTCGATGTGGCTGCGGAAGTGTGCGCCTTCCTTGGTCAGTTTGCGGTTTTCACTCAAAGAGAAGACCTGAAAGCCGCCGCTGTCGGTGAGAATCGGGCGGTCCCAACCGTTGAACTTGTGCAGTCCGCCGGCTCGACGGATGATGTCCATGCCGGGGCGCAGATAGAGATGGTAGGTGTTGCCGAGTATGATTTGCGCCTTGATGTCGTCGCGCAGTTCGCGTGTGTGGACTCCCTTGACAGTGCCAAGTGTGCCGACCGGCATGAAGATAGGAGTCTCGATGGTGCCGTGGTCAGTGGTGATCAGGCCCGCACGAGCCGCGCTGCCGGGGGCTGTCGCTGTCAGTTTGAAATCCATTGTCAGAAGAGTTTCGAGGGATATGTGCCGTTGTCGTGGAGCGCTTTGAGCGAGTCAACCACGGTCTGTCGGTCGGCAGGGTAGGTGACTCCGAACCAGCGCGAGTGGGTGTCAAGCACGTCGACCGTGGCTTCGCCGTTCTTAATCAGTTTGTCGACGACCGAGGGAATAAAGAACTCGCGGCCCTCGATGTCGATGTATTTGTCAAGGAAGCGGCGGAACTCGCGTTCGGAGTATTCGAAGTAATCGGGTGTGAAACCCCAGAGATTCATCGACACCGGGGTCGATGAATCGAGGGTCTGCTGCACGCCGTGCTCGTCATTGAAGACGATTTTGTGGTCAGGGTCATAGCTGATGGCTTTGCGCTCGACGATGTTGGCGAGGCGGCCGTCGCTTGTGCGGCAGACACCGCGGGAGACCGAGCCGTTCTCGGTCATGGTGTTGCCGACGCGGAAACCGACCATGCAGTAGTGGCCGCGGCCACGGTTTTCCTTGGCGAGCTCGCGTCCGATGACTTCAAAGGCATCGCGGCCGTAGAAGTCATCGGCGTTGATGACGGCAAAGGGTCCGTCAATGACAGTGCGGCCCATCATCACGGCGTGGTTTGTGCCCCACGGACGTGTGCGCCCGGCGGGGGCAGTGTAGCCTTCGGGCAGGGCTTCAACCTCCTGATAGACGACGGCGGTATCTATCGCGCCTTCGTATTTTTTGAGAACTTTCTCTCTGAATTCGCTGTCGAAGTCGTGTCTGATGACAAAGACAACGCGACCGAATCCCGAGTGTATAGCGTCATAGATGGAGTAATCCATTATTGTCTCGCCTGAGGGCCCGACGCCGTCGAGCTGTTTCAGGCCTCCGTAGCGGCTTCCCATGCCTGCCGCGAGTACAAATAGGGTAGGTTTGTTCATTTGTGAAATGAAAGTATCTGTTTGTAACGGATGTTTGTGAATAGATGAGCCGTGAGGCCTCTGTGGGCGCCCCGGAGTCAAAAACTCCGCAAAGTTACTAAATCTGACCGACATAGGCAAGTGAGAGCGACAGCGGGCGCCGCAAAACATCTGCGGCGCCCGCTGTCAGGGCATTGTTGATTTGCGTTTATTTGTCGGCGACGAGCATGATGTGTTCGCCGGGGCGCGTCTTTATGTCATAGAAATAGACGCCGCGCTCTTTGGTTACACCGCTCTCGTGTCCGTCATAGACAGGCTCGAGGATGGTCTGTGCGCGCAGCAACGGGTTGCTGACCGGCTTGTCGGAAGATGTTTTGAGTTTCTTGCCGTCAGCGCGTCTGAGAGGCACGGACGAGCGCAGACGCAGCACGCCGCCCGCGTTGGAGACTATGTCGGCCTCGGCCGGTTTTCCGTCGGCCCACTTGAGGGTCTCGAGAGTGAAACCGCCGCGGGCGCGCAGTCCGTTAACTTCGCCGTCGGCCCATGCGTCGGGCAGCGCGGGGAGCAGGTCGACATAGCCGCCGTGTGATTGCAGCAGCATCTCGGCGATGCCGGCGCAGCAGCCGAAGTTGCCGTCAATCTGGAATGGTGGATGGGCATCAAAGAGGTTGGGGTAGGTGCCTCCGTTCTGACCGTTGGCGTCGCTCACGGGCGTCAGCTGCTCGGTGATGAGCTTGAGCGCGTGGTTGCCGTCCAAGAGACGTGCCCAGAAGCAGACTTTCCAGCCCATAGACCAGCCTGTCGAGTGGTCGCCGCGGCCCTCGAGAGTGGTGCGGGCGGCGTCCATTAGCCGCGGATTGTCGATGGTTATCTGACGGCCGGGATAGAGTGCCCACAGATGAGAGGTGTGGCGGTGACGGTCTTTGGGATTGTCCCAGTCGTGCATCCACTCGCGCATCTGTCCCCAACGGCCTGTCTGCATAGGCACAAGGCGGTCGGCGACACGACGCAGGCTGTCGACAAAGGCTTTGTCGTCGCCGGTGACTGCGGCTGCGTCGATGGTGTTGCGGAAGAGGTCGGCCACCATCTGATTGTCCATTGCCGCACCGGCCACGATGACAAAGCTGCGCTTGCCGTTGACCTCGGGCGAATTTTCGGGCGAGTAAGACGGGGCGACGACCAGTCGGCCGCTCTCGGGCTCTTCGACGAGAAAGTCGAGGAAGAAGCGGCAGGCGTCGGCCATCATCGGATAGACCTCGGCGAGATATTTTTTGTCGCCTGAGTAGAGGTAACGGTCATAAAGATGCTGGCAGAACCATGCGTTACACGTTGGCCAGACGCCGTAGCTCGGACCGTCGACAGCACCTGTCGAAGCCCATATGTCGGTGTTGTGGTGAAGAGTCCAGCCTCGGCATCCATACATCTCTGCCGACTGACGGCCCTGTTGGGAGACATTCCTGACCATGTCGACAAAAGGCTCGTGCATCTCGGGGAGGTTGGTGACTTCGGCCGGCCAGTAGTTCATCTCGACGTTGATGTCGGTGGTGTATTTGCCGTCCCACGGAGCGCGCAACTTATCGTTCCAGATGCCCTGCAGGTTAGCGGGCAGACCACCGGGCTGCGACGAGCTTATCAGCAGATAACGGCCGAACTGAAAGTAGAGCGCGGCGAGCTGCGGGTCAAACTCGGTGGCAAATTCGGCCACGCGGCGGTCTGTGGGCTTTTCGATCTGAGGCGTCGAGCCGAGGTCGAGGTGCACACGGCCGAAGAGCGATTGATATTTAGCGATATGGTCAGAGAGGGCCTTGTCGTAGTCTCGGGCTGCACGGGCAAGCGCCTTGCGGGCCACGGTTTCGGCGTCGCCGCTGACATCCTTGTAGTTGACAAAGTTTGTGCCGGCCGATACATAAATCGTGGCCTCGTCGGCGCCGGTGAGGCTCAGCGCGCTGTCACCGACTGCTGTCACCTTGCCGCCGCAGTGGTCGATGCGTGTGAGCACGGTGAATTTTATTTTGCCCTCTATGCCCTCGTGGGTGTCGCCGCGACCGTCCAAGCGCAGCAGTCCGTCGGGAGTCACACTGACTTTATAGTCGTTGTAAGGCGATGTGTAGCGCGCACGGAAGTCAATTTTGCCGTCATGGTCGGCAGTCAGCCTGATGATGAGCATATCGTCGCTCAGTGAGGTGAAGGCTTCGCGGCAATAGGCGGTCTCGTCGACCTCAAAGGCCGTCACGGCGACTGCGCGGTCCAAGTCGAGCTCGCGACGGTAATTCTTATAATCTTTGCCGGCAAATGCGTCGAAGTCGAGGCGCAGCGAGCCTACGGTCTGATAGGGCATGCCGTTGGCGCCGTCGGGCGAGCAGATTGTCGGCCCGCATAGCTCCTGAGCCTTGGCGTTCTCGCAGGCAAAAATCAGACGGCGAATCTCGGGCAGGGCGTCTTTGGCCTTAGGGTTGGTGTTGTTGTATGGTCCGCCGCCCCAGATATGCTCTTCGTTGAGTTGGAATTCGTCAGAGGCGGGTGTTCCGTAGACCATGGCGCCGATGCGACCGTTACCCAAAGGGAGGGCTTCGACCCAAGTCTCGGCCGGACGTTCATACCATAGTTTCAGCGGATTAGGCTCGCCGTCACCGGCTGCAAATGTCGTGACTGCAAGGCTTATGGCCGTAAACACAGCGGCTGTACGTTTTGTCATAAAGATATGTGAAAAAGTGATTGGTTATAGTTATATATGACTCGCCCGGCCGGGCGAATGACAGCGGGGCCGGGCGAAATAATGCGATATCAGATGCGTTCGAGCACCGTGGCGACGAGGTCGCGCACACCCGATTTGTAGTTGGGATTGGCCTCGGTGTTGAAACGGTTGGCGATAATCGAGCAGACAGTCATTGCTTTGTGGCCCATGAGTTTGCCGAGTCCCTGCAGGGGCGCGCTCTCCATCTCATAGTTTGTTATGCGGCGTCCTTTGTGCTCAAACGACTCGAGACGGCCGTTGAGGTCAGGATTGGCGAGCGGCAGACGGAGCTCGCGGCCCTGAGGACCGTAGAAACCGACAGCCGAGATGGTGTTGCCTCTGACCATGTCGTCACCGCCTATGCGTGCAACCAACTCGGGGTCGGCGTCGACGACGTATGGCTTGGCCCAAAGCGGATTCCAGTCGGTGTGACGGCAGAGAGCATGCTCGAAGTCGAGGTCGGCAACCTCGTTGCGGCCTGCGTAATAGTTGAGAACGCCGTCAAAACCGATTGATTTCTCGGCGATTACCGGCGTGCCCAGCGAAAGCTCAGGCTGCAGGGCACCCGATGTGCCGATGCGCACGAGGGTCAGCACACGTTTGTTATCTTTGACCTCGCGGGTGTTAAAATCGATATTGGCCAAAGCGTCGAGCTCGTTGATGACTATGTCTATGTTGTCGGGGCCGATGCCATGGCTCAGACACATGATGGGCTTGCCTTTATAAGTGCCGCCGATTGTGTGGAATTCGCGTGACGAGACCTCAAATGTCTTTGTGTCAAAGAACTCGGCCACCATGTTGACACGGGCCGGGTCGCCGACGAGTATCACGCGGTCGGTGAGCTGGTCGGGACGCAGGTGAAGATGGAAAACTGAACCGTCTGAATTGATAATCAGCTCGGATTCGGGTATGAATTTTCGGCTCATGGTTATATGTTTAAGTTTGTTACGGTGATAGTTATGTAATTATTTAATAACGTATGAAACGGATTTATTGTTAACGTGCTATGGCTGCAAAATGTCCTCCGGGGAGTGTCATTATCAGATTTGACATCTCCATTTCGAAAAGCATGGCGCTCAGGACACTATAGGGGGTGTGCAGAGCAGCGCACATGTCGTTGACTGTGGCCTCGGGATGTGATGTGATGAAGTCGATGATGCGGCTCTGTTCGTCGGTCAGTTCGAAGACTATCTCCTTCTGTGGATTGCTCCTCTTGCGAGGCATCCAGCCCATAAGATTGATGAGGTCGTCGGCGGAGCGTATAATTCGGGCGGTCTCTTTTGCAATCAGTTCGTTGCATCCGCGGCTGTAGGTGTCGATGGTGCGGCCGGGGAGCGCCATCACCTCGCGGTTATAGGCCGAGGCTATTCGGGCCGTCGACATGGCGCCTCCGCGCACATCGCTCTCAACCACGACTGTCACGTCGGCCAAGGCGGCGACTATGCGGTTGCGGGCAAGAAAGTTACTGCGGTGTATTGGAGACGATGAGGTGTACTCGGTGACCAAGGCTCCTCCCGACGATACAATCTTGGCGGCAGTCTGACGGTGCTCGGCCGGGTAGATGGTGTTAAGACCGTGAGCCACGACGGCGACGGTCGGAGTGCCGGCAGCGAGGGCGGCGCGGTGTGCGGCTATGTCGATGCCATAGGCCAGACCGCTGACAATCAGCGGCCGGTCGAGGGCTTCGGCGAGGTCGGCGACTAATCGGGATGTAAAATCGAGACCGTAGGGTGTGGCATGGCGTGTGCCGACGACGGCGATGCTCTGCGGACGGTCAAGCGCCTCGCGGTCGCCGCAGGCATAGAGCATGGCAGGCGCATCATCACAGTCGCTCAGACGGGCCGGATAGTTGCTGTCGCCACAGAACATGGTCGTGATACCCTTGGTCCTGACAAAGTCTGACTCTTTGTCGGCGAGCTGCAAAAGCCGGGCGCGTTGTGTGTTGTCAGTAGCTTTGCTGTCAAGGCCCGTCAACATTCTCAGTTGAGACTCGCTCAGCTCAAAAAAGCGTTCGGGAGTGTCAATCAGCCCGAGCAGCCGTCCGGCTGTCGAAAGATTGATGCCCTTGAGCATCGACAGGGCGATGCGTGTTTTAAGCGAGTGGTCAGCTGAGGTCATGGTTCTAGAAGCAGTTTTAGTCGAGATAGTCTTTGAAGGCTTCGGCGAGCCGTTCGCCACGACCAAGGCGGCCGTGCTCGAGACAGGCTATGCTGACTTTGGCGCGGACGACCGGGGTGCCGTCGGGCTTGAATATATCCTGACGGAAGATGAACTGAGGCCCGCGGCGGCTGATATTGAGCTTGCTTATCATCGTGTCGCCGAGACCGAGCGGAGTCTTGTAGTCAACTTCGATACGTGACAGCACCGGGTCGATGCCCTCGGCGCGCATATCGCGGAACGACAGACCGGCCATCTCGCAGAACTCGTGGCGAGTGTGCTCGAGATAGTGCAGATAGACGGCATTGTTGACTATGCCCTCGGCGTCGACCTCATAGTCGCGCACTTTGATTTCGAGTTCGTAGATATATTTTTCTTCGTTCATTTCTGTTGTTTTTCTCTAAAAGCCTTGTATGCAGCCATGCTTTCAGCGCGACGTGCTGCGATGACGGGTCGGAGATAATCCATGTCGATATAGTGGGGGCCGCTGCCGCGCGTGATGGGGAAGGCGCGGTGTTTCATCTCTATGGTGCGCTCGGCGCTGACAGATTTCCAGCCGGGCAGTGTGGGGCGCATGTCATCGGGAACGAAATCGACAGTTGCGGCCTCTACTGCGGCGCAGGGAGGATAGCCGAGCGCGGTCCACATGACTGATTTCTCGCCGGTGGAGCCGGGAGTGACGCCCTCTATAACGACAGAGGCTGTCGACGAGCGGCGGGGTATATAGTCTTGGTCGATGATCCATCGGCCTGCGTCGTCAGCTGCCATGTCGCGGTCGAGCAGCGAGTGGTAGAACGAGCGGCTGATGCCCTCGGTCAGCAGTTCGGGCGAGACGGAGTGATTGGCGATGGCCGGGGCAAGTTGCCGGCGGGCGTTTTCGTAGCGTATGTAGCCGTATCCGTCTGTATCGTTGCCTGACACAGAGTAGTTTGTACGTATCAGCACACCGTTTTCGGCATCTTTCAGGTCATAGCGCTTGAAAGTATAGTCGTCTGTCTCGAAATATGCACCGTCGCCGTTGGCGTCGATGACGCCGAAGTTGGCCTGTACGCCCATCGGCTTGGGCAGACGCTCCAAGAGCCGCTCGAAGTCGTCGACAGTTTCGCACACGGCGAGAGCCTCGGCCATCACGGCGCCCTCACGGTCTTTGTAGCGGGCGGTGTCGGGCGCGAGATTATAGGATGCGGTGTTCATGATGGCGAAGTCGGCGTCGTTGACGCCCATCCATGCCTCGCTCAGTGTCGAGTCTCCGGCGTTGTATAGAGCAGTGTAGGCGTGGCGACCGTTTGCGGCTTCGCGGCGCTCGACGAAGTTGCTTTCCTGACTTGTGTCACGGTGTTTCCACAGCAGGGGACGTCCCGTGGCCGAACGGGCGGCGCTTACTATCATTGATGTGCATGCGTCGGCTGTCACAGCGCATGCCGCAACCGCCACAGCGGATATAATCAATTTCAGATTCATGGTTTGCAATTATAATATTGCAAAGATAAAGAAAATTTGGATAATTAGCTATTATAGCTATTTTAGCCGCCGTATCCGATTAATTGCGTATTTTTGCAGGGTAATTTGAAATTATGACAAAGAGTATTCGTAAAAAGATATTTTTAGCGGCGGCGATTGTCGCTACAGCGTGCGTTGTAGCTGCATTTGTGGCCTATAAGGCTGCATTTGTGTCGTATGACGGCAAAACGGCCGCGCGCGTCTATATCGGCGCTGATGCGACGGCTGACTCTGTCGCAGCGGAGCTGAAACGCGCCTTGGGCGAAAGCTGCGGCGGTCGTGTGGCGACGCTGTGGGATTTGCTTGGAGGAGAGACATCGCGCTCGCACGGCTCTTATGTGGTCGAGCCGGGGCAGAGTGCCATATCGGTCGCCAAGCGCATCAAGGAGGGGCGCCAGACACCTGTCAAGGTGACTTTTAATAATATACGTACGTTACAGCAGCTTGCTGAGCGAGTCGCGGGGCGCATGGAGTTTGATAAGGCCGATTTTCTTGCGGCATGCGACACTGTACTTGCCGCCAAGAATTTCACTAAAGAAGGCTATATTGCAGCTTTCGTACCCGATACATATGAATTTTACTGGACTTCGCCGGCGGCAGTGGTTGTCGAGCGTCTGTCGGATGTCCGTGACAATTTCTGGACCGACGAACGCCGGGCCGAGGCACGTGCAATGGGACTCAGTCCGGTCGAGGTGGCCACAGTGGCGTCGATAGTGGAGGAGGAGACCGCAAAGAGCGACGAGCGCCCTAAGGTGGCGCGTCTGTATCTCAACCGCCTCAAGCGAGGCATGGCCCTGCAGGCCGACCCGACGGTCAAGTTTGCCGTAGGCGACTTCTCGCTGCGTCGCATCCGCGGCAATCACCTGAAAGTGGATTCGCCTTACAATACATATAAGAATACAGGTCTGCCGCCGGGGCCGATACGTATGCCCGAACGCGCGACATTAGAAGCCGTCTTAAACGCGCCGGCACATGACTACTTATATATGTGCGCGCGCGAGGATTTCTCGGGCTATCACAATTTTGCCCGTGATTTTGCGACACATCAGGGCAATGCACGGCGCTATCAGGCCGAGCTCAACCGACGTAATATCCGTTAGTGCTTTTCGAACAAGGCGTTGACGCGGTCAGCCGATGCGCCGAGCTCGATGGCGCGGTGCGCGTCGCTGTGGGCTTCGTCCAAGCGAAAGCGGTCGCGGTTGAGCCAAGCGCGATAATAATATAGTTCGGGGTCATGGCTGTAGCGCTTGAGCCCGGCGTCGATGGTCTCCGATGCGCGCGACAGCTCTCCCAACGACAGTAGGCAGCCGGCCAGACCGGCATAGAACTCGGGCGTGGGCTCAAGTTTTATAAGTTTCTCGAAATAAGGCACAGCCTCTCGGTCGCGGCCTGTCAGCGAGTATAGCGTGCTTAACGCCACAGCTGTCTGATAACTGGCGGCGTCGACCGAGCTGAGCACGGCGAAGTCGGCTTCGGCCGTGTCCTGATGGCCGCCGTATAGCGCCATCATTCCGTGAAAATAGCGTGCGTCGCGGTTGAGCGAGTCGAGACTGATGACGCGCTCGAAGTCGTCGTAGGCGCGACGGTTTTGGCCGGTCTTGAGATAGAGACGTCCGCGGTTGGCGATGGCCACGCTCATCGACGGGGCCTCGGCAATAAGCGAGTCCAAGGTGGCGATGGCCGTCGAGTCACGGTCTAAATAAGAGTAGACCATGGCGAGGTTTGAGCGCAGAATGAGGTTGCCCGGATTTTTAGGGTCGATGCTCATTGCCTCGTTGAGACGGTCGGCTGCGTCCTCGTATTTGCCGTCGGCAATGGCCTTGTCAGCCTCGCCCATCAGCAGAAAATATGGATTCTCGTCATAATCCTTGTCGTCGGCAGAGGCGACGGGAGCGGTGGCGAACAGTAATAATAAGAGTGAGGCAGTGATGAATGCTGATGACAGGCGCATTGTGTTGATAATATGTTGATAAGTTTTTGTGATGTTGGACCTGACAAAGTTAGACATAGATTTTATGTCGGCAAGGCGCAGATAAGCTAAAAGACGCAGAAAAATGTTTTGTTATCTGAAAAAAAGACGATAAATTTGTAACGTGAACAACGTAATACGACATATCGAATACCTCCTTGTCGAGCATGACTGCGTTATCGTGCCGGGATTTGGAGCGTTTATAGCGCATCAGGTCGGCGCGCGTCTGTCAGACGACGGTCAGACCATGTTGCCGCCGTCGCGTACGTTCACTTTCAATCCCACGCTCGACCGCAACGACGGCCTGCTTGTCAACTCTGTAGCACGCGCCATGCAGCTCGGCTATGACGCCGCGCTCAAGACAGTGACCGGAGATGTCGAGATTATGCACCGACGCCTCGAGGAGACACGTTCGCTCACCGTGGGCGCTGTCGGCGAACTCAGGCTCGATGCCGAAGGGCTGATGTATTTCGAGCCGTCGGGCTGTTTCATCAGTCCTCAGACCATGTGGCTGCCGTCGCTGAGTCTGCGACCGGTTTCGGTTGTCGCAGGCATGCGCGCCGCCGAGGCTTTACGGTCTCAGACCGGTGCAGAACACGGCCGTTTTGGCCGTTTTGCCATCCGAGCCACACGTGTAGCTGCGTCGCTGGCTCTGATTCTTGCGCTGAGTTTTGTGCTGACGACACCTATTGATGTAGACAATGCCCAGTATGCATCTTTCGGCGTCGAGAACTTTGAGCTGAAAACTCCGGCGAATGTCGTTGACAGCCGTAAAACAAATCTTATACAGATGCCGGGTGACGCTGCCTCACAGGCGCTCGTGCTGGTTATCGATCGCCGCAACGATGCTGTAACTATTGCAGACACAGCCGCTCATAACGCATATGTTCGCTCTGTCGCCGCACGCCGCGACGCTGAAATAGCCTCGAATGTCAAAGGCTCATCGTCTGCGCCACGTTTTGTCGACGATGATCCGTATTGTCTCGTAATAGCCTCGCTCGCCACAGAGTCCGAGGCACAAAAATACCTCTCTCAACATTCTGACCAAAAATTAGGCATACTTGCCAAAGACGGTCGCTATCGCGTTTATGCCGCTACAGGCCTTACATCGCGCATGACGGCAGAAGCGGCCGACGGATTGGCCGACCGCTATCCCGGTGCGTGGGTATGCCGCCGATAACACGATAGCTTTATGGAAAATCTCCACAATCTTCTGCTGACGCGCCACAGCATCCGCCGCTACAAAGACGAGCCGGTCGATGCCGCTGATGTGCGTACAATCCTTGAGGCTGCTCTGCTTGCCCCATCGTCAAAATCAGGCCGTCCTTGGCAGTTTGTCGTTGTCGAGGATAAAGAAATGCTCGCCCGTATGTCCGAGTGCAAACAGTTCGGCACCAAGCCTATCTCGACCGCCGCTTTTGCAGTGGTCGTTGCAGTTGACTCGACAAAGAGCGATGTCTATGTCGAAGACGCCACCTGTGCGGCCTTACTGATGCATCTTCAGGCGGCCGATCTCGGACTCGGCTCGTGCTGGATACAGGTGCGCAACCGCTTTGCTGCCGACGGTGAGGATTCTGAGACCGTTATCCGCGAGTTACTTGGCATCCCCGACGATATTTCGGTCGAATGTATTGTCACATTCGGACATATAGACGAGACCCGCCGCCCGGTTGACCCCGACAAACTGCTTTGGGAGAAAGTTCACATAGGCAAGTGGTGAGCGAAGATACTGACAATCTAAATTATAAGCCTCGTGTAGTTATTATCGGCGCGGGAAATGTGGCGACGCATCTGTCGCGCGGATTAGCGCGCGGCGGCTGTCGCATTGAGGCTATCTGCAGTCGCACTCAGGCACACGCCGAGCGTCTTGCCGATGAGTTTGAAGGGTGCGAGGCCGTTGACAATGTCGTCGACATCCCTGCCGACGCCGACTTCTATCTGATTTCGAGCTCTGATGTTGCTGTGAGGCCTATTGCCGCAGCAATGCCGCGCGTAAAGGGTCTTGTCGCCCATACATCGGGGTCTGTGCCGATGGAGGCGCTTAGCACGGCGTCAGAGCGTTATGCGGTGCTGTATCCGTTGCAGACCTTTACGCGCACGGCCGAACTGTGTCTCGATGATATACCGTTTTTTACTGAAGCATCTGATGCCGAGACATACGCTGAAATAGACCGTTTTGCGGCCATGCTTTCGCCCAAGGTATATCATGCCGACTCTGACAAACGCAAAACACTCCACATAGCAGGCGTTTTGTCATGCAACTTTGCCAATTATCTGTGGGACTGCACGGCGCGTGTGCTTGAGACAGACGGCTACGACCTTGACGTGGTCCGCCCGCTTATCGAACAGACGTTGCAGAAAGCTATGACCATCGGCCCGGAGGCCGCCCAGACCGGGCCCGCCATGCGTGGCGACAGAGCGGTCATCGAGTCACATATCAGCCGCCTTGATACTGAAACCGCCCGTATCTACCGTGAGATTACCGATGCAATCATGCGCCGGCACAATATCGGGCAAAAATAAACTGCTATGAGTAAAATAGATTATGACCTGAAACTTATCGACGGCATCGTCTTCGATGTAGACGGAGTGCTTTCACCATCAACCATTCCGATGAGCGCCGACGGTGTGCCGCAACGCATGGTTAATATCAAGGACGGTTATGCTCTGCAACTTGCAGTGAAAAAAGGTCTTAAAATCGCCATTATCTCAGGCGCTGATTCGCCGGCACTTCTGCGCAGATTTGGTGCGCTCGGTATTAAAGATATTTTTCTGAAAGTGTCGGACAAACTGCCCGTACTGCTTAAATGGTTGGACGACAATGCACTGACTCCTGATCGTGTGGCCTTCGTCGGGGATGATATTCCTGATTTGCAGTGCCTTGACGCTGTCGGACTTTCGGTCGTGCCGCGCGACGGTGCGACGGAGTTGCGTCAGATTGCCCGATATGTCACTCAGGCCGACGGAGGTTATGGTGTGGCCCGTGAACTATTGGAGGAAGTCATGCGGGCACAGGGTCTGTGGATGAATCGAGCCGATGCTTTCGGCTGGTAATTACAGTTTTATGAAAATTTTGCTTGCATCCAATTCGCCGCGACGCCGCGAACTGCTCGCCGCTCTGAGCGATGATGTCACCATTGCGCCGTCGCGTGAGGTAGACGAATCATATCCTGCTACTCTCACTCCAGACGAGGTAGCGCCTTATCTCTCAGCATTGAAGTCTGAGGCATACAAAGACCTCGCTGAGTCTGATACTATACTTGTCACGGCTGATACGGTAGTCATCTGCGACGGCCGCATACTTGGTAAGCCGGCAGACCGCGACGAGGCCATAGCGATGCTGACGTTGCTCTCGGGACGCTCGCATCATGTGGTGACAGGCGTCACTTTGCGTTGCGGCGACAAGTCGCTGACTTTCGCGGAGAGTACTGAAGTTGTATTCAGTCAGCTTAACCCCGCTGATATAGAGCATTATGTCGACCGCTATCGTCCTTATGACAAGGCAGGCGCTTACGGCATACAGGAGTGGATAGGCTATGTCGGCATCGAGTCAATCCGCGGCGACTATTACAACGTCATGGGCCTGCCGCTCCACCGGCTTTATCAGGCGCTGAAAAGCCTCGAAATGTAGGGGAAGAGATGTTTATTCTCTCCGAGAAAATTTTGATGAGAGGTTCAGATACCCCAAATACGCGCATACGCGCTTAATTTGGGATTGAAAGCGGCCTGCGAACGCATATAATCCCTCCGGGATAAGTCATGCGAAGCTGTGGCCAAGTATAATATGCGTATAAAGTGTTGGCGGCCAAGTTATACGTGCCAAAGGCACGTCCCTACAATATGCTTATAATCAGGTGAATAAAAATGGGCGATTGAAAATCGACCATCCATGCGGGAGCGGCGTGTATAATATGCAAATCATCGTGGCCAAACAATACGTGAAAAAGGCACGTCCGTACATTTTTGAATCGACCCATCATAAAAAAAACTGCAACCCGGGCAGGCTGCAGTTTTTTTTTGTGGGGGATAATTGCGGAGATTATTTTGTGGGGGTATTTTCGTAAGTCGGAGTGGTTGTGATGGCGTTGCCGTTAACGGTAATATTTGTCGAGGCGTACTCGAGTTCGCCGTCAAATGTTGTGGCAGCGTCGTAGGTGAATGTCACGCCGAGACCTTCGCCCTGATTTGCATGAACATATACAGCAGGGAGTGAAGAAAGGCGAGCTGCTTCGACATCCTCGGTTGTGAGATCCATCTTGGCAACCTCAGGAAGTGTGACCTTGCAGTTTGTAAGTTTGACTGAGGTCGGATACTGATAGCTGTTGCCTTTATTACCGATTGTCATAGCTGCAAGGGGGACTCCATTTCCGGTCTGCCATGCATTTCTCAAGTAATTGCGGAATGTACCCTTTATATCCTGTTTTGTGGTGACCGTATTGCCGTCTTTATCTAATCCAAGTGTCATGTGGAATTCGCAGTTTGTAAATTCATAGTCACCGCCACGAAGAATGATAGCCTGATTGCAGCCTTCGAAGTAGCAGTCTTTTGCCACAATCTTGTTAGGCACGTTGAAAAGGACAGGGCAAGCATTGGTTGTCAATGTTTTTACACTGACGTTTTCAAGTGTTATGACACTGTTTTTGTCTGTAGCGGCGGCATTTGTCGAGATAGCATATACTCTACCGTCACTAACGTTTATTGTAGTGTTTTTAGCTGAGACAGTGTTCTCGTCGCCGGTAATCATAATCATTGCGCCCCCTGTCATTTTGTTGTCGGTTAACACAACATCTTCAATTGCGATTTTGCCTTTGCCCTGCAGGTTGAGTGATGTGCCGTTTGAGATTTTGACAGTTTCAGTACCGGTGCCTTTAAGTGTTAGTTCCTGACCATTTGCGAGAGATGTAGTTTTGCTAAGTGTCAGATTGTGGCCATTGAGATTGATGACCGCAGGCTTTTGGGCAGTCAGTTGCATAGACCCGATTGTGAGGTCTTGAGCGAGTGCGATGTTACCGCCTTCGGTTACAGCTTTGGCAAGGTCATCGGATGTGCTTACAGAGACATATTCTTTATTGATTTCGTCAGTGAAGCCAGGTTTGATCTCGACGGTGTAGTTGACTTTAGATGTGAGGAGTGAGCCGTAGATGTTTGTGCGGTAGTTGCGCTGCACGGGGACAGAGGCAATGGTGAGTGTGTTGTACTCGGCGTCATTGTTGAGCACCTTATAGTTGATGTCAATGATGTCACGGTCTGCGCCGCAGAGCACGTAGCTCATCGAGAGGTATCCGTAGTCGTCAGAGTAGGGGAAAGTGTCTTCTTTAGTAGGAGCGACAGCGTCAAAGCCTGTATTTGTAGTGGAGACAGTTGTGACAGAGCCGTCGAAAAGATTCAGACAGTCAGGAAGTGCCTTTGTAAAGTCGACTTTACTCATAAGAGTGCCGAATTCGGCGGTTTCGCTGATACCGAAGGCGTTTTTGACAGCGGCTGCGTCTAAGTCGTCAGTACCGAAGTTGATCTGTGCGAACGGACGGGTCAGATAAATCGTCTTGTTTATAGCGCCTTTGACCTCGAGGCCCTTCTCGGCGAAGAAGAATGCATCTCCTTTGTCCTCGTTTGAAGCCATGCGGGTGTAGTCGACGGTGACGGTCTGCTTGGCGGCATCAAATTTATAAGGCGTCGTAGCTGCGTCTGTTGCGGCGGTGTATGCGTCGGCCCAGAAAAGAATGTCGTAGGTCTTGCCATTGACGAGCTGGAGGTTGACTGTAGCGGTGAGGTCAGCGTTGAATTTTACCTCGTCTTCTGAAGTGATAATAGGTGTTTTTACGCCTGATTCATAGACCGCATAGGTGAGGGTCGTGGCTTTTTCGCCCTGTGCAAATGTTCGCGAGGCGAGTTCGGCGGGGAGCTGTGCGGTGATAGTCACCATGCCGTCGCCTTTAGCGCCCTCGAGGGGCTCTTCGCTCGAGCAGGCTGTGAAGCCGAGGCCGAGTGAAGCCGCAATTGCGAGATAATAAAACTTTTTCATGTGATAAATTTAGATATTGATTTTAGTGTTTGTCAGTTAATCGTTAGAGCAGGTATATGACGATTCGCTCCGACAGAGGCCATCGGGCCTGCCGGAGTGAATGGTAATAGGGTATATATCCGTGTATGAGGCGTTAAGCCTGCAATGCGGATGGGGGGGGTAAAAGTTTGATTGTTAGATTGTTAGCTGACACTTTACAATCTTTGAATAGCATTAGGTTATAATGTAGTGCTGTTAAGTCAGTTAAATGCTTTATCTTAAGAGTCGGTCTGATTTTGCCGGTTAAGATTTATCAGTTCCAAGGAATGTTGAATTCGCCGTCGAAATCGGGGTTAATACCGGTTGAGCCTGATGCCTTAGATGTTAGGAACTCACCGCGCACAATGGTGCATCGTCCGCGTTTGACAGGTATATCGACGCCGGGCACTGACGCGATGTGTTTGCCTGTGGGATCATAGAAATCGAGGGCTGCACGCACACCTGACTCTGTGCCGTTGATAAAGAACGAGTCAAAACCGACAAGAGCTTCGCGGTCATTGATGATACTGATATCGGTATCAAATTTTACACCGGTATTTGAGTCGACGGGCTTGTCGTTGAAGTGATGATATATCCAAGGGAGGAAGCCGGGATAGGAAACCGTGACTTTATAACCGGAAAAGTCGGGAAGCGGTGCGGCGGGTGTATCTGTGGCCTCTCCTTCGCCGGGCTGCTGAGAGTCGACACCGCGACGTGCGATTTCAGAGCGTACAAATTCGTCAAGGTCTGTAGACACGAACGCAAATGCGGTCAGGGGACGCTCGAGTTGTATGGTGCCGGTGATGTGAACATTCTCTTTTGTAGTAGAAGGCACATCGACTGTCATGACACCTCGGAAGGCGTCTTTCTCGGCTGTTCCGCCGCGATAGGGCGTGGCGTAAGTTATGTTTTTGAAATCAGTCGCGTCGTAGTATAACGGCTCTTTGGTGTCTCTGTCGACGAGGTCGCTCCACACTCTGAGCTCATAGCGGCCGACAGGCACTGTTATCTGTGCCGTAAAGTCTGTGCGGGAGAGGTCGTCAGAGTATAAGGTCGTCTGTGAGACGCATATAGACTGTTCGCCCTCGGGGAAAATGCGGAAGATATAACGTATCTGCAAGGGGCGTCCGCTGTCATAACGCGAACGGTAGTTTGTCACGAAATGATAGTAGTCCCAGTCAAGCTGCAGGTGGGTGACTGTCAGGATGGCATCGCGCATCTCGGGCTCTTCGGGCCACTGGTGGACACACGAGACCGGCATCATTGATGCTGCTGCTAAAACAGATGCTATGACAGCGCGGCGAATCATCTTAATCATTTGTTGCCTCCTTTCTTCTTAGAGAGGTCAAAGGAATAGCAGAATGACAGAGAGGCTGTATCGAGACAGAATAATGTGCGGTGGCGTGTGTCTACAAGCAGGCCGTAATCGGTGTCATGCACGTTGCGGAAGCGGTCGTAATAGAGGCCGTAGACACCGGCGCCTAATGATATTTCCATTTTCCAGCGTGGATTGCGAGTGAAGTTGAAGCGGTAGCCGGCAGATAAGCCACCACCGTAGGCCGGACGGCGCGCTCCGTGGTCCTGATAACGGTAGTCTCCGTTGTTGGCGTAGTTATAGAACGAGAAACCGAAGTGTGCGCCTATAAAGAATCCGTTATTGTCGGGACGCAACCAGTAGCGTGCTTCAGGCAAAACGGTAATCGTGCGGAATTTGCGGGTACAACTGAAATAGTTGAATCCGGAATAGTAGACCGGCAGAGTCACTGACCAGTTGGGTGCGAGATCAAGCTCTGCGGCGGCATTAATCATGGCCAGACCCCATCCGACGGAATTTGTCTTGACCCAGATTTTGCGTGACCAAGGCTCTTCTTCGACAGCTACGATGACTTCTGTTGCTTCGTCGGCGACGGGCTCCTCAACAATAGTCTCGGCGACGGGGTGCTCGACGACAGCAGGCTCAACAGGGAGTTTGCCCATCGTGTCGACTGTAAATTTTGAACTGTCAGATGTGACCGTTACTAAGGAAGTGCGCAACAGAGGGAAGACTTCTTCGGTGAGTGAGCGCCAGATGCGTCCGTTATTGCTGTATCGCAGAAGTGATTCGGTGCGTGTGTTGTCAAGACCGCGGTCAAGTATCTCGATTACTTCTTTAGAGTAGGGGTATGAGCCTGTCAGCATAAGTTGTCTGAAGAGAGGCCAGTTTTCGCCTACGGATGTGACAGAGGTCAGCTCGTCAGGAAGCTTGGAGTTGCGGCGCAGATATGATGCGACAGCACGGGCGCGAGCCATAGCAAGGCGCTCGTTAAGTTGCTCTGAGCCGTCAGGAGATGATGAGCCGACAATCTCGACGTGGCGCAGTTTGCCGTTGTCGACAAGTGTGGTTATGGTGTCAGACAGAGCACGCAGTGTCGGAGTGACTTCGAGGCTGCTGCTAAGTTTGTCAAAGTATTGTTGAGATTTGTCAATAGTCTTGTTCTGAGTACTATCAGGCGCGTTTGGCCCGGATGTACCTGCATGTGCCGCAAACGGTAAGTTTGTTGCGGCAAGACATAATATAGAATAGATCAGGTTTCTGAAAGACATGTGTTACTTTTTCCGATAGAATTGCGTTTGCAAAGTTATTATCTTGTGGTGACAAATACAATTTTTCGCAGCACTTTTTGTAGGGTGAACTGTACTGTTTAACAATTATTCAGATGAATTGTGTTTATTTGCACAAAACGCCGGCGTGGGACTCGGATAAAAAATCCGCACACCGGTTAGCAAAAGGGTGTGCGGATTATGTGTGTATCCGAGTTAAAATTACGGGTTTATTCGAATATATGTTTGAATTTTGAGAACAAGCGCTGTTTCTCCGATTCGGTAGGACGTATGTTGGGTGAGCCCTGCAGACTCTCGATGGCGCGGCGCTCGTCGTCGCTTAGATGCTCGGGCACGTAGACCATCACATTTATAAGCTCGTCTCCGCGCTGACCGGTCTCGGCCGAGGGCAGGCCCTTGCCTCGCAGACGGAGTATCTTGCCGGGCTGCGTTCCGGGGGCGATTTTGAGACGTGCGCGTCCTGATATTGTAGGCACCTCCACAGATCCGCCGAGTGTGGCCGTGGGGATGTCAAGCATCAGGTTGTAGATGACGTCGGCACCGTCGCGTATGAGTTCGGGATGTTTGATTTCGTCGATGACGACGAGCAAATCGCCGTTTACACCGCCGTGTTCAGGCGCGTTGCCGTGGCCTTTGAGGGTCAGGACGTTTCCTTCGGCTACGCCGGCGGGGATGGTGAATGTGACCTGCTGGTCGCGTTTTTCGACGCCCGTGCCGTTGCAGAATGAGCATTTCTCAGAGATGATTTTGCCTGAGCCGTCACATTGAGGGCAGACAACATTAGCCTGTGTGGCACCGAAAATTGTGTGCTGTACCTCTGTTATCGTGCCTGAGCCGTGGCAGCGCGGACAGGTGGTGAAGGCCGTGCCGTCTTTGGCGCCTGTTCCGTTGCAGTGGTCACATTTGAGGAATGTGGGTATCTTGAGGGTCTTTGTGACGCCGTTGGCGATTTCCTCGAGGGTCAGCTTGACGTGGATGCGCAGGTTGGTGCCGCGACGCTGACGACGACGCTGACGGCTGCCTGTAGCCGAGCCAAAACCGCTGTAGCGGCCGCCTCCGCCTACGTCGCCGAATATGTCGCCGAACATCGAGAAGATGTCGTCCATCGACATGTTTGACTGGTAGAAACCACCGCCTGCACCGCCGCCGGGGAATCCCTGCGGGCCCATGCTGTGGCCGAACTGGTCGTATTTCTGGCGTTTCTCGGGATTGCTGAGCACCTCGTATGCCTCGGCTGCTTCTTTGAACTTTTCTTCGGCAGCTTTGTCGCCCGGGTTGACGTCGGGGTGATATTTTCGTGCCATTGTGCGGTAGGCCTTCTTGATTTCGTCATCAGAGGCCGTTTTTGCCACACCGAGCACTTCGTAATAATCTCGTTTGTTATCCATTGTCTGTCGTTTGATCAGGGTTTATGCGCGTCATGTGACGCGATTTGCGTATTATACGTGCCCAAGGCACGTCCCTACATTTTATTCGCCGACGGCTACCTTTGCGTGACGCAACACCTTGTCGTTAATCATGTAGCCTTTTTGCGTGGTGTCGATAACCTTGCCTTTCTGCTCAGGGGCGGGAGCGGGGATGGTGGCGATGGCCTCATGAAGTTCGGGGTCAAAGTCTTTGCCGGTCGACTCCATGGCTTTGACGCCGTTAGCCTCGAGATATTTGACAAGTTTTGCATAGATAAGTTCCATGCCTTCGCGGACTGCTCCGGCATTTTCGGCAGACTTTGTGGCTTCAAGGCCGCGCTCAAAGTCATCGACGATGGGCAACAGTCCCTCGAGCGCGCGCTCGGAGGCGTTGCGGATTATATCGGCTTTCTCTTTGGTGACGCGTTTGCGGTAATTGTCAAACTCGGCCATCAGGAAGAGATATTCTTTCTTTTCTTTATCAAGCGCGGCCTGAGTGGCTTCTAACTGTTCTGTAAGGGTTTCGACTTCGTTGGGCTCGGTTTCGGCTCCGTCGACGACTTCGTCAAGCACGTCGGCGATTTCGTGGGCCTCTTCGGGCTCCGGCTTATTCTGTGATTTGTTGTTGTGTTTGCTATCTTTGCTCATAGCTTTATATATTATATTATTGTTAGCTTGTCAGTCATACATCCTAAAGCAAAAACTTTGCCAAAGTCGCCGACAGCGACTTTTACGTGCTTTAAAATGATAACAAACTCACATGCATATCGTTCAAAAGGCTATGTTGTCGGCAGATAGGGAAAATCGCCGGACCATACGTCAAAATAGTCACCTGTGGCGAGACGGTCGGCTAATCTGTCAGCCTCGGCGCGCGTCTGACAGATTGCATAGACGGCTGCACCGCTGCCGCTCATCGAGGTGTATAGTGCGCCGTTTCGCGCGAAGAACTCTTTCAGACGGCCTATTTCGGGATGAGCGACAAAGATTGTGCGCTCGAAGTCATTGACAAGTCTGCCGCTCCATCCGGATATGTCGCCGGCAATTATGTCTGCCGGGCTTTCGTCAGCCTTGTCGGGGAGGATGCCGCCGTATGCCTCGGCTGTAGAGACAGATGTCCTGAGGGGCTTGGCTATGACGACACCGAGACCGTCGGTTGCTGTCAATGTGACATCACAGAGTATCTCGCCTATGCCGCGGCAAGCCATCGGGCGGTTGTAGATGAAAAACGGACAGTCAGCGCCGACATTGAGGGCAATCTCGGCCAAACGTTCGTCGCTCAGGCCGAGGCTGAAGAGGCTGTTGAGGCCGCGCAGGGTGAATGCCGCGTCAGAGGAGCCGCCCCCGAGACCGGCGCCGTCGGGTATGATTTTGTGGAGGCGTATGTCGACCGCCGGAAGTGTGCCGCCGATGGCCTCGTTCAGAAGGACACGCGCCTTCGACACGAGATTTTTTTCGGGCGGACAGTCGACGGGGCGTCCCGACGTGACGAGGCGGTTTTGTCCGTCGCGTGAGGGGGTGAGCTCGAGTATGTCACACCAGCCGACAGGAGCCATGACCATGTCTAACTCGTGATAATTGTCCTCACGTCGCCGCCCCACATTGAGTCCGAGATTGATTTTAGCGTTAGGGAAGAGTATCATAATATGTGAAATGTGTCAGTCGATGGTTGCGGCGAGGGCGTCGGCGCAGCGGATGCCGTCGATGGCGGCGGAGACAATGCCGCCGGCGTAGCCTGCTCCTTCGCCGCAGGGGTAGAGGCCGGCAAAGCGGATGTGGCGCAGGGTTTCGCGGTCACGGGTGATCTGCACGGGAGCAGATGTGCGTGTCTCGTCGCCGACGAGTATGGCCTCGGGGGTTAGGAAGCCGCGTGATTTGCGGCCGAACTCCTCGAAGCCTTTCTGCAGACGCGTTGCGACGAACTCGGGCAGCAGGAGGTCGATGCGTGCCGGGAAGACGCCGGGAGCGTATGACGAGCGCGGCAGTGAGTCAGAGTCGCGTGCGGCCACGAAGTCTGTCATGCGCTGGGCCGGGGCGCGCTGCGTGCGGTCGGCGGCCTCGTAGAAACGGCGCTCGATGTCGCGCTGAAAGGCCAGCATTTTGAGCGCGCCGTATTTGTCGTAGTCGGGTAGGTCTTCGGGGAGTATTTCGACGACCATGCCCGAATTGGCCCACTGTGTGCCGCGGTTAGAGGGCGACATGCCGTTGACCACGAGCTGGTCAGGACCGGTTGCGGCGGGGATGATAAAGCCGCCGGGGCACATGCAGAATGAATAGACTGCGCGGTCGCCGACGCGTGTGAGCATGGAGTATTCGGCGGCGGGTAGATAGCGTCCGCGGCCTTCGGCCGAGTGATACTGTATGCGGTCAATCAGCCGCTGAGGGTGTTCCAAGCGCACGCCGACGGCGATGCCCTTGGGCTGCATATCGACTCCGTCGCGCGAGAGCATCTCGTAGACGTCGCGGGCGGAATGGCCGGTGGCGAGGATGACGGGGCCGTCGATGCGTTCGCCCGAGGCGGTTGCGACGCCCGTGACACGCTCGCCGTCGATGATGAGGGAGTCGACGCGGGTCGAGAAACGCACTTCGCCGCCCGAGGCGATGATGGTCTCGCGCATGGCCTTGATGACGCCGGGCAGGCGGTCTGTGCCGATGTGCGGGTGGGCGTCGACGAGGATGTCACGCGAGGCGCCGTGCTGCACAAATGTCGCGAGCACGCGGTCTACGGGACCGCGCTTTTTGCTGCGCGTATAGAGCTTGCCGTCAGAGTAGGCTCCGGCGCCGCCCTCGCCGAAACAGTAGTTTGACTCCGGGTCGACGCGCTGCTCGCGGCTGATGAGTGCCATGTCGCGGCGTCGCGAGTCGACGTCCTTGCCGCGTTCGAGCACGACGGGGCGTATGCCCGACTCGAT